>NZ_QLKQ01000011.1:0-107500 GCF_003349955.1 Azospirillum brasilense
GGTGATGCGCAAGGGGGCGCTGTCCGGAGTCGAGGGGGCCGAAGCCGGGGCTTCCGCGGGAGTCTCCGTCGGGGCTGGGGCGGGAAGTTCCTCCGCCTCGATCGCCGCGGCGGGCTTGGCCTCGTCCTTGACCGCTTCCTTCGGGGCGTCCTTGGCCGCCTCCTTCACCGCGGGAGCCGGCTCCGGGTCCGTGGAATAGTCGGCGACGATGCGGGCCTGGCTACCGGCGATGACCAGCACCTTCTGCCCGATCTCGATGGGCTTCTCCTCCCGCTGGGTGACCGACAGCAGCTCGCCGTCCGGCTTGCGGACGATGTATTCCCAGCCCGTGGTGTCGCCGGTCACATGCTCGATCGAGGTGCCGATCAGCCCGCCGATGGCCGTGCCGCCGACCGCGCCCAGCGCCGAGTTGATGCCGAAGGTGCCGGACTGCGAGCCGAGCACGCCGCCCGCGGCCCCGCCGGTGACGGCGCCGACGGTGCCGCTGGTGCTGATCTTGACCTGACGGAATCCGATGACGACCGCCCGCTCCACCTTGTTCGCCTGCTGGGTCGCGGTGGCGGCGTAGGTGTTCGGGGAGTAGTTCGGGGTGCAGCCTGCGAGGATGCCGACGACCAGGGCCGCGGCTGGCAGGCCAAACATGACAGTGCGCGTCACGGGACATCATCCGTTTGGAAGCCTGTCCGGGTGATAGGCGATTCCATGCGGGGAGTCATTCGACTTTTTGTGGGCTCTGGGCTGCTGCGCCGGGCGGACAAAAAGAAAGCGGGCCTTGCCGGACCCGCTTTCCATCACATCACCGCGAGACCGGCGCTTATTCGTCGCCCATCTTGAGGGCGGCGATGAAGGCGCTCTGCGGGATTTCGACCTGGCCGAACTGCCGCATGCGCTTCTTGCCTTCCTTCTGCTTGTCCAGCAGCTTGCGCTTGCGGCTGATGTCGCCGCCGTAGCACTTGGCCGTCACGTCCTTGCGCAGCGCGCCGATGCTCTCGCGGGCGATGATCTTGCCGCCGATGGCCGCCTGGACGGCGATCTTGAAGAGCTGGCGCGGGATCAGCTCCTTCAGCCGCTCGCAGAGCTGGCGGCCGCGCCGCTCCGACTGGGAGCGGTGGACGATCATCGACAGGGCGTCCACCGGCTCGGCGTTCACCAGGATCGACATCTTCACGAGGTCGCCTTCCTCGTAGCTGTCCATCTGGTAGTCGAAGCTGGCGTAGCCGCGGCTGATCGACTTCAGACGGTCGTAGAAGTCGAAGACCACCTCGTTCAGCGGCAGCCGGTAGACCAGCATGGCGCGGGCGCCGGCGTAGGTCAGCTCGATCTGCTGGCCGCGCCGCTCGGTGCAGAGCTGGAGGATGCCGCCCAGATACTCGTCGGGCAGCATGATGGTGGCCTTGATCCACGGCTCGTCGATGCGGTCGATCTTCATCACGTCCGGCATGTCGGCCGGGTTGTGCAGATCCATCACCGTGCCGTCGGTCATGTACAGCTTGTAGACCACCGACGGCGCCGTGGTGATCAGGTCCAGGTTGAACTCGCGCTCCAGCCGCTCCTGGATGATCTCCAGATGCAGCAGGCCGAGGAAGCCGCAGCGGAAGCCGAAGCCCAGCGCCGCCGACGTCTCGGCCTCGTAATGGAAGCTGGCGTCGTTCAGCTTCAGCTTGCCCAAGGAATCGCGCAGCCGCTCGAAGTCGGCGGCGTCCACCGGGAACAGGCCGCACCACACCACAGGGATGGAGGGCTTGAAGCCGGCCAGCGGCTCCGCCGCCGGGCGGCGGTCCTCGGTGATGGTGTCGCCGACCTTGGTCAGCGTGATGTCCTTGATGGCGGCGGTGATGAAGCCCATCTCGCCCGGCCCCAGCTCGCCGGTCAGCAGCGCCTTCGGGGTGAAGACGCCGACGCGGTCGACCTCGTGGGCGCTGCCGGTGGACATGAAGCGGACCTTCTGGCCGACCTTCAGCCGCCCGTCCACCACGCGCACCAGGATGACCACGCCGAGATACGGGTCGTACCAGGAATCGACCAGCAGGGCCTTCAACTCGCCGTCGGCGTTGCCCTTGGGCGCGGGCAGGCGCTGCACCACGGCTTCCAGCACGGCGTCGATGTTCAGGCCGGTCTTGGCCGAGATTTCCACGGCGTCGGTGGCGTCCAGGCCGATCACGTCCTCGATCTGCTGCTTCACGCGGTCGGGCTCCGCCGCCGGCAGATCGATCTTGTTGAGGACCGGGATGATCTCGTGGTTGTTGTCGATCGCCTGATAGACGTTGGCGAGCGTCTGCGCCTCCACCCCCTGCGAGGCGTCCACCACCAGGATCGAGCCCTCGCAGGCGGCGAGGCTGCGGCTGACCTCGTAGGCGAAGTCGACGTGGCCCGGCGTGTCCATCAGGTTCAGCGTGTACTGCTGCCCGTCCTTGGCCTTGTAGAGCAGGCGGACGGTCTGCGCCTTGATGGTGATGCCGCGCTCGCGCTCGATGTCCATGCTGTCGAGCACCTGTTCGCGCATCTCGCGCGAATCGAGGCCGCCGCACTGCTGGATCAGACGGTCGGCAAGGGTCGACTTGCCGTGGTCGATGTGCGCGATGATCGAGAAATTGCGGATGTGCGAAAGGTCAGTCATCGGTGCCCGGAGCCCTGGTTTGGGGCGGAACATAGGGCGGACGGACGATGCGCGCAATGGCGGCGTGGACAGGCCCTATGGAAAGGCCCCATCCCCGTTCCACTCCTTTCGCGGGAAACGCGGGGGGCGGCCCCGCGCGCGCTTACGCCACCAACACCGGCGCCACCGCGCGGTATAGCTCCATGTAATCCTCCGCCGGGCCGTGCCAGCCGAAGTCGCGGGTCATCGCGTGCTGCTGCAGGACGTGCCAGCGCTCCGGCTTGCGGTAGAGGGCGGCGGCGCGGCGCAGCGCCCAGGTCAGTTCCTGGGCGTTGGCGTTGACGAACTGGAAGCCCGTCGCGCTGCCGTCGTTCACCGCCGCCGGGTTGGCGTCCACGATGGTGTCGGCCAAGCCCCCGGTGCGGCGGACCAGCGGCAGGGTGCCGTACTTCAGAGCGTACATCTGGGTCAGGCCGCAGGGCTCCGACCGCGAAGGCACCAGGAACAGGTCGGCGCCGGCCTGGATGCGGTGGGACAGCGCCTCGTCGTAGCCGATGCGCACGCCGACCGACTTCGGGTACCACGTGGCGAGATGGCGGAAGCCGGCCTCCAGCGCCGGTTCGCCGTTGCCGAGAACGGCGAGCTGGCCGCCCCAGGCGATCCACTGCGACGCCGCCTCCAGCACCAGATCCAGCCCCTTGTGACCGGTCAGGCGGCTGACCACCGCGGCCAGCGGAGCGTCCGCCCGGCGGTCCAGGCCGAAGGTCGCCTGGAGATCGGCCTTGCACAGGTCTTTGCCGCCGAGGTCCGCGGCACCGTAGCGGGCGGCGATGTGCGGGTCGGTCGCGGGGTCCCAGATGTCGTAGTCCACGCCGTTGAGGATGCCGGTCAGCGCCTCGGCCCGCGTGGCGAGCAGCCCTTCCAGGCCCGAACCGTGCTCCGCCGTCTGGATCTCGTGGGCGTAGGTCGGGCTGACCGTGGTCAGGCGGTCGGAGTAGAAGCAGCCGGCTTTGAGGAAGCCGACGCCGCCGTAATACTCCACCCCGTCGATCCGGAAGGCGGCCGACGGCAGGCCGAGGTCGCTCATCATCCAGGCGCCGAACAGGCCCTGGTAGGCGATGTTGTGGATCGTCGTCACCGTGCCCGGCCGGAACGGCCCGGCGAAGCGGTCGGGGCGCAGCTCCAGATAGGCCGGGATCAGGCCGGTCTGCCAGTCGTGCCCGTGCAGCACGTCGGGACGCCACCACGGGTCGAGGCCGTCCTCCGCCGCGAAGCCCGCCGCGCACCAGGACAGGGCGGCGAAGCGCTCCGCGTTGTCCGGCCAGTCCTTGCCGTCCGGCCCCAGATAGGGGTTGCCGGGGCGGTCGTAGAGCGCCGGCGCGTCCAGCACATAGGCCAGCACCCCGTCCGGCATCCGTCCGATCCGCAAGGTCGCCGGGGCGCCGCCGGGCAGATCGGTCAGGGGCTTGCCGACCGGCTGCAGGTCGGTCAGCCCGTTCAGCACCGCCGGATAGCCGGGCAGCAGCAGGCGGACCTCGGCTCCGGCGCGGTTCAGGGCGGGGGGCAGGGCGGCGGAGACATCGGCCAGCCCGCCGGTCTTCACCAGGGGGTAGCATTCCGGCGTGACGAACAGGACGCGCATGGAGGCGGGGTCTTTCGGTTTCTTCTTGGTCTTGCTTCATCTCCCTCTCCCCTCTGGGGAGAGGGGCGGGGTGAGGGGGATGTCGAGGGACCGGACGCGCAGGCGGCGCAGGCCCCCCTCACCCTAACCCCCTCCCCGCTTTCGGCGGACCAAAGGTCCGCCTGTCGCGTCAGCGCAAACTTCGTTTGCGCGTGAGCGGAGGGGAGAGGGGATTTATCGTCAGTCCTTGGGCAGGCGGTCGATCATGTCCTGGGTGATCAGGCAGACGCCGCCCTCGCTGCGGTGGAAGCGCTTGGCGTCCAGCTCCGGGTCCTCGCCGACGACCAGCCCCTCGGGGATCACCACGCCGCGGTCGATCACCACCTTGGTCAGGCGGCAGTGGCGGCCGATGTCGACGTCCGGCAGGACCACCGCCTGGTGCAGCTCGCTGAAGGAGTTGACGCGCACCTCGCTGAACAGCAGCGAGTTCTTCACCAGCGAGCCGGAGATGATGCAGCCGCCCGACACCAGGCTGTCCACCGCCATGCCGCGCCGGTTCTCGTCGTCGAAGACGAACTTCGCCGGGGGAAGCTGCTCCTGGTAGGTGAAGATCGGCCACTCGCGGTCATACATGTTGAGCTGCGGCGTGACGTGGCAGAGGTCGAGGTTGGCCTCCCAATAGGCGTCGATGGTGCCGACGTCGCGCCAGTAGGGCTCGGACTCGTAACCGTTCAGGATGGCGGAATCGGCGAAGTCGTGGGCCATCACCCGCGCCCCGCTGGTCACCAGATGGGGGATGATGTCCTTGCCGAAGTCGCGCGACGAGCCGGGGTCGTTGAAGTCGCGCTCCAGCTGGTCGTAGAGGAACTGCGCGTTGAAGACGTAGATGCCCATGCTGGCCAGCGACTTGTCCGGGTTGCCCGGCATCGGCGGCGGGTCGGCGGGCTTCTCGACGAAGTCGATGACGCGCTGCGTCTCGTCCACATGCATGACGCCGAAGCCGGTCGCCTGGGGGCGCGGCACCTGGATGCAGGGGATCGTCACGTCGGCCTTCTTGGCGATGTGGTCGAGCAGCAGCGCGCCGTAATCCATCTTGTAGATGTGGTCGCCGGCCAGGATCAGGATGTATTCCGGCTCGTGGTCGCGCAGGATGTCCAGGTTCTGGTACACCGCGTCGGCGGTGCCCTGGTACCAGGCGGTCTCGCTGATGCGCTGCTGGGCCGGCAGCAGGTCGCAGAACTCGTTCATCTCGCCGCGGAAGAAGTTCCAGCCGCGCTGCAGGTGGCGCAGCAGGCTGTGCGACTTGTACTGCGTCAGCACGCCGATGCGGCGGAAGCCCGAATTGATGCAGTTTGACAGGGCGAAGTCGATGATCCGGAACTTGCCCCCGAAATAGGTGGCTGGCTTGGCGCGACGGTCGGTCAGCTGCTTCAGCCGGCTGCCCCGGCCGCCAGCCAGGACGAGGGCCACGGC
Source organism: Azospirillum brasilense (assembly GCF_003349955.1). Classification (GTDB taxonomy): domain Bacteria; phylum Pseudomonadota; class Alphaproteobacteria; order Azospirillales; family Azospirillaceae; genus Azospirillum; species Azospirillum brasilense_B. The sequence goes on from NZ_QLKQ01000011.1 coordinate 5,691, forward strand.
GCGGCGCGGCGCCAGCCGCAGATCCCGTTTGTCGAGCATGTGTCTCCCCTTTCGGTTCTCTTTTTTGCTGTCGGCCATCCGGAAGCGACCGGCGGACCCCTGTGGGCGGGGACCGCTTGTCCCCATCCCCGTCCGGCTCCACCGGTTGAGATCGTGACCGTGCCACATTTCACCGGGGCGGGCCAATAGGCCGAGGGGAACAGGCCGGAAATAGAAGGGGCTGCCCAACGGTTGTGCGGAATTCAGACGCATCATTGTGCGCAAAAAGCAGGCAAGCGCGCGGGAAACGAGCGCGCGACGCCTCAACAGGGGGCAGGCAACCTGCAATCCATGGGCGAATCACGCTGTGGCGCAAGGCTTTGGGTGGTCCGATTTTCTGCTCAATTTCTGAGCAAGCCAGTGTGGCGACTCGGGTCCTATGCTGCTTTGCGGTCATCCGAAAGGCCGCAACCACCGCGATTCCTAGCCCTTTTGGGTTGGCACGCTTCTTGAAAGCAAATCGACGTCACACGGCCCCCTCCCGCCGCCCCGTCTGTACCGGGGACGGGGCGAAACGGGCCAGAAGCATTCGATAAAGAGGAGCCTCGATGAGCCGTCTCTTCCATTCCGCCGCGCCGATGATGGCGGCGATTCTGGGCTTGGCCGGTCTGCCCGCCGCCGCCCTGGCCCAGGATGCGGCCGCCGCCGCGCCGACCCTGAACAGCGGCGACACGGCGTGGATGCTGATGTCCACCGCGCTGGTCCTGCTGATGACCATCCCCGGCCTGGCTCTCTTCTACGGCGGCATGGTCCGCAAGATGAACGTGCTGGCCACGGTGATGCAGAGCTTCGCGATCTGCTGCATGGTGTCCATCCTGTGGTTCGCCGTCGGCTACAGCATCGCCTTCACCGAGGGCACCCCGTATTTCGGTTCGCTGTCGAAGTTCATGCTGTCGGGCATCGCCGTCGACAGCCTGCAGGGCACCATTCCGGAGACGCTGTTCGTCGTCTTCCAGATGACCTTCGCGATCATCACCCCGGCCCTGATCGCCGGCGCCTTCGCCGACCGCATGAAGTTCTCCTCCATGCTGATCTTCACGGCCCTCTGGTCGGTGCTGATCTACGCGCCGATCACCCACTGGGTCTGGGGTCCGGGCGGCTTCCTGGGCGGTGACGGCGTGCTCGACTACGCCGGCGGCACCGTGGTGCACATCAACGCGGGCGTGGCCGGTCTCGTCGCCGCCATCGTCCTGGGCAAGCGCAAGGGCTACCCGAACGAGAACTTCGCCCCGCACAACCTCGTGCTCAGCCTGATCGGCGCCTCGCTGCTGTGGGTCGGCTGGTTCGGCTTCAACGCCGGCTCGGCGGTCGCCGCCGATGGCCGTGCGGGCATGGCCATGCTGGTCACGCAGATCGCCGCCGCCGCCGCCGCCATGGCGTGGATGCTGGTCGAATGGGCCGCCAAGGGCAAGCCGTCGATCCTCGGCATCATCTCCGGTGCGGTCGGCGGTCTGGTCGCCATCACCCCGGCCGCCGGCTTCGTCGGCCCGACCGGCGCGCTGGTGATCGGTCTCACCTCCGGCGTGATCTGCTACTGGGGCGCCACCGGCCTGAAGCGCTCTCTCGGCTATGACGACTCGCTGGACGCCTTCGGCGTGCACGGCGTGGGCGGCATCGTCGGCGCCATCCTGACCGGCGTCTTCGCCCAGGAAGCCATCGGCGGCACCGCCGGCGCCCTGGAAGGCAACATCGGCCAGATCTGGACGCAGGTCTACGGCATCCTCGCCACCATCGCGTACACCGCCATCGGCTCCTTCATCCTGCTGAAGGTTGTGGACGTGGTGATCGGCCTGCGCGTGGACGAGGACGTCGAGCGTGACGGCCTGGACCTCGCCCTGCACGGCGAGAGCATCCACTAAGCACCCTTTGCAGCCTGGTTGTTTCCTCCATGAACTTCCGCCGCCGGGGCCTCCCGGCGGCGGATTTTTCATGTTGGGGCCCCGTCGTCGGAGGCCGTGACGCGCTCAGCGGCGCAGATACATCTTGCCGACGCCGTTCAGCGCCGTGAAAAGCTGCGCGAACTGCGCCAGGAAGGCGTCCCAGGCCAGCGGCCCGGCCTTTTCCGCCACCGCCTGATGGATGGCGCCCAGGCTGGTCCGCCCGTCCACCCGCGCCAGGATCGGCCCGGCCAGACGGGGCAGGGGCAGGGGGACGACGGCCCCCATCAGCTCGGCCTCCAGCACGCCGCCGGGGGGCAGCCCCTTGGCCACCGCGGCGCCGTCGAGGTCGCGCAGCACCGGGACCACCTCCGGCCCGTCCGGGCGGGCGATGGCGCCCTCGGCGTCCTCGGGACGGACGAGATAGGCGATGTGCTTGGTCATGCTGCCGGTGACCTGCTCGGCCCAGGCGGCGCGCTCCAGCCGGGACAGCCCGTCCAGCCGCTTCAGCAGGCGGGGGTCCTTCACCCAGACGGCGGGGTCGTAACGGTACGGGTCGACCAGCGCGGCGATGGCCAGACCGCCCGCCGCGGCCAGCTCCGCCAACTCCGGCACGGTGAAGGGCCGGTCGCAGGAATGCAGCAGCAGATCGTAGAGGTCGGCGTCGGCCTGTTTGTGGTCGTTGATGAAGGGGTTGCGCAGCAGCCAGTTGGACGTCGGCAGGCGTTCGATCAGCCGGCGGGCCAGCGCCACCTGCTCCTTCGGCGGCAGGTCCGCCGCGATGGTGCGCAGCGCCGCCTGCATGGGATAGACGCCGGTGCGCCCGTACGGCGCGTAGACCATCAGCCCGATCCCGCCGCCCGGCTTCAGCGCCCCGGCCAGCGAGCGGACGCCCGCCGCCGGCTCGTCCAGATGGTGCAGCACGCCGCAGCAGTCGATGTAGTCGAACGGGCCCCCCTCCTCCAACAACCCGCCGAGGTCGAGCAGCGAGCCGCGGCGGAAGTCGATGTTGGTCAGTCCGCGCGCCGTGGCCCGCGCCTCGGCGATGTCCCGCGCGGCGTCGGAGAGGTCGAGATAGGTGACGCGGCCCGGATTGCCGGCGTCGGCCAGTTGCTGGGCGATCATGATCGTCCCGTCGCCGGTGCCGCCGCCGGCCACCAGCACCCTGAGGGGGCTGGCGTGGTCGAGGCGCCCGCCGAAGACGTTGTGGTTCACCTCGTCCAGATGGCTGGGCGATCCGGTGATCAGGCGCTTTTTCTCGTCGGCGGGGTTGCGCGCGGGATAGGGGAAGGCTTCGTACTGGGCGCGCAGGGTGTCGATGCTCATGGATCGGGCAACCGGTCAGGTGGACGGGTGCCGGACCATAGCATCAATGGAACGGGCTTGGGGGATGGGGAGGGGAGGAACGCCTCCCCTCCGCCTGCTCTCACGCCAAAGGCAACCGGATTTCCGTCAGCCACTCCTCGGGGGGAAGGGTGCGGGGATTGTTCAGATATTCCTCGACGCAAGGGCGGTCGGCCGGCGCGTGGCCGCTCGACGGCAGCCAGTCGCGGTAGAGCCAGCGGTAGGGGCGTTCCAGCTCCGCGTAGGGACCCTTGTGGATCAGAACGGCGTGCCGGCCGCCGGCGACCTCCAAGGGATGGACGGCGCCGTCCTCGGGGATCGGTCCGTCGAGCATCAAGGCCGCTTCGGAGCGGAGTCGGTCGGCGGGGACGGATTCCGGGTCGTCGTAATAGACCGCAAAGGCGCGCACCCGCGGTCCCATCAGCCCGCGGGCGGCGGCCCAGGCGTACAGCCGTTCAAAGGCCGTGCCGATGTCCATGTAGGGGCCGCTGTGGGCCATGGCCGCAAGGCGCAGCGGCGGGAGGTCGCGGATGGTGACGTCGTGCATGCTTCGCTCCTCGTCCGGTGGTTGGTCGGATGGAGGAACCAGGCGGCCTTGCCGCCGGTAGGCGCCGGGGCTCAGGCCGTAGACCTGCCCGAAGGCGCGGGTGAACGCCTCCACGCTGCCGTAGCCGGCGCGCCGTGCGACCTGCGCCATGCCGTCTCCGCCCTTCACGAGGTCGCCTGCGGCCCGGTGCAGGCGCAGCCGCCGCAGCGTGTCCGCCACCGTTTCTCCCGCCATGGCGCGGTAGATGCGGTGGAAGTGGTAGGGCGAGAAGCAGGCGACGGCGGCCAGCCGCTCCAGCTCCAGCGTCTCGTCCAGATGGGCGGCGATGTGATCGACGACGCGCGCGATGCGGCGGCCGTAGTCCAGCAGGGTGTCGGGCTTGGTCATGGCTCCTCCATGCCCGGCACCCTAGCCGAGGGCGGCTTGATCGCGCTTGCGGACCTTCAGCCCTCCGCCGGGCGGACCACGCCGACCTCCAGGCCGTTGCGGTTGATCACCGGCTGGTGAATGAGCTGGCCGGCCCGCGCCCACTGCTCGTCGGACAGGACCTTGGTGGCGCGGATCAGGGCGGCCAGGGCGACCTCGCGGGCGCGCGGGGTGCCGTCGTCGATCTTCAGGGCGATGCCCAGGCCCTGCTTGGGCAGGACGGCGCAGCCCACGCCTTCGGCTCCGCCCTTGACCAGCACCAGACCGCCCGCCGCCTGCATCATGCCGGTGTCGAAGCTGTCCTTGCCGGCGATCAGGTGCGGGTGCGACCGCCAGGCGCGGCGGATGCGGGCCACCGCCTCGGCGCGGGAATCGGGCAGGTCCTTGGGGTCGCCGATGCGGGCCATGGCGTAGGCGATGGCCCCCAGCGGGATGCCGATGGTCGGGATGGCGCAGCCGTCGACGCCCCAAGGGGCCTGCGACAGGTCCTGGCCGGTCATCTGCTCCATCACGCCCAGGATGCGCTGCTGCACCGGGTGGTCGAAGCGGACATAGCCCTTGGTCGGCTCGCCCTTGTGCAGGGCGGTGGTCAGGAAGCCGGCATGCTTGCCGGAGCAGTTGTTGTGGAGGGCGGTCGGCGTCTCGCCGTTGCGGATCATCTCGTGGGCGGTCTCGGTGTCGGTGGGCAGATGCGCCCCGCACTCGTAATCGCCCACGGTCAGGCCGATGCGCTTGATCCAGGCCTCCGCGATGCGGGTGTGGCGGATCTCCCCGTGGTGGGAGGAGCAGGCCAGAGCCAGCTCCTGGTCGCCCAGCTCGTAGGCGTCGAGCGCGCCCGTCTCGACCAGCGGGATCGCCTGGATCGCCTTGATGGCGGAGCGCGGGTAGACCGGCGCCTGGATGTCGCCCCATTGGGCCAGCACACGCCCGTCGGAGTCGACGATGCAGGCGCGCCCGCGATGGACGGATTCCACCATGCCGCCGCGCGTCACCTCGACGAGGATCGGCGCCTCCGGCGGTCCGGACAGGTCGGCGTGACCCTCGGCGGGGTGGTTATGGTCGGCGTGGCCGTGGTGGTCACCGTGGCCGCCGCAGCAGGAGGAATGGTCGTGGCTCATGGGTGGAGAGCTTGCCTCTGTCCGGGGCGCGAGGCAAGGTGTCGCACCGTCGGACCCGCCGGATCATGGCCGATTCGCGGCTGATTCTCGGTGTGTGCGGGCCGAAACTACGAGTGATTGTGCAAGCCATGCGTGGATATTTCGCCATCGGGGTGGAGCGGATCAGCAAGCCGGGCAACGTCGGCAACCTGATGCGCTCCGCCCACGCCTTCGGCGCTTCCTTCTTCTTCGCCATCGACCCGGAACCCGACCTGCACGAGGCGCACATCGTCGACACCTCCGGCGCGTCGGAGCATCTGCCGCTGTACGTCTACGACCGGGTGGCCGATCTGGCGCTGCCCAAGGATTGCCAGCTCGTGGGCGTGGAGCTGACCGAGGACGCGGTGGAGCTGCCCAGCTTCCGCCATCCGACGCGCGCCGCCTATGTGCTGGGGCCGGAGCGCGGCAGCCTGTCCGAACCGCTGCTGGAGCGCTGCGACTTCACGGTGAAGATCCCGATGAAGTTCTGCATCAACGTCGGGGTGGCCGGCGCCCTGGTGATGTACGACCGGATGATCAGCCTGGGCCGCTTCGCCGAGCGCCCGGTGCGAGTCGGCGGCCCGACCGAGCCGCTGCGCGATCACCAGCACGGCCGCCAGATCATGCGCAACCCGGAGCGCCGCCGCCGCATGCGCGGCATCCAGAAGCCGGTGATCGTCCGTGACGATGACTGATACCGTCCGCGACGACGAGTGACCCGGGTCAGAACGTCACGCCCATCAAAACTTGACAAACGGGTTGAGGATCAGCCCCAGCGCGCCGGTGAAACGAAGCGGCGCGTCGGTCACCGCCAGGCACAGGCAGCCCTCCTCGTCGGCCACCGGGCGGTGGCGCACGGAGTCGTCGGCGACGGACAGGTCGCCGCGGGCGAACTGGCCGAGATCGTCGGTGAAGCCGCCGTCCAGAACCAGCGTCAACTCGATCCCGCGGTGGGTGTGGTGGGGCGGCCCGACGCCGCTCGCCAGCCGCATCAGCCGGGCCTTGCCACGGCGTGCCGAGTCGTAGCCGGAGCCGGACCCCAGCGGGATGTCGTAGCAGTCCATGCCGCGCATCAGCCGCTTCCAGGGCAGGCGCGACAGGTCGCCGCCGACATAGCGGCGCAGCGGTTCGGGCAGCAGCGGCACCTCGGCCGGCTGGCAGACCAGCTTCGGCCGGGGCACGCGGGGCAGGGGCGGCAGGTCGTCCAGCCGGGCCAGCACCGTCTCCAGGCAGGCGGGGTCGACCTCCTCCGGCTCGATGCTCTCCAGCAGGGCGCCGCCGACCGCCTCCATCTCGGCGACGTTCAGGCGGCAGCAGGGGCACAGCGCCAGATGGGTTGCCACGATCAGCGACGCCGCCTCGCCCAGAGCGCCGCCGGCATAGTCGATCAGCAGGGTGTCGCCGGGATGGTGGGTGGGCACGGTCATCGGGAGTCCCTCATGGCCTTGCGCAGCCGTTCCATGGCCAGCCGCAGGCGCGACTTGACGGTGCCCAGCGGAATGCCCTGTTCGGCGGAGATCAGGCTGTGCGGCTTGTCTTCGAAATAGGCCAGACGCAGCAGGTCGGCCTGTTCCGGCGGCAGGGTCCTCAGCGCGGCCCGCAGGCGTCCGGCGGTCTCGCGCGCCGCCACCCCATCGTCGGCGCTTTCCACCGGGTCGGGCACCAGGGTGGGGTCGGCGGGGTCGATCTCGGGCCGCTGCTCCCGCCGCAGCGCGTCGATCCGCCGGTTGCGGGCGATGGTGAACATCCAGGTCGCGGCGGATGCCTGGCTCGGGTCATAGGTCTCCGCGCGGCGCCACACCAACAGCATCACGTCCTGCACCAACTCCTCCGCACCACCCGCGTCACAGCCCTGGCGGCGCAGATAGGCCTTCAGCCGCGGGGCGAAATGGCCGAACAGGGCCGCGAAGGCCGCGCGGTCGCGGTTCCGCCCGACCGCGGTCAGCAGCTCTTCGAAGGTCCGGTCGGCGCCGGCGGCTGGGGAACCGAGATCCTGCATCCACGTCTTCGGGCACGTCTTCTTCGGGCACGTCTTCTTCGGGCACGTCTTCGGGAGCGCCGTTTCCGCGCGCATGGGCTCCGCGTTCGCAGGCAAGCCCCGCAACACATGGTGCGCGGAGCGCCCCGCTGCAAAGCGTGTTTGGCGCTTCTCCGCCTCCTGGGCACCGTCATGGGATCTTGCGGCCAAGGGTGTCATGGGCGTGCTGCGGCGTTCGGTCCGGTGTTGGATCGGGGTTCGATGGGCCTTCTACGCACCCGGCGCTCCACCGGATCACCGGCTTTCGATGCGAAATCGAGCGATCGATTGCAGGACCGGCCTTTGGGACAACCCGTGACTTTGCCGCCGGGACGGGGCGGCGGCCCTGGAAAGCCGCTCCGAATTGGGGTAGGGTCCGCCCCACTCCCGAACCCGTCCGCGAAACCATTCGAGCCTTCGCCAACCGATGTTGCCCATCCGCACCATCCGTCGCACCGCCGGCGCCGCTCTGCTTCTGGCCGGTCCGATCCTCGCCGCCACGCTTGCCGTCGCCACGGTCAACACGGCGGCCGCCGCCGACCCGCGTTTGCTGGGGACCTTCAAGGACTGGAACGCCTTTGCCTTCGACGAGGGCGGGCACAAGGTCTGCTACATCTCCAGCCAGCCCAAGAAGAAGGAGCCCGCGGCGGCCAAGCGCGGTGACATCCACGTGCTGGTCACCCACCGCCCGGCGGAAAAGGCGCTGGACGTCGTGAGCTTCATCGTCGGCTATCCCCTCAAGAAGGACAGCGAGTCGACGGTGGACGTGGCCGGCAAGTCCTTCAAGCTGTTCACCGACGGCGAGACCGCCTGGGCGCGCGACGCCGACACCGACAAGGCGGTCACCGCCGCGATGCGCGACGCCAAAGGCAAGTCCATGGTGGTGAAGGGTGTTTCGGGCCGCGGCACGAAGACCACCGACACCTACAGCACCGACGGCTTCGCCCAGGCTTACGACGCGATCAACCAGGCCTGCGGCGTGAAGCGCTGAGCAGCGCTGCTCTTTTCACTTGGTCGCTCCTCGTTTCGTCTTTTGACTCCGGACGCTCGTGGCCCTATTTAGGGGGCCATGAGCGCCTCCAATCACGCTGCTGCCTTTGCCCTGCCGGCTGTTGACGCCGACGGGCGCAAGAACCTTGTTGGCCTGTCCCGCGACGAGCTGGAAGCCGAAATGCTGTCCGTCGGCCTGGAGAAATTCCGGGCCCGCCAGCTCTGGCACTGGATCTACCACCGCGGAGCGACCGACTTCGCGGTGATGACCACGCTCGCCAAGCCGGTGCGCGAGAAGCTGGCCGAGAGCTACGCCGTGGCCCGCCCGACGGTCGTGCGCGACCTGAAGTCGGTGGACGGAACGCGCAAGTGGCTGCTGCGGATGCCCGACGGGCAGGAGGTGGAGAGCGTCCACATCCCCGAGGAGGACCGCGGCACGCTCTGCGTCTCCTCGCAGGTCGGCTGCACGCTGACCTGCCGCTTCTGCCACACCGGCACGCAGCGTCTGGTGCGCAACCTCGACGCCTCGGAGATCGTGGCGCAGGTCATGCTGGCCCGCGACGCGCTCGGCGAATGGCCGGCGCCGCCGGACGGGCGGATGATCTCCAACATCGTCATGATGGGGATGGGGGAGCCGCTCTTTAACTACGAGAACGTCGCCAAGGCGCTGAAGATCGTCATGGACGGCGACGGGATCTCGATCTCGAAGCGCCGCATCACGCTCTCGACCTCCGGCGTCGTCCCGGCCATGAAGCGCTGCGGCGAGGAGCTGAACGTCAACCTCGCCGTCAGCCTGCACGCCGTGACCGACGAGCTGCGCGACATCATCATGCCCATCAACCGGAAATACCCGTTGAAGGAGCTGATGGACGCCTGCCGCAATTACCCCGGCCTGAACAACGCGCGGCGCATCACCTTCGAATACGTGATGCTGAAGGGCGTCAACGACAGCCCGGCGGACGCCCGCGCCCTGGTCAAGTTGCTGGAGGGCATCCCGTCGAAGATCAACCTGATCCCCTTCAACCCCTGGCCGGGCGCCCCCTACGAGCGTTCGACCGACCGGGCGATCCAGGTCTTCGGCGACATCGTCAACAACGCCGGCTACGCCAGCCCCGTCCGCACCACCCGCGGCGAGGACATCATGGCCGCCTGCGGCCAGTTGAAGAGCGCGTCCGTCCGCCTGTCCGCCGCCGACCGCGCCGCCATCGAGAAGGTGCTGGCCGAGAAGGACGCGGCGCTGGCCGGATAAGGCCGGAACCATCCCTGGGAGTGCTCCGTGCCTGAGTTCGCCGTCGATCCCGGCCTGATCCTGTTCCTGTTCAACGCGGCGGCGGTCTGGCCGCTGATGCGCATCTTCCGCCGGGCGGGCTTCTCGCCCTGGTGGGCGCTGGTGATCTTCGTGCCGGTGATCGGGCTGGTCGGCGTGCTGGGGCTGCTGACGATGCGGCGCTGGCCGGCGCGCGTCCTGGTCGACGGGCCGGCGCGTCCGCGCAAGGCGCGGAGGGCCGCGTGATGGAGATGCTCGACTCCGTCGTCGCCCTGCTCAACGCCGTCTACTGGCAGCCCTGGGCGGCGATCATGTCCACCGACCCGTGGACCGCCAACCTCGTCATGGCGATCCTGCTGATGCTGAAGCTGATCTTCGGCGGCTGGGTGCTGGCCAAGGGCGGGCGCAGCCCGCTGTGGGCGCTGGTCCTGCTGATCAACGGGGCGGACATCCTGGCGATGTGGCTCTACGCCTACATCCGCTGGCCCTTCGTGGACCGGGCGCCCGCCCGCCCCGCCGCGGAGAGCACCGTTGCGGCCGACGCCGGGACGGATTGAGTGCTCCAACCCTCTCCCCTCCGGGGAGAGGGTGGCCCGAAGGGCCGGTGAGGGGGATGGGCTTGTGCCGGACGTGGCGCCACGCGCAACCCCCTCACCCTAACCCTCTCCCCAGAGGGGAGAGGGGACTTCAAGTGTCGTTGCTGGGGCGGACCGAGCGGGACCGATTGATTCGCACCGGTCGTAGGGCTACTGTCCGGCACCGATATTTTTCCCCACCCGCGTGAGTAGTCCCATGAGCGGTGCGTCCGGCAAACAGATCAAGAAAGTGGTGCTCGCCTATTCGGGCGGCCTCGACACCTCGGTGATCCTGAAGTGGCTCCAGGAAACCTATCAATGCGAGGTGGTGACCTTCACCGCCGACCTCGGCCAGGGCGAGGAGCTGGAGCCGGCGCGCAAGAAGGCCGAGCTTCTGGGCATCAAGCCGGAAAACATCTTCATCGACGACCTGCGCGAGGAATTCGTGCGGGACTTCGTGTTCCCGATGTTCCGCGCCAACACCCTCTATGAGGGCACCTACCTGCTCGGCACCTCGATCGCCCGGCCGCTGATCGCCAAGCGCCAGATCGAGATCGCCAACCAGGTCGGCGCCGACGCCGTGGCCCATGGCGCCACCGGCAAGGGCAACGACCAGGTCCGCTTCGAGCTGGGCTATTACGCGCTCCGCCCGGACATCAAGATCATCGCCCCGTGGCGCGAGTGGGATCTGAACAGCCGCACCCGGCTGATCGACTACGCCGAGAAGAACCAGATTCCGATCGCCAAGGACAAGCGCGGCGAGGCCCCGTACTCCACCGACGCCAACCTCCTGCACATCTCCTACGAGGGGAAGGCGCTTGAGGACCCGTGGGTCGAGCCGTTCGAGGACATGTACACCCGCTCCGTCGCCCCGGAGAAGGCCCCGGACACCCCGACCTACGTCGAGGTCGAGTTCAAGCGCGGCGACGCCGTGGCGATCGACGGCAAGGCCCTGTCCCCGGCGGCCCTGCTGACCGAGCTGAACCGCCTGGGCGGCGAGAACGGCATCGGCCGCCTCGACCTCGTCGAGAACCGCTACGTCGGCATGAAGTCGCGCGGCGTGTACGAGACGCCGGGCGGCACCATCCTGCTGGCCGCCCACCGCGCGATGGAGAGCATCACGCTCGACCGCGGCGCCGGCCATCTGAAGGATGAGCTGATGCCGCGCTACGCCGAGCTGATCTACTGCGGCTACTGGTTCAGCCCGGAGCGTCTGGCGCTCCAGGCGCTGATCGACCAGACCCAGGAGCCGGTGAACGGCGTGGTCCGCCTGAAGCTGTTCAAGGGCAACGTCACGGTCGTCGGCCGCAAGTCGCCGAACAGCCTCTACCGCATGGACTATGTGACGTTCGAGGAAGACAGCGTCTACAACCAGAAGGACGCGGAAGGCTTCATCAAGCTGAACGCGCTCCGCCTGCGTCTGGGCGCCATGGCCCGCGCCAACGTCAAGTAAGCGCGAGACCTGTTTCGGATGTGGAACGAGGGGGCTTCGGCCCCCTCGTTTCGTTTCTGCAATGGCTGCGTGGTGCGCTCACGCCGCCCGGATGTTGACGAGGAAGCGCTCGACCTCCAGGCGGAGCGTTTCCGCCTGCCGGCTCAGCTCCTCGGCCGACGACAGCACCTGGGAAGCCGCCGACCCGGTCTCCACCGCGGCCTGATGGACCTGGACGATGCTGCCCGACACCTCCGTGGTGCCGTGGGCGGCCTGCTGGACGTTGCGGGCGATCTCGCCGGTGGCCGCACCCTGCTCCTCCACCGCGGCGGCGATGGTGGTGGCGATGCCGTTGATCTCGCCGATCGTCCCGCCGATGGTCTTGATGGCGCGGACGGTTTCGGTGGTCACCCCCTGGATCGTCTGGATCTGGGTGGCGATCTCCTCGGTCGCCCTGGCCGTCTGGTTGGCCAGCGACTTGACCTCCGAGGCCACCACGGCGAAGCCCTTGCCGGCCTCGCCGGCGCGGGCGGCCTCGATGGTGGCGTTGAGCGCCAGCAGGTTGGTCTGGTCGGCGATGGCCTTGATGAGCCCGACCACCTCGCCGATCTTCTGACCGGCCTCCGCCAGCCCCTGGACCGTCCGGTCGGTGCGGGCGGCCTCGTCCACGGCGTTGCCGGCGATGGTGGTGGAGGTCGCGACGTGGCGGCCGATCTCGGTGATGGAGGCGGACAGCTCCTCGGTGGCGCCGGCGACCGCCTGGACGTTGGTGGTCGCCTGCTCCGACGCGGCGGCAACCGTGGACGCCTGCCGGCTGGTCTCCTCGGCGGTGGACGACATGGACTCCGCGGTGGCGCGCATCTCGGTGGCGGCCGACGCCAGCATCTTCAGCGTCGCGTGCACCGTGCTGTCGAAGCCGACGATGTATTTTTCCACGAGCGCCTGCCGGGCCTCCTTGCGGGCCTGCTCCTGGCGCTGCTCCTCCTCCATCCGGCGGTTCGCGACGGCGGAGTCCTTGAACACCGCCAGCGAGCGGGCGAGCGTGCCGACCTCGTCCATCCGGTCCGTGCCGTCGACGGTGATCCCGAGATCGCCCTTGGCGAGGCGCTGCATCAGTTCGGCCATGGCGCGCAACGGGCCGACCACGCGGAACAGCGTCGTCGTCACCGCGAAGGCGGCGGCCAGCACGCCGAGCAGCACGGCGATCCCCAGGATCCAGCGGGAGGTGTCGTAAGCGGCGTTGGTCCGCTCATACACCGCCTCGGCCTCCTTCAACTGCAGGTCGACCAGCTTGCCGACGGCGGCCGCCACCGGGTCGATGCTGGGGTAGAGCGTGGACACCGCGAAGGTGTCCAGCGCGGCCTGATCCTTGGCCTGCATCAGCGCGCGGGCGGTGGTCGCGGCGGCGCGCGCCTTGCCCATGTGGCGCTCGGCCTCGTTCGCCAGCTCCTTTTCGCGGGCGTTCATCGAGGTGGCCGTGAAGGCCGACCAGCGCGTCGCGATCTCGCCGAGCGCGGCATCGATGGATTTGAGACCGCCTTCCCACGTCTCGGCGCCGCCGCGCACCTTGTGCGTGGTGTCGACGATGTTGACGGCGAACATGTCGGAAACGACCTTCAGGTCGCGCAACGGGACGACGCGGTCCTTGAACACCGTCTCCATGCCTTGGTGCGACTGCCCCAAGGCCAGCCAGCCGGTGGCCGCAATCGCGAAAAGAAAGAAGCACAGGACAGAGAGGGCAACCAGAAGGCGTGCTTTGACCGTAGACATCGGCTCGTTCCACGATGCGTTGACGTTGCAGGTCATGGCATCGTGGGCGAAACATATTAATATTAAGCTACATTTTAACGAAAATATATTACGCCCGAAGGTTACAACTCTCGCTCCCGAGCGACACCGTCATGACTGTCATGACGGTGTCCTGCTCCGAATGGTGACAAACCCCACCACCCTATCTTCAGTCAAAGATTGTGGATTTGGGTGTGCCGCTCACCCCTCCAGCTTGAAGCTCCCGTCCTCGCCCAGCGCGGCGAAGGGGTTCCAGGCGACCTCCCAGGGGTGGCCGTCCGGGTCGGCGAAATAGCCGCTGTAGCCGCCCCAGAAGACGTCCTGCGCCGGCTTCAGGATGCGCCCGCCGGCCCGCTCGGCCTGGGCCATCACGGCGTCCACCTCCGCCTTGCTGCGCAGATTGTGGGCCAACGTGATGCCGCCGAAGCCCGAGGTCGGGCCGGATTCCGCCAGATGCGCGTCCTCGGCCAGCGCCTCCCGCCCGAACAGGGCGAGCGCGACGCCGCCCAGCTGGTAGAAGGTGATGGCGTCCTGGCTGACCGGGGAGGGGGTCCAGCCCAGCCCCTCCTCGTAGAAGCGGCGGCTGCGCGCGAGGTCGGCGACGCCCAGCGTGATCAGGCTGACTCTCTGTTCCATTCAGCTGTCCTTCCGTTCCATGGCGGGCGGCATGGCGACGGGCAGCCCGGCCTCTTTCCAGCCCTTGAAGCCGCCGTCGAGGTGGCAGACGTTCTCCAGCCCCATCGACTGCACGGTGTCGGTGGCGAGCGCCGAGCGCCAGCCGCTGGCGCAGTAGAAGACGAAGCGCTTGCCCGACGCGAAGACCGGCTTGTGATAGGGGCTGTCCGGGTCCACCCAGAATTCCAGCATGCCGCGGGTGGCCGGGAAGGCGCCGGGGATCATGCCGTCGCGCGTCAGCTCGCGCGGGTCGCGGATGTCCACGAAGACCACGTCGGGGTCGCCGTGCAGGGACAGCGCCTCCTGCGGCGTGATCGCCTGGATGCGGGCGTTCGCTTCGGCCAGCAGATCCTTGTAGCCCTTCTTCATCGGCATGGCGGTTTCCTCCATCAATCTTGACGCTTTGGCCGTACACGAACCCTTGGCGGGACCGTTGGCGCGTCTGCGCTGTTGTCACTCCACGCAACTGTGCAACAGGCCGCCCCGCCCGGTCCATCGGGAAGGGCGGCCGGTGCAGGGGGAGCCCAGGGAAAGCCATGCCGATCGCCACCGACGGACCCACCGAAGCCGCCGCCGCCTTGCCCACCGTCATCGACCCGGTCCGCGTGGAGCGGAACGAGCGCTACGTCCGCCGCCGCTTCTGGAACACGCTGCGCGCCAACCTGCACCGCATTCCCTTCCTGGAGCAGGCGTTGGCGGCCTTCTTCTGCGCGACCGACCCGCAGACGCCCTTCAAGGCGAAGGCGATCCTGATGGCGGCTCTGGCCTATTTCGTGTTGCCCGCGGATTCGATCCCGGACTGGCTGATCGCGGTCGGTTTCGTGGACGACGCGGCGGTGCTGGCCACGGCCGTCCATGCGGTGCGGAGCAACCTGAAGCCGGAGCATGAGGACCGCGCCCGCGCCGCCCTGCGCAAGGAACAGGGGATGAATCCCCCTCCGGATGACGCGTCCGGGATGACGCCCGCCGGGAACGGCTGACGGCTCACGCCTTGGCGGAGGCCGTCCGCTCCGCGCGGGACTGCGCGGCGTCGCGATGGGCGGTGTAGAGCGCGGAGGCCGCGATCACCCCGGCGCCGACCCAGCCCCACAGGTCCATGGCCTCGCCGAACAGCGGCCAGGCGAGCAGGGCGGTGAAGGGCAGGCGGGCGTAGTCGTAGGGCATCATCGCCGAGGCCGGCGCCAGCTTGAAGGCGCGGGTCATCGCCAGTTGCCCCAGGGTCAGGACGCCGCCCAGCAGGACGAGCCAGCCGAGCGCCGTCCAGCTCGGCCACTCCCACACGAACAGCGCCGGCACCAGCGCCATCGGGGTCAGGAACAGCCCCATGTAGGCGACCACCACCATCACCCCGTCCGAGGTCGCCAGCGCCCGCACCTGGAGCGTGGTGATGGCGGCGGCGACGCAATGCAGGAGCATGACCAGGATCGTCGGGTCCAGGGTGGCGTCGTCGGGGCGGATGACGATCATCACCCCGGCCAGCCCGACCAGAACGGCGGCCCAGCGCCGCGCCCGCACCGTCTCGTTCAGGAACAGCGCGGCCCCGGCGGTGACGAACAGCGGGATGGTGAAGCTGAGCGCCGTGGCGTCGGGCAGCGGCATATGGGTGACGCTGTAGAACCAGCACAGCATCGCCACCAGACTGGTCGCCGAGCGCGAGGCGTAGAGCCCCGCCCGCCCGGTGCGCAGCCGCCCCAGCCCGACCGCCGCGATCCAGGGCAGCATGAACATCAGGCTGAACAGGTTGCGGAAGAAGACGATTTCGAAGGGATGAAGCTCGCCGCTGACGTGGCGGATCATCGCGTTGCCGATGGCGATGAACAGAGCCGCCCCCAGCATCCACAAGGCCGCCTCCAGCGGCTTCCCCGCCATGCCGGGGCCGGAGGCGGGACCTTTGGCGGTGAGCGCATGGGTGGGCAATCGGTCGCGTCCCTGGCGGATCGGCTTGCGGGTGGCGCGTTCCGTTCGGGCGCGCCACCCCAGCGTGCAACGCCATCCTGCTCTTCAGGCGCGCCGGGTTGCAAGGGACATTCGAAAGACGCTCAGCCGCCAGCCTTCAGCGAGTCGAGGCGGGAGCGAATCAGCGTGTATTCCGGCTCCTCCGGTTTGAACTGGGCCAGCAGGCGGGTCCACAGGTCGGTGGCCTCCGCCGTCTGGCCGACGCCCGCGGCGTTCAGGCCGAGAAGCCAGAGCGCGTCGCGGTTGTCGGGTTCGGCCGCCAGCGCCTGACGGAGCGCGGCGACGGCCTCCTCCGGCATCGGGCCGGGCTTGCTGCTCCGCGGTTCCGCCGACAGCAGGGCGGAGGCGTAGGCGACCAGCACGTCGGGCCGCTGGGGCGCCCGCTCCCGCGCCTTGCGGGCGGCGTCGATGGCCTTGGCCGATTCGCCCATCACGCCGTAGGAGCGCGACAGCCGCAGCCAGCCGTCCACGTCGTCCGGGTTGGCCTCCAGCCGGGCGGCCAGCCCGTCGACCATGCCGCGGATCATCTGCTGCTGGTCCTCGCCCTGCGCTTGGCCCTGGTTCTGGCCCTGGTGCTGGACCTCGTTCTGGCCCTCGCTCTGGGCGACCGGCGGCGGTTGCTGGGCGGGCAGGGGCTCCGGCGTCACCTTGGCCGGGTCGAGGTTCAGCGCCTTGGCGGCCTCCGCGATCTGCGTCCGGACGATCGGCACCCAGGGCGCGTCGGCGTGGGACTCGGCGAGCAGGGCGCCCCAGCGCTCCAGCGCGTCCTTGCTGTCGCCGGCCTGGAAACGGGCCAGCGCGGCGTAGAAGCGGGCGCGGGGCTCCGTCGGGTCCTTGGCCAGCACGCGGTCGAAGGTCTTACGGGCCTCGTCCGGAACGGTGCCGCCGTTGGCCGAGATCAGGACCTCGCCATAGCTCCCGAGCAGTTCCAGGTCGTCGCCGGCCAGGGCGACCGCCTTGCCCAGCGCGTCGGCGGCCTCGGGCAGGCGGCCCATCTTGGCGTAGGCCTGGCCGAGGATGGCCCAGCCCTGCGGGTCGTCGGGGGTCTCGGCGAGCTGGGCCTTCAGCTTGTCCATCGCCGCCAGAACGTTCTTCGGCGGCCCGCCGCGCTCATGGTCGAGGTTGCGCGAGGCCAGCGGCTGTGCCGGCAGCTCGGGGCGGCCCAGCTTGCCGTAGACGGCCAGCGTGCCGAGCGGCAGCAGGACGGCCAGCAGGGCGGCCAGCGCCATGGCGCTGCGCGGCGCGCGGGCGGCGGGGGCCTTGTCCTTGGCGCCATTCTTCGCAGAACCCTTGCCGCGGTCGGCGATGGCCAGCATGCGGCGGCCGATCTCGGCGCGGGCGGCGGCGGCCTGGGCCTCGCTGATCAGGCCACGGCCCTGGTCGCGCTCCAGCTCGCCGAGCTGGTCGCGGTAGACCTCCAGGTCGTAGGCGGCGCGCTCCTCGGCGGCGCCCTCGGGCTTCCTCAGCAGCGGCGGCACGATCAGCAGCACCACGGCCGCCGTCAGGGCGGCGGCGACGATCCAGAACAGCATCAGGCTTTGTCCTTGCGGAGCAGGGCGTCCAGGCGCCGCCGCTCGTCCTCGGTCAGCGGGGCGGTGTCGCCGCCCGCGGCAACAGCGGCACCCTTACGCCCGCGCAGGTACAGGGCCGTGGCGACGCCGCCGATGGCCAGGATCACGAAGGGGCCGATCCATAGGAACAGCGTCGTCGCCTTGAAGGGCGGGCGCAGCAGCACATAGTCGCCGTAGCGGTCGGTGACGAAGCTCAGCACCTGCTGGTTGCTGTCGCCGGCGGTCAGCCGCTCGCGGACCAGCACGCGCAGGTCGCGGGCGAGCGGCGCGTTGGAGTCGTCGATCGACTGGTTCTGGCAGACGAGGCAGCGCAGATCCTTGCTGATCTCCCGGGCGCGGCCTTCCAGCGCCGGATCCTTCAGCACCTCGTCGGGCTGGACGGCGGAGGCGGCGACCGGGGTCAGCACCAGAAGGACGGCGAGAAGGAGGGCTCTCACGACGCGCTCCGCAGATGCTTGACCATGGGCAGGATCTGTTCCTCGACCACCTGCGGGGTCAGGGGGCCGACATGCTTGAAGCGGATGCGGCCCTGGCGGTCGAGCAGGAAGGTCTCCGGCACGCCGTAGACCCCCCAGTCGATGGACACGCGGCCGTCCAGGTCGACACCGATGCTGGCGTAGGGGTCGCCGTTGCGGTTCAGCCAGGCGATGGCGTCCTCCGCCTTGTCCTTGTGGTTGATGCCGCGCACCGTCACGCCCTGCTCGCGGGCCAGCCGGGTGATGATCGGGTGCTCGGCCTTGCAGGGGATGCACCAGGAGGCGAAGACGTTCACCAGCGTGACGTCGCCCTTCAGCGTCGCGTTGGACAGCCCTTCCTTGTGGCCCGGCAGCGGCGGCAGCGAGAATTCCGGCGCCGGCTTGTCGATCAGGGCGGAGGGGATGTCGCGCGGGTCGCGGTCGAACCCGCGCAGGAAGGCCACGCCGACACCGACGAACAGCAGCAGCGGCAACAGATAGATCAGGCGGCGCATCGGAGGCGTGTCCTTACTCGGCGGGCGTTCTTATTCGGCGGGCTGAAGATTGCCCTTGGCGGCGCGGCGGCGCTCCGGGGCGCCGACGCGGAAGCGGCGGTCGGACAGGCTGACCAGCCCGCCCAGCATCATCCCCAGCGAGCCGATCCAGATCCACGGCACCAGCGGGTGATGGTACAGCCGCACGGTCCAGGCCGTGCCGTTCTGCGTCGGGTCGCCCAACGCCACATAGACGTCGGACAGCCAGGTGGTGTGGATCGCCGCCTCGGTCGTCGTCATGCGGGTGACCGGATAGCTGCGGCGCTGCGGCGTCAGGGTGGCGATGTGGTTGCCGTTGCGGGTGACGGTGAAAACGCCCTGCTCGGCGCTGTAGTTCGGGCCCTGCACCGTGCCGACGCGGTCGAAATGCACGGCGTAGGCGCCGACCGTGGCGGTGTCGCCCGGCTTCATCGCCTTGATCGTCTCGCTCTGCCACGCCGAGGTGCCGGTCATGCCGGCGATGGCGATGCCCATGCAGGCGTGGGCGATGGTCATGCCCCAGGCGCTGCGCGGCAGGTTGACCGCGCGGTTCCAGCTGTCCTTCACCGGGATGCGGAACAGGCGGATGCGCTCCGCGAACTCGGCGATCGAACCGAAGAAGGCCCAGGCGGCAAGCGCGACGCCGACCAGAGCCAGCAGCGGGCCGCCGCCGTTGGTGACGTAGGCGGCGATGGCGACGCAGGCCACGGTTGCCACGCCCGCCGTCCACAGCCGGCTCAGGGCGCCCAGCAGGTCGGCGCGCTTCCAGGCCAGGAACGGGCCGACCACCATGGCGATCACCATCGGAATGGCGACCGGGATGAAGGTGGCGTTGAAGAAGGGCGGGCCGACCGACACCTTGCCGAGGTCGAGCACGTCGAGGAACAGCGGGTAGAGCGTGCCGATGAAGACCGTCGCCGTCGCGGTGGACAGCAGCAGGTTGTTCAGCACCAGCGAGCCCTCGCGGCTGACCGGGGCGAACAGGCCGCCGGTCTTCAGGCTGGGCGCCCGCACCGAGTAGAGCAGCAGCGAGCCGCCGGTGGCGATCGCCAGCAGGACCAGAATGAAGACGCCGCGCGCCGGGTCCACCGCGAAGGCGTGGACCGAGGTCAGGATGCCCGACCGCACCAGGAAGGTGCCCATCAGCGACAGCGAGAAGGTGATGATCGCCAGCAGGATGGTCCAGGTCTTCAGCGCGTCGCGCTTTTCCACCACGATGGCGGAGTGCAGCAGCGCGGTGCCGGCCAGCCAGGGCATGAAGGAGGCGTTCTCGACCGGGTCCCAGTACCACCAGCCGCCCCAGCCCAGCTCGTAATAGGCCCACCAGGAGCCGAGCGCGATGCCGGCGGTCAGGGTCGACCAGGCGGCCAGCGTCCAGGGCCGCACCCAGCGCGCCCAAGCCGGGTCGACGCGCCCTTCGATGAGCGCGGCGACCGCGAAGGAGAAGGCGACGGAGAAGCCGACATAGCCCGCGTAGAGGAAGGGCGGGTGGAAGGCGAGTCCGGGGTCCTGGAGCAGCGGGTTCAGGTCGTTGCCGTCGAGCGGCGCCGGAACCACGCGCAGGAAGGGGTTCGAGGTGATCAGGATGAACAGCAGGAAGCCGACGCCGATCATGCCCTGGACGGCGATGACGCGGGCCTTCAGCGAGGGCGGCAGGTTGCGCCCGAAGATGCCGACCGCCGCGCCGAACACCGTCAGCATGACGATCCACAGCATCATCGAGCCTTCGTGGTTCCCCCACACGCCCGACACCTTGTAGAGCATCGGCTTCATCGAGTGGCTGTTGGCGACCACGTTCGACACGCTGAAGTCCGACACCACATGCGCCCAGGTCAGGGCGCCGTAGGCGACCAGGACCAGCAGCATCTGGGCGATGGCGGCGGGGCGGGCGACGCCCATCCAGGCGGCGTTGCCGGTGGCGGCACCCACCAGGGGGACGCCGGATTGCACCAGCGCCACGAACAGCGCCAGCACCAGCGCGTAATGGCCGAGTTCGGGAATCACGGGCCCGATGCTCCCTGAAAGAACGGAATGGGGAGGAGTGGAGAAGCCGCCAGCGTCACGAGCTGGGCTTCTGCTCCTTCGAGTTCGCCTTGAAGTGCTCCGCCTCCTTCAGGGCGGCGGCGACCTCTGGCGGCATGTAGTTCTCGTCGTGCTTGGCCAGCACCTCGCGCGCCTGGAAGACGCCGTTGATCATGCGGCCTTCCGTGATGACGCCCTGGCCCTCGCGGAACAGGTCGGGAAGCTGGCCGCGGTAGCTGACGGCGACGGTGTGCACCGTGTCGGTGACGCGGAACTGCGTCGTCACTCCGTCGGGCATCTTGCTGACGCTGCCTTCCTCGACGAGGCCGCCCAGGCGGAAGTTGCGGTCGCCGATGTCCTGGGTCTGCAACTGCGTGGGGCTGAAGAAGAAGACGATGTTGTCCTCGAACGCCGTCAGCGTCAGGGCGGTGGCCGCGCCAAGGCCCAGCAGGGCGAGGCCCAGCATGTAGAGGCGCCGTTTCTTGCGGGTCATCCTTCACCAACCTCCGCCGCGGGCGACGCCGCGGCTCCGTTGCGCGCCCGGCGCCGCCGTGGCGGGCGGCTGCCTTCCAGCGCCTTCAGGGTCGTCTCGGCGCCGCGCAGCGCCTTCAGCGTGGCGACCAGCAGGCCGACCATCACCAGCGCCGCCAGCGCGTAGGACGACCAGACATACGCGGCGTAGCCGCCCATCGCGAAAAACTCTGCCATCCTTGCCTCCGGCCCCGCCTGTTCCCGTGCCTCAGCCCTGCGCCTCGGTCAGGCGCATCGTCTGGATCTTGCGTTGCACGATCTCCGCCCGCAGGCGCAGCAGGACCACCGTGATGAAGTAGGCGGTGAAGCCCAGCGCCATGACCAGCAGCGGGACCAGCATGGACCCGTCGATGGTCGGTCCGCCCATGCGGATGACGCTGGCCGGCTGGTGCAGGGTGTTCCACCAGTCCACCGAGAATTTGATGATCGGCACGTTCACGATGCCGACGAGGAGCAGCACGTTGCCCGCCCGCGTCCCGCGCTGCGGGTCGTCGAAGGCGTTCACCAGCGCCATGTAGCCGAGATAGAGGAAGAACAGGATCAGCACGCTGGTCAGCCGCGCGTCCCACACCCACCAGGTCCCCCACATCGGCGCGCCCCACAGCGAGCCGGTGACGAGGCAGATGAAGGTGAAGCCGGCGCCGACCGGAGCGGCGGCCTTGGCGAACAGGTCGGCCAGCGGGTGCTTCCACACCAATCCGCAGGCGGCGGCGATGGCCATGTTGACGTAGACGAACAGGCTCATCCAGGCGGCGGGCACATGGATGTACATGATCCGCACGGTGTCGCCCTGCTGGTAGTCGCGGGGCGAGCCGATCAGCGCGACGTAGAGCCCGACGATCAGCAGGATCACGGTCGCCCCCGCCGTCCAGGGCAGGATCGCCGCCGACAGGCGCTGGAAGCGGGCAGGATTTGCAAATCGATGCATAGGACCTATGGGCCTCTGGTCGTGCTGCGGACGATATAAGCTCAGTGATGCCCCAGCGCGAGGGGTTTCGCCTTGATCTTGGTCAGGAAACATGGCCGCACACCGTGGTGTTTTCAGGACGGTGCGGCGGCCTGTCGCACTGACGGTACGACGGGTTGACGCGGCCTTTCCATGCTACGTTGGTGCAGGACGGGGGAAAAAGTCCGGCCGGTCCGGATAAGGGGTCGAAACCGCGCTCAGTGCCGGTGCGCGTGGTGGGCGTCCGGAAAGTGGGCGTGCCGGTGCCGCAGGCGCCCGTGGCGATGCCGGTGGCTGTGCGGTTCGGTCACCGGGCCATCTTGCGGGCCGTCGTGGTGGTGCCGGTGGTGCTCGTCATGGACGTGCGGGTGGTCGTGCTCCATCTCGTCATGGTCGTGCTCATGGTCGTGGTCCTCGGTCAGGTGCAGCCAGACGCCGATCCCCATCAGGACCGCCGCCGCCGCCAGCCCGAGCGTCACGGGCTCCCCGAAGATCGCCAGGGAGGCGATGCCGCCGACGAAGGGGGCCGTCGAGAAATAGGCCCCGGTGCGGGCGGCGCCGATGTGGCGCAGGGCGACCACGAACAGCACGAGGCTGACGCCGTAGCCGAGCAGCCCGACCAGCATCGCCGCCGCCGCGGTTGGCGCGGCGGGCAGGGCGTCGCCGAGCGCCAGGGCGATCCCGACATTGACGCTGCCGGCCACCAGCCCCTTGATCGTGGCGATGTCCGCCGGGTCGGCCAGGGACACCTTGCGGGTCAGGTTGTTGTCCACCGCCCACATCAGGCAGGCGGCGGCGACCGCCGCCGGTCCCCAACCGCCGGAAAGGCTCACCGGTCCGCCCCAGGACAGCACGACCGCTCCCGCCACGATGGCGACCATGCCGGCGACGAGCCGCCGGTCGACGCCCTCGCGGAAGACGAACCACGCCAGCAGGGCGGTGAACACCCCTTCCAGATTGAGCAGCAGCGAGGCGGTCGATGCCGGCGTCGCCGTCAGGCCGAACATCAGCAGCACCGGACCGGCGACGCCTCCGGCGGCGACGGCGGCCATCAGCCAGAGCCATTCGGCGCCGCGGAGGCCGCGTTCGCCACGCTTCCGCGACCCTGTCAGCAGACGGAGCAATCCCAGCCCGATGCCGGAGCCGAGATACAGCAGGCCCGCCAGCATCCAGGGGGACAGGTCGTGGACCAGCAGCTTCGCCAGCGGCGTGCTGAGGCCGAAAAGGACCGCGGCCAGGATGGCGGTCGTCGCGCCGGTTCGGGGCATGAGCGCCTCGCACGCCTGTTGAGTGGGGGAAGTGTCGCCCCCACCCTAACCCTCCCCCGCTCTCGCAGGGGAGGGAACTGCCGCCGCTTCGCAAAATCTCCCTCCCCTGCGAAGCGGGGGAGGGCCGGGGTGGGGGCAGCCGCCTATCCCCGCGCCCGCAGATAGGGGGTCATGCGCCACTCGGCGTAGCGGATCAGGCGCGAGGCGACGAAGTTCAGCAGCAGATAGATGCTGCCGGCGACGATGAACACCTCGAACACCGCGAAGCTCTGCGCGATGATCTTGCGGGCGATGCCGGTGATCTCCAGCAGCGTGATGGTGCTGGCGAGCGAGCTGGCCTTCACCATCAAAATCACCTCGTTGCCGTAGGCCGGCAGCATCTGGCGGATCGCCACCGGCATCACGATCCGGCGGAACAGCAGCGTGCGCGACATGCCGCAGGCCCGCGCCGCCTCGATCTGGCCCTGCGGCACCGACAGGATGGCGCCGCGCAGGATCTCGCTGGTGTAGGCGCCGGTGTTCAGCGTCAGCGCCAGGATCGCGCACCAGAAGGGCTCGCGCAGGTAGATCCACAGGACGCTGCTGCGCACCAGCTCGAACTGGCCCATCCCATAATAGATCAGGAAGATCTGCACGAGCAGCGGCGTGCCGCGGAAGACGAAGACGTAGGCGGCCATCAGCCGCTCGGTCACGCGGTTGCCGTACAGCCGCAGAAGCGCCACCGCGAAGGCCACCCCCGCGCCGAACAGCAGCGCCAGCCCGACCAGCTGCAGGGTCACCGGAACGCCGCGCAGGAGGGTGGGCACGCTGTCCCACATCAGTTCCCAGTTCATGGGGTCAGGCCCTCCGCACGCCGCGATTGGCGTAGCGCTCCGCCCGCTCGAACGCCACCGTGGAGACGGTGGTGAGCAGGAGGTAGAGCACCGCCGCGGTGGTGTAGAACAGGAACGGCTGGCGGGTCGACCCCGCCGCCACATGCGACACGCGCATGATCTCGGCCAGAGCCGTCACGGAGATCAGCGCCGTGTCCTTCAGGGTGAGCTGCCAGACGTTGCCCAGCCCCGGCAGGGCGTAGCGCAGGGTCTGCGGCACCAGGATGCGGCGCAGGATCAGCCAGCGCGACATGCCGCAGGCGCGCGCCGCCTCGATCTGGCCGTGGGGCACCGCCTGGACCGCGCCGCGGATCACCTCCGTCGAATAGGCACCGGAGATCAGACCGACCGCCAGGACGCCGATGGAGAAGGCGTTCAGCTCGATGTAGCCCTCGTAGCCGAAGACCCGGCCGACGGCCATGACCGCGCCGCTGCCGCCGAAGAACAGCAGATAGATGACCAGCAGTTCGGGCACGCCGCGGACGACGGTGGTGTAGACCTCCGCCACGCCGGTGAGGGCGAGGCTGCGGCTGAGCTTCGCCGACGCGCCGAGCGACCCGAAGACGAGGCCGAGGAGGAAGGCCGACACCGACACGGCGACCGTCATCGCGGCCCCGCCGAGAAGCTGGCCGCCCCACCCGTTCGGGCCGAAGGAGAGAAGTTCGAGCATGGGTTCCCGGCGTGAGCCTCCGCGGGGGCGCCTCGCGGAAAACCGCCGCCCCGCGGAGGGAAGGCGGCCTTACTTGATCGAGATGTCGTAGCCGAAGTGCTGGGTGCTCAGCTTCGTGATGGTGCCGTCCTGGTTGGCCTCGGCGATGGCCTTGTTGAACAGCTCCTTCAGGTCGCCGTCGGCCTTGCGCAGGCCCACGCCCACGCCCTTGCCCAGCACGCCGCGCGCGAAGGCCGGGCCGAACAGGGTCATGCCGTTGCCGGCGTCGGCCTTGAGGATGGCGTCCACCGCCGAACGGTCGCCGAAGATGGCGTCGACGCGGCCGGCGGCCATGTCGATGCCGGCGTTGTCCAGCTTGTCATAGGTGCGGACGGCGACCTGCGGCAGAAGCTTTTCCATGAAGTTCGCCTGGATGGTCGAGGTCTGCACGCCGACCGTCTTGCCCTTCAGCGCGTCGGCCAGGGCGGCGATGGCGGCCTTCGGGTCGTCCTTGGACAGGTCGTAGCGCTCGCCGGGGAAGGTCGCCTTGGCGAGCGGCGAGGTCTTCATGGTGCCGAACATCGACGGCTCGGTGCCGTAGGGGCCGGCGAAGGCGATGACCTTCTCACGCTCGTCGGTGATCGACATCGCGGCCATGATGGCGTCGTACTTGCCCTGCTGGATGGCCGGGATCATGCCGTCCCAATCCTGGGCGACGATCTCGCACTCGGCCTTCATCTTCTTGCAGAGTTCCATGGCGAGGTCCGGCTCGAAGCCGACCAGCTTGCCCGACGGGTCCGTCGCGTTCCACGGGGCGTAGGCGCCCTCGGTGGCGATGCGGATCTTCTTCCAGTCCTTGGCCTCGGCGGCGGTGCCGGCGACCGCAACGATGGCGCCGAGCGCCAGGGCCGCAACGATCTTCTTCACGGGAAAACCTCCTCTGTTCTGATGCCCTTATGGATGGCTCTTATGCTCGGGCAGGCTCTGAGGTTTACGGTTTTACAGCGCCAGTCAAGGGAATTGAGCGGGCCGACTTCGCGCGACCGATTCAGCCGCCGCCGGACAGGTGGCGCGACAGGAACTGTCGCACGCGGTCCGATTCCGGATCGACCAGAACCCGGTCGGGCGGTCCCCGCTCCTCGATCCGGCCCTGGTGGAGGAACACCACCTCCGACGCGACCTCGCGGGCGAAGCCCATCTCGTGCGTCACCAGAATCATGGTGTTGCCCTCCTCGGCGAGCTGGCGGATGACCAGCAGCACCTCGCCGACCAGCTCGGGGTCGAGCGCGGAGGTCGGCTCGTCGAACAGCATCACCTTGGGCTGCATGGCCAGCGCGCGGGCGATGGCGGCGCGCTGCTGCTGCCCGCCGGACAGCTGCACCGGGTAGGACTCGGCCTTGGCCAGGATGCCCACCTTGTCCAGCAGCTTGCGGGCGCGGTCCACCGCCTCCGCCTTCGGGACGCCCAGCACATGGACCGGCGCCTCGATGACGTTCTCCAGGATGGTCATGTGGGTCCAGAGGTTGAAGCTCTGGAACACCATGCCGAGCCGGGTGCGGATGCGGTCCACCTGACGGGAATCGGCGGGGACGGTCTGGCCGCCGCGCCCCTTCTTCAGGCCGATGGCCTCGCCGCCGATGACGATCCGCCCCTCGTCCGGCACCTCCAGCATGTTGATGCAGCGCAGGAGCGTGCTCTTGCCGGAGCCGGAGGAGCCGATCAGCGTGATGACGTCGCCCTCGCGCGCGGTCAGGGAGACGCCCTTCAGCACCTCCAGCGGACCGAAGCGCTTGTGGACATTCTCGACGAGGACGGCTTCGGGGGCGTTGGGATTCGCGGGCGGGTGTCGGTGCATGCGGGGCTTGCTGGCGGGGAACGGTCTGGACCGCCCAACCCTGGACGGTGCCGCTAGGCTAGACCGCCGGACAATCCCCCGCAACGCGGATTTTCACAACCGTCTCCGGGACGTCCCGCCCCTCACCACAGCATCAGCACCAGAAGCTGCGGCGCCAGGATGCGCAGGCACATGGCCAGCGGGTAGACGGTGGCGTAGGCCAGCGCCGGCGCCTCCGACGCGACCACCGCGTTGGCGTAGGCGAGGCCCGGCGGGTTGGTCTGCGCCCCGGCCAGCACGCCGCAGATGCTGAGGAAATTCAGCTTCATCATTCCGCGCGCCAGCAGCCCGGTCAGCAGCAGCGGCACGATGGTCACCAGCACGCCCCAGGCCATCCAGGGCAGCCCGGCGCCGCTCGCCATCGTCTCGACGAAGCGGTCGCCCGACGCGATGCCCAGCACGGCGAGGAACAGGACGATGCCGATCTCGCGCAAGGCGAGGTTGGCGGCGGGCGGCATGAACCAGACCAGCGGCCCGATGTGGCCGATGCGCGCCAGCACGATGGCGACGATCAGCGGCCCGCCGGCCATGCCCAGCCGCAAGGGCGCCGGCATGCCCGGCAGGAACAGCGGGATGGCGCCGAGCAGAGCGCCCAGCGTGATGCCGACGAAGACCGGGATCATCTCCACCGTCTGCAGCCGCCGTTCGGAGTTGCCGATGATGCAGCCGGCCGCCTTGAGGTCGTCGGGCTTGCCGATCACCGTCAGGATGTCGCCGAACTGGAGCTTCAGCGCGGCGTTGGGCACCAGCTCCACGCCGGCGCGGTTGACGCGGCTGACCACCACGTCGCAGGCCCCTTTCAGGTTGAGCGCGGCGATGGACTTGCCCAGCACCGGGTTGGCGGTGACGACGATGCGCTCCCAGCGCAGGTCGCTGCCCTTGGTGGTCAGCCGGACGTCGGCCTCCCGTCCCATCAGCAGGCGGACCTGCTCCAGCCTCGGGCGCGGGCCGACCACGTGCAGCACGTCGCCCTCCTCCAGCCGGGTGTCCTCGCCGGGCACGCGGAGTTGGCCGCCGCGCAGCAGCCGCGACGCGCAGACCCCCAGGCTTTGCAGCATGGTCAGGTCGCCCAGCCGCACCCCGCGCAGGGCCGGGTTGGTGACGGCGATGTCCATGGTGTCGAGCGCCGCGACCTCGGCGCGCCGGGCGGCCTCGAAGGCCCTGGCCTCCTCCTGCGGGTCGATGCGGAAGACGATCCGCACCGCCGCCATGGCCAGCAGGTTGCCGGCGATGCCGAAGGGGTAGGTGACGGCGAAGGCCAGGCCGGGCAGGGCCATCACCGCGGCGTCGGCCCCGACCTCCTTCAGCACCTGCTGCGAGGCGGCCAGCGCCGGGGCGTTGGTCACCCCGCCCGCGAAGACGCCGAGGCCGGAGCCCAGCGGCACGAGGTCGAACAGCACCAGGAGGGCGGTCAGCAGGATGCTCGACCCGACCATCAGCAGCGCCAGCCCGTTCAGCGCCAGCCCGGACTTCTTCAGCGCCGCGAAGAAGCCGGGGCCGACCTGGATGCCGATGGTGTAGACGAACAGGATCAGGCCGAAGTCGCGGATGAACTCCATCATCTCGCCGTTCAGCGTCACCCCGGCCTGCTTGGCGAAATGGCCGACCGCGATGCCCGCGAACAGCACGCCGCCGATGCCCAGCCCGACCCCGCGCAACCGTATGTGGCCGAGCGCCAGCCCGAGGGCCGAGGTGATGCCCAGCATGAACACCACGCGCGCGATCGGCGGCATGGCCAGGAAGAGGTCGATGAGCGCGTGCATGGCCGCGTCTCCCCACGCGAGGACAGACCGCCCCTCGATCCCGTGGGAAGCGTCCCCGCTGGGCCGCCTCCTTACCAGAGAAACAGGACGATCAACTGCGGCGCAAGGATACGCAGAAACATAACCATAGGGTAAACAGTGGCATAGGCGAGGGCGGGAGCCTCCGATGCGCTCATTGCGTTTGCAAAGGCGAGCGCGGGCGGGTCCGTCATGCTGCCGGACAGCAGCCCGCAGATCGTCAGGTAATTCTGCCGGGCGAAGACCCGCGCGATGAAGCCGACGGTCAGCAGCGGGATCAGCGTCACCAGCACGCCGCAGCCGATCCACAGCAGCCCGTCGCCGTGCACCAGCGTCTCGACGAAGCGGTCGCCGGACATCAGCCCGACCACCGCCAGGAACAGGACGATGCCGATCTCGCGCAGCGCCATGTTGGCGGCGGGCGGCATGAACCAGACCAGCGGCCCGATGTGGCCGATGCGCGCCAGCAGGATCGCCGCCACCAGCGGCCCGCCGGCCAGACCCAGCTTCAGCGGCGCCGGCATCCCCGGAATGTAGAAGGGGATGGAGCCGAGCAGCACGCCCAGCAGAATACCGATGAAGACCGGCACGAACTCCACCTGCTGGAGCCGCCGCGCCGAGTTGCCCATCAGCGCCGCCACCCGCTGGAGGTCCGACGGCTTGCCGATGGCGGTCAGGATGTCGCCGAACTGGAGGTGCAGGGCCGGGCTCGGCACCAGTTCCACGCCCGCCCGGTTGACCCGGCTGACCACCACGTCGTAGGCGTCGGCGAGGTCGAGCTGGCCGATGGCCTTGCCCAGAACATGCTCGTTGGTGACGACCAGACGGTCCCAGCGCATGTCGGTGCCCTTGGTGGTCAGGGTGACCTCCGCCGCCTCGCCGAGCAGCCGCTTCGTCGCCTCCAGCTTGACCCGCGGCCCGACCAGATGCACCACGTCGCCGGCGCGCAGGCAGGTGTCCGGGTGCGGCACCTGGAGCCGCCCCTCGCGCAGCAGGCGGGAGATCATCACCCCCTGGTCGCCGAACAGCTCCATCTCGCGCAGCGGCAGCCCCATCGCCGACCGGTTGCGCACGGCGACGTCCAGCGTCTCCAGGGTTTCCACCTGGGCGCGGCGCTTGCGTTCGAAGGCTTCGGCCTCCGCCACCGGGTCGATGCGGAAGACGACGCGGATCAGACCCATGGTGATGAGGATGCCGACGATGCCGAAGGGATAGGCGACGGCGTAGCCGAGGCTGGGCGTGTTGATCTCCGCCGCCGAGGCCCCGACCTCGCGCAGCATCTCCTGCGCGGCCCCCAGCGACGGCGTGTTGGTGACGGCGCCGGAGAAGATTCCCAGCACCGCCGGCAGCGGCACCCCGCCGATCTCGTGGATCGCCACCGCCACCAGCACCCCCAGCCCGACCAGCGAGGCGGCCAGCAGGTTCAGCGTCAGGCCCGACCTCTTCAGGGCGGCGAAGAAGCCGGGGCCGACCTGCACGCCGATGGTGTAGACGAACAGGATCAGCCCGAACTCCCGCATGAAATGCAGAACGTGGTGGTCGAAGGTCAGGCCCAGCGCCTTGGCGACGTGCCCGGCGGCGATGCCGGCGAACAGCACGCCGCCGATGCCCAGCCCCACCCCGCGCAGCTTGATCTGCCCCAGCGCCAGCCCCGACGCCGCCACCACGCTGAGCATCAGCATGATGCGGGCGATGTCGGGAAGGCCGTTGAACAGGTCGATCAGCAGGGTCATGGCGGGCACCCGGTCCGGTTGAGCGGCGAAGGCCGAAGGCGCCTATGAATGCCCGCTCCGTCCCGTCCGGGCAATGCCCTGGAATGGAAAGGGACATTCATCGGATCAAAATTTCGCCACTTTCTGGCCCTAAACCGGACGGAGCCTTACGGCATGAAGTGGCTGGCCGGACCCGTGAACCCCTGCGGCCCGGCCCCTAAGCGACGATCAGGGCTCCGGTTTTCCGGCGCCCCCAGCCAGGCCCCGGCTGGATCGGCGGCCATCGCAAGAACCCCCTTGCGATGGCCGTTTCTTTTTTAGGGCGTTTCTTTTTGGCGCCCGGACGGGCTGTGCTATAGCTCCCCCCGCCCCGTCCACCACAAGAGCCCTGCCCGCCGCCATGCCCGTTTTCGCCGGTTCCGCGCTGACCTGCCTCCGTGGCGACCGGCTGGTCTTCACCGGGCTGGACTTCCGGATCGCGCCGGGCGAGGCGCTGTTCCTGCTCGGCCCCAACGGCAGCGGCAAGTCCAGCCTGCTGCGCGTCATGGCCGGGCTGCTCAAGCCGATCCGCGGCCGGCTGTCCTGGGACGACGTTCCCGTGACCGACGACCCGGACGCCCACCGCGGCCGCATCCATTACGTCGGCCATCTCGACGCGGTGAAGCCGGTGCTGAGCGCGGTGGAGAACCTGTCCTTCTGGGCCACGCTGGGCGGCGCCGCCGACCCGCGGGGCAACGCGCTGAAGGCGCTGGACCGGCTGGGCGTGCCGCACATCGCCAACGTGCCGGGGCGCTACCTGTCGGCGGGGCAGAAGCGGCGCCTGAACCTCGCCCGCATCATCGCCGCCCCCGCCGCCCTCTGGCTGCTCGACGAGCCGACCGTGGCGCTCGACCGCGCGGCCATCGCCCTGTTCGAGGAGATCATCGCGGAGCACCGGGCCGGCGGCGGCATGGTCGCCGTGTCCACCCATGTGGACATCGCCATGCCCGGCGCCGGCGAGTTGCACCTCGACGACTTCACCCCCGTCCCGCACGGCGAGGATGACGAGGTTTTGGAAGAGGAGGACGCGGCGTGACCCGCTTCCTGCGCCTGATCGGGCGCGACCTGCGGCTGGCGCTGCGCCAGGGGTCGGACGCCAGCATCGCCGTGATGTTCTTCGTGCTGTGCGTGGTGCTGTTCCCCTTCGGGGTGGGGCCGGAGCCGAACATCCTCGCCCGCATCGCCGCCGGGGTGATCTGGGTGGCGGCCCTGCTCGCCTCGCTGCTGTCGCTGGAACGGCTGTTCCAGAACGATTACGAGGACGGTTCTCTGGAGTTGCTGTCGCTGTCCACCCTGCCGATGGAGGCGGTGGTGCTGGCCAAGACGCTGGCCCACTGGCTGGTGACCGGCCTGCCGCTGATCGCCGCCGCCCCGCTGCTGGCCCTGCTGCTGAACATGGACGCGGAGGGGTTCGGGATTCTGGTTTTGACCCTGCTGGTCGGCACGCCGATCCTCAGCCTGATCGGCAGCATCGGCGCGGCGCTGACTCTGGGCGCCCGGCGCGGCGGCGTGCTGCTGTCGCTGCTGATCCTGCCGCTCTACATCCCCGTGCTGATCTTCGGCGCCGGAGCCATCGACGCCGCGCTGAACGGCCTGACCCCGCGCCCGCATCTGCTGCTGCTGGGCGGCCTTCTGGCCGGCGCCCTGCCGCTGGCCCCTTGGGCGAGCGCCGCCGCCCTGCGTCAGGCGGTGGAGTAAAGGCGGCGCCTCACGGGGGCGCCGTTGCGATCCGGAAGTGTTGCCTGCCGCACCCGGTCTGATAGAGTGCCGCCGCCTTGCACACTTTTGAAGAGACGTTGGGCTCGCGATGGGCATTCCCGATTTCCAGACCCTGATGCTCCCCGTGCTGAAGACCGCCGCCGGGGGCGGTGAGGTCCGCATCCGCGATGTGGTGGACATTCTTGCGGATGAGTTCGCCCTGACCGACGAGGAGCGGGCTCATCTCGTGCCGTCGAAGCAACAGACGACATTCGGGAACCGCGTGAGTTGGGCGAAGAGCTATCTCAGCAAAGCCGGGCTGGTCGAACCGACCCGACGGGCACATTTCTGTATCACCGAGACCGGCCGGCAGGTGCTGAACTCGCCCCCCGACCGGATCACCGTTCGATTCCTGGAGCAATTCCCGAGCTTCAAAGGTTTCCGCGACGGCGAAGCTGGGACAGCCGAGGCGGCCGAAGTCGTGCTTTCGGTTGCCGAGAGTCCCTTGACCCCCGATGAGGTGATGCGGCAGGCCCATCTGCGGATCGAGGCGTCGTTGGCGGAGGAGATCCTCCAGCGCGTACGGTCCGGGACGCCAGCCTTCTTCGAGAAGACCGTGGTCCGCCTGCTGATCACCATGGGCTACGGCGGGTCCGTGACGGAACTCGACAAGGCCCTGGTCGGCAAATCGGGTGACGATGGTGTGGACGGCATCATCGACCAGGACCCGCTTGGGCTGGATCGGGTCTATGTCCAGGCCAAGCGGTACGCCGACGGGAACACCGTCGGAGCCGGGGCGATTCGTGATTTCTTCGGCAGCCTGAACCTGTTCAAGGCGACCAAGGGGCTGTTCGTCACCACCTCCGCCTTCACCACGTCGGCCAGGGAGACGGCCGACCGGTTGGGCACCCGCATCGTGCTGATCGATGGCATCCAACTGGCCAAGCTGATGATCCGGCACGAGGTCGGCTGCCGGATCGAAGAGACCCTGCACATCAAGCGTGTGGACGAGGACTTCTTCGAGTAGAGGAGGCTTGCTGTCGGGGGGAGGGAGGCGATTCGGCCAAAACCGTCGTGCGACAGGGCGGTGTCACACCGCGGGGAATTCCGCCGAACGTCAGCGAATTCCTGTGTCGCATCACTGTCTTGGGGGGGATTGGTGGAGCCGAGGAGGATCGAACTCCCGACCTACGCATTGCGAACGCGTCGCTCTCCCAGCTGAGCTACGGCCCCACACACCGTCACCGGCGTGCGGCGGATAATGGTGATGCGGAGGAAGCCTGTCAAGCCCTCTGAACGCGCCCGGTCGCGAGCATCGGCGGTGGCGCGCAAGGGGATGGCCAAGGGCATGATAGCGGCCCGCCGCGCGGCACTGGACAGCACTCGCCGCTTGTGCTTAGGGTGCCCCGCAAAATCGGACAATAAAGGGACGGGCCGGGCATGATTGCGCTCTACCTGCTGATCGACACCGTTCTCAGCCTCTATGTCTGGCTGCTCATCGCTTCGGCGGTGCTGAGCTGGCTGGTGGCCTTCAACGTCGTCAACACCCGCAACCGCGCGGTCTACGTCATCGGCGACTTCCTCTACCGCGTCACCGAACCGGCGCTTCGCCCGATCCGCCGCGTCCTGCCGAACATGGGCGGCCTGGACCTGTCGCCGATCGCGCTGATCCTGCTGATCTTCTTCATCCGCAACCTGATGGCGGAATACTGGCCGCGCTTCTGATGGCAAGCCCCTTCGAGGCCGTGCCCTTCGAGGCGGTGGCGGACGGCGTCCGGCTGGCGCTGCGGGTGACGCCCAAGGCGTCGCGCAACGCCATCGCCGGGCTGGCCGCCACGGCGTCCGGAGGAACGGCCCTGAAGGTGACCGTCACGGCCGTGCCGGAGAACGGCAAGGCGAACGAGGCGGTGGTGAAACTGCTGGCCAAGGCGTGGAAACTGCCCAAGACCAGCCTGACGGTGGTGGCCGGCGCCACCGACCGGAACAAGATTGTCCATGTGGCCGGCGACCCGGCCGACCTGATGCGCCGGCTGACGGCGCTGGTGGAAACAGCAAAGCCTGATACGGGGAACAGCGATGGCTGAGGCGAAGATCATCGACGGCAAGGCGTTCGCCGCGGGGCTGCGCGCCCGCGTGGCCGAGGGTGTGGCCGCGCTCAAGGGCAGCCACGGCGTCACCCCCGGCCTCGCCGTCGTGCTGGTGGGCGAGGACCCGGCGAGCCAGGTCTATGTCCGGTCCAAGGAAAAGGCCCTGGCCGACCTCGGCATGAACAGCTTCGACCACCACATGCCGGCCGATCTCGGCGAGGCGGAGCTGCTGGCCCTGATCGACCGGCTGAACGCCGACCCGGCGGTGCACGGCATCCTGGTCCAGCTTCCCCTGCCCAGGCACATCGACACGGCCCGCGTGCTGGCCCGCATCGTCCCGGAAAAGGACGCGGACGGCTTCCACGTCGTCAACGCCGGCCTGCTGGCGACCGGCGGCGCCGGCGCCATCGTGCCCTGCACCCCGCTGGGCAGCCTGCTGCTGCTCCGCGACACGCTGGGCAACGACCTGAAGGGCAAGCGGGCGCTGGTGCTCGGCCGCTCCAACATCGTCGGCAAGCCGATGGCGCAGCTTCTGCTCCAGCAGGACTGCACGGTCACCGTCGCCCATTCCCGCACCCAGGACCTGCCCGGCGAATGCCGGCGCGCCGACATCCTGGTCGCCGCGGTGGGCCGTCCGGAGATGGTGCGCGGCGACTGGATCAAGCCGGGCGCCGTGGTCATCGACGTCGGCATCAACCGCATCCCGCACCCGACCGAGCCGGGCAAGACCAGGCTGGTCGGCGACGTCGCCTACGACGAGGCGGTCAAGGTCGCCGGCGCCATCACCCCGGTGCCGGGCGGCGTCGGGCCGATGACCATCGCCTGCCTGATGCTGAACACGCTGGCCGCCGCCTGCCGCGCCGCCGGCGCGCCGGTCCCCGCCGAGGCCCTTGCATGATCACGGTCCACGCCCGGGTGGGCGGCCGCGTGGTCGAGCAGCCGCTCGCCCTCGGCGAGCCGCTGCCGCCCAACACGGTGTGGATCGACCTTCTCCGTCCCGACGAGGCGGAGCGCGCGCATGTCGGCGCCGTCACCGGCTGCGACCTGCCGACGCGCGAGGAAATGAAGGAAATCGAGGCGTCGAGCCAGCTCTACACCGAGGGGGAGGCCGTCTACCTCACCTCCTCGGTGATCGCGCGGGCCGATTCGCCGATGCCGGAGCAGGGCGAGGTCACCTTCGTGCTGACCCCCCGCCACATGATCACGGTGCGCTTCACAGAGCCGCGCTCCGTCGCCACCTTCGCCGCGCGGACCATCCGCCAGCCGGAGCTTCTGGCCAGCGCGGAGGACGCGCTGCTGGGCATCCTGGACGCGGTGATCGACCGGGTGGCCGATGTGCTGGAGCTGATCGGCGCCCGCATCGACGGGCTGTCCGCGCGCATCTTCACCGACTCGCTGAACAGCGGCGGGCTCGGCGGCGGCGGTGGCGGTGGCGGGCGGGCCGCCAAGAAGCCGGACGAGCTCCAGGACGTGCTGCGCGGCATCGGGCGGGCCGGCGACCTGACACACAAGGTGCGCGACAGCCTCGCCGGGCTGGACCGGCTGGTCGCCTTCCTCTCCTCCGTCGCCGCCGGGCGGCTGACCAAGGAGCAGAAGGCGGCGCTGAAGACCCTGACGCGCGACCTGCGGTCCCTGAACGAGCATGCCGGATTCCTGGCGCACGAGGCGAACTTCCTGCTCGACGCCACGCTCGGCCTCATCAACATCGAGCAGAACGCGATCATCAAGATCTTCTCGGTCGTCTCGGTGGCGCTGATGCCGCCGACGCTGATCGCGTCCGCCTATGGCATGAACTTCCATTACATGCCCGAGCTGGACTGGGACTTCGGCTATCCGATGGCGATCCTGCTGATGGTGCTGTCGGCCGTGGTGCCGCTCTGGTACTTCCGCCGCCGCGGGTGGCTTTGACCGGAAGAAGGGAACCGCCGATGATCGTCCTGTCCGATGCCGCGCTCGACGCGCTTCTCGCCCAGGACGTTCCCTACGGCGACCTGACCACCGACTCGCTGGGCATCGCCGCCGCTCCGGCGCGCATCCGCTTCGCGGCGCGCGGCGCCATGGTGCTGGCCGGGACCGAGGAAGCCGCCCGCCTGATCGAGAAGGCCGGCGGCACGGTGACCTTCGTCCGGCCCAGCGGCACGGCGGTGGAGGCCGGAACGCCCTTCCTGGATGGGCACGGCCCGGCGGGCGCCCTGCACCGCGGCTGGAAGGTGGCGCAAACCCTGGTCGAATACGCCTCCGGCATCGCCACCCGCGCCCGCCGCATCGTCGAGGCCGCGCCCGGCGTCACCGTCGCCTGCACCCGCAAGAATTTTCCCGGCGCGAAGGACCTGTCGGTCAAGGCGGTGCTGGCCGGCGGAGCGGTGATGCACCGGCTGGGCCTGTCGGAAACCATCCTGGTCTTCCCCGAACACCGCGTCTTCCTGTCCGGGTCGCCCGAGGCGTGGATCGCCGACCTGCGCCGCCGGGCGCCGGAGAAGAAGATCGTGGTCGAGGTCGACACGGTGGCGGACGCCATCGCCTTCGCCCGCGCCGGGGCCGACGTGTTGCAGTTGGAGAAGCGAACGCCGGAGGAGGCCCGCGCCGTGGTCGAGGCGACGCGCGGCCTGCCGCGCCCGCCGGTCGTCGCGGCGGCTGGTGGCGTGACGGAGGACAACGCGGCGGCCTACGCCGCCGCCGGCTGTCCGTTGCTGGTCACCACCGCCCCCTTCTTCGGGCGCCCGGCGGATGTGAAGGTGATTCTGGAACCGGCGTGAGCGCCGTTTCAGTCCCTCTCCCGTCTCGGGAGAGGGTGGCCCGAAGGGCCGGGTGAGGGGCGCGCGAGGATTAAGGCGCTGATTCTTGCAGCATGAAGGCGAATGGGTGCCCAGCGGTGCGGGTGGAGGATCTGTAAAGGGGCCTGCGAATGGCTCATCAGGGATGCTCATGATGCCCAGCCGCACCAGAAAGCGTTTTGCGCAAGAAAAGATCAAAAGTATCGCGTTAACAATAAGCTGTAACGCTTCAGGATGGTTGACACGTGAGTGCGATTCGCATACTTTCAATGTGCCGGGAGTGCGTCACTTAGCACGTCGGGGGTTAAGGCCCCCGCCCGGCGTCTCCAATTATTTACCGCCAGTTGGACTTCGGTGTTTTTATTACGCCGTAGCCATCAGGATTTCCATTTGGCCCCTGCCGAAGCGAATCTTTGATTAAGCCGAACCAGCGGTCATCCCCCTTCTCGTAATGCCGCCACACAGCACCAGCGACCAAATCTGAGAGTTGTATGCCAACGCTCATATGCGATGGGGCGATGAAAAGCCCCTCCACAAGGTTGCTGTACCGCGTAATGTGTTCGCCAGATGAATAAAGGAGCTTCTGGTGTTGCTGACGCAACCGCTTGTCGTCGCGCGGCCCTCGGTGGTCGCAGACGATAATGCCATTTTCCTTGCGACCGACCGTCTTGGACAAATCTTGCAAATAGTATTGAAAACGCTCAGTCGAGGTCTTGTAGGTGAGATGATACAGATCATCAGCGTTATTAACGCTGCGCATCTCAAAAGCAGCTTCGATTGATGTGACAGTGCAGATGATCCGTACGGATGCGCGCTTGGTGATAAGCCCAAAAAGCTCAGCCCTGAACTCATCACGTTCAGCCTGCGGACGTCCTTTCAGTGGGTTTGACGCATCATCGTTGTTCGGCGCGAAGTATCGCCATTTTATCTCCCCGCGAATGCGCCGGTTCTTTTTTAGGTTCGTCATCTCATCAGCAATTTCATGCCAAAGATTTGACGGTATGATTACGCCGCCGATTACAAAATAGCGTTGCTGTTTCGTCGGGCGCTGAGGGGCGGTGCCGCTTTCATCCATAAAATAGATCTGCATTCCCTTGCCCCTCCTGCGCCCCCATACACGCAGCATGCATTGGCGCATGCCCATGCCACCCATACGAGTAGGCAGGCGGACGCACGGCGAGTCAAGGTGTAACGCTGAGGCCCTTTCGTTTGGCAGGACTTGGCCAGTTCGGTACGGTCACGGAGGATCCTTGATGTTCTTATGGCCCCACCCTCCACGCAGTCCCCTTCCCCTCTCTAACCCGCTCTACCAGATCGGAGGCCTGTCAGGTGACGGCGTTGTGCACGAGCTTCCCGACAAACTGCACAGTGCGTGCGTCGGTCGCGTCGATGCCGTGGGCTTCCATGACCTTCGCGGCGATTTCCCGGACCTGCAAGGGCGCCGGGGCGACGCGCAGCACGTCCAGCACCATGCGGGACAGTTCGCCGGCCTTGAACCAGTCGTTGCGCTTCCTGACGGCCTTGGGCGCGATGAACTCCGGCTCCACCTCCGGGGCGTAGAGCCGCAACACGGCGTCGATGTGAACCAGATCGGCCCGGTGCTGGGCGACGCGCTTCTCAAGGTCCGCAATGATGCCTGAGACTTCCGCGCGCTTGGCCGTAAGCCCGCTGATAACGTAGGTGTCGCTCATGGCGCGTTTATGGTGCAGTGGTCAACCTCCGGGTATCTTACCGCTCCATAATACACTTATTGTGCGAAATTTTGGTGGCGTTTGCTCCATAATGCCGGATTCTTGGCGATACCCTCACCCTCCCGCCGCTCTGCGGCGGGTCCTCCCTATCCCGGTACGGGAGAGGGGAGTCTTCAGCGGTCGCGGTTCGGGGCGATCTGGTCGACGCGGTGGGCGAAATCGACGTCGGCCTGGGTCAGGCCGTCGGCGCTGCGGGTGCACAGGATGATTTCCACACGGCCCATATCGTTGAACCATTCCGGATGGTGGTTCAGCCGTTCCGCCAGCAGGGCGACCTGGCTCATGAACCCCCAGGCGGCGGGGAAGTCGGGGAAATGGTAGGTCTTGCGGATCGCGTCGCGCTCCAGCACCTCCGCCCAGCCGTGCAGTTCCTTCAGCGCGATCTGCCGCTTGGCGCCCACCAGCTTGTCCGACATTCCTTCCCCCCTTGTTGATTGACCACTGCAAGGCGTAACGGACACGGATCGATCGTGGATCAAATCGGTGTTCCGGTCCGTCTTCCGGTTTAGCGCCGCTTGGCCTGGGCGGCAAGCAACGCTACCTTCACCGGTATGAT
Organism: Azospirillum brasilense; assembly: GCF_003349955.1. Taxonomy (GTDB): domain Bacteria; phylum Pseudomonadota; class Alphaproteobacteria; order Azospirillales; family Azospirillaceae; genus Azospirillum; species Azospirillum brasilense_B. The sequence continues at coordinate 44,899 of NZ_QLKQ01000011.1, forward strand.
GCGCAAACCGGCACACACCCACACCGTTCCCCCCTCCACCCCCGACCTCGAGCGGATGGCCGAGGACGCGCTGGAGACGATTCCGCGGGAACTCCTGGCCCCGATCGCCAATCTGTCGATCCATGTCGAGGATTTCCCCGACGAGGAGACCGAGCGCGAGATGGAGCTGGAGAGCCCCTTCGACCTGCTCGGCCTTTACCGGGGCGTCGATATGACGCGGCAGAGCGTCGCCGACCTGCGCAGCGGGCCGGACATGATCTTCCTCTACCGCCGCCCGATCCTGGATTACTGGTGCGAGACCGGCGAGGACCTGTTCGCCATCGTCCGCCACGTCCTGATCCACGAGATCGGCCACCATTTCGGCATGTCGGACGAGGACATGGAGCGCATCGAGGCCATGGAGGGGTGAGTCACCCGTCCAGGGCCGCCGTGACGCGGCGGCGCAGCGCGGTCACCAGTTCCGCGTCGAACCAGGGGTTCTTCTTCAGCCAGGCGGTGTTGCGCCAGCTCGGGTGGGGCAAGGGCAGGAACTCCGGCAGGTAGTCCCGCCACGCCGCCACCGTGTCGGTCATCGTCCGTTGGCGGCGGTTTCCCAGGTAATGGGCCTGCGCGTAGCTGCCGACCAGCAGGGTCAGCCGCACCCCGGTCAGGGCGGCGCGCAGCGGCGGGTGCCAGAGCGGGGCGCATTCCGGGCGCGGCGGGTAGTCGCCGCCCTTCGGCGCCGTTCCGGGGTAGCAGAGCCCCATGGGGACGATGGCGATCCGGCTCTCGTCGTAGAAGGCGTCACGGTCCATGGCCAGCCACTGGCGCAGCCGGTCGCCGGACGGGTCGTTCCAGGGAATGCCGCTGGCGTGCACCCGCGCGCCCGGCGCCTGCCCGACGATCAGCAGGCGGGCGGACGGGCTGCCACGCAGCACCGGGCGGCAGCCGTGCGGCAGGACGGCCTCGCACAGCCGGCAGGCGCGGGCCTGCTCGAACAGATTCTTCAGATCGTCCGTCAAAGGCTCAGCAGCTCGGTCACGAAGGCCGGGACGATCTCGGTCGCCGGGCCGTTGACGGAGTCCGCGAACAGGCTGGCCCCCGCCGACGGCTCCAGGTTCAGCTCCAGCGTCAGGGCGCCGGCGTTGCGCGCCTCGGCCACGAAGCCGGCGGCGGGGTAGACGTTGCCGGAGGTGCCGATGGAGACGAACAGGTCGCAGGCGCCCAGCGCGCGGTAAATCCGCTCCATCTGGTAGGGCATCTCGCCGAACCACACCACGTCGGGGCGCATCCCGCCCTTGCGGGCGCAGGACGGGCAGACGTCCGTCACCGACAGGTCGCCGGTCCAGTGCTCCACCTTGTTCTGGCAGTGGCGGCAGAAGACCGCGTTCAGCTCTCCGTGCATGTGGATCAGCGTCTGCGACCCGGCGCGCTCGTGCAGGTCGTCGATGTTCTGGGTGACCAGCAGCAGCTCGCCCCGCCAGCGCCGCTCCAGCTCGGCCAATGCCCGATGGGCGGCGTTCGGCTGCACTGCGGGATCGCGCAGGCCGCGCCGCCGGTCGTTGTAGAAGCGGTGGACCAGCACCGGGTCGCGGGCGAAGCCCTCCGGCGTGGCGACGTCCTCCAGATCGACCTTGGCCCAGATGCCGTCGGCGCAGCGGAAGGTGTCCAGGCCGGATTCCTTGGAAATGCCGGCCCCGGTCAGAATGACGATGGAGTCGGTCGGCTTCAGATGGTTGGCGATGGTCGTGATGGCAAAAGTCATGGTGCCCTGGCGGGTTCGGGGAACGGCTGCTAGATCTCGGGTGCGGAGACCAGAGAGGAGGAGGCCGGGATGGTCAAGGTCCTGTTCGTGTGCACGGGCAACATCTGCCGGTCGCCCACCGCGGAAGGTGTGTTCCGCGACCGGGTTCGGCAAGCCGGTTTGGCGGGCCGCATCGGCACCGACTCGGCGGGCACCCACGGCTATCACGTGGGGGAAGCGCCCGACCCGCGCAGCCAGCGCGCCGCCAAGGCCAGGGGGGTGGACCTGTCGGACCTGCGCGCCCGCAAGGTGACCGCGGCGGACTTCGCCGACTTCGATTACATCCTGGCGATGGACGGCGGGCATCTGGCGCAGTTGCGGCGCATGGCCCCGCCGGACGGTCGGGCGACGGTCGCCCTGTTCCTCGACTACGCCCCCGACGCGTCGAAGCGCGAGGTGCCCGACCCCTATTACGGCGAGGGGCTGCATTTCACCGAGGTGCTGGACCTGTGCGAGGCCGGGGCCGAAGGGTTGTTGGAAACGATCCGACGGGACCGGTTGTAAACCGCGACCTTACCGCCACAGCGGTTTGCGCGCTTCGGTGACCGCGTCGTAGCGGCTGATGCCGATGTCCCGCAGTTCGCGGTCGGACAGGGACAGCAGGGCGTCGCGCTGGCGGCTCTGTTCGCGAAGATGGGCGATCCAGGCCAGCAGCCTGCGAAGGCGGCGGGCCGGTGGCGGCACGGTGCGGGGGAGGACGTGCAGCGTCATGGTGGCCTCCGGCGGTTGCGGTGATCACCAAGCATCGGGCCGTCCCTGCCGCTCCGGCAAACGGGACCTTTTCATCGTCGGGTGAGTGGATTTCACCCGAAGCGGCTCACCGCCCCGTGGCGAACTCCGCCCGCATCCAGGCGCGGAAGGCGGCGACCTCCGGGCGGCGCAGGCTGTCCTGGGCGGTGACCAGCCAATAGGCGCTTTTCGCGCGCAGGCGCGGCCCCATCACCTCGACCAGCCGGCCGGACTCCAGCTCCGGATCGACGGTCGGACGCCGCCCGATGATGACGCCCAGCCCGCGCACCGCGGCATCCACCGCCATGTGGATCGCGTCGAGCCGCAACCCGCGCCTCAGCCCGTCGTCCAGCGCCGACGGCGGCAGGCCCGCCGCCTCGGCCCAGGCGCTCCAGTCCTCCGACACGTCGGCGACGTGGAGCAGCGGGACGGTGGCGAGGTCGGCGGGGCAGGCGATGCGCGCCGCCAGGGCGGGGGCGGCCACCGGGACGAGGTCCTCCTCCATCAGCTTCAGCGCGGCCAGACCGGGCCAGTCGCCGCGGCCCAGCCGGATGCCGGCGTCGATGCCGTCGCGGGGGAACTCCACCACCCGGTGGGCGGTGTCCAGCGCCACCGTGATCGCCGGGTGACGCTCCTGGAAGGCGGGCAGGCGGGGAATCAGCCAGCGCAGGGCGAAGGTCGGGGCGGCGCTGACCGACAGCCGCCCGCTGGGGGCGCGGCCCGGCACGCTCTCCGTCGCCAGCGCCAGCGACTGCAGCGCGTCGCGCACGCGGGGCAGATAGGCGTGGCCGGCGGGAGTCAGCGACAGGCTGCGGTTGCCGCGCAGGAACAGCTCCACCCCCAGCCAGTCCTCCAGCGTCTGGATGCCGTGGCTGACCGCGCTGGGGGTCAGGTGCAGCTCTTCCGCCGCCGCCTTGAAGCTCTGGTGGCGGCCGGCGGCCTCGAACAGGCGCAGGGTGTTGAGGGGCGGCAGTCGGTAGGCCATGGCCTGCGCAGTCTCCGACAGGCCGCAAGGCCGCGCAAACAAAAAGCCCCGCCGGAGGGGCGGGGCTTTTCGATCGTCCGGGGACCGCTTGGCTCAGAGAGCCTCGTCGACCCACGTGAACAGGGCGGTCTTCGGCAGGGCGCCGATCTTGGTGGCGGCGACGTTGCCGTTCTTGAACAGCATCAGCGTCGGGATGCCGCGCACGCCGTACTTGGTCGGGGTGCCGGGGTTGTCGTCGATGTTCAGCTTGGCGACGGTGACCTTGCCGCCATATTCCTTGGCGAGGTCGTCGAGCGCGGGAGCAATCATCTTGCAGGGGCCGCACCACTCCGCCCAGAAATCGACCAGGACCGGACCGTCGGCCTTCAGCACGTCCTGCTCGAAGCTGTCGTCGGTGACCTTGATGGGATCGCTCATGTGACCTCTATGCCTGGGTTCAGGGGCACCGCCGCGCCGATTTTCCACCGGCGGCGGACCCATCCCTCATCGGTGGAATTTGCCAAAATGTATGACCGAGCCCCCTCACTGGTCAAGCCGGGGCGCGAATGCGGTCTCGTCAACCCAATCCGCCGCCCCGTGCAACGCGGCCGGGGGTGAAAAGTTCCAACGGCGGACCATCGCGCGCGCCTCACTCCGGAAGCTCCATCAGGGCCGGGGTGTCGGTCCACAGCAGGACGCAGCGCACCCGCTTCTCCGGATAGATGGCGCGCAGCGCCGCGCGGTAGGCCTCCATCTGGCGGACATAGACCGGCGGCACGTCCTCCGCCCGGACCGGCGGCGGGCGGTTGGTCTTGTAGTCGACGATCCACACCGCGTCCTCCTCGATCACCAGCCGGTCGACCCGGCCCGACAGGGCGCGCCCGGTCACCAGACCGACCACCTCCACCTCGGCGCGGGAATTGGGGCCGAACAGGCGGGAAAAGCGCGGGTCGGTCAGGACGCGCATCGTTTCGGATGCGATTTCATCCTGCCGCTCCGCCGTCAGATCGTGGCCGGGGCGGGCGAGGTAGCGGCGGGCGGCGGCCTCCCGCGCGTCGGGCGGCAGGTCGGGCAGGGTCTGCATCAGCCGGTGGATCAGCAGGCCGCGCTTGAAGCGCGCCCCGTCGTCCTCGCCCAGCGGCGAGCGCATCGCCGGCTCGTCCCCGTCGGGGCGGGAGGGGGTGAGGGGGCGCGACGGCTCCGGCTCCTCCGGCGCGGTGGCGGTCAGCCAGGGCGGGGCCTCCTGCGCCGCCAGCACGCGGCCAGCCCCGGCGCCGTCCGGCTTGGGAACGGCGGTCTGCGGGTCGGCCAGCCGCCAGCCCTCGCCGCTCCAGCCGTCCGGGCAGAGGGTGGAGAAGTCGAAGGGGTGCGGCACGCCGATCTCGCCCATTGCGGCCTCGACCAGCTTGTACCAGCAGGCCTCCGACGGCTCCTTCCTGCCCTGGTAGCCGCAGACGTACAGCCGGTCCTCCGCGCGGGTCAGCGCGACGTACAGCAGGCGCCTGTACTCCTGGTCGCGGCGGCGGTTGGCGCGGGCGCGCGCCTCGGCGCACAGCGCGTCCTCCTGCGAGCGGCGGGCGGCGAAGAGCGGTACGGCGCAGCCCTCGTCCGGCCAGAGGATCGGCGGACTCTGGGTCGGTGTGCCCAGCGTGTCGGGCAGGAAGACGATGGGGGCCTGGAGCCCCTTCGACCCGTGCACCGTCATGATGCGTACGCGTCCGCCGCCCTGCTCCAGCTCGCGCTTGATCTCCGCCTCGCTGGCCGCCAGCCAGGCCAGGAAATTCTGGAGAGAGGGCGGCTCGGTCTTCTCGAAGGCCAGGCATACGGCCAGGAACTCGTCCAGCGGGTCCTGGGCGTCGGGGCCGAGCCGCTTCAGGAGGGCGCGGCGGCCCGAGCCGCCTTCGTCGGCCGGGCAGGGGGCGGCGAGCAGCCCGGCGAGCAGCTCGTAGGGCGCCAGGAAGTCGGTGCGGGCGAGCTGGCCGCCCAGATAGCGGCGGGCCGGGCGGTAGGCCGGGTCGTCCTCCGCCTTCGCCACCAGCGCCCGCCACAGCGTGCCGCGCCGCCCGTTGGCGAGGTCGAACAGTTGGTCCTCATTCAGCCCGATCAGCGGCCCCTTGAGGACGGTGGCCAGCGTCAGGTCGTCTTCCGGCAGCAGCAGGAACTCGCAGAGCGCCATCAGATCCATGACCGCCAGCTGCTCGGTCAGCACCATGCGGTCGACACCGGCCACCGGAACGGCGCGGTCCTTGAGGGCGCGCACCAGCTCCGTCACGAAGGCGGTGCGGCGGCGGACCAGCACCATGACGTCGCCGGGCTGGATCGGGCGGCCCCGCGACTCGAGCGACTCGCCGCGTTCGGTCCAGTCGCGGATGGTGTCGGCGATGACCGCGGCCAGCCGGGCCGACGGCGAATCGGTGGCCTCGCGCTCCACCGGCGGCGCCCAGGCGGGCGGGTCGGCGGCCTCCGCCGGCTTCACCGGGGGCCACAGCTCGACCAGACCGGCATGGCCGCGGCGGAAGGCGCGGTGACGGATCACCGGGTTCGTTTCGGAAGCGACACCATCCTTGGCGCCGTCCAGCCCGAACACCGCGTCCACCGTTTGCAGCACGGTGGCGGTGGAGCGGAAGGAGATGTCCAGCGCCACGGCGTGCCAGTCGCGCTCGGCCGCCTTGGCGCGGGTCTGGAAATGGCGGCGCATCCGGGCGAATTCCGCGGGGTCGGCGCGCTGGAAGCTGAAGATCGACTGCTTCTCGTCGCCCACGGCGAAGACGGTGCGGGTCGTTTCGCCCCCGTCACGGGCGCTGAGGCCGGCGAAGAACTCCTCGGCGATGGAGCCGACGACCTGCCACTGCTCCGGGTTGGTGTCCTGCGCCTCGTCGATCAGGATGTGGTCCAGCCCGCCGTCCAGCTTGAACAGCACCCAGGGAACGGCGGGCACGCCGTCCTTGCCGCGCAGCAGGGCGTTGGCCGACAGGATCAGGTCGTCGTAGTCGAGCAGCGCCTTGGCCTTCTTCTTCGCCTCATAGGCGCTCAGAAGCGACTCGGCCAGGGTCAGCAGCGCGGTGGTGGAGGCCGCGACTCCGGCCGAGCGAACCCGTTTCATCAGCGAAACGAGCCGCTCCGCCTCGCGCTCCAGCGCCGTCAGGGCGGCGGGGAAGGCGGTTGCCGGCTTCTTGGTGATCAGGGTCTTGCGGGCCCCGCCCTCCGCCGTCAGGAAATGGCGGGCGTAGATCTGGAAGGCGCGCACCCGGCTGTCCGCGGCGTCGAGCCAGCTCTGGATGCCGACCCCGCGCTCCTCGTCGGTCTTGCTGCCGGTGGACAGAGCCCGGCAGGCGTCGCGCAGCCCCGGAACGTCGAAGGCGTGGTCGGCGCAGGCCTCGCGCAGGATGGCGGCCTCGGTGATGCCGGGCGGCACGCCCAGCGCCTCGTGAACCGCGTCCACCGCGCCATCCAGCCCATGGACGCTCTCGAACAGGCGCTGGATGCGCCCGCGCTCGCTGGCCAGTTCGGCCAGGATGTCGGCGAACTCCTCGGCGTTCAGCTCGGCGGTCAGGCGGGCCATCGCCTTGCCGAGCGGGCTGTCGGGCGCGGCGCGTCCGGCGTGCAGCACCTCGTCCCGCGCCTCGGTCAGCAGGCCGGCGGCGGTGCGCTCGTCCATCACCTCGAAATGCGGGGCGAGCCCGGCCTCCAGTGGGAAGCGGCGCAGCAGCGACTGGCAGAAGGCATGGATGGTCTGGATCTTCATGCCGCCCGGACAATCCACCACCTGGGCGAACAGCCGCCGGGCGATGGTGCGGGTCTCGGCGCTCGGCCGCTCGCCGCAGAGGTCGTAGAGCCGATCCTCCAGCCCCTCATCGGGCAGGGTCGCCCAGATGCCCAGCGTGCGGTTGATGCGGATGGACATCTCCGCCGCCGCCGCCTTGGTGAAGGTCAGGCAAAGGATGCGCGCCGGCGCGGTGCCGGACAGCATCAGCCGCAGCACGCGGTCGGTCAGCACCTTCGTCTTGCCGGACCCGGCGGAGGCGCCCACCCACACCGACGACAGCGGGTCGGAGGCGAGGCGCTGCGCGACGTTGGGGTCCAGCGGCAGGTCGCGGACGGGGAAGTCGAGGACGGTCATGGGCGGGTCGTACGGTGTGGGGCGGTTTGGTGCTTTGCCCCCACCCTCCCGCTTCGCGGGTCCCTCCCTCCCCCGCTGCGCAGGGGAGGGCCAGAATCCCCCTCCCCTGCGCAGCGGGGGAGGGTTGGGGTGGGGGCAAGGGTCACCCCATCACCAACCCGCCATCCACATACAGCACCTGCCCCGTCATGAAGCGGCTCCAGCCGGACGCCAGGAACAGCACCGGGCCGGTGACGTCCTCCGGCGTGGCGATGCGGCGCAGCGGGGTCTGGGCGACGATGGCGTCCTTCACGTCCTCCTTCGTCGTCCGGCTGGCGTCGGTGGGGTAGACCAGCCCCGGCGCCACGCAGTTGACGCGGATGCCCAGCGGCCCCAGCTCCGCCGCCAGATTGCGGCTGAAGCCGACCAGCGCCGCCTTGGCCGTCGTGTAGTCGTGATAGGGCACGGTTGGCCGGGCGACGAGGTCGGTCGCCATGTTCACGATGCTGCCGCCCGGCCGCCGCCGCATCACCGGCAACACCGCCCGGCAGACGTTGTAGGTGCCGAGCAGCGCCCCATCCACCTGCCCCCGGTAGTCCGCCCACTCGGTGTCCCAGAACAGCGTGCGCTTCTCCGGGTCGAAGGCGTAGGGGCGGAAGGCGTTGTTCACCACCACGTCGATCTTGCCGAACTCCTCCGCCGTGCGCTCCACCATGCGGTTCACCGCCTCGGCGTCGGTAACGTCGGCCTGCACCGCCCAGGCGTCGCCGCCGGCCTCCCGGCAGGCCGCCGCCACCGCCTCCGCGGCGTCCGCGTTGCTCAGGTAGTTGACGGCCACCGCCGCCCCCTCCGCCGCGAAGGCCTTGGCGATGGCGGCGCCGATGCCGCGGCTGGCGCCGGTGACGAGGACGGTCTTGTCGCGGAAATCCATGGCGGGTTTAAGCCTTCCTCACTCGGGGATCAGGTCGGACCGGACCAGCTTGGACATGTCGAGGTCCGTCCCGATCAGGCCGAGCTGCTTGAAGGTGTCCGCCCCCTTCTGCATCAGGTCCGGGTCGAAGTGGCCGAGGCCCTTGGCCTTGGTCGTCTCCGACACGCTGGAGGCGTTGCGCAGCTTGATGATGGCGAGGTTGGTGGCCTCGTCGCGGCCGTTGATGGCGCGGGTCACGGCGAGACGGGCGGCCTCCTCCGGCTCGGCGATCATCCAGGCGGCGCTGTCGCGGTAGGCGGCGAGGAAGCGCTTCAGAACGTCGGCCTTCGTCCGGTAGGTCTCCTCCGTCACCACGAAGATGTCGGAGGGCAGGTTCAGCGTGTCCTTGACCTCGATGACGTTGATGTCCTTCAGCCCCTTCTGCATCCCGACATGCAGGCCGGTGTCGGTCGCCGCGGTGGCGTCCACCTGCCCCTGGATGACGGGGGCGAAGTTCAGCAGGCCGGTCACCTCGATGGTCACGTCCTTCTCGCTCAGCCCCACCTGATGCAGCAGCACCTGGAGGTTCTGGCGAGTGCCGCTGGACAGGCTGTAGACGCCGATGCGCTTGCCCTTGAGGTCTTCGGGCTTGGTGATGTTGCGCTCCTTCGGCGACACCACGTTGAAGACGTTCTGCGGGTAGATGTTGTAGATGGCGATCAGCTTCTCGCCCTTGTCGAGCGCCAGATAGAAGGAGGCCGGGTCGGTGAAGGCCACGTCGGCCTGACCGGTCAGCATGTTCTGGATGGCCGAGCCGCCGCCGGTCCCCGGCACATAGCCGAGATCGATCCCCTTGGCCCTGAAGAAGCCCTTGTCCGGCTCGGCCAGCAGGTTGGTGATCTCGCTGATCGGCTGGCTCCAGCCCGCCACGGTCACCGTGTCGAGCGCCAGCGCGGGGGAGGACAGGAGCAGGGCGGAAACGGCGACGGCACCCAAAGTACGCAGGAACCCGAACATCGTGTGATTATCCTTTCCACGGACGGCGCAGCAGCCACCGCTCAAACCCGGCGGCGGCCTGATAAACGATCATGCCCAGCAGCGTGATGACGATGAACAGGGCGAACATCATGGTCGAATCCATCATCCCCTGCGCCGCGATGATCGAGGCGCCCAGCCCTTGCCGGCCGCCGATGAACTCACCGACGACGGCGCCGACCAGCGCCAGCACCACGGCGACGCGCAGGCCCGCCAGGATCACCGGCAGGCCGGAGGGAATCTTCAGGCGCAGCAGGGTTTGCAGGCGCGTCGCCCGCAGCATCCGGAACAGCTCCCGCTTGTTGGGATCGACCTGCTGAAGGCCGGTCATGGTGTTTTCCAGAAGCGGGAAGAAGCAGATCAGAGCCGTGATGACGACGGTGGAGGTCATGCCGAAGCCGAACCAGACGATGAACAGCGGCCCCAGCGCCAGCTTCGGCACCACCTGGCTGGCCAGGATGTAGGGGTAGAACAGGCGGCGCAGCATCGGCACCTCGGCCAGCAGCACCCCGGCGAGGAAGCCGACGGTGCAGCCGGCGGCGAGGCCCATCGCCATCTCCGCCGTGGTGACCCACAGATGCGGCAGCAGATAGCCGCCGGCCAGCCCGTCCCACAGCGTGCGCAGCACCGCCGACGGCAGCGGCACGACCAGCGCCGACACCCCCGCCATCCGGCAATAGACCTCCCACCCCGCCAGCAGCAGGACGAGCAGCAGGGCGGAGGCGGCACGGACCATCACGACGCGCGCTCCAACGCCACGTCGGACTTCGAGCCGTCCATGGCATGGCGCAGCTCCAGGCACAGGGCGTTGAAGCGCGGGCTGTAGCGCACGTCGCGCCCGCGCGGGCGGGCCAGCGGCACCGGCAGGGCGTGGCGCAAGCGTCCGCCCTCCATCACCGCCACCCGGTCGGCCAGATAGACCGCCTCCGCGATGTCGTGGGTGACGAACAGCACGGTGGTGCGGTGGCGGGCGCAGAGCTTCAAGAGGTCGTTCTGCAACTCCTCCCGCGTGATGGCGTCGAGCGCGGCGAAGGGCTCGTCGAGCAGGAGCAGCGGCGGCTCGGTGACCAGCGCGCGGGCCAGCGCGACGCGGCTCTGCTGCCCACCCGACAACTGGCTGGGATAGCGCTCTTCGAGCCCGGTCAGGCCGACGAGGTCCAGCAGTTCCTCCGCCTTGCGGCGGTCCGCCGGCCGCGGGCGGCGCTCCAGCGACACCGGCAGCAGCAGGTTGTCGAGCACCGTGCGCCACTCCAGCAGTGTCGGCGCCTGGAAGACGAAGCCGACCTGGGCGCCCGGCCCCCGCACCGGCTGCCCCTGGATGCGGACGGTTCCGGTCGAGGGGGCCAGCAGCCCGGCGACCAGCTTCAGCAGGGTCGTCTTGCCGCAACCGCTGCGCCCGACCAGGGCGTGGAACTCGCCCTCCCCGATGGTCCAGTCGATGCGGTCCAGGATGGTGCCGCCGCTCGGGACGCCGTAGCCGGCCTGCTCGATGCTGACGAAGCTCATGGCCGGCGCCTCAATCCGTGTAGGGGGCGAACGCGTCCGCCGCCCGTTCCGCCGAGCCTTCGATCTCGGTCATGGTGACGAGGTCCAGCAGGTTGAACCGCCCGTCATGGTGCCAGCCCGCCTCGGGCGCGGTCATGCGGCCGAGCGCGCAGAGGCGCGTCACCCCGACCGCCCCCAGCGCCCCGGCGAGCGCGAACAGCTCCTCCGGCGACGCGGCGATGCCAACGGTCTGGAGGAAGGCGCGGTAGGGCGCCAGCCCCGGCACCGCCTCGGCCAGCCGGTCCACCGCCACCACCGTCACCGTGCGGTTCAGGCCGCATGGCGAGAGGCCGTCCGCCGCGTCGGTGTAGGCGACGGCCCAGCTTCCCGCCGGATCGCCCAGCAGGGCGCGGCTGGGGTCGGCAAAGCCCTTCGTCTCCTCCGCGTTGCGCCAGGACGCGACGCTGCCCGCCTCGCCCATCGACAGGGGGCGGCGCGGGAACTTGCTGCCCAGCGCGTCCAGCTCGTGCGCCAGATAGCCGGCGAATTCGCGCGGCGACACCCGCCCGCCACGCTCCACGAAAAAGGTCTGGGGCGAGTAGCAGCCTTGCTGGTCGTAGCGCGCCACGTCGTAGGCCGCCTGCCGCGCCGCCGCCCCCGCCTTCCCGGCGTCGAGCGCGGAGCGGGCGACCATGGCGAAGCTGATCTTGTGCCCGTAGGGCAGGAAGCGCGTGGTGATCGGCACCCGCGCCCGGATGGCCTCCAGCGCGTCGTTGCCGCCATAGGCGACCACCGTGTCGGCACGGGTCAGCCACGCGCGTTCCGCCGCCACGTCGCCGCCCTTCCACCAGACGATGGCGATGCAGTCGGCCAGTTTGGGGTCGATCTCCGCCAGGATTTGCGCGAACCAGCCGGCGAACAGCGGCTCGGCGCTCGGCAGCTTGCCAACCGTTCCGGCCTTGACCAGCAGGCCGGAAATCAGGCTCCACAGCGGCAGGCCCGGCACGTTGCCCGCCCAGACATGCAGCAGAAGCTCCGGCCCGAAGGCGCGGGCGAAGCCGCCCTTGGGCATGGGCTGGAAATCGTCGAGCACCGCCGGGTTGGCGAAATCCTCGGCGATGAACTTCCGCAGCTCCGGCCCACGGAAGGTCTTCAGATAGCCGGTCAGCCCCAGCCGGACCATTTCGGCGTCGTAGCCGGTGACCAGCGGCAGCAGCCGTTCCGCCTTTTGCCGCCACGGGTCGCCGCGGTCGAGCAGCCGGGCGACGGCGCGGTCGATGGTGGCGGCGATCTCGGCCACGGTGCGGCTTTTCAGGTAAATCCGCGCGTTGGCGCGCACCCGCGTTGCCAATTCGGCGACCTGCGCCTCGCTCAGCACCGGCACCGCCACGTCGAGCGTCTCGGCGCCGCGCCGGAAGGTCAGCGTCCGCCAGTCCACCGCGTCGGCGGACAGCCCCGGCAGATGCCCGGCGCGCTCCATCACGCCAACGGTCATTGGGCCCGCGCCGCTTTGAGGAAGTCCTCGACCGCCATGGAGCAGCCCTTGGCGTCCGCCCCGTCGGCCCGGCCGAGAAGCTGGAAGCCGCCCTCCACCTCGACCCCCGCATCCTCGGTCAGGATGGCCGACGCGCAGTTGAAATGGGCCAGATCGTGATGGACCAGCACGCCGACGCTGCCGCGCGGCACCTCCTGCCCGGTCAGCGGGTTGATGACCCGGCTGCGGATCCAGTGCGGGCCGGACTTCACCGACGGGCAGGCCTCGTTGCCGTCGTCGTAGAACTGGGTGCTCAGCTCCGTCATGCCGTACATGTTGATGCACAGACGGCGCGGCACGCCGAAGGTGGCGGACAGGCGGCCGTAGAACTCCTCCGCCGCCATCTCGCGCGACTGGCCCTTGAAGCCGCCGGTGTCGAGGATGCGGCTGCCCGGCGGCAAGGCGAAGCTCCGCCCCCGCTCGGCCAGCGCGTCCATCAGATGCACGACGCTGAAGCTCGCCCCCAGCAGGGCGTAGGGTTCGCCGGTCGCCTCGACGCGGGACAGCGCCTCGATCGCCCCGTCCACGTCCAGCCCGGCGTCGGAGACGAAATAGCGGCTCTCATCCGTCCCGAATTCGCTCTTGGCCAGCGCCAGATAATGGGCGAGCGAGGAGTTGGGCATCGCCTGCTCGGTCGGGAACAGGATGCCCATGCGCAGCCGATCATGCTCACCCATAAAGCGGCGGCGGAAGTTGACGGTCATCGAGCGGTCGTAGACCGCCAGCGTCGGGTGGTGGCTCTTGCCCCGCACGCCCTTGGTGGTGCCGCTGGTCATGAAGACGTGCGGGCATTCCTCCGGCGGGCGGCCGCTCAGCGTCAGGTCCTTGAAGGCGCTGATCGGCACGGCGGGCACGTCGCGCCAGCTCTTCACCGTGCGCAGGGTGCGCGCCCGCTGGGTGGCGAAGCGGCGGTAGGGGGCGTTGGTCTCGAACTGGTGGGCGAAGACGGCCAGCGCCATGCGGTTGAACGCCTCCTCGTCCGCCTTTCCGGCGGCGATGAAGGCCAGCAGCTCTTCGACAAGTCGGGCTTCGGTCACGTCCGCACACCTTTTGCAGCGCCAACAAACTGTTGCCGGGACAAGCGGTGTCTGGATGGAATGGGGGTACGCCGTGCCGCCCTTCAGTCCCGTCCCTACGCCGGTATGACCCGGATCAGGTTCGATGGGTCACCGCGTTGTCCGGATGAAAGCGCCGGACCGGCGGAGTCTCAGCCTCCTAGCGAGGCCCCCCAGGGAACATTCGCAAGCTAAGGGACCGGCCCCCGCCCGTCAAGGAGGTCGGGTTTAGGGTAAGACCCTCGCATCTGGATTCCCCTCTCCCCAGGGGGGAGAGGGTTGCTAATGCCATATGCAATTCCCCGGATTCAGGCCGCCTTCACCACCTCCAGGACCATGGCGATCTCGTCGATGACGTTGTTCTGGCTCTCCATCGCCTCCATCACCTCCTGGTTCGAGACCTCCCCGGAGGCCAGCTTGTGGTGCCAGCGCGGGGTCGGGGCGTAGGCGATCGACAGGATGCGGAAATCGACGTTCAGATGCATCGCCAGGCGGGTGTTCGGCCAGCCGCGTTCGATGAATTTCCGGTTCTCCTCCATCGAGAACAGGCTCAGCACGTTGGGCGTGATCGGGCGGACGTGGGTCGGGTCGCCGAGATAGCCGTCGCTGCGCGGGTGCGGCACCTTGATGGTGATCCGCGCGCCGTGGCGGCAGACGCGGTACAGCTCCCTCATGATGTTCAGGAACCCCTCGGTCGTCTGGCCCATATGCTCCAGGGCGTGGATGAGCTGGACGTCGGCGACGCTGCCTTCCTCGAACGGCCAGGGCACGACCTCCAGGTCGGCCACGATGTCCGGCCCGAACGTGCCGTACTTGTCCACGTTGACGTAGCCGGGCATCCGGGTGTCGCCGCAGCCGAGGTTGAGCTTGAGGTCCGTCATCGCGCGCGCTTCCCGCCAGCCGAAGTTGTTGCCACGATCGCGACCCTACACCTCCCCCCGCAGCAGCGACAGGGCGGCCATCGCCATCACCTGCGCGGAATGGACCATGTCGTCGATGCCCACATACTCGTCCGGCTGGTGGGCGAGGTCGAGGATGCCGGGGCCGTAGGCGATGCAGTCCTTCAGATGCCCGACCCGCGCGATGTGCTTCTGGTCGTAGGTTCCGGGGGACACCACCTGTGCCGCCGGGCGGCCCAGCACCGTCTCGATGGCCGCCCCCACCGCCCGCACCACCGGCGCGTCGGCGTCGGTCAGGGTGGGCAGGAAGGCCAGCACCTCGCGCAGCTCGTAATCGAAGCCGGGACGCTCGCGGCGCAAATCCTCCAGAATGCCGACGACCTCCGCCCGCACCTCCTCCGGGTCCTCCTCGATCAGGTAGCGGCGGTCGATGACCATGCGGCAGCGGTCGGGCACCATCGGGCTGGGCAGGCCGCCGTGATCCTCCGGCTGGCCGCCATGGATGGCGTTGATGTTCAGGGTGGATTGCCGCGCCCCTTCCGGGACCACCGGCATGGCGGTGCGCTTGGCGGCCAGCCGGGGGATCAGCTCCGTCTCGATCCGGTGCAGCACGGCGCCCATGTGGCGCACCGCGCAGTTGCCGAGGAAGGGCATGGAGCCGTGGGCGACGCGGCCCTTCGTCTCGATCTCCGCCCACCAGACGCCGCGATGGCCGATGCACACGCGGTCCACGTTCAGCGGCTCCGGAATGATGACATGGTCGACCCGCGGGCGGGAGAAGTAGCCGAGCGTCGCCAAGTGCCCGACCCCGCCGTAGCCGCCGGACTCCTCGTCCACCGTGCCGGAGATTTCCAGCGCGCCGGGGAAGGGGATGCCCGCCTCCAGGATCGCCTCGACGGCGATGATCGACGCGGCGATCCCGCCCTTCATGTCGCAGGCGCCGCGGCCGTAGACGCGCCCGTCCTTCACCACCCCTTCGAAGGGATCGACCGTCCAGCCCCGGCCGGCGGGCACCACGTCGATGTGGCCGTTGAAATGCACGCAGGGGCCAGGCTCGCGCCCCTCGACGCGGGCGACGACGTTGGTGCGCGGGTATCGGTCGCTGTCGCCCGGCGCGCCGTCAGCCCGCACATACTCCACGGCGAAGCCACGCCCGGCCAGCCGCCGCCCGAGGAATTCCGCGCAGTCGGTGTAGACGTCGCCGGGCGGGTTCACGGTGGGGATGCGGATCAGGTCGCGGGTCAGCGCGACAAGCTCGTCGCGCCGCTCCGCGATCCGGCGGAACAGCGACTCCCGTTGGTCGAGCGGCATGCATCCCCCCTGCGCACAATTGGTTGTGCGGAAGGATCGGTCATGCCGGCGCGGCTGTCGAGAGGTTCCGCGCCTCACTCCGCCGCATGATGCCGCAGCCGTCCGTCCGGATCGGCCTGCCCGTTGCGGAGCTGCTCCTCGTACCAGCGGCGGTGATGATCCTTGGCCCAGTTCTCGTCCACCACGCCGCTGCCCATGGCGTCGAAGGCGCCCTCCATGCCGATGGTGCCGATGTAGATGTGCCCGATGATCAGCGCGATCATCAGCGCCGCCACCACCCCGTGCGCCACATGGAGGATCTGCATACCGCCGATCCCGGTGACGGCGAAGGGCATCATCAGCAGGAAGCCGGTGAGCGACAGCGCGAAGCCGCCGAACACCACCGCCCAGAAGACGCCCTTCTGGCCGGCGTTGAAGCGCCCGGCCTCCGGATGCTCGCCGGATTTGCTCAGCACGCCGCCGAGCGTCTTCAGCCAGACGAGGTCGGCCTTCTCCGGGATGTTGTCGCGCACCCACAGCACGAAGATCATCAGCAGGCCCAGGACGAAGGGCACGCTGAAGAAGTTGTGCATGTACTTGCTGGCCTCGGCCAGCATCGTGAAGTTCGGGTGGCCGATCAGCGGGATCAGCAGCATGCGCCCGAAGGTCAGGATCAGCCCGGTCAGCGCCATCAGCAGGAAGCTGACCGCCGTCGTCCAGTGGGCGAAGCGGTCCATGCCGCCGAAGCGCGGCACCTGACGCCCCGACCGGCCGCCCTGGATGCGGATGGTGCCACGGATCAGGTAGAAGAGTCCCAGCGCCGCGATCGGTCCCAGGATCAGCGCGCCCGCGATGATCTTCAGCCAGACCATGCGGAACTCGCGCCATTCCCGCCCCTCCGGCTGGACCAGGACGCCCAGCTTCGCGTCCGGGATGCTGATCCGCCCGGAGAGTTTGCCGTCCGGCGTCTGATAGAGCTGCACCTCGTCCTTCGAGGTCGGCGAGGTCGGCCCCGGCGTCTGGTAGAACTGCGCCTGCACCGCCGGGGCGGCGAGCAGCAGAACGAACAGGACCAGCAGGGGGCGCAGGAGCTTCGTCATGTCGCGTCCTTCCCTAGAGACAATGCGCTTTGCGGGGTGCCGCGTCGGGACAGGCTTGCCCCCACCCCGGCCCTCCCCCGCTGTCGCAGGGGAGGGAGTTTCGTCCCCTCCCCTGCAAAGCGGGGGAGGGTTAGGGAGGGGGCAATACCCCCCTCAGCTTCCGCCGGTGCCCTCGCGGCCCGGGCCGAAGGCGTTGCCACGGTCGTTCTCGCGGTAGGCGGTGGTCCAGCCCCAGGCGCCGGAGCCGTAGCCACGGCGCACCACCCGCTCCTTGTAGATGTCGGCCAGAACGTCGCCGTCGCCAGCCATCAGCGCGCGGGTGGAGCACATCTCCGCGCAGAGCGGCAGCTTGCCCTCGGCCAGCCGGTTGGCGCCGTATTTCTGGTACTCCTCCAACGAGTTGTCCGGTTCCGGACCGCCGGCGCAGAAGGTGCATTTGTCCATCTTGCCGCGCCCGCCGAAATTGGTCGCCTGCGGGTACTGCGGCGCGCCGAAGGGGCAGGCGTAGAAGCAGTAGCCGCAGCCGATGCACAGGTCCTTCGAGTGCAGCACCACCCCGTCCGCCGTCTGGTAGAAGCAGTCCACCGGGCAGACCGCGGCGCAGGGCGGGTCGTTGCAGTGCATGCAGGCCATGGAGATGGAGCGCTCCCCCGGCACGCCGTCCTTCAGCGTGATGACGCGGCGGCGGTTGATGCCCCAGGGGATGTCGTGCTCGTTCTTGCAGGCGGTGACGCAGGCGTTGCACTCGATGCAGCGTTCCGCGTCGCACAGGAATTTCATGCGGGCCATGGTCTCGTGTCCTCCTTGCGGCGCGTCAGGCCGGTTCGACGCGGCACAGCGTCACCTTGGTTTCCTGCATGAAGGTCATGGGGTCGTAGCCGTAGGTCGTCACCCCGTTGGCCGGTTCGCCCAGGACGATGGGGTCGGTGCCCGGCGGGTAGTTCTCCCGCAGGCTGTTGCCCTGCCAGTAGCCGGAGAAGTGGAAGGGCATGAAGACCGTGCCGGCGCCGATGCGTTCGGTCACCAGGGCGCGCATCCGCGCCTTGGAGCTGTCCTCCGGCCCGTAGACCCAGACCATGCCGCCGTCGCGGATGCCCAGGCGTTCGGCGTCCTTGGGGTTGATCTCCACGAACATCGACTGCTGAAGCTCGGCCAACCAAGGGTTGGAGCGGGTCTCCTCGCCGCCGCCCTCATACTCGACCAGCCGTCCGGAGGTCAGGATGAAGGGGAAGCGCTGGCGGATGTCGCTGTCCGCGATCTTGAACTGGAGCGAGCGGGCAAGCTGCGGCAGGCGGTAGTCGCGCCGGTCCTCGATCGCCGGGTACTCCTTCACCAGCTCCGGCCGCGGCGAATAGATCGGCTCGCGGTGCAGCGGTACCGGGTCGGGCAGGTTCCAGGCGACGGCGCGGGCCTTGGCGTTGCCGTGCGGCGAACATCCATGCTTCAGCGCGACGCGGATGATGCCCATCGACAGGTCGGTCTGCCAGCTCACCTCGTCCACCTTGTCGCCGCCGATGGCCTGGATGACGCGCATCTCCTCCGCCGTCAGGTCCTTGTCCCAGCCCAGCTTGCGCAGCATCGCCATGGTGAATTCGGGATAGCCGTCCTCGATCTCCGACCCCTTGGAATAGGAGCCGTCGGCGAGCAGGCTGACGCCGTTGCGCTCCACCCCGAAGCGGGCGCGGAAGACGCCGCCGCCTTCCATCACATGCTTGGAGGTGTCGTAGAGGACGGCACAGCCGGGGTGGCGAAGCTCCGGATGGCCCCAGCAGGGCCAGGGCAGGCCGTAATACTCGCCCTTCAGCGGGCCGCTGGTCGCCTGCATGGTGATCTTGTCGAAATCGGCCTGATGCTTCATGTGCATCTTCAGCCGTTCCGGCGACTGGCCGGTGTAGCCGGTGGACAGGCAGCCGCGGTTGATCTCGCGCAGGATGTCCTCGGGCACCGGGCGGGTTTCCTCCACCGTGATGTGCTTGAACATCGCGTCGGCGAAGCCGAACTTGCGGGCCAGCAGATAGATGATGGTGTAGTCGTCCTTGGACTCGAAGATCGGCTCCACGACCTTCTCGCCCCACTGCATCGACCGGTTGGAGCAGGTGCGCGAGCCGTCCGTCTCGAACTGGGTGCAGGCCGGCAGGATGTAGGTGCCGTTCTTGCGGTCCTTGAAGGCGGCGAAGGTGGTCGGGTGCGGGTCGGCGATGACCAGCAGGGACAGCTGCTGCAACCCCTTCAGCATCTCCGGCATGCGGGTGACGGTGTTGCCGCCGTGGCCGAAGACGACCATCGCCTTCAGCGGCGAGGGCTGCTCGATCTCCTCCGGCTTGTAGGTGACGCCGTCGAACCAGCGGGTGGTCGGGATGCCCTTGGCCTCCATCAGCTCCTTGGACCCGAAGCGGCTCTTCATCCAGTCGTAATCGACGTCCCAGACGCGGCAGAAATGCTTCCATGCCCCTTCCGCCAGCCCGTAGTAGGAGGGCAGCGTGGAGACGTCGAGCCCGAAGTCGGTGGCGCCCTGCACGTTGCAGTGGCCGCGGTAGATGTTGGCGCCGCCGCCGGCCACCCCGATGTTGCCCAGCGCCAGCTGCAGGATCGACAGGGCGCGGACGTTGGCGGTGCCGGTGGTCTTCTGGGTGATGCCCATGCACCAGATGACGGTGGACGGCCGGTTCTTCGCCAGCGCCTCCGCCACGCGGTAGAGCTGCTCGCCGGGCACGCCGCTGACCCGCTCCACCGTGGCGGGATCCCACTTCTTCACCTCGGCGCGGATCTCGTCCATGCCGTAGACGCGCTGGCGAATGTACTCCTTGTCCTCCCAGCCGTTCTCGAAGATGTGCCAGAGGATGCCCCAGGTGACCGGGATGTCGGTGCCGGGGCGGATGCGCACATAGTCGGTGGCGTGGGCGGCGGTGCGGGTGAAGCGCGGGTCGATGACGATGAAGGGCGCGCGGTTGTGCTCCTTCCCGCGCAGCATGTGCGGCAGCGAGACGGGGTGGGCCTCCGCCGGGTTGCCGCCGATGATCAGCAGCGCCTTGGCGTTCTGGATGTCGTTGTAGCTGTTGGTCATGGCGCCGTAGCCCCAGGTGTTCGCCACCCCGGCGACCGTGGTGCTGTGGCAGATGCGCGCCTGATGATCGACGTTGTTGGTTCCCCAGAAGGCCGCCAGCTTGCGGAACAGATAGGCGCCCTCGTTGGAGAATTTGGCGGAGCCCAGCCAGAAGGTGGCGTCCGGCCCGGATTGCTGGCGGATCTCCAGCAGCTTGGTCCCGATCTCCTCGATGGCCTGATCCCAGGAGATCCGCTGCCACTGGCCGTCGACCAGCTTCATCGGGTATTTCACCCGCCGCTCGCCCTTGGTCAGCTCGCGCACCGAGGCGCCCTTGGCGCAGTGCGCGCCCTGGCTGATCGGGCTTTCCCAGCCCGGCTCCTGCCCGGTCCAGACGCCGTTCTGCACCTCCGCGATCACCGTGCAGCCGACCGAGCAGTGGGTGCAGACGTTCTTGCGGGTGACGACCTCGACGTTGGGCAGGGTCGGCCCGGCCTCGGCCTTCCGGATCATCGCGGCGGGCAGCGCGCCCAGCGCCGCCATGCCCCCGGCGGCGAGGCCGGAGGTCTTCAGGAAGCCGCGGCGGTCGACGGTTTCCCCCAGCCCGGCGGTGCGCGCAGACAGTCCATTGGCGGACAATCCATTCAGGCGACGGGAGAGGGAGGCGCGGGTGGCGGCGGTTCCGGCGTTGCGCTTGACGAGCATGGGGCGGCCCCTTGGATAAGAAACGTCGCGGTCAGAGTCGGTTCAGCGCGTAGAAACGCTTCACATGGTCGTTGTCGCGGTAGCGGGACCTCATCTCCTCAGGCCCAGGATCCATCGCCTCCGCCGGAGCGGCGCGCAGGGTCGCGGCGGCAGCGGCGGCGCCCGCCGCACCCAGCCCGAGGCCCTTCAACAGGCTGCGGCGTTCCAGCCCGGCCTTGCCGGCTTTCGGGTTGTCGTCACGGCGCATGGATCGTGCCCTCCTGCTGGTCGGCCCCACGAGCCGCCGCCGAAGGGGCGTCGGCGATCATCGCGAAGGCGTTGGTCTCGATGTCCAGGAACAGCCGCCCGAAAGTGCCCAGGGGCCGGTAGAGATGCGCCGCCGACGCCTCCTCCAGGTCCTGGAAGAAGCGGCCCGCCCAGGGGGCGAGGTGACGCTCGAAGAAGCGCTTCTGGCACGGCAGGTCCGGCTCGCCGTCCGCCGTGCCGACGGTCCCGGCGGCCAGCGCGCCCATGATCTCGGCGATGACGGCGATGTGGTCCTCGGGCTCGCTGACGCCGGGAGCGCGCTCGATGCCCAGCGCCTGCATGTCCTCGCGCAGGCGGGCGAGCGGCCGGTCGATCAGGAAGCCGGTGCGGTAGTAGGAGGCGAAGGGAACCAGCTCGCCCCGCGTCACCCCGAGGAACAGCTCGTGATACTCGCGCTCGGCCCGGTGTTCGCCGTCCGGGGCGTCGGCGAGCGTACGCGCACGTACGGCCAGATCGCTGATGGCCCGGCCGAGCGGCGAACCGTCCCCGGCCAGCGCCCCGATGGTGCCCAGCAGGTCGCGCGACGGCGGGCGCGCCAACAGATGGGCCAGCAGGCCGTACGCCTGCGCCCGCAGCCGATCCGCGTCGTCGATGATGGCCGTTTCCGCCATGCCCTTGCCCCGCTTCGCCTTTTCCGTGGCCGGTCAAGGTCCGGCTCATCAGGCACAACAGCGGGACTGCACAAAAGTTGCGCGGTCCGGGCGGGGTGGTCTTGCCCCAACCCTAAGCATTGCCCCCTCCCTAACCCTCCCCCGCTTTCGCAGGGGAGGGGACGGACGCCGCTTCGCCTAAGGCACCCTCTCCCGCGCAGCGGGGGAGGGCCGGGGTGGGGGCAAGACTCTCACTTTCCTCAGACTCGCCCTCCCCAGCAACCACCACCTCCTCCGGCTTCTCCTCCTCCGGCGGCTTCTCGTCGGTGGCGATGCGATCCAGCAGGTCGGCGATGCGGTCGGTGGCGAGCAGCCTGCCGTAGCCGGGGGCGTTGCAGTCCCAGTCATACTCGGCGAAGCCACGGAAACCCGCGATCACGGGATCGCTGGTCCAGGCCTTGCGCAGGGCCTGCCGTTTCAGCTCCTGCGGGACGTTGCCGGCGAGGAAACCGGTGTAGTCGCTGTCCGCGCCCAGGCTCTCCACCGGCGGCAGGCTCTCCGGGTCGAAGGGTTCCGGCGGCGGAACGGCGATGGCCTGCGGCTCATCCGCCGCGTCCCGCTCCTCCTGCGGCTCGGGGGCCTCGACGGGTGCCCCGCGCGCCTCCTGCTTGCGCCGCGACCAGCGGGACAGAAAGGTTTCGGATCCGTCATCCAAGGCGTGGTCATCCATGGCGCTGCTCCTTCCCAGGGTGAGCAAGCGGAGCGCGGCGGGCCAGCGCCTCCGGGTCGGCACGGTCGCGCTGGCGCTTGTGGAAGGGACGGTCGGTGTGGTGGCGGGCCACGAAATCGCGCATCCATCCGGCCAGATCGGGCGGCAGGGGGATCGCCTCGATCAGGTCGTCGCCCGCGTCGGAATGGGCGTCGACCTCGCCGGGATCGACGGTGACGGCCAGCAGCCGCAGCCCCGGCGCCTCCGCGCAGCGGCGCAGGATGACGTAGAGCATCGGCTGGCCGCCCTTCAGATTCGCGACGTAGTTCTCCGTCTCGCCGGGATGGAGCGCGATCTCCGCCGCCCCCGCGTAATAGCCGGTGCGCTCGCCGTCCTGCGCCAGCACCGTCCAGGGCGCGCGGTCGGGCAGCGCCGGGAGGGCGCCGGTCACCCGCCAGCGGGCGTCCACCCACGGGTTGTCGATGCGCTGGCGCTCCACCGCGATGCCGACGCCGCGCGTTTCGGCCGCTCCGCTCATGACCGCGTCCCTCCAGCCGTGTGAACCAGCCGCCGTTCCCAGACCCGCCGCACCGGCTCGAAGCCCGCGTCCATCCAGCGGTCGATCCAGGTCAGGAAATGCCGGGTGAAACTCTCCAGAACCGCCACGGCGTCGGTGTCGCCGAAGCCCTCCTCGCGCAGCGCCGTGCGGTCGGGGTGGCGCCCCGGGTCGGGATCGTCAGGATCGCCCAGGACGTCCAGCTCCGCCCCGACCACCGCCCAGGCGGGAAGCCCGTCCTCGGCGCCGGGGCCGAGCGCGACGGTCACCCCGCCAACCACCGCGCCGTTGAGCAGCAGGCGGCCCGCGCCGTCGAAGCGGATGCTCTGGTTCGGTGGCCCCAGCGCCTCCAGCGCGTCGGCCAGCGCGACCAGGGTGACGGCGGCGAGGCCGTCCCCGGCGTCCGGGCGGTCGGGGACCAGCACCACCGCCACGTCCAGCCGGTCGCGCCGGCCGCTGTGGACGAGCGTGCCGGGCGCCGCCCCCTCCCCGGCGAAGCGGCGGGCGGTGGCGAAGGGGCCATCGGCCTCGGCGGGCCAGGGCTGGAAGATGGGCGGCAGGGTCGGGGCGTCGGTCGGGTCCATGCCCCTGATAACGCGCGAGCGGGAGGGTTGGTGCCAACGCCTGTTGGGGGAAGGGACGGCCCTGTCACCCCTTCATCCAAAAGGAGTCCGCCGCCTTGCTCGCCGCCCTCATGTCCACCGGCCTCATTTCCTCCGGTCTGGTCGCCGGAATGCTGATGACCGGCAACGTCATCGCCCAGGAAGTCAACAAGGAGTCGCTGTCCAACGACATCAAGGTGCAGCAGAGCCAGGAGCCGCCGCCCAACCAACAGGGTGTCCGCGCGCCCAAGTCCAGCACCAGCGACGAAACCCAGGGATCGCAGCTGCAGCAAGCCCTGGCCGACCTCCGCCGGGCGCCGCCCGATCTCCAGGGCAACCCGGTGCCGCGCCCCAACCAATGGGCCAGCGAACCCGACATGGGGCACGAGCCGACCCGCTCCGAGAACCCCTCCGACCTGAGCAGCCAGGAAGCCAAGTAGGCCGGGCCACGGACGATTCCCAAGGCGCATCCTTTTCCCCTTGATATGCTCCAATCGAGCATTTATGGTTTTGCTCACAGCGAGTATTAAAGGAATGCGCCATGCGCGATACCACCGGCCTTGCCTACACGCCCGACATCGCCGCGGCGACGCAGCCGATCTACGAGCGCATGAAGCGCGTGGTCCCCGCCGTCGAATGGCCGTTCCACGCCCCGCTGGTCCATGAGATCAACCGCCTGAAGCGCGAGCGCAACGCGGTGATCCTCGCCCACAACTACCAGACGCCGGAGATCTTCCACGGCGTGGCCGACATCGTCGGCGACAGCCTCGCCCTTGCCGCCCGTGCGACCGAGACCGACGCCGACGTGATCGTTGTGGCCGGCGTGCATTTCATGGCGGAGACGGCGAAGCTGCTGAACCCGGCCAAGACGGTGCTGATCCCCGACACCGGAGCGGGCTGCTCGCTGGCCGAGTCGATCACCGCCGTCGACGTGCGGCTGCTGCGCGAGCGCTATCCGGGCGTACCGGTGGTCGCCTACGTCAACACCTCGGCCGACGTGAAGGCGGAGGTGGACATCTGCTGCACCTCCGGCAACGCGGTGGAGGTGGTGGAATCGCTGGGCGCGCCGCGCGTCATCATGCTGCCCGACGAGTATCTGGCGAAATACGTCGCCACCCAGACCAGCGTCGAGATCATCGCCTGGAAGGGCCATTGCGAGGTGCACGAGCGCTTCACCGGCGACGAGATCCGCGAGTTCCGCGGGCGCTTCGACGAGCTGGTCGTCATCGCCCATCCGGAATGCCCGCCCGACGTCCTGGAAGCCGCCGACTTCGTCGGCTCCACCGCCCGCATGGTCGATTTCGTGGCGGACCGCCGCCCGCCGCGGGTGCTGATGGTCACCGAATGCTCGATGAGCGACAACATCGCCGCCGCCGCGCCGGAGACGGAGTTCGTGCGGCCCTGCAACCTGTGCCCGCACATGAAGAAGATCACGCTGGCGAACATCCTGGACAGCCTGCGCACGCTGGAACCGCGGGTGACCATCGCACCGGAGGTCGCCGACCGCGCCCGCCGTTCGGTGGAACGGATGCTGGCCGTCAAGCCGCGCTGATCCCGCATTCCCTCTCCCCTCTGGGGAGAGGGTCAGGGTGAGGGGGGTGCGCGTTACGGTACGTCCGGCGAAAGCGCAACCCCCTCACCGGCCCTTCGGGCCACCCTCTCCCCGGAGGGGAGAGGGTTAGATTCTCCATCACGAGAACCCGCCCATGCCCACCCCTTACACGGTCCGCGATTCGGAGGTGGTCGTCATCGGTTCCGGCATGGCCGGGCTGACCGCCGCCCTGCATCTGGCGCCCCGCGCCGTCACTCTGCTGACCAAGACGCCGGACCTGCCGGGCGGCTCCAGCAACCACGCCCAGGGCGGCATCGCCGCCGCCATCGGCCCCGGCGACGGGCCGGAGGCGCACGCCGCCGACACGGTGGCCGCCGGCGCCGGCTTCGTGGACGCGAACCGCGCCCTGCTGCTGACCCGCGAGGGGGCGGAGCGGGTGCGGGCGCTGCTCCTCGCCGGGCTGCCCTTCGACCGCGACGCCGACGGCATGCCTCTGCTGGGGCGGGAGGCGGCGCACGGGGCGGCGCGCATCGTCCATGCCGGCGGCGACGCCACCGGGGCGACGCTGGTCGCGGCGCTGGCCGAGCGGGTGCGCGCCACCCCGTCGATCCGGGTGGAGAGCAACGCCTTCGCCGTCGATCTGGCGGTGCGCCACGGGCGGGTCTGCGGCGTGCTGGCCTGCCACGCCGAAGGTTGGGTGTTCCACCGCGCGCCGCGCGTGGTGCTGGCGACCGGCGGGGTCGGCGGGGCCTACGCCCGCACCACCAACCCGCCGGAGGCGACCGGCGACGGGCTGGCGCTGGCCGCGCGGGCCGGGGCGCTGCTCGCCGACGTCGAATTCGTGCAGTTCCACCCGACGGCGCTCGCCGTGGACGCCGACCCCGCCCCGCTGCTGACCGAGGCGCTGCGCGGCGCCGGTGCGCTGCTGCTCGACCGGCGCGGGGTCCGTTTCATGGCGGCGGAGCACCCGCTGGCCGAGCTGGCGCCGCGCGACGTGGTGGCCCGCGCCATCGGCGCCCGCGTCGCGGCGGGGGAGCCGGTGCGGCTGGACCTGCGCCCGGCGCTGGCCGCTAGGCCGGACGGTTTCCCAACCGTGCTGGCGCTCTGCGCCGCCCATGGGCTGGACCCCTGGCGGGAGCCGGTGCCGGTCGCCCCGGCGGCGCATTACCACATGGGCGGGGTGGTCACCGATCCGGCCGGGCGGACCAGCCTGGACGGGCTGTGGGCCTGTGGCGAGGTCGCCTGCACCGGCGTCCATGGCGCCAACCGGCTGGCCAGCAATTCCCTGCTTGAGGCGCTGGTGTTCGGCGCACGGGTGGCGCGCGACGTGGCCGGGCGGGATCTGCCGCCCCTGCCGCCCGTCGCCCTGCCCGATGCTCCGGCGGTCGCCGGCGAGATCGGAGCCGGCCTGCTCGACGCCATCACCGACGAATCCCGCCGCACGCTCTATCAGGGCGCCGGGCTGGTGCGCGACGGGGTGGGGCTGCTGGCCGCCCGACGCAAGCTGGACCGGCTCGCCGCGGCGCTCGACGCGCTGTGCGGCGTCGGCCCGGCGGACCTCGCCGCCGTCCGCCGCTGGGGCGAGGCGCGCAACCGTCTGCTGGCCGGGCGGCTGATCGTCCACGCCGCCCTCGCCCGAACCGAAAGCCGCGGGGCGCATTTCCGCACCGATTTTCCGCAGGAAGACCCGGCGGCGCAGCGCCACCGCTTCACCCTCACCGACCTGACCGGGGCCGCCGGCCCCCTTTCCGGAGACGCCGCATGCTCCATCCTCTGACCTTCGAACCGATCGTCCGCGCCGCCCTGGCGGAGGACCTCGGGCGGGCCGGCGACATCACCACCGACAGCATCGTCCCGGCGGACGCCGTGGCGACGGCGCGGGTGGCCGCCCGCAGGGACGGGCGCGTCGCCGGCCTGGAGGTCGCCCTGTCCGCCTTCCGCACCCTCGACCCGGCGGCGGAGCTGCGGGTGGAGCATGGCGACGGCGCCGACGTGGCCCCCGGCGCCACCATCGCCACCGTGACGGGCCGCGCCCGCGCCCTGCTGACGGCGGAGCGCACGGCGCTGAACATCCTGGGCCGCCTGTCCGGCATCGCCACCGCCACCCGCGCGCTGGTGCGCGAGGTCGAGGGCACCCGCGCCCGCATCGTCTGCACCCGCAAGACCACCCCCGGCCTGCGCGTCCTGGAGAAGCACGCGGTGCGGCTGGGCGGTGGCTTCAACCACCGCTTCGGGCTCGACGACGCGGTTCTGGTCAAGGACAACCACATCGCCGTGGCCGGAGGCATCCGCCCGGCGGTCGAGCGCGTCCGCGCCGCCATCGGCCACATGGTGAAGGTTGAGGTCGAGGTGGACACGCTGGCGCAGCTGGAGGAACTGCTGACCCTGCCGGTCGACGTCGTCCTGCTCGACAACATGGACCCGCAGACACTGCGCCGCGCCGTCGCCATGGTGGACGGCCGCATGGTGACGGAGGCGTCGGGCAACGTCACCCTGTCCACCGTCCGCGCCATCGCCGAGGCTGGCGTCGACATGATCTCGGTCGGCTGGCTGACCCACAGCGCGCCGAATCTCGACATCGGGCTCGACATGTAAGGTACTGAATGGGGAGGGGACGCACCGTCCCCTCCTCCCGGAACCCGGCTCTCAGTGCCCCATGAAGTTCCGGTACTGCACGGTGTTGTCCTCGCTCAGCCGGACCGAGGGGGCGGCGTAGGTCTGGTCGGCGGTGCGGCCGAGCGTGCCTTCCAGGATCACGCTGGCGCCGATGGCGAGGACCACGGCGGTGGCCAGGGCCATTCCGAACGCTTTCATGAGGCTTCCCTCCTGCTGTGGACCGGAGCGGCCGGTTGGGCGGCCTGTGGAGCGGCGCCGATCCCGGAAATGCCGCGCGCGCCCTCCGCCACAGCACCCTCGGCCTTGGCGATGCGGGTGTAGAGCGCCAGCGCCTGCGCCACCACCTGATCCATGTTGTAGTAGCGGTAGGTCGCCAGCCGCCCGACGAAATGGACGTTCGGCGTGGCGTCGGCCAGCTCCTGGTACTTGCGGTAGAGGGCGGCGTTCTCCGCGCGGGGGATCGGGTAGTATGGGTCGCCCTCCGCCGACGGGTATTCGTAGGTCAGGCTGGTTTTTGGGTTGGTCTGGCCGGTCAGGTGCTTGTATTCGGTGATGCGGGTGTGCGGCACCTCCTCGCCGGGGTAGTTCACCACGGCGACGGGCTGGAACCACTCCTGGTCCACCGTCTCGTGCCGGAAGGTCAGCGAACGGTAGGGGAGCTTGCCGAACCGGTATTCGAAATACTCGTCCACCGGGCCGGTGAAGATCAGGTTGCGGTAGCGTGCGTCCTTCACCACGTCGCGGAAATCGGCGCCCAGGCGGATGGTGATGTTCGGGTGGTCGAGCATGGTCTCGAACATCCGCGTGTAGCCGTGCAGCGGCATCTTCTGGAAGCTGTCGCCGAAATAGCGGTCGTCGTCGTTGGTCCGCGTCGGCACGCGCGCCGTCACCGCCTTGTCGAGGTCCGACGGGTCGAGGCCCCATTGCTTGCGGGTGTAGCCGCGGAAGAACTTCTCATACAGCTCCCGCCCGACAGCGCCGACCACCACGTCCTCCGAGGTGCGGACGTCGGCCACCGGTTCGGCGCGGCTCTTCAGAAACGCCGCCACGCCGGCCTCGTCGAGGTCCAAGCCGTAGAGTTTGTTGACCGTCGTCCGGTTGATCGGAATGGGAACCAGCTGCTTGTCCACATGGGCGAGCACCCGATGCTCGTAGGGACGCCACTGGGTGAAGCGCGACAGATAGTCCGCCACCGGCTGCGAATTGGTGTGGAAGATGTGCGGGCCGTAGCGATGGATCAGCACGCCCGCGTCGTCATGATGGTCGTAGGCGTTGCCGCCGATGTGCGGGCGCCGGTCGATCAGCAGCACCCGCTTGTTCAGCCCCGCCGCCAGCCGCTCCGCCAGCACGCTGCCGGCGAAACCGGCGCCGACGATCAGGTAATCGAAGACCGCCGGCCCGTCCGTCCGCCCCACATAAGCCGGAGCGGCTCCATCGAAATCACGCATAAGCTCTGCCTTCCTCGTCCCGCCAAAAGGCGGACGAGCGGGGCAAGCCGTCCGGCGCCCCACCCGTCCGCACATCCTGCGAACGGTGGAAGCCGCCGGTGGTTCCGGACGAAGACGGTGGAGACGGAGGTACCCGAAGCTGGGTACCTCCCGCGGTGTCAGCCTCCGAAGACGGTGTTGAGCTGCGCGCCGACGCGGACGAAGGTGGTCCGCTTCGACACCTCCTTCAGCTTGGTGGCGCCGATGTAGGTCATCATGCTGCGCACGCCGCCCATGATCTCCTGCATCGTGCCGTCGATCGGCCCGCGGTAGGGGACCTCCACGGTCTTGCCCTCCGACGCGCGGTAGGAGGCGACGCCGCCCGCGTACTTGTGCATCGCCGTGTCGGACGACATGCCGTAGAAGGTCATCGCCACCGGCACCTTTTGCCCGCCGCGCTCCTCGTAACGGATGTCGCCCTCGCACTCGTCGTGGCCGGCCAGCATGCCGCCGAGCATCACGAAGTCCGCCCCGGCGCCGTAGGCCTTGGAGATGTCGCCCGGCACCGTGCAGCCGCCGTCGCCGCAGACCTGCCCCTTCAGCCCGTGCGCGGCGTCGGCGCATTCGATGATGGCGGAGAGCTGTGGATAGCCGACGCCGGTCATCTTGCGCGTCGTGCAGACCGACCCCGGACCGATGCCGACCTTGATGATGTCGGCCCCGGCGAGCACCAGCGCCTCGGTCATGTCGCCGGTCACCACGTTGCCAGCCATGATGACCATGTCCGGGTTCTCCGTCCGCAACCGGCTGATGACGCGCACGAAGCGCTCCGTGTAGCCGTTGGCGACGTCCAGGCAGAGCTTGCCCACCGGGGCCTTGGCCTTCACCGCCTGGAACTTGTCGTAGTCGGCCTCGGTCGTGCCCAGCGAGTAGAAGACGTTGGCCGTGTCCTCGTCGCGGAAGAAAGAAATCAGGGCTTCCGCCGGATAGTGCTTGTGCAGCGCGGTCATCGCGCCGAAGCGCGACAGGGCGCGGGCGACGGCCATGGTGCCGACCACGTCCATGTTGGCCGCGATCAGCGGAAAGCCCGTCCATTCCAGCCCGCTGTGGACGAAGCGGAAGGTCCGCTCGATGTCCACGTCGTTGCGGCTTTCCAGGGTGCTGCGCTTCGGGCGGATCAGCACATCCTTGAAGTCCAGCTTCAGATCGTTCTCGATGATCACCGGCGGGTCGTCCTTGTTGTTGTGGGGAGGGCCGTTGCCCCCTCCCCGGCCCTCCCCCGCTTCGCAGGGGAGGGAGAGTAAAGTCCCCTCCCCTGCGAAGCGGGGGAGGGTTAGGGTGGGGGCAAGGTCAGCACCAGTGCAGCCTCACCCCTCCCCCAACACCTCCAACAGCGACAGCGCCACAACCTCCGTCGCCTTGAACAGGTCGGACAGCGGCAGGCGCTCGTCGGCGCGGTGGGCGTTGGCCTCCTCGATGGTGTGGGGGCCGGCGCCGAACAGGGCGATGGGCACGCCCGCGTCGGAGTAATGGCGCGCGTCGGTGTAGAGCGGCACGCCCTTGGTCTCCACCGGCTCACCCATGACGCGGCTGGCGTGGGCGCAGAGAACGGTGGCCAACCGGTCGGTGCCGGGCAGCGGGGTCAGCGGGCGGGCCAGCAGGACGCGGCGGACCTCGACGCGGGCCTTCGGGAAAGCCGTGGCCGCCTCGGCGATGACCGCGCGCAACGTCTCCTCCACCGTTTCCGGCGCCTCCTCCGGGATCATGCGGCGGTCGAGGCGCAGGGTCACGCGGTCGGGGACGACGTTGGTGTTGATGCCGCCCTTGATGAGGCCGACCGTCAACTGCGGCGAGCCGATGCCGCCCACCGCCGATACGGTGCCGGCATAGCCCTTGCGGTGTTCGTAGAGCGCGCCGAGGATCGCCGTGGTCGCCTCCAGCGCGTCGATGCCGGTCATCGGCAGGGCGGCGTGGGCGGACTTGCCGGTGACCTCGACCTCCAGATGCAGGCAGCCGTTGTGCGCGGTGACGACACCGTAGCTGAAGCCCGCGGCGATGGCGAGGTCCGGCTTGGTCAGCCCCTCGTCGAGCAGCCATTTCGGCCCGATCTCGCCGCCCGCCTCCTCGTCATAGGTCAGGTGCAGCTCCACCGTGCCGCGGTCCAGCCCGGCCTTTTCCAACGCCAGCAGCGCGTAGGTGTAGGTGACGAAGTCCGACTTCGAGACGGCGACGCCGCGCCCGTACATCCAGCCGTCCACCACCTCCGCCCCATAGGGGTCGCGGGTCCAGCCCTCGCCCGGCGGCACCACGTCGCCGTGGGCGTTCAGCGCCACGGTCGGCCCGTCGCCGAAGCGGCGGCGCACGATCAGGTTGGTGGCGGAGATCATGCCGTTGGCCCGCACCAGCTCTGCCGGGACCGGGTGGCGCTCCACCGTCAGGCCCATGGCCTCCAGCAGTTCGGCGGCGCGCTCCGCGTGGGGCGCGCAGTCGCCGGCCGGGTTGTCGGAGGGCACCTTGACCAGTTCGGCCAGGAAGCGGACCTGCGCGTCGCGGGTCTGCTCCAGGAACGCGCGGATGGCCTGTTGGGCGGTATCGGTCCGGACGGTATCGGTCATGCGGTCGGGGTCTCGTGCTCGAAGTGGCGGATGATGTCGAGGAGGATCCGCACCGCCAGATCGGCGTCCTCCGAGGTGATGGATTCGGCGGGGTTGTGGCTGATGCCGCCCTTGCAGCGGACGAACAGCATGCCCATCGGCAGCACGCCGGCGAAGGCCATGGCGTCATGCCCGGCGCCGCTGGGCAGCGACAGGGGACGGACGCCGGCGCGGACAACGGCGGCCTCGATCTGCCGCCGGATGCCGGGGGAGCAGGGGGCGGCGGCGGCGTCGTGGGTGGTCTCCACCGCCAGTTCCACGCCACGGCGGGCGGCGATGCCCTCGAAGTCGGCGAGGATGGCGGCGCAGGCGTCCCGCCGCACGGCGTCCTCCGGCGCGCGGACGTCGAGGGTGAAGACGACCTCGCCGGGGATGACGTTGACGGCGCCCGGCTTCGCCTCGATCCGGCCCACCGTCGCCACCAGCCCGGATTCCGAGGCCGCGGCCACCCGCTCCGCCGCCAGGGTCATCTCGGCGGCGGCGGCCAGCGCGTCGCGGCGCAGCGCCATCGGCACCGTGCCGGCGTGGCCGGCCATGCCGCGCAGCCGGACGGCGAAGCGCGTGGCGCCGTTGATGGCCGTGACGATGCCGACCGGCAACCCTTCGGCCTCCAGCACCGGCCCCTGCTCGATGTGCAGCTCCAGGAAGGCCAGCGCCTCGCCCGGCTTGCGGGCCGCCGTGGCGATGGCCTCAGGGTCGCCGCCGAAGGCGCGCAGCGCGTCGGCCATGCGCACGCCGTCGCGGTCGCGCGTCTCCAGCGCCGCCGGGTCGAAGCGGCCGGCCACGGCGCGGCTGCCGGTCAGGGTCACGGGGAAGCGCACCCCCTCCTCGTCGCCGAAGCCCAGCACCTCGATGGCGAAGGGCGGGCGCTCGCCGCGCCGGTCCAGCTCCGCCACCGCGGCGACGGCGGCGAGCACGCCCAGATTCCCGTCATACCGGCCGGCGTTGCGCACCGTGTCGATGTGGGAGCCGATCAGCAGGGCCGGTGCCCCCGGCACGGTCCCCTCGTAACGGCCGACCACCGTGCCCGCCGGGTCGAGCCGGGCGTTCATCCCGGCCTTGCCCATCAGTTCCATCAGCCAGTCCGCGGCGGCGCGGTGCTGGGTCGTCAGGAACAGGCGGGTCAGCAGCCCCGGCTCCTCCGTGAAACCGGCGAAGGCGTCCAGCCGCGCCATCAGGTCCGCGCCGAACACCGTCATGGGAGGATGTCCTTGGGCAGCAAATCCTTGAGGCGCAGCCACGTGATGCGCTCGACCTGGGCCAGCGCCGTGGCGAACTCCTCCTCCGGGCCGTTGGACAGGCGGGTCTCGAAGGCTTCCAGGATGTCGGCGCGGCTGCGGCCCTTGACCGCCAGAATGAAGGGGAAACCGAAGCGCGCCTTGTAGGCGTCGTTCAATTCGGTGAAGCGGGCGAACTCCTCCGGCGTACAGCGGTCCAGCCCGGCGCTGGCCTGCTCCGCCGTGCTGTCGGCGGTCAGCTCGCCGCGCAGCGCCAGCCGGCCCGCCAGATCGGGGTGGGCGTTCAGCAGCGCCAGCTTCCGCTCATGGCCGGCGGCGCGCAGGACGGCGACCATCGCGGCGTGCAAGCCCTCCGCGTCGTCCGGCACGGTTCCGGCATCCCAGGCGCCTTCGGCGACCCAAGGCGAATGTTCGAACACGCCGCCGAATCGGGCGACGAAACTTGCACGGTCCATCTCGCTCGGTCGCATCCCGGCCTTCCCTGATCGGTCCCCTGCCCCGCAGCATACCCGCAATCGCCGAGGTCCGCTTTTTCGATCCGTTTGAAAGTCTTTTTGCCCAGCCCCCGTTCAGAGTGCGCGGCGGTGCGGTATAAGCTGTCCTCGCGGCATTCCACGGCGAGGAGAGAGACCCATGTCCGGAAGCGGGCGCCTGACCACCCATGTTCTCGACACGACGCACGGACGGCCCGGCGCCGGGATCGCCGTCACCCTCTACCGCATCGACGGGGAGCGGCGGGAGCGGCTGACCCAGACCCGCACCAACGCCGACGGGCGCTGCGACGCGCCGCTCCTCGCCGGGGCCGACCTGACGCCGGGCGTCTATGAGCTGGTGTTCGAGGCCGGCGCCTATTTCCGCGCCTCCGGCCTGGAGATCGTCGAACCCGCCTTCCTCGACGTGGTGCCGATCCGCTTCGGCGTCGCCAACGCGGACCAGCATTATCACGTGCCGCTGCTCGTCTCCCCCTACAGCTACTCGACCTACCGGGGAAGCTGATCGGTCCAGGCGGCGAGCAGGCGGCGCTCCTCCGGCGTGATCCCGGTGACGTTGCCGGGGGGCATCGCGTCGGACAGCGCCGCCCAGACGCGGATCTGGGAGGCGTGCCGGCCGATCGCCTCCGCGCTGTCCAGCATCACGCCGCGCGGCGGAACGCCGATCCCCTCCCACACCGGCTGCGCCGCGTGGCACATGGAGCAGCGGGAGAGCACCACCTCCTCCACCTGCGCGAACTCGACCTTGTCCGACGCGGCGGCGGCGCTCTCGGTCCGCGTGCCGGCGGCGCTCAGGACCACGATGACGGCGACGCCCGCGGCGGCAACCGCCCAGGTCCACCAGGGCGTCGGCTTGCCGGCGTGGCGGCTGTTGAAGAAGTGGCGGATCACCGCCCCCACCACCAGCACCACCGCCACGATCACCCAGCTGTAGCGCGTGCCGAAGGCCAGCGGGTAGTGGTTGGAGATCATCAGGAAGACGACCGGCAGCGTCAGGTAATTGTTGTGCAGGGAGCGCTGCTTGGCCTGCTTGCCCAGCGCCGGGTCGGGCACCTGCCCCGCCTTCATGGCGGCGACGGCCTTGGTCTGGTTGGGGATGATGATGCGGAAGACGTTGGCCGACATCATCGTGCCGATCAGCGCACCGACATGCAGCATCGCCGCCCGCCCGCTGAAGACGTGGCTGAGGCCCCAGGCGACCAGCACCAGGAAGACGAAGCCCGCCGCCGCCAGCTTCACATCGTCCTTGCCCAGCGGCGACTTGCACAGCCGGTCATAGACGTGCCAGCCCATGCCGAGCGCGCCCAGGCTGAGCAGCACCGCGCCCCACCAGGGAATGTCCAGCACCGCCGGGTCGATCATGTAGAGTTCGGCGCCGTGGTAGTAGAGCACCGACAGCAGGCAGAAGCCGCTGAGCCAGGTGGCGTAGGCTTCCCATTTGAACCAGGTCAGCTTCTCCGGCAGTTCCGGCGGGGCGACCGTGTATTTCATCATGTTGTAGAAGCCCCCGCCGTGGACCTGCCACGCCTCCCCCGCCACGCCGTTGGGCAGGCCGTCGCGCCGCCGCAGGGACAGGTCGAGGTGGATGAAGTAGAAGCTCGACCCGATCCAGGCGATGGCCGTGATGACGTGCAGCCAGCGCACCAGAAAATTGACCCACTCCCAGACGATCGGCTCCATGCGTCGCGGCCTCTTCCGTTCGGTGATCCCCACCCTGAACTCTACGGTTGCCGCAGCGCAGCGGGGAAGCGGATGCGTGCGCCAGCACTTTCAAAAAAAACGGAAAGGTGGGAGGATTCCCCAGGGCGTGTGGGGAAAGGGCCAAGCGTGGCGCTGCTGGAGAACATGCGGGTGTTCGTGCGGGTGGTGGAGCTGGGCAGCCTGTCCGCCGCCGGGCGCAGCCTGCGCCTGTCGCCCGCCGTGGTCAGCCACCGGCTGCAAAGCCTGGAGGAGCATCTGAACGCCCGCCTGCTCAACCGCACCACCCGGCAGGTGCAGTTCACCGAGGCCGGCAAAGTCTTCTTCGAACACTGCCTGGAGGTGCTGGAGGCGGCGGAGCGGGCGGAGAGCAGCGTCGGCGCCATCGGCGGGGCGCCGGTGGGCAGCCTGCGGGTGACGGCGCCGCTGGGCTTCGGCCGGCGCATCCTGGCCCCGATGGTGCCGCGCTTCCACGCCGCCTACCCCCAGGTCGACCTGCGGCTGCGCCTGTCCGACCATCTGCTCGACCTGCTGCGCGAGGCGACGGACGTCGCCATCCGCATGGCGCCGCTGAAGGATTCCAGCTTCGTCGCGCGCAAGATCGCCGACCTGCCGCGGGTGCTCTGCGCCGCGCCGTCCTATCTGGAGCGGCGGGGCGTGCCGGCCCGGCCCGAGGACCTGCTGTCCCACCACTGCCTGCTGCTGCGCTTTCCCGGATCGCAGCAGTTCCAGTGGACGCTGAACACCCCGCAAGGCCCGATGACGCTGCCGGTGTCCGGCCAGTTCGACGCCGACGACGGCGACGTGCTGACCGGCTGGGCGCTGGCCGGGGAGGGAATCGTTCTGAAGCCGCTGTGGGAGGTCGCCGACCATCTGCGCCGTGGGGAGCTGCGCGTCGTCCTGCCGCACTGCCCGCCCGAGCCGGTGACGCTCGCCGTGCTCTACCCCCACCGCAACCTGCTGCCCGCCAAGATCCGGGTCTTCATCGACTTCTTCGCCGAGCAGGCGCGCGCCGCGCTCGCCGATTCAAAACAAGTCGCTCCGTTGGGGGACAAGGATTGACACGGATTTCACGGATTTTAACCAGATTTCACGGAACCATTCGACGTGATGTCCTTTGCGGCATGACCTGATTTTGGCATGGAAACAATCCGTGAAATCCGTGCGTTGATCCGTGAAATCCGTGTCGAATCTTGCTCGCATTTCCTGCTCCCTGCGTTTAGGCGATTGCCCCGGTGGCGCTCCCGCTCTTTCCCCCGCTTCTCCAACGGCGTGCTATGATGCCGCCACGCCGCGCGGCGGGGTTCGCCGCAGGGAAGGACGAGAATGACCGCACAGCCGCCCGCCAAGCCGATCCCGCCGAAGCCCGCCAAGCCCATCCGCAAGAAGACTCGCCGCGCCACCCAGCGGCTGACCATGACGGACGTGGCCAACGCCGCCGGCGTGTCGCCCAGCACCGTCTCGCTCTATCTGCGCAAGCCGGAGGCGGTGTCGGAGGAGCTGGCGACCCGTGTGCGGACGGTGATCGACCAGCTCGGCTACGTGCCCAATCTGGTGGCGGGCAGCCTCGCCGCGGCGAAGAGCCGGACGGTGGGGGTGATCCTGCCCTCCATCACCAACTCCTTCTTCGCGGAGACCTACAACACGCTGCAAAGCGCCTTCCAGACCGCCCATTACCAAACCTTGCTGGGCGTCAGCGAATTCGATCCGGAGCGGGAGGAGGAACTGATCCGCGCCTTCCTCGCCTGGTCGCCCGCCGCGGTGGTGGTCACCGGCCTGCACCACACCGAGCGGACGCGCGCCATGCTGCGCTCCTCCGGCGTGCCGGTGGTGGAGATGTGGGACATCCCCTCCGCCCAGACCCCGGCGGTGGACATGACGGTCGGCTTCTCCCACTTCGAGGTCGGGCGGCGGCAGGCCAGCCACCTCTACGACCAGGGCAGCCGCAAGGTCGCCTACATCGGCGCCGCCGTGCATCAGGACATGCGCGTGCGCAGCCGCACCGACGGCTATGAGGACGAGGTGCGCCGCCGCGGCCTGCACGAGCCGATCGCCTTCACCGCCCCCGACACCGCCTCCACCCCCGTCGGCATCTGGCTGATCGACGAGGTGTTCGCCCTTCATCCAGACATCGACGGGGTGGTCTGCTCCAACGACGCCATGGCGCTGGGCGTGCTGTTCGAGGCGAACCGGCGCGGGCTGAGCGTGCCCGACGATCTGGCGGTGATCGGCTTCGGCGACCTGACCTTCAGCGCCGCCTGCCTGCCGCCGCTGTCCACCGTGCGCCCGCCGCAGCGCGAGATCGGGGAGCTGGCCGCCGGCCAGATCCTGGCCCGGCTGAACGGCACCACGGTGGCCCAGCCGCATCATGGGCTGGATTGCGAACTGGTCGTCCGCGACAGCACCCGCCCCGACGCGGCGGCGGGCGTGGAGCGGCAGACGGCGGGGTGAATCCTGGTCTGACGGACAGGGCCGACGATTGTCCCTTGTCCATGGTTCGTTCCCCTGCTTCCTTCCGCCCCATCGTGATCAACACACCGGGTTCGTGTGATGGACGGAGCTGCGGTGATCCGCGCCACCCTACCGACGCTGCCGGACACGCCCGGCGTCTATCGGATGATCGGGGCGGACGGGCGCATTCTGTATGTCGGCAAGGCGAAGAACTTGAAACGCCGGGTGGCCAGCTACACCCGGACGGACGGGCTGCCCAACCGCACCCGCCGCATGGTGGCGCTGACCCGCTCCATGGAGTTCGTCACCACCCACACCGAGGCGGAGGCCCTCCTGCTGGAGGCCAACCTGATCCGCCGCCTGCTGCCGCCCTTCAACGTGCTGGTGAAGGACGACCGCTCCTTCTCCTACATCGCGCTCGGCGAGGGGCACGAGTTCCCGCGTCTGATGCACCACCGTGGCAGCGCCGACCGGCATGGCAGGAAGCGCGACCTGTTCGGCCCCTACGCCTCCCCCGCCCTGGTCGGCATGACCATCGGGGCGTTGCAGCGCGCCTTCCTGCTGCGCAACTGCGACGACGCCACCTTCACGTCGCGCACGCGGCCCTGCCTTCAGCACCAGATCAAGCGCTGTTCCGCCCCCTGCGTCGGCCGCGTCTCGGCGGAGGACTACGCCGCCCAGATGCAGGGCGTGCGCGACGTGCTGTCCGGGCGCAGCGCCGCCATTCAGGCGGAGTTCGCCCGCCACATGATGGACTGCTCCGACCGGCTGGCCTATGAGGACGCCGCGCGCTGGCGCGACCGCATCCGCGCCCTGACCGCCCTGCAAAGCCGCCAGGACATCAATCTGGAAGGCGTGCTGGAGGACGCCGACGTGTTGGCCGTCCATGCCGAGGGCGGGACCGCCTGCGTCCAGGCCTTCTTCTTCCGCGGCGGGCGCAACCAGGGCACCCGCGCCTTCTTTCCCCGGCACGACGGGGAGGAGGAGCCGGCCGCGATCCTCGCCGCCTTCGCCGCGCAGCTCTACGAAGGCACGCCGCCGCCCCGCCACCTGCTGCTCAGTCACGACATTCCCGAGCGCGCCCTGCTCGCCGAGGCGCTGACGCTGGCCGCCGGGCGGCGGGTGGAGGTCGAGGTGCCCCAGCGCGGCCCCAAGCGCCGCGTCGTCGAACACGCCCTGACCAACGCGCGCGAGGCGCACGGGCGGCGCATGGCCGAACGCTCCGCCCAGGGCAAGCTGCTGGCCGGGGTGGCCCGCGTCTTCGGTTTGGCCAAAACTCCGGCCCGTATCGAAATCTACGACAATTCGCACATCCAGGGCGCCTTCCCGGTCGGCGCCATGGTGGTCGCCGGGCCGGAGGGCATCCAGCGCAACGCGGGCCGCCGCTTCCACATCAAGGACCCCGTGGCGGCCGGCGACGATTACGCCATGCTGCGCGAGGTGCTGACCCGCCGCTTCGGCCGCGCCCTGCGCGAGGACCCGCGGCGCAGCGGCGGCCAATGGCCCGATCTGGTGCTGATCGACGGGGGCTTGGGCCAGTTGAACACCGCCCGCGCGGTGCTGGACGGGCTGGGCATCACGGGCGTGCCGCTGGCCGCCATCGCCAAGGGTCCGGACCGCGACGCCGGCCGCGAGCGCTTCTTCCTGCCGGACCGCGAGCCCTTCCGGCTGGAGCCCAACGACCCGGTGCTCTACTTCCTGCAACGGCTGCGCGACGAGGCCCACCGGACGGCCATCGACGCCCACCGCACCCGCCGCCTGAAGGCGATGGACCACACCCGCATCGACGGCATCCCCGGCGTCGGCCCGTCGCGCAAGAAGGCCCTGCTGCACCATTTCGGCAGTTCCACCGCGGTGGCTTCGGCCGGGCTGAAGGATCTGGAGGCCACCCCCGGCATCAGCGCCGCGCTAGCCCGGCGGGTGTTCGAGCATTTCCATGGGTGAGCCGCTGGCCCCCTCCCTAACCCTCCCCCGCTTCGCAGGAGAGGGGACTAAATTTCCCTCTCCTGCGAAGCGGGGGAGGGAAGGGGCCCGCGGCGAAGCCGTGGGAAGGGTGGGGGCAACCGCCGCCCGAATTATTCCAAGGACACCGATGCAGCCGCCGCTCATCAGTCCTGCGTTTGCGCGGTTTTTGGTTAGTGCTTCCTTAACCCGACGGGATCATGGTCCGCCCACCGCAAACAGAGCATGCACGCAGGGCGCCTGATCATGGGCCAGAAGATCATCAAGTTCTCCGACAAGAACGGCTACCGCGACGTCGAACTCGACAGCCTGCCGCGCAACGTGCGCGCCGCCGTCACCGACATGGCGGCCAAGAACCCCGTCGCCAGCATCATCGTCGACCAGATGGGGATGCTGTACCGGATTCACCTGACCGAGCCGGCGAACGTCTATCTGGACGTGCTCTCGGTCGCCTGAACCGCGGCACTCCGCAAGGTCCAGGAACAACGGCGGCGCACCCGGTGCGCCGCCGTTTCCATTTCAGCGTGCCTTTATGAATGCACGCGTCCCGAGCGTTCCGTCACTCCGGCAGAACGGTGACGGTGCGGTCCAGGGCATCGCGCGGGACCGTCGAGCCGAAACCGGACAGGATCGCGCGGGCGTGCCCCGGTGCCAGACCGGTCATCCGGGCCAGATCACCGGCGTCCAGCCCCTGCTGTTCGGCGGCGTGGCGGATGCGGGTGATGGCGTCGCGTTTCTCCCTACGGTCCATGGCGCTGCTCCGTTTGCGGACGTGATGGGTCATGCGGTGCTCCTGTGCCAGCGGGCAGGGAGTGGCGGATTTGCGGCTCCTCAGTGCGGGCGGCCTTCCAGGCGGCGCAGCGCGCGGTCGAGCGTGCTCACGGGCATCATGAACACGGTGCCGCCCAGAACCGCCCGGACATCCTCGATGTCCAGGCCGGTGGCGGCGGCGACGCCCCGCTCGTCAAGGCCACGATCCTCGGCGATCACGGCGATCCAGCCCGCCAGCGTGCGGGCCTGGGCCATCCGGGCGGGGTCCGCCAGAGGATGACGGCGCGCCGATAAGCTGCGGCCCCGGGAGTCCGCAAGGTCGGTTGGGGTTAGCATGGGCTCCTCCCAAAGAGCTTGGCCCAAAGAGCATTGGCCTGATCATATGGCCTTCTTTTTCGGGCTATGGTGCGCTTCCTCCGTCCTGCGCACAATCCATCCATCGGCGTAATGCCCTTCGCCCGATGCCCCCTGGCAAAAGGTTCTGCGACGAAAAGTCCCGATTCCGCGCCGCCACCCTCAGGCCCCGACCCAGCGCCGCGTCGGCCCGGTGTCCACATGGACGAAGTTCCGCTTGGCGTAGCAGCCAGCCCCGCCGTCGCCGAAGGACAGGGCGCAGCGGTAGAGATCCACCGCGCGCCGCCCCTGAAGGCGCAGATCGACGGCCCGCCCCTGCAGATGCAGGCTGCCCGTCGCCGCTCCCTTGACTCGGCGGTTGGTCTCCTTGGAGCGGAAGGCCGACAGCACCTCGAACGGATGCCGGCTGTCCAGCTTCTCCTGCATCTCCGACAGACGGTTCAGCAGGGCGGGATCGATGCGGTGGCAATCGTCGCTGCGATGATCGCGCAGCACCCAGTCGATGCGGGCCATCGCCTCCACGATCGGGCGTCCCTCCGCCCAATAGACACCGTCGAAGCTCTCCCCCGTCAGGCAATTGTAGATCCGCAGGGTGCGCTCCGGCGCCGGCTCCCACGCCGCGGCGGTGCGGCTGTTGCAGACACCGACCGCCACGGCGGCCCCCAACCCGAAGATGCCGCGGCGCGTCAACGCGGACGCGGCGGACTGGGCCATCCGGGATTTTGGGGACGACGCTTGAGGGTGGGAAGCGGGAGAGCGATGGGACAAAGCGTTCAGGGACGGCAAAAAAGTCGAAGACAGAAAAGGCATGGAACCACCGGTGCGTTGCGTTACCGAAGCCGTGAACAGGGAAAACCGGAAAATGTCGGCACGCGCTGATGACGGCGGGGGACGCGCGTCGGTGAGCCAGGCGTGCCGTGGGAGCGGGAAGGGCCTTCTGCCATCGTTCGGACCCTGCCCTGTCGAGTCCCCTGTCCGGCGGCGGGTAACCCGGACAGTGGCCCGGCCGTTCCCCCGCGGCGGGTAGCATACGGTAGTTTACCCCCCGTTCGACGGGGGTGCCCTCCACCGCCTTCGGTCGGACGGCGCCAGCCTTCGGATGAGCGCCCTACCCCAACGAACAGAGATCCGGGCGGACTTCGGGAATAGGGTCCGGCCTAAAAGCACAGGGCCGATGGACAGCGGTTTTTCGCGATGAAAGAATGCCGGCAACACATCGACCCACCCCTTTTGAGAAGGATCCTACGCCGTCTTTCTCAACGTTCGGGAGATGTCACGGATGACCGAGGAAACGCCGCCCGCGCAGGAGTGGGCATGGGAAGATCGTGCCGTCAGGACTCAGCTTGAACGGATTTTGGCGAGCGACCATTTCGACGCGTCGGACCGCAACCGCCGCTTCCTGCGCTATGTGGTCGAGGAGTGCCTGGCGGGTCGGGCGCAGCAGATCAAAGCCTACTGCATCGCCGTCAGCGTCTTCAACCGCGAGCCGAGCTTCGATCCGCAATCCGACCCCATCGTACGGCTGGAAGCCGGGCGGCTGCGCCGCAGCCTGGACCATTACTATCTGACCGCGGGCCGCAACGACCCGATCCGCATTGTCGTTCCGAAGGGCGGCTACGTTCCCCGCTTCGAACGGCAGAACGAACCGTCGTCCCCCGCCCTGCCCCGCCCTCACGCCGTCGCGGCGGCGGAGACGGTGCGGAGGCCCGTTTCCCTGCGCATCGCCGGCTTGGCGGCCGTGGTGCTGATCGCCGTCGGGCTGGCCGGCCTGCTGGTCGGACGAAACCTCGCCACCCCGATCGACGTGGAGGAAGCGCTGGCGCTCAGCCCGCACCCGATCGCGGCCAGCGCGGAGCCGCTGGGGATTGGACCATTGGAGATCGGGCCGGCGGCACCCCTGCCCGCGCCCGCATCCGCGGCGGCCGACGCGTCGATGACCATCCTCGTCGGCCCCTTCCGGACCACCGGCCGGTCGGCGGAGGACGGCGCCCTCGCCGCCATGCTGACCGATGAGATCGCCAGCGGATTAGCCAACCGGACCGACCTTCCGGTGCGGATCGACCCGCCGCCGTCCGCCCGGCTGCCCCATCAGGGATTCCGTCTGTCCGGAAGCCTTCAGGAGCATGACGCGGCGGTTCGGCTGGTCGTGCATCTGACCGACCTCGCCACCGGAACGGTGCTCTGGTCCACCAGCCTGGACCGCCCGGCCGGAGCGCAGGGGTCACCCACGCCGCAGGATCTGGCGGCCGGCATCATCGACCCGCTCACCGCTGCGCAAGGCCCCCTCCTGCCAGTTGCCGCCGCGCGTCTGCGCGCCAAACCGGCCGCCAGCCTGTCGCCGCGCGAATGCGCCTTCCTCGCCACCGGCCGGCACGAGATCCCCCCGGCCGAGCGGGCCGCCTTGAACGGTTGCCTGACCTCCGGGGCCAGCGCGCTGACCGCCGGCGCCGGCGAGTCCGCCCGCCTGTGGTCGGCGCTGTCCCTGCTGCAGTCCGACGCCTATCGGGCGGAGCGGAACGACGCCGCGCTGAACGACGCCCTGGCCGCCGCCCTGCGCGCCACCGAACTGGAACCGGCGTCTCCGCGCCCGTTGACGGCGCTCTACACCGCCTATTGCCTGCGCGGGCAGTACGCCCCCTGCTTCGCCGCCGGAGAGCGCGCTTTGCGGGCGTCCCCCGGAAACGCCCAGGTGCTGGGCGACCTCGGTCTGTGGCATGTCGAAGCCGGGCAATCGGCGAAGGGCCTGCCCCTGCTGGAACAGGCCATGGAACGCGACCCCGCGCAGCGGGAACGGCTCCTGCCCGCCTACAGCCTCGCCCTGCAACGTCATGGACACCCGGACAGCACGAAGCTGGAATTCGAGGTGACCGCCGCCGCCCCGGCCCAGGCCGCCCTGGCCATCGCCTTCGTCGAGATGGGGCGCATGGACGAGGCCAAGGCGGCGGCGACGCGGGCCCTGGCCGCGGACCCCGATTTCGCCCGCCGCGCGGCGCGGGAGCAGCGCATCCAGCCCCTGCCCCCGACGCTGGACGCGGCCATCCGCAGCAGCTATGCCATGGTCGGACTGGCCGCGCCCGCGGGCGACAGCGTCACCCGGTAGCTCTCATACCCCGTCGCTCTCATACGACGTCGTATGATGAAACCGACGACGCTTCCGGCACGTCAGCCGGTGCCCGGCTGGACGGACCCGTCATCCTCTTCCGCCCGCCGCCGCAATTCGCCGGAGGTGGTTCCAGCGGGCACGGCGTCCTGGAGCGTCCCGTCACCGGGCGTCTTGGTTTTGTCCTCCAACGGCGAGTCCTGGCCCGGCCCCGCGGTGGGAGGAGTGTCCGGTGTCTTCTCTTCAGCCATGGCGAACCTCCGCTTTGTTGTGGCTCCAGCAAACAACGCCCCGAGCACCCGCAGGGGTCCGCGTCACGGCCGGGGTGCGCTGTCCGGAGAGTCGTCGGTGTCCGGCGCCTTATCCTTTCTGGTCTCCGCACCCGGCCCTTCAATGTTCTGGAAGCCCATCTTCTCCTCGTCGATGGCGGGGTCGGCGCGGGTGTCCTTGATGTCGAGCGGCACGTCGCGCTCGTCGCCGTAGCGTTTGTCGGTGCTCATGATCAGCTCCTGCTTATGGGAGAAGCGTCCGTCTCCGCTCTTTCCAACAGGATGCCGGCATGGCCGTTGCGACCCCACGTTCCCATGGCCCCTTGCCGATGGCGCCCCGGCTGCACAC
This sequence comes from Azospirillum brasilense, assembly GCF_003349955.1. Lineage (GTDB taxonomy): Bacteria > Pseudomonadota > Alphaproteobacteria > Azospirillales > Azospirillaceae > Azospirillum > Azospirillum brasilense_B. Next base: position 89,225 of record NZ_QLKQ01000011.1, read on the forward strand.
ATCACGGCGTCATAATCGCGTATAAAGTTGACCCGGACAGTCAGGCAATCCTTGACCGCGCCGCGGCACTTCCGTAGGGACTCGCGCGGTGGACCATGCCGGACATTGCCGGTATGAACCGGCACCCGACCATCAAGCACCCCGCCCCGGCCGCGCGTTCCGCGCACCGGCGGCCCGAACGGAGAGCGTCATGCTCAACGAAGCCACGCCCACCGTCGCCGTTCCGGCGGCGCGGGACATCTTCTCCCTCCCCCGGCACCGGACGGAGGCCCGGCGCCCGGCGCCCTTCCTGCCGATGACGCGGGCGGAGATGGACCGGCTGGGCTGGGACAGCTGCGACATCGTGGTGGTGACGGGCGACGCCTATGTGGACCACCCCAGCTTCGGCATGGCGATCATCGGGCGGCTGCTGGAGGCGCAGGGCTTCCGCGTCGGCATCATCGCCCAGCCGGACTGGAGCAGCGCGGAGCCGTTCAAGGCGCTGGGCAAGCCGAACCTGTTCTTCGGGGTGACCGGCGGCAACATGGATTCGATGGTGAACCACTACACCTCGGACCGCCGCCTGCGTCACAACGACAGCTATACCCCCAACGACGAGGGCGGCAAGCGGCCCGACCGCGCGGTCATCGTCTACAGCCAGCGCTGCCGCGAAGCCTACAAGGACGTGCCCATCGTGCTGGGCGGCATCGAGGCGAGCCTCCGCCGCATCGCCCAGTACGACCATTGGAGCGAGAAGGTCCGCCGCTCCGTCCTGGTGGACTCCAAGGCCGACATCCTGTGCTACGGCAACGCCGAGCGCGCGATCATCGACGTCGCCCACCGCATCGCCGCCGGGGAGAAGGCGCGGGAGATCGACGATGTCCGCGGTACCTCCATCGTTCGCAGCCGCGTGCCGGACGGCTGGACCGTCATCGACAGCAGCAGCATCGACGAGTTGACCCCCGCCGCGCCGCGCGCCGCCGGGGCCGACCGCACGGTGGTCCGCCTGCCCTCCTTCGAGCAGGTCAGCGCCGACAAGGCGCTCTACGCCCACGCCTCGCGCGTGCTGCACCAGGAGAGCAACCCCGGCAACGCCCGCGCGCTGGTGCAGCGGCACGGCGACCGCGAGGTCTGGCTGACCACCCCGCCGATCCCGCTGACCACGGAAGAGATGGACGGCGTCTACGGCCTGCCCTACGCCCGCGCGCCCCACCCGTCCTACGGCGACGCGCGCATCCCGGCCTGGGAGATGATCCGTTTCTCGGTGAACATCATGCGCGGCTGCTTCGGCGGCTGTTCCTTCTGCTCGATCACCGAGCATGAGGGGCGCATCATCCAGAGCCGGTCGGAGGGCTCGATCCTCAAGGAGATCGAGGAGATCCGCGACAAGGTGAAGGGCTTCACCGGCGTCATCTCGGATATGGGCGGGCCGACCGCCAACATGTACCGCATGGCCTGCAAGGACCCGGAGATCGAGAAGGTCTGCCGCCGCCCGTCCTGCGTCTTCCCCGACATCTGCAAGAACCTGAACACCGACCACAGCGACCTCATCCAGCTCTACCGCAAGGCGCGCGCCATCCCCGGCGTGAAGAAGATCAACATCGCCTCGGGCCTGCGCTACGACCTCGCCGTCCGCAGCCCGGAGTATGTGAAGGAGCTGGTGACCCACCATGTCGGCGGTTACCTGAAGATCGCGCCGGAGCACACCGAGCCCGGCCCGCTGTCCAAGATGATGAAGCCGGGCATCGGCACCTACGACCGCTTCAAGGAGATGTTCGAGGCGGCGGCCAAGGCGGCGGGCAAGAAGCTCTACCTCATCCCCTACTTCATCGCCGCCCACCCCGGCACGACGGACGAGGACATGATGAACCTCGCCTTGTGGCTGAAGCGGAACGGCTTCAAGGCCGATCAGGTGCAGACCTACCTGCCCTCGCCCATGGCGCTCGCCACGGCGATGTACCACAGCGACCGCAACCCGCTGCGCCCGATCCGCCGCGAGGGGTCGGAGACGGTGTTCTCCGCCAAGGGGCTGAAGCAGCGCCGCCTGCACAAGGCCTTTCTGCGCTACCACGACCCGGAGAACTGGCCGGTGCTGCGCGACGCGCTGAAGGCGATGGGCCGCAGCGACCTGATCGGTCCGGGCGAGCACCAGCTCGTTCCGGCTTGGCAGACGACGGGGGGGCTGGGCAAAGCCGGAACCGACAGGCCGAAACCGGGCAAGACCTTCTACACCCAGCAGGCGGGCAAGGGCCGCCGGGCGCCGGCCAAGCCCGGCAAGCCGACGGGAGGGGCGAGGTAGCCCTCGCCCCTCCGGGGAGAGGGAGGGGACCCACGCCGTAGGCGTGGGGAGGGTGAGGGGGATGCGCGTGTTGGTGTGTTCGGCAAACGCGCAACCCCCTCACCCTGACCCTCTCCCCGGAGGGGAGAGGGGATGGAGACTCAGCAGTCGTTGAGCGCGCGGATGCGTTCGATCAACGCTAGCCCGTCGCGCTCGGCCAGGGCGACCTCGGCGGCGCCGTCGCAGGTGCGGCCGCTCACATGGACATAGTGGTAGCGCACGCGCACGGCGTCCCGGCCGATGGGCTCCGCGGCCAGCAGGCGGACGGGAACGCTCATGTTGCCGTAGAAGCGCGTCATGGACGCGATGTCGTAGGCCCCGCTGCCACGCTTCTCGGGAATGACGTAGGTGTTGGCCCGCGCGGCGTCGGCCTGTCCCAGGGCCTCGTAGAAAGCGCGCACCGCCGCGACCCGGTCGGTCGGCTGGGGGCGGTGAGTCGGCGGAATGAATTGGGCCGGGTCAGCGCTTGCGGACGGCTGCGGGATGGACGCAGGGTTGGCCGCGGGCTGACCCGGCCGGACCACCGTGGCCGCCGGGGACGGCTGCGGTGGAACGGGGACCGGCGGGGCAGGGGGCTGCTCCACCACCGGAGAAGGAGACGGACTGGGCGTCGGCACGAGCCGCAGGGGGCCCTGGGTGGCCGTCTGGGTGGCCATCTGCGCCGTGGCCGCACCGGCCAGCAGGCATGAGCCCACCGCCGCCGCGAGTCCCAGACGCCTCACACGGTCCGCCATCGCACTCTCCTGTCGAAAAGCGTCAAATCCATAGCAAATCCCCTTATCCCGGAGGATTGTCCGGAACGGTCCTCTGGCTTGCATTCCGGCGGGGTGGGCTCTAGCGTGACCGGCATGACCGATGCACAGACCACCCCGATCCAACGCCTCGCCACCCCGCAGGCCGTTCTTCTGGAACAGCCCAGGCACGGTGTCCCGCAAACCAGCGAGATGCTGTTCGGTGAAACATGTACGCCGCTCGACCGGGATGGCGACTGGGTGAAGGTGGAAAACCGCAGCGACGGGCATGTCGGCTGGCTTCCCCCCGGCACGGACCTCACGGAGCCGGCCGCCCCGACCCACCGCGTGTCCGGGCGCGTGGCGAACCTGCACCCGGCACCCACCCACAAGGCGGTGCCGGTGGCGGCGCTGAGCTTCGGCAGTCTGGTGACCGTGGCGGAACCGACCGAAAGCGGCTGGGTCCGGCTCGACAACGGGCTGTGGACCTTCGGCAAGCTGCTGGAGCCGGTGGCCGTGCCGCTGGACCGCGTTCCGGTGGAGACGGCGCTGCGCTTCCTGGAGACGCCCTATGTCTGGGGCGGGCGGAGCGCCTTCGGCATCGACTGCTCCGGCCTCGTCCAGGTGGCGCTGAGGGCGGCGGGGATCACCACCCACCACAGCAGCGGCATGCAGCGCAACGACGACCGGCTGGGGCCGATGGTCTCGGCAGACGGGCAGGGGGTCGATTATCAGCGTGGCGACATCGTCTTCTTCCCCGGCCATGTCGGCATCATGCTGGACGGCGCCACGCTGCTGCACGCCACCGTCTTCACCATGTCCGTCGTGACCGAACCCCTGGCCGACGTGGCCGCCCGCGCCGAGGGCATCACCGGCGTGCGCCGCCCCGTCTTCCAGCACCCGGGCCTCTAGCGCCCAGCCGATCAGGAGCAGCGTCGGACCGTCGCCCGCCGCCACGCCCCGCTCGGCCATGACGCCCAGCGTCGTGCGGTGGTGGCCTCGTCGGGACGGCAACCGTTCTCCACCGCCAGCACCGGCGTGTCGGGTGACAGCCCGCCGGCCATCAGGCCGCGCCCGACGCGGCGGGCGGCCTGATGGCCCATGTAGATCGCCAGCGTGCTCTTGGGGTCGGCCAGCCGCGCCCAGTCCGGCTCGGTCGCGTCGCCCTCGCGGGCGTGAGCGGTGACGAAGGTGACGGCGCGCGACACGCCGCGCTTGGTCAACGACAGCCCGGCGCTGGACGCGCAGCCGAGCGCCGCGGTGATTCCGGGGATCACCGACACGCTGATTCCGACACGCTCCAGATGCTCGATCTCTTCGCCGGCCCGGCGCCGACCAGCGTGACGTGCGGGGTCCGCGTGCCCGTCTGCGGAATGGCGCGGGCGACGCGGCAGACGGTGCGCGGACGCAGCGCGGAGTCCAGCGCGGCGCGCAAGGCGACGATGAAGTTGAAACGCTTGCCCCCGGACCGGGAGGCGAGACCGTCAAGCCAATCTTCAAGCCACATGGCTGCGCTGGGCATCGGCAAGGATCTCCTTGAGTTCGGGGATGCAGGAGCCGCAGTTGGTTCCGGCCCGCAAGGCCTCCCCGACCTCCTGGACCGTGGTCAGGCTTTGGCTTTGGATGGTGGCGATCAGGCGGTTGGGCAGGTTGACCAGGGCGCCGTCCGTCAAGCCGCGCGCCGCCGCGTCCCGCGGATGAAGGTCCAGGCAGGGTTCCGGCGCATGGGCGGAGAGGCGCGGCGACAGACCGGTGCGCGTCATGGTGTGCCAGTGGTCGCGCAGGCGGCCGGTGTTCAACATCAGCGAACCCGGCTCCACGGAGCGGGGCAGGGGGCGGGGGCGAGCGTTTCAAATTCAGCGTCGCACAGCCCGGCGAGGCCACCGATGTCGAAGGCGCGCGTGCCATCGTTCTCGAAGGCGGAAAGGGCGGCGTGCTTGCGGAAAACGTCGGCGGGCCTGCCCGGTGCAGGCGCTTCTGGACTGGCTGGACGCCGCCGGCATCGTGCGTGGGCCGCTCTTCCGCTCCATTCACCGAAGTGGTCGTGTCCAGCCCGACCGCCTGAACGACCGCAGCGTGGCTCTGACCATCAAGAGCGCGCCCGAGAAAGCGGGCCTCGACCCGATCAAGGTGTCCGGGCACAGCCTGCGCATTGGCCACGCCACTACGGTCGCCGGAAACGACGGCGACGAGCGGGCGATCCAGGCCCATCTCGGGCACCACAGTCCGGAGATGACCCGACGCTACATCCGTGAGGCGAATGTGTTTCGGCGAAGCTCCACCGGTAAACTGGGGCTCTGATGACACTCTTGTGCAGGGGCGCCGGGGCGCCGAGATCGCGCAAAGCGTCATCACCGCCGCCCAGATCGAGCTGTGATGCGTTTCAAATCAAGCGCTTCGGAGTAAAGATTATACCAAAGCGCCGATTTGCTTCCTAGACTGGAGAGCGCGCCTCAGGGTTCGTTGCGGCCGTGGGCCACACGGAACCAGTGCTCGGCGTGCTGACGGCAGGTTTCGGCTTCGACGGTGTCGCCGGACCGCTCGGCATCGACGGCGCGGGCGAGCCACTGGCCGTGCTTCTGCTGGGCGGAGCCGTTGACCTTCGGATGCGCGCGCGCCGGTTCTCCCTGCACGGATTGCCGTTGGGCCGCTTTTCCGAACCGTGGCTGCCGACGGCCCCGATCGCCCGCCGGATTGTCGAATGGCATGAATGTTGATCCTCGAGTGGTCCGCAGACCGTAATCAGGAGCGAAGGACCATCCCGAACCCTCAATCCTGGCGTTGTTTCGTCACACCGGAAAAAGCTCGGAAGGCTTCGGTCACATCATTCATGACCTGCGGGAAGAACGCAACGCGGCCGGCGAGCGGTCCTTCGCTGATCGGCGTGGGACGGGGAAGCGGTCGCGGCAAAGGCGGCGGCTTGCCGGGGTCCCGCTCGTCGGCACGCGGAGGCTCGTAGAAATGCAGGGCGAGTTGACCGTTGGGTTCGGCGGCGTAAGGAAGGCCGGGCTCGGTCCGGCGCTCCGCACCGGGAAGGACATACTGATCGCCTTGGGCGGTCCATTCTGTCAGCGGCATCCAAGACACCCCCTGCACCGGTTGAAGCCTCGCCCAACCTATCAGGTTTCCAGCAATCCGCTCCAGCGAATAGGGCGGATTGCCGGATGTGCGCGGTGGTAGGGGAGCAAAGCCGACGGCGGCTCAGTCGGTCTGTGGCAGCCGGGCGATCACCTTGATCTCGAAATCGAAGCCGGCGAGCCAGTTCACGCCAACCGCGGTCCAGTTGGGATAGGGCTTGCGAGGAAACGCCTTGTCCTTGACGGCCAGGACGGTCTCGAACTGGGCCTCCGGGTCGGTGTGGAAGGTCGTCACGTCCACGATGTCGTCGAAGGTGGCGCCGGCCGCCTTCAGAACCTCGCGAAGATTGTCGAAGGCCAACTGAACCTGCGTCGCGAAGTCGGGCTCGGGCGACCCGTCCTCACGGCCGCCGACCTGCCCCGAAACGAAGAGCAGATCGCCGGACCGGATGGCGGCGGAGTAGCGGTGGATCTCGTAGAGCGCCTGCCGGCCGGCAGGAAAGAGGGCGTCGCGCCTGGACATGGATGTCTCCCGTTCGGATTGGACCTGGACCAGGAGATAGCAGCCACGGGGGTGCGCGATCAGACGTTGAAATCGGCACGGGCCGATGCAAGATCGCCATCAATGATACGCCCCTCCCTGAACGATCTCAGCGCCTTCGTGGCCGTCGCCACCCACCGCAGCTTTCGCCGCGCGGCGGATGAGCTGGGAACGGCGCCGTCCACATTGAGCCACGCGATGCGCGGTCTTGAGGATCGGCTCGGCGTCCGGCTCCTCAACCGCACGACCCGCAGCGTCTCGCCGACCGAAGCGGGGCTTGAGCTGCTCGGCCGCCTGACGGTCGCGCTGACCTCCCTGGACGAAGCGCTCGACGCCGTCACCGCCTTTCGCGGCAACGTCGCCGGCCGGGTTCGGATCAACGCGCCGCGCGTGGCGGCGGCGGCCCTTGTCCGCGGCGTCCTTCCCCGCATGGTCAAGCGCTTTCCCGACGTGACGGTGGACATCGTCGTCGAGGGGCGGTTGATCGACATCGTGTCCGGCGGCTTCGACGCCGGCGTCCGCCTGATCGACTCCATCCCGAAGGACATGATCGCGGTGCCCTTCCCGGACCCGATCGGCTTCGTCTGCGTCGCCTCCCCCGCCTATCTCGACCGCGCCGGGGAGCCGACGACGCCGGATGAACTCCAGCGCCATCGCTGCATCGGCCACCGCCTGCCGGGCGGCCGGCTGTACCGCTGGGAGTTCGAGCGGGCCGGGCGGGAATTGACGGTCGATGTCAACGGACCGCTGATTCTCGACGATGAGGAGTTGATGGCGGACGCCGCCGCGCAGGGGCTGGGGATCGCCTATGTGGCGAACTGGGCCGCCGAGGCCGCGCTGGCGGAGGGGCGGTTGCGGACCGTCCTGCCCGCCTGGATGCACAAGCCGGAGCGGGCGGCGGTGTACTATCCCGGGCACCGCGCCGTGCCGCCGGCCCTGCGGGCGTTCCTCGACGTCGTCAAGACCATGCCGGTCGGTGCGGGAACGCATTGATGACCCCACAAACAAGCGGGTCCCCGACGCCTGCGGCCGCCACTATGATGGCGCCCCGTTTGGTTCAGGGAGTGGTGGGGCATGCTGGTCCGGCAGGGTGAACATCGTGGCGTGTCGGCGGACCGCAGTCTGGCTTGGTCATTGGCCGGCATCGCCGGCGCCGTCAACGCCGCGGGATTCTACGCCGCCGGCCTCTATTCCTCGCACATGACCGGCACCGTCTCGACCATGGCCGACCATCTGGCGCTGGGCGAGATGGGCGCCTTCGGCATGGCGCTGGCCATCGTGGCGACCTTCATCGCCGGGGCGATGGTGTCGGCGATGCTTATCAACGCCGGGCAGCGCCGCGGCCTGTCGGCGATCTACGCCTACAGCGTCTGTCTCGAAGCCCTGCTGCTCGCCGGACTCGGCGCCGCCGACGTCTGGCTGCACGAGCTTCGCGGCGCCGCGCTGGTCATGGGGTTGAGCTTCCTGATGGGGTTGCAGAACGCCATCGTCACGCGCATCTCCAACGCCCGCGTCCGCACCACCCACGTCACCGGCATGATCACCGACATCGGGATCGAGCTGGGCAACCTGATCGACGACCTCTACCACCGCAACGGCCGGGATCGGATCCGGGTGACGCTCGACAAGCTGAAGACGCATCTGCCGACCGTCGGCTCGTTCTTTCTGGGCGGCGTGCTGGGGGTGCTGGGCTACAGCGCCTGGGGAGCGATGCTGTTCGTGACGCTGGCGGCCATCCTCGCCGGCTTCGCCGCCCCGGTGATTCTCGCCGAATGGCGCGTCGCGGAGTAGGAGCGTTTCAAATTCAGCGTTGCCGGACGCCGCCTTGGAGTGTTGACGCACCATGACCGATTCCGCAGGCCCGATCCCCGACATCATCGCCCCCGGCCTGGACGCTTTGTTCGTGGGATTCAATCCCGGAACACGCTCCGGCCAGCTCGGCCACAATTACGCGGGGCCGGGAAACCAGTTCTGGAGATTGCTGGCGGCGGCCGGTCTGACGCCGCGCCTGCTGCGCCCGGAGGAGGACCGGCTGTTGCCGGAGTTCGGGCTGGGCTCCACCAACCTCGTGGCGCGGGCGACGCCGGGCGCCGCCGATCTCAGCCGCGCGGAGCTGCGCGGCGGCGTGCCGCGGCTGCGCGCCCTGGTCGCGGAATTCCGGCCGCGGGTGATCGCCTACACGGGGAAGGGGGTGTATCTCGCCGCCGCCGACCGCGACCGGGCGGAGTGGGGCGTGCAGCCGGACAGCCTGTTCGATGGTCCGGTGGACGTCGTGCTGCCCTCGCCCAGCGGGCTCGCCCGGCTGCCCTTCGCGGAAAAGCTGCGCTGGTTTTGCGAGGTCAAGCGGGTCATCGACGCTGAAGTTGACACCCGCCGCTGACGTCAGCGGGTGTCCGTTACAAATTCAGCGTTGCCGACGGTCAGGCCAGCAACTCGTCGAGAAGGGCGTGGAGGCGGCGCAGCTCCTGCCATTGCGCCTCGCTGAGCTGCTTGCGGTGCGCCCGCAGCTCCCCGGCGTCGACGGTGGAAAAGTCCTTGGCGATGCGCTGGACGGCGGAGACGAAGCGCACCGCCGGGGCCGGCTGAACCTTCGCCGCCGCCGCGGAGTCCGGCTCTCCACCCATCTGGGCGCGCTTGGCCTCGCGCAGCGCCTTGACGGTGCCGCCGTCCTTGATGGTGTCCCACAGCTTCCTCTGGAGGACCGGATCGTCCACCGCGGCGATCTCCGTCAGGATGCTTTTCGGGACGGAACGGTGGCGCGTTTCAAATTCAGCGACGATGTCGGCCGGCAGACGCAGCAGCGACAGGGTGCGGGTGACCTCCGCCTGGCTGCGCCCGATCACCTGCCCCAGCGCCTCGTGCGTGTAGTCGTGCCGCTCGATCAGCCGGGCGAAGGCGCGGGCCAACTCCATGGCGTCGAGGTCGACGCGCTGGATGTTCTCGATCAGCGCCAGCTCGTCGGGGTCGCCGTCGGTGACGATGGCGAAGATGGTCTGGCGCCCGGCCAACCCGCAGGCGCGCAGGCGCCGCTCACCCGCGATCAGCCGGTAGTCTCCGTCGCCGAGATCCTGCACGAGAACCGGCTGCTTCAGCCCGTGGCGGGCGATGGAGTTGGCCAGCTCCTGCAGCGACTGGTCGTCGAAATGGCGGCGCGGCTGGTCGGGATTGGGGTGCACCCGGTCGAGATCGACCTCGATCAGCCGCGGGAAGTCGGCGGAGAGCCCGAACAGCGCGTCCCCGCCGCGCTGTGCCGCCTTGTCGAAAATGCGGGTGCTGGTCCGTTCGAGTTTACGAGACATGGGCGTCTTCCGCAGTCTGGAGGTGAGCGGCCAATTCGCGCGCCAGTTCGCCGTAGGCCTGGACGCTGTTGGAATTCGGATCGGCCTCGATGGCCGGACGGCCGGCGCCCGACGCCTGGGCGAACAGGGTGGCGCGCGGAACCGCGTTCAGAACGCGGGTGCGCCCCTCGTAATGCTCCTGAATCTCGCGCAGGCTGGCCTGATCCTGCGTCAAGCGCGACGAGAACATGGTCGGCAGGATGCCGAAGATGTTCAGCGACGGGTTCGAGCGGCGGCGGATCTTGGCGATGGTTTCCAGCAGCAGCGGCACGCCGAGCCCGGCGAACACCTCCGTCTGCACGGGAATCAGCACGAGATCGCTGGCCGCCAGCGCGTTGATGGTGAGAAGGCCGAGGTTGGGCGGGCAGTCGATCACGATGACATCGTAACGGTTCCGCACCTCCGCCAGCTTCTCCTTGAGGACCAGCGAGTTGTCCGGCTCGGCCACCAGCTCGGTCTCCGCCGCGGCCAGCCCGATGCTGGAGGGGGCGAGCATGACGGCGCCGCCGCACACCGGCTGGAGGATGCTGTCGAAGGACGCCCCGCCGCGCACAACATTATAGATGCCCTTGCGCTGGGTTTCGATCTCGCCGGGGTCGAGCCCCATATGGACGGTGGCGTTGCCCTGGGGATCGCTGTCGAGAAGCATCACCTTCAGGCCCAGCGTGGACAGCGCGTAGGACAGGTTGACCGCCGTCGTCGTCTTGCCGACGCCGCCCTTCTGGTTGGCCACCGCCACTACGGCGCGCTGAATCTTGGGCATCCCTGTGTTCTGCGGCACGGCGGCCATCCCGCCCTGACCGGCCAGGAAACCGGCGACCTGCTGGGGGATGCGCTCTGCCCCGCTTTCCCACCGGCTGATCCGGGAGCGGTCGTAGCGGCGGTTCAGTGCGCCGTTGAGCCATGTCGCGAAGCTCAACTGGTCCTCGGCGCGCCGTTCGCGGATGGCGCGCAGTTCTTCCCCGTTCATCGGGCCTCCGGCTTTCCCTGTGTGAGGTCCTTTCTTGCAAAATGTGACGCAACTGGTCAAGCCGGAGCGCGCCGAATTGCGTCAAATGGCGGTGGGAGCGGGGGTCATGCGACGTCGTATGGGACTATGGTCATAGAAAAGCAGGCTTCGTGCCGGTCGCGGCGAACCGCGGAAAACCGTTCCGCAGTCGAATCGACCGTGACCCCGTCAAGCCCATTTTTCGAAGCGTTACCAATTCAGCGTTGGGTGGAGGGAGCCGCTTCGATTCGGCCCTTGAATCGCCTGGAGTCCGCCGTTTCAAATTCAGCGTCGTATGCCGATTCGAGGGTTTCTGCCGGCGTTTCAAGATCTGCGCGAGACTCGCCGAGTCGGCTAAGCCCTGGAAAGCCTTGGGTTTCCGAGTCGAATGTTACCAATTCAGCGTTGGAGCCGAGTCGCCTTTGTATCAAATTCAGCGTCGGGTCCGCTTGACAGTTGACGGTCCGCGTCTGGAATCGTCCATCCGCTCCGCTGCACGCTTCGGTGGAGGAAGGGGGTTCGGATCACCCTCGAATGCCCGGTTGGCGATTCTCCGACCCTTCCGACGTTGCGTTTTCAGCGAAGGGGGTCGCGCCAGCACCCGCGCAACCGGTCTAACCGGAGAATCCTATAGGGACTCATATAGGACATGGTTGCGAGTTCAGCGTGGATAACCGCCTTTCGTGACTCGTCTTCAGCGTGGATGAGCGAGTCCCCGTTGCGACTTCGGCGTCCGCCCCGTTGCGGAATCAGCGAACCGATCCGGCTGGTTTCGCCCGTTGCGATTCCAACTCAGCGTGGACAAGCCCGTTCGGCTGTGGACAAGCGGCTCGGCGGCCCTGGATGCTCCGTTGGCGACGCTGATTTTGAAACACCGGCTGGAACGCTGGCTCGGGGATCGCCGTGGGGAAGGGGACGGTCGGGTTCGCCAAAGGCCGCTTCGCTGAAGTTGAGTCGGAATCTGCAGCTTCCGTTGCGACTTCAGCGATTCGTGGGATGGACGCGCTTCACAGCCACCACATTTTGTGTTTTCTGAAATGACAGGAACGTGACCGAACGAGGCCGGAGGGGTCCCATGGCGAAAATCCACGAGCAGCTTACCCTGGAGGGATTCGAGGCGGTTCTTGCCCGCACCGAAGACCCCAAGGAGCGCCGCCGTGTGATGATGGCCCATGAAGCGCTGTCCAACGAGATGGACGCGATCGGCTATCTCCACGCCGGTTTCTGCCAGGCCTCGCTGCCGCACCGCAAACCCAAGGACGAGACCGCCCCCTGGGTGCGCAACAACGGCAAGTACCAGCTCGTGGTCCGCCCCGGCATCCTGCCGCTGCGCGACGGGACGGTCCTGGACGTCGGCGTTCCCTATGGCGCCAAGGCGCGCCTGATCATGATCTACCTGCAGACCGAGGCCCGCAAGACGCGCAGCGCCCATGTGGATCTGGGGCCGAGCATGAGCGCGTGGTTGCGTCGTCTCGGGCTGGCCCCGACGGGCGGCGAGCGCGGCAACTACAAACCGGTGCGCGAGCAGGTGCTGCGGATCGCCCGTAGCGAATTCACGTTGCGCACCACCACCGGCCCCTCGACGGCGGAGATTTCCGACCAGCGCCTGATCGACGGCATCAAGCTGTGGCGGGACGAGGAGGACACGCCGGACCTGTTCCGCACCGGCGGCGAGTGGGTGCGCTTCGTCCGCCTGACCCAGAGCTTCTTCGAGCATCTGATGGAGCACGCCGTCCCGCTGGACGAGCATGCCATCGCCAAGCTGAAGAACTCCGCCCTGGCGCTCGACGCCTATGTCTGGCTGGTCCACCGCCTGCACCGGCTGGACAAGCAGACGGTGGTTCCCTGGCACGCCCTGTCGCAGCATTTCGGCTCGGTCAGCGAACACCGCGTCCTGGCCTTCCGCCTGAAGGAAGCCCTGAAGGACGTCATGGCCGTCTATCCCGACGCGAACATCGAGCCGACCTCCAAGGGACTCGTGCTGCGTCCCTCGGCGCCGGCCGTGCCGTCCAACAAGCATCTCGTCCTGCGCCCCGTCCGCGGCTGATGGGGTTGCGGCTGAGTGGGTTGCGGTTGTGTGCCGCAGAGCATGTGACCCGGTGCGTGCTGTGAGTCGTTGAAAGACACCGCCAAGACGTGACATTGTTCATTGGTTGCAGCCATGCCGCGCAGTTCCCGCAGCGGATGCCGCGAAAGGGCCAATTCCAATGTCCTACAGGGTCGACGACGATCTCTATCCAGCGCGCGCCGTGGTCTCGATCGAGGCCACCTGGGGAAACCGGACGTTTGTCGGTTCAGGTTTCCTGGTCGGCCGAAACGACGTCATCACCGCGTCCCACGTCGTCTACAACGCCGCTCTCGGCGGCAAGCCGAGCAGCCTGAAGATCTACCCGTCCTACAATCCCGGCAAGTCGGACAACGTCGCCTACGGCGTCGCCAAATCCCAGTTCTTCACCAATTTCGATCCGGATTCCGACGGCAAGGTCATCACCGGCGATTTCTACCGGACCACGCAGAGCGGGTCGGAGATCGACGTCGCCCTGCTCACCCTGTCCCAGCCCATCGGCGACAGCTACGGCTATTTCGGGATCGACTGGTCCTACGGCGGCGGTGCGGCCAGCGTCCTGGGCTATCCCGTCAAGTATGGGCGCTACGAAACCTACGACAGCGGCACCATCCGCCGGTCGACCGTCGACACGGTCTACTATGTGAACGCGGATCTGGAGATCAATCCCGGGAATTCCGGGGGGCCGATCTATTACAGCTCCGGAGACAAGGTGTTTGCCGTCGGCGTCGTGTCGACCGCCGTCGGGGCCACCGCGCTTGGCGGTCACGCCTATTGGCTGAAGGACGCCCTGACGGCCAACGATTCCTACATCTCAAGCGCACCGCCGGCTCCCGAATCGGAGCGGCGCGCCGTGGTGAGCAACGGCTCGTCCAGCCGCGAAGTGCAGATGGAAATCTATGTCGGTCCGGTCGCCACGCTGAAGAACCTCTTCCTGGGCACCAAATCCATCGAGATCATCATCGGCAGCGACGTCGGCGATTTCTTCAACCTGGGCGCCGGCGACGATGCGGCGGACGGCAAGGGCGGCGACGATGTTCTCGATGGTGGCACCGGCTCGAATTTCCTGACCGGCGGCTCCGGCACCGACACCTTCTTCCTGGACGGGCGCGGCGGGGGCGTGACCTGGTCCACCATCACCGATTTCGAACCGAACGAGTGGGCCACCGCCTGGGGATGGAAGGAGGGGCTGTCGACGCTCACCTGGGAGGCGATGGCCGGTGCCGAGGGGTACAAGGGCGCAACGGCGCACATCGACTTCGACGGCAACGGCAGCATCGACGGCAGCATCACCTTCACCGGAAAAGCCGTCGGTTCGGTCATCACCATGCCGGGGCAGGTCGGTGCCGACAGCTATCTGGCCTTCCGTCTGGCCTGACGCCGTCTGGAACCGGCGGCGCTACAGCGGCAACAGCAGTTCCCGTTCCGCCGCCGCCTCTGGCGTTGCCAGCGTCCCGCGGGTGACCGTCACGGCGCTGCGCCCGCCGCCCTGCGGGATGACGCGGACCTGCACGCCGATCCGCTCCACCAGCGCCGGCACATGGCTGATGACGCCGACCTGCCGCCCGGTGGCCTGGAGCGCCTCCAGGCAGGACAGCGCCAGATCCAGGCTGCCGGGGTCCAGCGTCCCGAACCCCTCGTCGATGAACAGCGTGCCGATCCCGGCGCCGCCGCCTTCCGCCATGGCCGACAGGCCGAGCGCCAGGGCCAGCGACACCAGGAACATCTCGCCGCCGGACAGGCTGTGCACGCCGCGTCGCTCGTCGCCCATCTCGCCGTCCACCACCTGGATCTCCAGGTCGGCCCCGCCCACCCGCTCCAGCCGGTAGCGGCGGGCGAGATCCGCCAGATGGCGGTTCGCCTGCACCAGCAGCAGGTCGAGGCTGAGGCTCTGGGCGAAGTTGCGCAGCTTCCGCCCGTCGGCCGAGCCGATGAGCTGCGCCATGGTCGCCCACAGCCCCTGTGCCTTGCGCTGCGCCTCCACCCGGTCGAGCACGGCGGCGAGGCGACCGCGATTCTCCATGTCCGCGCGCAGCCGGGCCTGAACCTCGCCCAGCCGGCCGCGGGCCTCCTGAAGGCGCCGGCCCGTCTCGGCGCCGCCCGCGGCGGCCTCCTCCGCACCGAGCAGGGGGCGCCCGGCGGCGTGGTGCTCCCGCCGCAGCCGCGTCCGCTCCGCCGCCAGAAGCGCCGTCTCGCGCCGCGCCGACTCGAGGGCGGCCAGAGCCCGCTCCTCCCCAGTCAGCCAGTCCTCGTCCCGGACCAGATGGGCGCGCGCCGTCTCCACCGTCACGCCGCAGCGCTCCGCCGCAGCGGCCAGCGCGTCGGCCGCGGCCTCCGCCTCGGCGGCGCAACGGCGGGCGGCCTCGCCGCGCGTGGCGACGGTCTGCTCCGCCCCCGACAGGCGGGCCGCCGCGTCCTGCCGGGCGACGGTGGCCTGCTCGACCAGGGCCTCCGCCCGCTGGCGGGCCTCGGTCAATTCCTTCTTCACCGCGGCCACCGCCCGTCCGCCCAGCAGGGACGCCCGTGCCGCGCGCCGCTCTTCCAGCGTCGCGGCGAGCCCCTCGCACCGGCGCCGCGCCGCCCGCTCGGCCTGCCGCGCCCCCTCCAGCTCCGCCGCCTTGGCGCCGTCCTGCCGTTCCAGGGCCTCCAGGTCGCGCCGCGCCTGGGCCAAGCCCTCGCGCTGGCGCAGGACCTCGGCGACCCGCTGGCGCAGGCCCTCGCGGAACCCTTCGGAATCGCCGTCGAGGTCGGCGGCCCAGTCCCCCAACCCGGCGAAGGGCTGGGCCAGCTCCGTCCGCACCGTCTGCCGGGCTTCCGCCGCCTGATCGCGCCGTGCCCGGGACAGGGACTCGGCGTGGCGGGCCGAATCACGCTGTCGGGTCCGCGTCTCGATGGCCCGGTCGGCGTCGGCCAGCGTCGCGTCCCGGTCCCGGCACGCCTGCACCGCCGCGTCGAGCCGTGCCTTATGGTCCAGCGCCGCCGCCTCGGCCCGCCCGACCTCGGCCAGGTCCGCATCGACGCCGGCCAGCCGCCGGGCGACGGTTTCCGCATCCGGCCCGGCCTGCAGGCCGAAGGCCGGTGCCCGTTCCGCCCAGCGCTCCTCCGTCGCCGCCCGTTCCACCGCCAGGGCGGCCAGCCGCCCGGCCAGGCTTCCCGCACGCTCCAGCGCCGCCTTCGCCGCGGCGGTCCGGGCGCCGTGATCCATCGCCAGCTCGGTCACCTCGCCGCTCAGGCCGGCGACGTGGCGTTCCTGGTCCTCGGCCAGCCGGTCGAGCGGCGTGTGGCCGGTGCCCCACGGGTGCTCCGCGGCGCCGCAGACCGGGCAGGCCTCGCCGTCCACCAGCTGGGCGCGCAGGGACGCCACGGTCTCGCTGCGGGCAAGGCGCAGGCGGCGCAGCGCGAGATCCGCCTCCTCCAACGCCGCCCGGCGTTGCTCCAGCCGCAGCTTCGTCTCACCGGCGCGGGCCTCCTCCTCCGCGGCGGCCGCGCACTGCTGCTGCCGTTCCGCTTCGGCCTCCGCGCTGTCCGCCGCCAGCCGCGCGGCCCGCTCCGCCAGCTGGGCCAAGGCCACCAGCCCGTCGCGCCGTTCCGCCAGCGCCGTGCGGCGCCCGCGCAGGCTGTCCAGCGAGTCCACCGTTTCGGCCTTCAGCGCGGCCAGCGTCCGCTCGGCCGCGTCCCGTCGTTCGGCGGCGTCCCGCCGGACGGCGGCAAGGCGGGCCAATTCGGCCTCATGGGTCGTGGCCTCCGCGGCGGCGCGGCCGGTTTCCGCCTCCGCCTCACGCGCCACCCTCGTGGAGTCGCGGTGGCGCAGCAGCAGCGAATCCCAGCGCGCCCATTGGTCGGCCACCGGCCACAATTCCGTCTGGCCGGCCAGCCAGCTCTCGCGCTCCGCCGAGTCGGCACGGGTCCGCTCCAGCGCCGTCCGGGTGGCGCTCCAGCTCTCCGCAATCCCCTTGGCGTCCGCCTCCGCCGTCGCGGCGTCGGCAAGCGCCCCGGCCCGTTGGCCGGCCAGCGCGGCGATCTCGGCGTCCAGGGCGGCGGCCCGCTCCAGCTCCGGTTCGGCGGCGTCGACGGCGCCGCGGGCGGCCTCGTAGGCGCCGCGCACCTCGCGATGCCGGGCCTCGGCCTGGGCCAGCCGCCCCTGCGCTTCCGTCACCGCCGCGTGGGCGCGGTCCAGCGCCGTCCCGGCGTCCGATGCCGCCGCGGCACAGCGGTCCGCCTCGCTCAACCGCACCCGCAGGGGCTGAAGCCGGCGCAGCAGAGCGGCTTCCTCCCGCCGCGCGGCGGCCTCCTGCCAGACCAGTTCGGCCCGTGCGCTCGCCGCGGCGGCGTCCGCCTCGGCCTTGGCCAGCCGGGCGTCCTGCTCATGCCAGACGACGGCGGCGCGGGCCTGCTCGAACGCGGTTTCCTCCTGCCGGACCGCCTCGGCCGCCGCTCCGCCTTCGGTGTCCAGGGCGGCGCGCTCGTCGTCGGTCAGCACGCCGATGCCCGCGCATTGCGCCTCCAGCGCCTCCAGCGCCCGCTGCTCCTCCCGGGAGCGCTCGTGCGCGGCGACGGAAATGCGGGAATAGATCTCGGTGCCGGTCAGCAGTTCCAGCAGGGCGGAGCGCTCCATCGCCGGGGCCTTGAGGAAATTGGCGAAATCGCCCTGGGCCAGCAGGACGGCACGGCGGAACTGCTCGAAGCTCAAACCCAGCCGGGTGGAAATCTCGTCCAGCACGCTGGTCTTGCCGTCGCCCAGCCGCTTGCCGTCGGCCAGCGCGGTCAGGCTCATCGTCTGCTTTTGCAATTGGCCGCGCGCGTTCTGCCGCGCCCGCCGCAGCTCCCAGCGCGCCCGGTAGGCGGCGCCGTCGATCCCGGCGAAATCCACCTCGGCCCAGCCGGACCCGGCGCCGCGGCGCAAAACGCTGCGCACGTCGGTGGTGCTGATGGCGTCGGTGTCGCCGCTGGCGCCCAGCGCCACGCCGCGCCCGTCCGGCAGCCGCGGCATGCGGTCGAACAAAGCGAGGCACAGCGCGTCCAGGATGGTGCTCTTGCCCGCCCCGGTCGGGCCGGTGATGGCGAACAGCCCGGCGTGGCGGAGCGGTCCGCCGGCCAGTTCCACCGCGAAGGTCCCGTCCAGGCTGGCCAGATTGCCGCCGCGAATCGCCAGAATCCGCATCACGCACCCTCCTGCACGGTCGCGACCAGTTCGTGGAAGGCGGCGAGCAAGGCCGGCT
>NZ_QLKQ01000110.1 GCF_003349955.1 Azospirillum brasilense
GCATGGCGGGGGGCATGGCGGGGATGGGGCGGTGGGACGGGTGAGGCGATTTTCCCAATCTGGACTTCCCCCGTCCGGAAACCACCGCTATGGCGCGAACCCTGGCATGCGCGGGCGCTCAGCGCCCTTTGAAGGCCGGCTTGCGTTTCTCCAGGAAGGCCCGGTAGCCCTCGCGGAAATCCTCCGTGCCGAAGCAGTGGTAGCATTCGGCGATCTCCGCTTCCGACAGCGGGGCGGGGTCGGACAGGCGGCGGACGAACTGCTTGTGCAGCCGGGCGGCCAGCGGGGCGCCCCCGGCGATGCGTTCGCAGGTCGCGGCGATTTCCTCCTCGAAGGCGTCGTCGGCGACGAGGCGGTGGACCAGCCGCTTGTCCTTGGCCTCCTCCGCGCCGAAGACTCGGCCCTCCAGCAGGATTTCCAGCGCCGCCGGGCCGCCCGCGATGTCGTGGAGCAGCTTCAGCTCGGGCAGCGCCATGGAGATGCCAAGCCGGCTGACCGGCACGCCGAAGCGGCTGCCGGCGGTGCAGACCCGCAGGTCGCAGGCCAGCGCGACGGCCAGCCCGATGCCGCAGCAGGCGCCCTGAATGGCCGCCAGCGTCGGGTGCGGCAACTCGCGCAGCAGGGCCAGCCCCTCGTCCATCAGCACGCCATAGTCGGCGCCCTGTTCGGGGCTGTTGCGCTCCGTCTCGAATTCGGAGATGTCGGCGCCGGGGCTGAAGGCCCGTCCGCCGGCCCCGCGCAGCACCACCGCGCGCACCGTGTCGTCGGCGCCGAGCCGGCGCAGCAGCGGGATCAGCGCCTGCCACATCGGCTTGTCGAAGGCGTTCAGCCTGTCGGGGTTGCTGAGGGTCAGCGTGGCGACGACGCCGTCGCGGCTCAGGGTCACGGTGCCGGCCATGGCCTGTCGGGCTCCCCATCCATTCGGTTGCGTATGGGGCAGACCACAAACACCCGCAGCCCCGTTCCGTCAAGGACTTCGCAGACCTCGCTTCCACTCTGGACCGGAAGCCCGCGGGTCCCCATAGTTCGTAGCCGGGACTTCACCGGACGGAGACGACGCCGCGATGCGAACGGGATTGGCGCGAACGGGATTGGCCGCTTTCACCCTGGCCGCCGCCCTCATAGGCACTCCGGCGCTGGCGGCGAAGGACGAGCTGGTGATCGGCATGACCCAGTTCCCGTCCAACTGGCACCCCTCCATGGAAGCGATGATGGCGAAGAGCTACGTCCTCTCCATGGCGCGCCGGCCCTTCACCGCCTACGACCCCGACTGGCGGCTGACCTGCCTGCTCTGCACCGAACTCCCGGCGCTGGACAAGGGCACCGCGGAGTATGAAACGCGAGCCGACGGGAAGCAGGGCATCAAGGTCACCTACACCATCAACCCCAAGGCGACCTGGGGCGACGGCACGCCGGTGACGACCGAGGACGTGCTGTTCACCTGGACGGTCGGCAAGCACCCGCAGAGCGGCTACAGCAACTTCGACCTGTTCGCCCGCGACATCGTTGCGATCGACGCCAAGGACGAGCGCACCTTCACCATCCACCGCGACAAGGCGGTTTGCAGCTACGCCGAGATCAACGACTTCGAAATCCTGCCCGCCCATCTGGAGCGCGCGGTGTTCGAGGCCGACCCGGCGACCTACCGCAACCGCTCCAAGTACGAGACCGACACGACGAACCCCGGCCTGTGGTTCGGCCCCTACCGCATCGCCCAGGTCGAGCCGGGCAGCCATGTGGTGCTGGAGCCCAACCCGACCTGGTGGGGCGCCAAGCCGGCCTTCAAGCGGGTGATCGTGAAGTCCATCGAGAACACCGCCGCTCTGGAGGCCAACCTGCTCGCCGGGCAGGTCGACATGGTGCCGGGGGAGACCGGCCTGCCGCTCGACCAGGTGCTCGCCTTCGAGAAGCGGCACGGCAGCCGCTACAACGTCTTCTACAAGCCCGGCCTGTTCTTCGAGCATGTCGAGCTGAACCTCGACAACCCGGCGCTGGCCGATGTGCGGGTGCGCCGGGCGCTGCTCCACGCCATCGACCGCGAGGCGATTTCCAAGCAGCTTTACGACGGGCGCCAGCCGGTCGCCCACAACGAGATCAGCCCCCTCGACCGCGTGCACGCGCCGGGCTACCCGACCTACGCCTTCGACCCGGCGCTGGCGGCCAAGCTGCTGGACGAGGCGGGCTGGAACGAGCGGCGCGCCGGGGTGCGCCACAACGCCAAGGGCGAGCGGCTGTCGCTGGAGATCATGACGACCGCCGGCAACCGCTCCCGCGAGGTGCTGCAGCAGGTGCTCCAGGCCCAGTGGCGGCAGGCCGGGGTGGAGGTGCGCATCGTCAACGAGCCGGCCCGCGTCCTGTTCGGCGACACGCTGGAGAAGCGCCGCTTCAAGTCGATGGCGCTGTTCGCCTGGATCAGCGCGCCGGAGAACATCCCGCGCACCATCCTGCATTCCAGCATGATCCCGACCGAGGCCAACAACTGGGCGGGCCAGAACTACACCGGCTACAAGAACCCGGAGATGGACAAGGTCCTGGAGGACCTGGAGCATGTCTGCGAGCCCGACGCCAACCGCGCGCTGTGGGCGAAGCTGCAGACGCTCTACGCCCGGGACCTGCCGAACCTGCCGCTGTTCTTCCGCGCCGACCCCTTCATCCTGCCGCCCTGGCTGGAGGGCGTGGTGCCGACCGGGCATCTGGATTCCAGCACGCTGTGGATCGAGACGTGGAAGGCGAAGGAGTGAGGGTGTCGCGTCGGGCCCCCACCCCCCCACGCTCGCGCGTGGGTCCATCCCTCCACCGCTGCGCAGGGGAGGGAATGGCTCCTCCCCCTGCGCAGCGGGGGGAGGTTGGGAGGGGGGCTCCGCTCAGCAATGCCCCCAACACTCCATGACCCGCTTCCTCGCCTCCCGCCTGCTCCAGGCGCTGGTCGTCCTGCTGCTGATGAGCTTCGTCATCACCGTCCTGATGACGCTGATGCCGGGCGATCCGGTGGACATGATGCTGGCCGGCAACCCGCGCGCCACCCCCGCCGACGCGGCGCGGCTGAAGGCGCTTTACGGCCTCGACAAGCCCCTGCTGGACCGTTACTGGCATTGGCTCCAGGCGGCGCTGATGGGGGATTTCGGCTTCTCGCGGCTCTACGCGCAGCCGGTGCTGACGATCCTGCTGCCGCGGCTGGGCAACACGCTGCTGCTGCTCGGTGCGGCGATGGCGCTGACCCTGGCGGTGGCGCTGCCGCTCGGCGTCTACGCGGCGCGGCGACCCTACGGCTGGGCGGACAACGCCATCAACCTGTTCTGCTTCGCCGGCATCTCCGTCCCCGCCTTCTGGCTGGCGCTGCTGCTGATCCTGCTCTTCGCGGTGGAGTTGCAATGGCTGCCGGCCTCCGGCCTCGGCCCGGTGGGCGGGGAGGGCTGGTGGGAGCGGCTGCCCTACCTCGTGCTGCCGGTGGCCTCGCTGACGCTGGCGAGCATCGGCGGCTACACGCGCTACGTCCGCGCCGCGATGATGGGGGAGCTTCGCCAGGATTACGTCCGCACCGCCCGCGCCAAGGGGCTGGGGGAGGGTCGGGTGGTCTGGCGCCACGCGCTGCGCAACGCGACCATCCCCATCGTGACCATCGTGGCGCTGGAGTTCGGCGCCCTCTTCTCCGGCGCGCTGGTGACCGAGACGATGTTCGCCTGGCCGGGCATGGGCAAGCTGATCTACGACAGCATCATGGGCAACGACCTGAACGTGGCGCTGGTGGCGCTGCTGTTCGCCACGCTGACGACGCTGGCCGGCAACCTGCTGGCCGACGCCGCCTACGCCGGGCTGGACCCGCGCATCTCCTTCAAGGGGGACGGGGCGTGAGGGCCGGGCGCTTGAAGGCCGAGCGCTTGAAGGCCGGGCGTTTCCTGCGGCGCTTCGCCCGCCACCGGCTGGCGGTGGCCAGCGCCCTGCTGCTGCTGGTGCTGGCGGTCGCGGCGGCGGCGGCGCCCTGGGTGGAACACTGGCTGGGGGTGGAGGCCACGGGCATCAGCCTGCTCGACCGCTTCGGCCCGCCCTCCGCCCTGCACCCGCTGGGCACCGACGAGCTGGGGCGCGACGTGCTGGTGCGGCTGCTCTACGGCGGGCGGGTGTCGCTGTTCGTCGGCGTGGCGGCGGCGCTGGCCTCCGCCGTCATCGGCACGGGGATCGGGTTGCTGGCCGGCTATTTCGGCGGGCGGCTCGACGATCTGCTGATGCGCGTCACCGACGGGCTGATCGCGCTGCCGCTGCTGCCGCTGCTGATCGTGCTGGGCGCCATCGACCTGACGCGGCTGGGCATCCCGCCGGAGGTGGCGGGATCGGAGGACGCCAGCCTGCTGCGCATCGTCGTTCTGGTGGCTCTGTTCGGCTGGACGACGGTGGCGCGGCTGGTGCGCGGGGCCACACTGTCGGCGCGGCGGCGCGACTATGTGCGGGCGGCGGTGGCGATGGGGGCGGGCAGCCGCCGGATCATGCTGGCCCACATCCTGCCGAACGTCGCCGCCCCCGCCGTGGTGGCGACGACGCTGACGGTCGGTAACGTGATCCTGCTGGAGTCGGTGCTGAGTTTCCTCGGGCTGGGCATCCAGCCGCCGCTGCCCTCCTGGGGCAACATGCTGACCAACGCGCAGGAACTGGTGGGGACGGCGCCGCTGCTGGCGGTGTGGCCGGGGCTGTTGATCTTCCTGACGGTGATCGCCGTCAACCTGCTGGGCGACGGGCTGCAGGACGCGCTGGACCCGCGGGTGGTGGGGAAGAAGTAGGGAAGCGAGGTCTTGCCCCCTCCCTAACCCTCCCCCGCTTCGCAGGGGAGGGGAAAAAGCTCCCTCTCCTGCGACAGCGGGGGAGGGAAGGGGCCCGCGGCGAAGCCGCGGGAAGGGTGGGGGCAAGCGCCCCCTCACTTCTCCCTTTGAAACTTCGCCGCCCCCGCCGCCATCGGGATCAGCCGCACCGCGTAAGGCGACGTCTGCATCTGCGCCACCGCCTGGGCCGGACCCGGAACCCGCTCGCGGTAGCCGACGACCACATCGCCGCCCGCCGCCCGCGCGCTGACGATGGACACGCCGTAGCCGCCGGTGTCGCGCGGGCCGAGGAAGACCGCCGCGGCCATGCGGTCGCCGGGCAGGGGACCCGGCGCGGCCTCGCCGACGCGGGCCCAGAGATCGTTCCATTCCTGCGGGTTGCGCGCGACGACATAGGCGCGCTCGTAGGCCTGGCTGCGGTCGCCCTGCCAATAGGTGCCGGGATCGGCGTCGGCGGGAAGCAGGGCCTGCGCCTCCCCCCCGTCCGGGGCGGTCTGGCAGGCGCCGAGAAGGGGAAGCGTGACGGCGAGGGCGAGAAGCGCGACGGCTGGACGGATCATGCGGCGGCTCACTCCGGCACCGCCATGCCGCGCTTGACCGCCGGGCGTTCCGCGACGGCGGCGTGCCAGCGCTTCAGGTTGGGATAGCGGTCCAGCACGTTGCCCTCCGCCTTGGCGGCCACGGCGACGAAGGGGAAGCAGGCGATGTCGGCGATGGAGTAGGCGCCGCCGGCCAGATACTCCGACCCGCCCAGACGCTCCTCCATCGCGGCGTGGATGCGCTGCAGCTCGCCTTTGAAATAGTCGATGGCGTAGGGGATCTTCTCCGGCGCCATGACCGCGAAGCGGAACTTGCTCAAGCCCGATGGGCCGAGGTCGCTGACGCCCAGCATCAGCCAGCTCATCGCCTCCGCCCGCTCGTCCTCGTCCTCGGGCAGCAGGCGGCCGGTGCGCTCCGCGTAGTGCAGCAGGATGGCCCCCGAGCCGAACAGGCGGCGCTTACGGCCGCCGGGCAGGTCCTCGACGACGGCCGGGATCTTGCCGATCGGGCTGACCGCCAGATAGTCGGGCTGACGGCCTTCGCCGGCCACGAGGTCGACCTTGTGGACCTTGTAGGTGAGACCCAGCTCTTCAAGCAGGATCGAAGCCTTTTGCCCGTTCGGCGAGGCGAAGGTGTAGAGCGTGATCATCGGTGCCCGTCCCTGGAGCCTGTTCCTTTGCCATGTCCGCAAAGGCGTTCAACAGGCGCCAGTCTCGCCGATTTGCGCGCGGAAGGCCAGAGGCAGGCAAAAAGCGCCCTTTTTCCTGCCGATCACGCGGTTTCCACGCTCACACCGCGCGGCTGTGCTTTCCGGCGCCGGTGGACAGGTAGGTGTCGAAGCGCGCGGCGACGATGCGCATCAGCGGGCGGGCGGGTTCCGGCACATGGACGCGGCGGCCCTCCACCACGGCGACCCCGTCGGCCACCAGATCGGCCATGGCCTCCAGGTCGGCGTCGAAGGTCCCGGCGGCCAGCCCATGGGCTTCGGCCACCGCGCCGACATCCACCGACAGGTCGCACATCAGCCGCACGATCAGGTCGCGGCGCAGCCGGTCGTCGGCGGTCAGCGTCAGCCCCTTGCCGGTCGGGAAGGTCCCGGCCTCGACGGCCTGGGCGTATTGATCGAAGGGAACGGCGTTCTGCACATAGCCCTGTGGCAGCGCCCCGATGGAGGAGGCGCCGAAGCCCAGGAGCACCTCGGCGTCGTCGGTCGTGTAGCCCTGGAAGTTGCGGCTGAGCCGCCCCTCGCTCTGCTGCACGGCCAGCTCGTCGTCGGGCCGGGCGAAATGGTCGAGGCCGATGGGCTGGAAGCCGGAGTCGGTCAGCACCCCGGCGATGGCCGCGAACTGCTCCCACCGGCCGAGCGTGCCGGCGAGCGCCGACTCGTCGATCTTCTTCTGGTGCGTCTTCATCCACGGCACATGGGCGTAGCCGAAGACCGACAGCCGGTCCGGCGCCATGGTCAGGGCGATCTCCGCGGAGCGGGCGACGCTCTCCACCGACTGGCCGGGCAGGCCGTACATCAGGTCGAGGTTGATGTGGCGGATGCCGTTGGCGCGCAGCCACTCCAGCGCCTGCTCGGTCTGCTCCCGCGGCTGGATGCGGTTGATGGCCGCCTGCACCGCGGCGTCGAAGTCCTGCACGCCGAGCGAGGCGCGGTTGACCCCGGCGCGGCCCAGCGCCTCGGCCATGTCGCGGGTCAGGGTGCGCGGGTCGATCTCCACCGCGATCTCCGCGTCCGGCGTCACGTCGTAGCGCTCGCGCAGCAGGGCGATCAGCGATTCGAAGTCGTCCGGCGCCATCATGGTCGGGGTGCCGCCGCCGAAATGGATGTGACGCACCCGCAGCCGTCCGGTAATGCGGTCGGCGACCATGCCGATCTCACGCCGCAGATGGCCGAGATACTCGGCGATGGGGGCGTAGCGGGCGACGATCTTGGTGTGGCAACCGCAGTACCAGCACATCTTCGCGCAGAAGGGCACGTGCAGGTACAGCGACCCCGTGTGCGCCGCCGTGTCCAGCTCCGCCAGCCAGTCCGCGTAGCGCTCCGCCCCCACGGCGGCGGTGAAGTGCGGCGCCGTCGGGTAGCTGGTGTAGCGGGGCACCCGCAGCCCGTCGTACTTGGCGAGCAGGGCGGCGTTCAGCGGGGCGGTCGGGGCGGCGGTGGCGCAGGCCACGGGGGAAATCGCGTTCATGGCGGGGAGGATCGTGCAGACCGCCGTCCGCCGCTTTGACACAAGTCAAGCGTTGGCGCGCCCGCCCGTCACACCGGTCCTTCAGGCTCGCCCGTCAGGGGGCTGCGGCCAGCCGGTTCTCCAGATGCTCCAGCAGCAGGTTCAGGTTGCGGCGGTTGGCCTTGAACCCGATGTCGAAGAGGGCGCCGACCACCGGGACCGAGCCGCCGGCCCAATCCACGGCCATGTTGGCGACCATCCGGGCGATCAGGCTTTTCGGAAGGTCGAAGCGGGCGGCTTCCATGATGATGTAGGCGGCCACCACGCTGGTCGCCGTGCTGCCGGCGACCGGGACCAGGGCGGCGATGCCGTCCAGCCCGAAGGGGATGCGCGTGCCGGGAACGCGCCAGCGCGTGTCCATCAGCCGGGTCAGCCGGCGCAGCCGCTCCAGCCGTTCCAGGTCGATGGGGATGACCGGCGGCGCCGTGGCGACGCCCGAGAGGGTGGAGGCGGGCGCGGGACGCGTGCGGATGTCGCTCATGGGGCTTCACCGGAGCAGGAGAGCCGCCGTGGGGTGCCGCCGGCGGGTGGAGCCGTGGGCGGAGCCGGTCGGGCGTGTCGGGTTGAGCAACCCGCGGCTGTGCCCGGCGGTTCCCGGCCTATCTCCATCGGGTGCCCGGCACCACGGACGCGCTCACGGCCCGGGCGGGGCCGTCGTCATACGGATGATCGGGCCGACGCAGGGTCATCGTCCGAACGGAGAGGGGGGTGGCGGACCGGATGCGGCGAATGGACGCGCGAGTCCCGCACGGCTGGAGCCAGTGGTTTGATATTTCGGGACATTCTGCGGCGTTTCCGGACTTTTCGGCGGCCATATGTCGAAGGCCTCTCTGGTCTGGAACACCCTTAAGCACAACAATGGTGCGCGCAGGTCGAGACTTAAGACCGAAAAGAACCGAACGGGCACCCGCTCCACAGGGTGATGGGCGGGGCACCAGTCATCGGAAGAAAGCAGGGAGGATCGTCATGACCACACTCTATTGCGCCTGCTGCGGACAGCCGTTCCGCCGCAGTTCGCCGCGCGGCCCGGCGCCGCTCTACTGCTCGCGCGATTGCCGCCGCCAGATCGAGGTCCGCCGCCGCGTCTGGGCGTCGCTGCAAGCGGTGGAACGGCCGGCTGCCGCGCCGCTGGCG
Source organism: Azospirillum brasilense (assembly GCF_003349955.1). Lineage (GTDB taxonomy): Bacteria > Pseudomonadota > Alphaproteobacteria > Azospirillales > Azospirillaceae > Azospirillum > Azospirillum brasilense_B. The sequence continues at coordinate 8,720 of NZ_QLKQ01000110.1, forward strand.
CCGCTGGGCGCGGGCGCTTTCCACAGGGTGGAAACGGTGTGGGAGCGCGCCTCCGCCTGAGCGGTGGCGATGGGAGCGCCGCAGGCAGCCTGCGCATTTTTTGGCCGGTTTGGTTGTGGCCCCTCTAAAACAGCAGGGCTGCCATACCATATAGGAGGACGCTACATGAGTGAGCGTCCCCTGAACCGAGGGCTTTACCGAACACGGCCATGACCCAGAACACGCGATCCCCCCGCACCGTTTCCCGCACTCCGGCCCGCGCCTTCGGCGCCGTCGCTCTGGCGCTGGCCGTGGCGCTGACCGCCGGCACCGCCGACGCCCGAGCCGGCAAGAGCAGTTCCGCGGGCAGCCGCGGCTCGCGCACTTACGAGGCGCCGGCCCAGACCAACACCGCGCCGCGCGCCGCCCCGATGGAGCGCTCGGCCGCCCCCGCCCAGACTCCGGGCGCCCAGCAGCCGGGCATGCAGCAGCCGGGCATGGCGTCCCCGGCGGCGGCGCAGCGCGGCGGCTTCTTCTCGCGCGGCGGCTTCATGCCGGCCCTGATGGGCGGCCTGATCGGCGCCGGCATCGCCGGCATGCTGTTCGGCGGCGGCTTCCTCGACGGGCTGGGCAGCTTCGCGGGCATCCTGGGCTTCATCCTCCAGATCCTGCTGGTCGTCTTCCTGGTCCGGCTGGCCATGCGCTTCTTCCGCAACCGTTCGGCGGGCGCGGCGCAGCCGGCGGGCATGGGCGCGCCCAAAACCGCCTATGCCGGTCCGAATCCGGCTGCCATGAACCGCGAGGCGGTGGACGCGCGCTCGAACCCGCTGGGTGGTGGCGCCCGCGGTGGTGGGGCGGCGGGCCCGGCTTCTTCCGGCCGTCCGGGCGTGCGCCGTGACGACCTGGGCATCGGCCCGGCCGACTATCAGGCGTTCGAGCAGACGCTGGTCGCGGTCCAGACCGCCTATGGCAACGAGGACCTGACGGCCCTGCGCGCCGCCGTGACGCCGGAGATGGCCTCCTACTTCACCGAGGAACTGGCGGCCAACCACAACCGCGGCGTGGTCAACCGCCTGTCCGACGTCCGCCTGCTCCAGGGCGACCTGGCCGAGGCGTGGCGCGAGGGCAACGCGGAATACGCCACCGTGGCGATGCGCTTCTCGCTGACCGACGTGACGGTGGACCGCGCCAGCAACCGCGTGGTCGAGGGCGACCCGAACCGTCCGGTCGAAGCCACGGAAATCTGGACCTTCACCCGCCCGCGCGGCGGACGCTGGGTCCTGTCGGCGATCCAACAGGCCGGCTGACCACTCTCCACTCCTCAACCGGTCTCGCGGGGGGGGGCGTCCGAAAGGGCGCCCCCTTTCGCATTTCCGGACTCCCCTGGGCAGATGGGGCATGATAGAACATATCAGGAACAAATACCTGCTCAGCGGAAGCAAGTCATGCCCGAACTTCCTGTGCCTGAGTCCCGCATCGAAGCGCCCCCGCCGGACCGGGCGGCCGTGCTGGCCGACCTGCGCGCCCGCATCCGGGGCCTGGAAGGGTTGGGCGGGGAGGGCGCGCGGGTGCTGCCCTTCGGCCTGCCGGACCTTGACGGGGCCTTTCCGGCGGGGGGGCTGCCGCTCGGCTGCCTGCACGAGGTGGCGGGAGAGGAACCGGGGGCGGGGACGGCCTTCGCCGCGCATCTGCTGGCCCGCCTCGCCAGCGCGGCGGCGCCCGCGCTGTGGGTGGTGCGCGGGCGCGACCTGCACGCCGCCGGGCTGGTCGCCTATGGGCTGACGCCGGAGCGGTTGATCGCCGTGCGCGCAACCCGCGACGCCGACGCCTTGTGGGCGATGGAGGAGGCCTTGCGCTGCAAGCGGCTGTCCGCCGTGCTGGGGGAGGTCGGCGGGCTGGACCTGACGGCGAGCCGCCGGTTGCAGCTGGCCGCCGAATCGTCGGGCGTAACGGGAATCCTGTTGCAGGATGCGTCGCGGAATGCGAACCGCCGCTCGGCGGCGAGCGCGGCGGTCACCCGCTGGCGGATCGCGCCGGCGCCCAGTTGGACGATCGAGCCGGGCGTCGGCGAGCCGCGCTGGCGCGCCGAGCTGGAGCGCTGCCGGGGCGGGCGTCCGGGGCGGTGGCTTCTGGAATGGCGTGACGGCGTCCTGGTCCCGGCACAGGGGCCGGAGCGGGCCGTTTCCACGCCGGCATCCGTGCCCACCCCGGTCCGGCGTCCGGCTCCGGCGGGCGGACACGGACCCTCCTGGGCCGAGGTGGCGTGATGCGGACAGTAAGGGCGGTTCTGTCGCTTACGCGACAGCCAATCAAGATGTCGCTTACGCGACAGCCGCCCGTCGTCTTCCGGTCAGTAGTTGGTGGCCCAGTCGGGCAGGGGATGCCCGGTCTCGGTATCCGTATCGGCATCCGGATCGGCGTTGGGCGGAAAGGGCGCGTCGTCCGCGTGGAGCGGCAGTTGCCGGGCGAATTCCGCCGATTCCTGGGCCCGGCGTTGCTCCAGCAAGCGGGCGGCCAAATGAGCGGGCAGCATGGCAAGCCTCCTTCTGAGCGTCGGGAGAGCCTGGGGAGCGGTCCTGTCGGCCGCCCTCGGCCCAACCCGTCCTGTGTGTCTGGACGCTATCATGCAAGGTCCAGGCCTCTAAGTGATGCAGATCACGCGTTATGCAAACTTTAATGCGCCCGGTTTCTTTTTCAGGCCCCGTTTCTTTTTTCGGATGGGAAGCCCATAGTCCCCGCCTCCCGCTTTTCCGCGAATGTTCCTTCTGCCGAGACCGACCATGCACGCCGAATCCTGCCCCGCCTGCCTAAAACCTATGCATTTGTGCGTTTGCGAGGCGGTGGAGCCGATCGACAACGCCGTCTTCCTGCTCATCCTCCAGCACCCGCAGGAGAAGCGCGAGACGCTGGGCACCGCGCAGATCGCCCATCTCCAGTTCAAGAACTCCGCGCTGAAGGTCGGGCTGAGCTGGTCGAACCTGAAGCGCATCCTCGGGCGCGAGGTCGATTACAAGCGCTGGGGCGTGCTCTATCTCGGCCCGGTCAAGCAGGGTGCCGGCCCCTTGCCGGAGGTGTCCGTGGTGGACAAGGGCGGCGTCCCGCAGAAGGACAGCGAGCTGGTGCTGGGCGACCTGGAGGGCGTCATCGTCCTGGACGGCACCTGGAGCCAGGCCAAGACGCTGTGGTGGCGCAACCCGTGGCTCCTGAAATGCCGCCGCATCGTGCTGAACCCGCAGTTCCGCTCCCTCTACGGGCAGGCCCGCAAGGAGCCGCGGCGCGACAGCGTGTCGACCCTGGAGGCCGCCGCCTTCCTGCTGTCGCGGCTGGAGGCCGAGCCGGCACTGCTCGACCGCGCGCTGAAGCCCTTCGCGCTGCTGCTGAAGAAATTGCGCGCCCCGCGCCCGCGCCCTGTGGCGCCGCCCCGCCCGGAGGCGGCCGCGGAGATCTCCCCGGAGCGGGACGAAGCGGAATAATCCGCGTTTCTTCCGGCATCGCCCTTTCCGGGTAAGCCCCCCTCGACCAGGGTGGCCGAGGCAACCAATGCGCTGTTGCGCTGTTGGGGATTGCATCGGCCGCTCGGGCCTCAACCAAGGGAGCGATCCATGAAGGGCGTTTTGCTGTGGCTTGTCGGTATTCCGATTCCGATCATTCTTCTGCTGTACCTGTTCAACGTCCTCTGATTGGGCCTCTGATCGGCTTGACGGCACGGACCGGCGGCGCCACATGCGAACCGCGCCGCCCTCCGCGCGCACGGCAAGAGACGAGGACCATGGCCCGCGATTTCGTTCCCTTCGGACTGACCGTCTGCGGCATCGAGGAGCTGAACGGCTTCTGCGAAGCTGGCGTGACCCATGTCCTGTCGATCCTCGACCCCGGCCATCCGGAGCCGACCGCCTTCGGCTCCTACGGCGAGCACAAGCGGCTGGAGCTGCGCTTCCACGATATCATCGACCCTTACATGGGCCAGTCCCTGCCGCAGCGCGCCGACGTCGAGCGCATCCTGGCCTTTGGGCGCGACCTGATGACCGAGCCGACCGGGGTCGGCGGGCTGCTGGTCCATTGCCATGCCGGCATTTCCCGCTCGACCGCCGCCCTGACCATGATCCTGGCCCAGGCCAGCCCCGACCGCCCCGCCGCCGAGGCGATGGCCGCCGTGGTCGGCATCCGCCACAAGGCGTGGCCCAACCTGCGCATGATCGAATTCGCCGACGAGATTCTGGAGCGCCGGGGCGAACTGGTCGCCGCCGTCCGCGCCCGCCATGCCAGCTATGGCCGGGAGCGGCCCGATCTGGTCCAGTACATGATCGACAACGGCCGGGTGCGCGAGGTCGCGGACCTCATCGACTGACCGGTCGAACCGCCCCGTTCCTCAGTGGAAGTTCCGCCCCTCCGGGAAGACCGCGGCGGCGGAGCGGTTGGGCAGCGCGTCGGGGTCGGTCAGGTCGCGCAGCCGGTGCGTCAGGTCGGCCAGCCGCTCGACGCGCAGGTGGATGACCTCGCCGCCTTCCTCGTTGGGCTTGCCGTTGCGCTCCACCCGGCCGGTGGCGGCGACCAGGCGGGCGCCGATGATCGTCTTGCGGAATGTCTCGAACACGTCCGGCATGATGACGAGGTTGGCGCTGCCGGTCTCGTCCTCCAGCGTGATGAAGACCACGCCTTCGGCGCTGCCGGGCCGCTGCCGCACCAGCGCCAGCCCCGCCACGGTCAGCCGCGTACCGGCCCGCACCGTGCCCAGCCGTTCGGTCGGGGCCACTCCGGCGAAGCCGTCACGCAGCAGCGCCATGGGGTGCGCCTTCAGCGACAGGCACAGGCTGCTGTAGTCCATCACCACATGCTCGCCCAGCGCCATGGCGGGCAGGAGCGCCTGGGGTTCCTCCTGGGCGGAGTCGGCGAGGCCGGCGAACAGCGGCAGCGGCTGCGCCCCCAGCGCCTTCACCGCCCACAGCGCGGCCCGCCGGTCCAGCCCGACCGAGCGGAAGGCGTCGGCCCTGGCCAGCCGCTCCAGCCCGGCGACCGGCATGCGCGCGCGGCGCCACAGGTCGTAGGGATCGCGGTAGCCCGCCCCGCGGCACAGCACGAGTTGATGCGCGTCCTTCTCGTCCATCCCCCGGACCAGCCGCAGGCCGAGCCGCAGGGCGTAGCGGATGTTTCCCATGCTCCCTCTCCCCTCTGGGGAGAGGGTTGGGGTGAGGGGGATTCGCTGCTCTGGAACGTTCGGCACATGCGCATCCCCCTCACCCTCCCCTCTCCCCAGAGGGGAGAGGGTATGCGTTTCCGTTTTGGAAAGCGGTTCCAGCGTGCAGTCCCAGTCGGAGGCGTTCACGTCCGGGGGCAGCACGGTCACCCCATGCTCGCGGGCGTCGCGGACGATCTGGGCGGGGGCGTAGAAGCCCATGGGCTGGCTGTTCAGCAGGGCCGCGGCGAAGACGTCCGGGTGATGGCACTTCATCCAGGCCGACACATAGGCCAGCAGGGCGAAGCTCGCCGCGTGGCTCTCGGGGAAGCCGTACTCGCCGAACCCCTCGATCTGCTGGAAGCAGCGCTCGGCGAAGGCGCGGTCGTAGGCTTTCCCGACCATGCCCTCGATGAACCGGTCGCGGAAAAGCTGGACCTCTCCGGTCTTGCGGAAGGTCGCCATGGCGCGGCGCAGCCGGTCGGCGTCCTCCGCGCTGAAGCCGGCGCCGACGATGGCGATCTGCATCGCCTGTTCCTGGAACAGCGGCACGCCCAGCGTCCTGTCCAGCACCGCCTCAAGGTCGGGGGATGGGTAGGTGACCGATTCCTCCTTGTTGCGGCGGCGCAGGTAGGGATGGACCATGTCGCCCTGGATCGGACCGGGCCGCACGATGGCGACCTGGATCACCAGATCGTAGAACTTTTTGGGCCGCAGGCGGGGCAGCATGGACATCTGCGCCCGGCTTTCCACTTGGAAGACGCCCAGGCTGTCGGCCCGGCACAGCATGTCGTAGGTCGCCGGGTCCCCCTGCGGCACCGTCGCCAGCGTCAGGCCCCTGTCATAATGCTGCTTCAATAGATTGAAGCCGCGGTGCAGGCAGGTCAGCATGCCCAGCGCCAGCACGTCCACCTTCAGGATGCCCAGCGCGTCGATGTCGTCCTTGTCCCACTCGATGGTCGTGCGGTCCTTCATGGCGGCGTTGGCGATGGGGCAGAGGTCGCTCAGGGGGCCGCGGGTGATGACGAAGCCGCCGACATGCTGCGACAGGTGGCGGGGGAAGCCGATCAGCTCCTGCGCCAGCTCCAGCGTCCGGCGCAGCCGCGGGTCGTCGGGGTCGAAGCCGTATTGCCGGGCGCGCTCCTCGTCCACGCCGTGGCGGCTCCAGCCCCAGACGGAGGAGGACAGCCGCGCCACCAGATCGGCGGACAGGCCCATGGCCTTGCCGACCTCGCGGATGGCGCCGCGGGCGCGGTAGCGGATGACGGTGGCGGTCAGCCCGGCCCGCTCGCGCCCGTATTTCGCATAGATGTACTGGATGACCTCCTCGCGCCGCTCATGCTCGAAATCCACGTCGATGTCCGGCGGCTCGTTGCGGGCCGAGGAGATGAAGCGCTCGAACAGCAACTTGGTGGTGGCGGGATCGACCGAGGTGATGCCCAGGCAATAGCAGACCGCCGAATTGGCCGCCGAGCCGCGCCCCTGGCACAGGATGTCCCGCGAGCGGGCGTGGCGCACGATGTCGTGCACCGTCAGGAAATAGGGCGCGTAATCGAGCTGCCCGATCAACGCCAATTCGCGGTGCAGGGTCTGGGCCACCGTCTCCGGCACGCCGTCCGGGTAGCGCCGGACCGCCCCGGCCCAGGTCAGGTCGGTCAGCGTTTCCTGCGGGCTGCGTCCGCCCTCCGCCACCTCGTCCGGGTATTCGTAGCGCAGCTCCTCCAGCGAGAAGCGGCAGGCGGCGGCGATCTCCACCGTGCGGGCGACGGCGTCGGGGTGGCGGTGGAACAGGCGGGCCATCTCCACCCCGGCCTTCAGGTGCCGCTCGGCGTTGGCGGACAGGCGCCAGCCCGCCTCGTCGATGGTGGTGCCGCCGCGGATGCAGGTCATCACGTCGGCCAGCGGGCGGCGGTCGGGCGAGTGGTAGAGCACGTCGTTGGTCGCCACCAGCGGCACCCGCTCCGCCTCCGCCAGCCCGCCCAGCCAGGCCAGCCGCCGCTGGTCGTCGCCGCGGTAGCGGTGGCTGGCGGCGAGGTGCAGGCGGTCCCCCAGGTCGTTGCGCCAGCCGCGCAGCGCGTGGACGAAGGCGGGGTCGCGCCGGTCCGGTGGCACCAGCAGGAACAGCATCCCCTCCGCATGCTCCAGCACGTCGGCGCGGCCAATGAAGCAGGCTCCTTTGGGCGCGCGCCGCTTGCCCAGCGTCAGCAGCCGCGACAGCCGCGCGTAGGCCGCCCGGTCGGTGGGGTAGGCGAGCAGGCTGTCCGCGTCGGTCAGGTCCAGCCGGCAACCGACGATCAGGCGCAGCCCGTGCTTGCGGGCGGCGGCGTGCGCCTGCACCACGCCGGCCAGCGAGTTGCGGTCAGTCACCGCCACGGCGGCGTGGCCGAGACCGGCGGCGGTCAGCGCCAGCTCGTCCGGGTGGGACGCGCCCTCCAGGAAGGTGAAACTGGTCGAGACCTGAAGTTCGGCGTAGGGGGTCATGGCGGCGCCGTCACCCGAAGAAGCCGTGCAGGAACCACAGCGCCGCCACGCCGGGCCGGTACAGCCCCTGCCGGTAGACCCAGAAGCGGCGGCCGGCCTCGTCCTCGACGCGGTAATAGTCGCGGGGCTCGCCGTCGCGCCGCCACCATTCGGCCGCGATCCGCTCCGGCCCGTCGGCGCGGCGGATGCGGTGTTGGGCGCCGCGCCAGCGGAACATCACCGGCGGGTCGTCGGGAAGCAGGGCCATGGCCTCGATGGGCTCCGGCGGGGCGAGCAGCCGCACCGGGCGCGGGCGGTCGGCGGGCCACAGCGCACCGCCGGGGGCATCCGTGAAGGCCGGGGCAAAAGCGGAGGCGGGGGCCACGCTGCGCTCCGGCAGCCAGCTTTGCCGCGGGACCAGCCGCAGCACCGCCCGTTCCCCCAGCCGGTTGCCCAGCCGGTCCATCAGCTCGCCCAGTTCCGGCTGCCCGTCCGCATCACCATCCAGCGCGGCCTGCGCGGCGGCGAGCGGGCCGGCCTCGGTGGCCGACAGCACCATCAGCTCCAGGCCGGGGCCGGGCTCCACCCGGTCGAGCTTCTGGGCGAACAGCCGCATCAGCGCGTCCGGGCGGCGCACCGGGTGGCCGGTGCCGATGGCCAGCGTCTGGGGCGCGTCCTCCAGCCGGCGGTCCACCCGGTGCAGTTCCAGCCGGAGGCGGCGGGCGCCCTCGCCGGTGTTCTCCAGCCCGGCGCAGAGGGCGGTCAGCAGGCGGCGCAGCGCCTCGGCGATGGCCTCGGCGGTGGTGATCGGTTCGGGCAGGGCGAGGCGGACGCTGTGCGGCGGCACCGGCAGGCGGGGGGACAGCGGCTCGTCCAGCCTCCCATGGGCCTGGTCGAGCCGCCGCAGCAGCTCCGGCCCGAAGCGGGCGGCCAGCGTGGCGCGGGGGAGGGCGCGCAGGTCCCCGATCCGCCGCAGCCCCACCGCGGCCAGCCCCTCCACCGTGGCGGTGGGCAGACGCAGCGCGGCGACGGGGAGGGGGGAGAAGAGGG
>NZ_QLKQ01000111.1 GCF_003349955.1 Azospirillum brasilense
CACCCCGGCCCTCCCCCGCTCTCGCAGGGGAGGGAGTTTTGTCCCCTCCCCCGCCCAGCGGGAGAGGGTTAGGGTGGGGGCAACAGCAGAAAGAATTACCGTCTTACTTCACGAAGGACGTGTCGGTCATGCTGTCCAGACTCGGCGGGGCCTTGCGGATCAGCTTGGCCTCCAGCATCACGTCCTGGACCTCCTTGATGAAGGTCGGCATGGTCTTGGTCAGATACTCGATGTTGCCGGCCTTGTCGTACCAGAGCACGGTCTTCGCGGAGGAGGCGAACTGCTCCGGCGTCTGGTTGACGTCGCGGGCCATGATCTCGAAGGCCTTCTTCTCGTCCTTCTTGATCGCGTCCAGCGCCTCGAACCAGCTGTCGACGAAGGCCTTCACGACCTTCGGGTTCTTCTGGATGTAGTCGGGCTGGAAGGCCAGCGTGTCGATGATGACGCCCGGCGTCTGATCCGACGTGACGATGATCTTGCCGTTGGCCTCGCGCACCTTGGACAGGTATGGCTCATAGGTCACGGCGGCGTCGAACTGGCCGGCGACGAAGGCGTTGGCGGCGTCGGACGGCTGGAGGTTGACGGTCTGCACCTCGCCGATCGACAACCCGTTCTTCTTCAGCACATAGGCCAGCCAGAACTGCGGCACGCCGCCATACTGCACGGCCACCTGCTTGCCCTTCAGGTCGGCGAGGCTGTTGACCGCGTCGCGCACGACGATGCCGTCGCCGCCGTGCGAGCTGTCGAGCACCAGCACCTGCGTCACGTCCACGCCGGAGGAGGCGTAGAGCAGGTGGGTGTCCACCGTGGTGGTGATCGCCTGCACCTCGCCCGCCGCCATCGCCTGGTGGCGGTTGGAGGTCGGCATCTTCTTGATCTCGACCTCGATGCCGTTCTTCTTGAAGATGCCGGTTTCCTTGGCCAGCGTGATCGGCGCGAAACCGGTCCAGCCGCTCATCGCCACGGTCACCTTGGTCTGCGCCGAGGCCGAAACCGCGCACAGCCCGGCGACGGCCGCCGCCAGGGCTCCGGCCATCCACGACGTCTTCCTCATGATCCCCCGCTCCCGGTTCTGAAGGTGTCTTTTGATCGCGCCGGGCGGCGGACCGCCGCCCACGCATCCGTGTGCCGCATTGTGCACGCCCACGGGGCGGGTGGGAAGGGATGGGCGGTCGCGGCCGCGCAAGCCTGACCTTCGTCGGAAGGGGCGGGGGAAGCTCTTGCAACCAAAGGCTAATTGGGAAGCTTGCGTGCCCAATCCATATACCAACTGAACAAAGTGCGACGGGTGTATGCCGTTCTTTTGGGCACCACAGAGGGGAGGCCGGACCGATGCGCTCCATGGACCCGATGAAGCCGCCGCTGAACCCGCCGGCGAACCCGCCGGCGAACCCGCCGATGACCGCGATGGACCGCCAGCGCACGCTGGACTATTTCGAGCGACTCGGCCGGGACAAGGTGCGGCTGTACAGCGCCATCGACTGCGACCGTTACCTGGGCGGCTGGCAGGTGCGCGAGCTGGCCGACCAGTGGCTGGACGACAAGGCCGCGGAGGAGCGCCCGGTTCCGTTGTGGCGGCGGATCGTGCGGCGGCGCTGACGCCGCCGCAGGCTTTTCCGCCGGTCAGGCCGCTCCGGCGCTCGCCATCATCTTGCGCAGGTCGTTGGGAAAGACCGGCTTGTGCAGGATGCTGAAGCCGTTGCGGCGGGCCTCGTCCAGCCGTTCCGGGGCGGTGTCGCCGGTCAGGATGATGCCCGGCACGTCCTTGCCGACCAGACCCTGCACCGCGGCCAAAGCCTCCGGACCGGTCCGCCCCTGCTGGAGCTGGTAGTCGGCCAGCACGATCTGCGGGCGGCGGCCGTCGGCGCGCAGCCGTTCCAGCGCCTGATCGCCCGAACGCGCGGTCAGCACGCTGTAGCCCCAACCCTCCAGCATCGCCTTCAGGCCGAGCAGGATGATCGCCTCGTCGTCGATGACCAGCACCATGCCCTTGGTCGCGCAGTCGTTGGCGGCCTGCCGGAAGAGGTCCATGGCGGGCGGCGCGGCGGCGGCGCGGGGCCTTTCCACGACGACGCGCGGCATCTCCACCGAGAAGACCGAGCCGATCCCCTCCTTCGAGCGCACGCGGATGCGGTGGTCGAGCAGCTTCGACAGGCGCTTGACGATGGCGAGGCCGAGGCCCAGTCCGCGGTCGCCGCTGCCCTGGATCTGGGTGAACTCCTCGAAGATGTCCTCCAGCCGGTCGGCGGGGATGCCGACGCCGCTGTCCCACACCTCGACGCGCAGCCGGTCCGGCCCGCTGCGGCGGCAGCCGATCAGGATGCGGCCCTGGCGGGTGTAGCGCAGCGCGTTCTCGATCAGGTTGCGCAGGATGCGCTCCAGATGCGACGGGTCGGTGCGCACCCAGGCCCGCGTCGGCACGGCGCGCAGCTCCAGCCCCTTCTGGGCGGCGCGCGGCGCGTATTCGGCGACCAGACGGCCCAGCACCTGGCCCAGCCGGACCTCCGCCGGGTTGGCGGCGATCTTGCCGGATTCCAGCCGCGACATGTCGAGCAGCCCGTCCAGCAGGCCCTTCAGCGTGTCCAGCGCCTGACGCATGTTGTCGAGCAGCGGCAGGCTGGGGTGCCCTTGCAGACGGTCGCCCAGCGCGGCGGCGAAGAGGTAGAGCGACTGCACGGGCTGGCGCAGGTCGTGGCTGGCGACGGCCAGGAACTTGGACTTGCCGGCGGCTGCGTGCTCCGCCTCCTCCCGCGCGCGGCGCAGGTCGGCCTCGGCCTGCTTGCGGCCGGTCACGTCGACGGCGGCGCAGGTGATGCCGGCCAGCGCGCCGTCCGGGCCGCGCAGCGGGTCGATGGTCATGTCGTAGAAATGGTCCTGCCCGGCGTGGCGGATGCGGACCTCCTCGCGCACGCCCTCGCCGGTCTCCAGCGCGCGGCGCTTGATGGCGGTCAGGGCTTCGGCGTCGGCGGCGTCCTCGAACACCTCGATGTCGGTCTTTCCGACGACGCGCTCCGCCGTGAAGCCGAGCGCCGGGTTGTGCATCCAGGTGTAGCGCAGGGCGCAATCCTGGTTGAACACCACGACGCCGGAGTTGCGCAGCGCCGTGCGGAAGCGCTCGTTGGCGACGCGCAGCGCCTCCTCGGTGGACTTGCGCTCGGTGATGTCGATGCCCGAGACGATCAGGTGGGTGATCCGCCCATCGGGACCGCGCATCGGGGTGACCCGCATCTCCATGATCGCCGCGCGGTCCCCGGCGATGCGCACCGGCGCGTCGAAGCGCGCGGAGTCGCCGTGGGCGGCGCGCTCCACCGCCGTGCGCAGGCGGTCGCCCGCGGCGCCGGCGAAGGCGCGCCGGCAGGCCTCGTGGAAGGGGTGGCCAACGATCTGCTCGACCGGCAGGCCGGACGCCTGGACGGCGGTCTGGTTGACCTGAAGAACATCGCCGTCCGGGCTCAGCACGCCGACGAAGGTCGGCAGGGCGTCCAGAACGGCGCGCAGATGCTCCTCCGAGCCGCGCAGCGCGCGCTCGCGGGCCTCCAGAGTCTCGGCCATGGCGTCGAAGGCGCGGCCGAGCTGGCCGATCTCCGACTTGCGGTCGACGAGACCGGCCCGCGCGCTGGAGTTGCCGGCGCTCCACCCCTGGGTGGCGCGGATCAGCGCCTCGACCGGGCGGCGGATGAACAGGGTGCCGCCGATCCAGGCGGCCAGGATGGCGACCAGCAGCCCGGTCAACGTCATCAGCAGGCCCTGGCGGGTGGCGCGGTCGATGGTGCCGGCCACGGCGGTGTGGTCGAGCCCGACGCTGATGAACAGGTCGCGCGTGCCCTGGCGGGACGGCGAATAGGCCAGCACCCGCGCCACCCCGTCCATCCCCGGCAGGGTGGTGACGCCGCCGCGCTTTTCGCCCAGCAGGTCCAGATAGGGCTGCGGCACGCGCTCGCCGCGCTGGGCGATGCCGTTGGGCAGCTTGACCAGGATGGTGCCGTTGCGGTCGGTGACCAGCAGGCTGGCGTTCTCGGGCAGGGGGCGCGCCGCGAAGTTGGTGGCCAGCCAGGGCAGGTCGAGGCCGAGCGTCACCACGCCGGCGACCGTGCCGGACTCGTCGCGGAAGGGAACCGCGAAGGGCAGCATGGCGGTGCCGGGCTCCGCCGCCGGGCCGGGAGTCGTCCATTCGCCGACGACGAAGCGGCCCTCCTCCAGCGCGCGGCGGATGTAGGGGCGGTCGGCGGCGGTACGGTTGGCGGCATGGTCGGGCGCGGCGCTGCACAGAACGGTGCCGTCGCGGTCGAGGACGGACAGGTTGCGGTATTCGGGGGCGCGTTGGGCGAGCCGGATCAGATGGGCCTGGCATTGGGCGTAGTCGCCGGACCGCAGGGTGGCCGACTCCGCGATGGAGGTGACCATCAGGCGCGCGCCGTCGACGATCCGGGCCTGCTCCCCTTCGACCAGATGCAGCAGCCGCTCGGCCTGGGCAGCAACCTCCTCGGCGCGCTCCGCACGGAACTGGAACACGCTGTAGGCCTGGATGCCCAGGGCCGGCAGGACGGCCAGAAGCACCAGCAGGAAAAGGCGGGCCAGCAAGGTCATCGTGTCACAGGCTCCCATCGGGCGGGAAAGCGGCCGGAACCAAAAGTCCGCTATCGTTTCGCCTGTGTTCTGAATAACCTTTGCATGGTTAAATCGCAGTTAATGAGCGGGGTTTGTTTTCGTCCAGATCGGCAACCGTCGGGATTTTCTCTGGAAATAAAGGGGTAGTCGGGGCAGTGAAATTGGGGATTTACTTCGGTGTTTCCTCTAAAATTTTAAGATTTCCTTTTGTCGAAAGGGTTAATCACCACCACTTTTGATCGGCGTGTGGTCTGAGGCCGGCACCGGGCGCCTTTGCGGGAAAGACACCCGGTGCGTCGCGGCGGATCAGGCCAGCGTGTCCACGCCTTGCGAACCGCGAGGCGCCAGCGTGGAGAAGGCCTTCTGCGCGCCCGACAGGTCGCCCGACTGAAGCGCGCCGCTCATGCTTTGCAGGGCCGTCTTGAACAGGTCGGCGACCGACGAGGTGGTGGATGACGAGGTGGTGGACGATGACGGCGATGCGCCGCCGTCCGCGGTCTCCTGCAGGAAGGAGAGCAGGGATGAGACGGAATCCTGCGCGCCCGACAGGTCGCCGGATTGCAGCGCCTGCGACAGGCTGCCCATGGCGTCCTTCATCGCGTCCGGCGGCCCGCCGGCGCCGCCCGGCGGCGGACCGGGAGGCGGACCGCCTGCGCCGCCGGGACCGCCCTGGCCACCGGCTCCCTTCGGACCGTTCGCCGCGAAGGCCTGCTGGACCTGCGAAACGTCGCCGGTCTCCAGGGCCTCGCCCACGGCGGTCAGCATCTTGCCGAGGGGGGAGTCGGACGCCGAACCGCTCCGGCTTTGCAGCTTGGACAGCGAGTCATAGGCGCTCTGGATCGAATCGAGGTCGCCGGATGTGACGGCGTCCTTCAATTGATGCATGCCGTCGCGGATGTCCTTGCCCGGTCCGGCGGCCCGTTGCTGGGCGATGCCGGACGCGGCCGATGACGTCACGCTTGAGATGGACATGGCGGTCTCCTTCGTCCGGTGCCGTCCTGCGCCGTGCGGACGGAGTCCGGCCCTGACGGGATGGGTTGCGGATGTCGGATTCGACGCGTTTGCGCGGCGATTCCTGCGCTCTCTCCGCAAAATATTCGCCCGCAACTTTTGGGCGTAGATTTCCACGGGCGTATGAAGGGTTCTAGAACAACCCTTGATGGCTCCAGGATGCGCCGTATTCCTGAACCGGATCACCCGCTTCCCGCGGAGGGCAGGCGTGGTACAGTGCACACCCCGCCGTTCCGGAAGACCCGCTTGCCGCTGAAGTCCCATCATCGCCCGCTGGTTCTTCTGGTGCTGGCCGCGCTGCTGCCGCTGGTGTTCCTGTCCGCGGTTCTCGGCGGCGCGTGGCTGCGCGGGCAGCAAAGCGCGATGGAGGCCAACGCCATCGCGCGGGTGGATCGGCTCTCGGCCCTGGTGGACCGCGAACTGTCCGCGCAGATGGACGCGCTGAAGGCGGTGGCGGCGTCGCCCCTGCTGGACGGCCTGGCCGGCGGCGGCACCGTCGATGTCGTGGCCTTCTTCGAATACGCCGAACGGGTGCAGGGCGCGCTTCCGCTGTGGACGACCATCGTTCTCAGCGATGTCCAGGGAAACCGGCTGGTCGACGCCCCCTTTCTGGTCGGTGGTGCCCGGGGCAAGGTGCTGGACATGGACAGCCACCGGCGCGTGGTGGAGACGGGCAAGCCGGCGGTCGGCACGATCCTGCGCGGCCCGCGTGGCGTCCACGCCTTCCCCATCCGCGTTCCGGTGACGCGCGACGGCGGGTTGGTCGCCGTGTTGTCGGCGGTGGTGATGCCGGAGGGATTCCAGAGCCTGCTGTTTGGCAACGGCCTGCCGCCGGGCTGGATCGCCGCCGTCATTGACGCCGAAGGGCGTCTGGTGGCGCGGGCCGGCGGCGACCCGACCCTGATCGGGCGCCACGCCAGCGAGACCGCGCTCAACGCCCGCCGCTCCGCCGACAGCGGCGTCTATGAGGGGATGAGCCTGGAGGGCGCGCCGACCGTGGTCGCCTTCCGCAAGCTGCCCGACTATGGATGGTCGGTCCATTTCGCGATGCCTCGGGACGCCTATCGGGCGCCGGTCGCCAACGCGCTGTGGCTGGCCGCGGCGGGGGCGCTGGCCAGCCTGCTGATGGCGGGCGCCTTCCTGTGGCTCCTCGCCCGCGAATTGCGGCTGCGCCGCCGCCAGGAGGCGGCGCGGGAGGAAAGCCTGCGGCTGGAGGCCCTGGGCCGCATGACCGGCGGGGTCGCCCACGACATCGCCAATCTGCTGACCGTCGTGATGAGCGGCATCGCCGTCATCCGCCGCCGCCCCGGCGACCCGGAGCGCATCATCCGCGTGCTGCCCGAGATCGAGGGGGCGGTGATGCGTGGGCAGGCGCTGATGCGGCAGATGGCCGCCTTCGGCCGCCGCAGCGTCTACGAACCGGTGCCCTTCCGCCTTCAGGACCGCAAGGCGGCGCTGGAAGCCCTGCTGGCGCGCTCCGCCGGCAGCGCGGTGGACACCGCCCTGGTCGTTCCGGACGACCTCTGGCCCATCCTGGCCGATCCGGACGCCATGGAGGTGGCGCTGCTCAATCTGGCGGTGAACGCCCGCGACGCCATGCCGGACGGCGGCACGCTGACCGTCATGGCGGAAAACCGCGGCCTGCCGGGGCGGCGGGGCGACGACACCGGCCTAACCGGCGATTTCGTGGCGCTGGCCGTGCGCGACACCGGAACCGGCATCCCGCCGGAGCATCTGCGCCGGATCTTCGAGCCCTTCTTCACCACCAAGCCGGACGGGAAGGGGACCGGCCTGGGGCTCAGCCAGGTCTTCGGCTTCGCCCGGCAGTCGGGCGGGACGGTCACGGTGACCAGCACCGTCGGCGCCGGCACCACCGTGACGCTCTATCTGCCGCGGTCGCCGACGGACGCGCGCCCCGGCTGAGGGAGGCGGCGATCATGGTGGTGGAACCGCCAGCCGCGCCCCGTGTTGAACGGGCGCCATGGACACAGCATTCCGCACGCCACCCCATTCCACCACGACGGACGGCGCCCCGCGCACGGTCGGCGTGGAGGTCGAATTCGCCAACCTCGACGCCCCGTCGGCGGCGGCGGTGGTGCGCAGCCTTTATGGGGGATCGCTGGAGCCTGAGGACCCGCACCGCTGCCGGGTGACCGGCACGCGGCTGGGCGATTTCACGGTGGAACTGGACATGCGCTCGGCCCATCCGGGCAAGCTCGGGGCCGGCAAGTCGGAGGAGAGTAATTCGGAGGAGGACAAGTCGGAGGAGGGCGACGCCGGTCCGCTGGGAAAAGCGGTGGGCAAGGCGGTGGGCAAGGCGGTGGATGGCGTGGTGGAGGCGCTGCGGCCCTGGTGGGGCAACGTCGGCAGCCTCGTCATGCCCTTCGAGATCGCCGCCCCGCCCATTTCCATCGACCGGCTGGCCGAGCTGGAGCCCCTGTTCGCCGCCCTGAGCGCCCAGGGGGCCGCCGGCACGGACGCCAGCCCGCTGTTCGCCTTCGGCCTGCATCTGAACCCGCAGGTGGCGCGCACCGACGGCACCTATGTTCTGGACCATCTGAAGGCCTTCCTGCTGCTGGCCCCCTGGCTGCGCCGCGAGATCCGCGTCGACCCGACCCGGCGCCTGACCGGCTTCATCGCCGCCTTCCCGGTTGAGTACGCGGTGAAGGTCGTCGATCCCGCCTACCGCCCCGACCTCGACGGGCTGATCGGCGACTATCTGGAGGCCAACCCGACGCGCAACCGCGAGCTGGACCTGTTCCCGCTGTTCGCCCATCTCGCCCCGGAGACGATGGCGGCCAAGCTCAGCGACCCGCATGTGCGGCCCCGCCCGACCTTCCATTACCGCCTGCCGAACGCCCGGCTGGGCGACCCGGACTGGAGTCTGGCCCAGGACTGGAACCGCTGGGTGGCGGTGGAGGAGCTGGCGGCGGACCGCGACCGGCTCGACGCGCTGGGGACGGACTTCCGCGCCTTCGCCGCCCGCGCGGCGCTGGACGGCTGGGCCGCCGAGGCGGGCCGGCGGCTCGCCGTCTGACGGGGACGACATGGCCGCCTTCCTCGCACGGGGACGCCCCCTGATCGGAGTGACCGCGTCGGTGCACGGCAGCCGCATCGCCTGGTGGGCGAACCGTCTGGCGCTGCGCCGCGCCGGGGCGCGGGCGGTGCGCATCACGGCGCGCGACCCCTTTCCCATCGAGCGGCTGGACGGGCTGGTGGTCGGCGGCGGCGACGACATCGACGCCGCCCTCTACGGCGAGACCGCCCGCCCGAAGATGCGCATCGACCCGGAGCGCGACCGGCTGGAGCTGTGCGCGTTGGACGGCGCGGCGGCGCGGCGGCTTCCCGTTCTGGGCATCTGCCGGGGTTCGCAGATGATCAACGTGCACCGCGGCGGCTCGCTGCTCACCGACATCCACGAGGTGTACGAGGAGGCGCCGCGCCTGCGCACCGTCCTGCCGCGCAAGCGCATCCGCATCGATCCGCGCAGCCACCTCTACCGCATCCTGGGCATCGCCGAATGCCGGGTGAACGCGCTGCACCATCAGGCGGTGGACCGGCTGGGCGACGGGCTGCGCGTGGTGGCCCGCGAGACGGTGGGGATCGTCCAGGGGATCGAGGCGGTCCACCACCCCTTCCTGATCGGGGTGCAATGGCATCCCGAATATCTGGTCGCCGACCAACGCCAGCAGGCGCTGTTCCGCACCCTGGCCGCCACCGCCGCCGGAACCGCCAGCCTGGAGGACGCCGCGGCCTTGTGATCGCTTCTCCCTGTGCGATCGCTCCTTAACTGTTCGTTGTGCCACCATTTCCCTCGCGCGCGGAAGCGGCTATCCTAACGATCGGGCCGAATGATCGGGGCTTGGCGATCGGCCGCCGCAACGGCGGAGGGGCAAGGGCGTGACGGAGAAACAGGCGGGCCGGCGGCTTCGGCTGCACACGGTGACGATGATCACCGCGCTGGCCACGGCGTTTCTGATGGCCGGGCTGACGCTCGGGGTGGGCGGCGCCTTCGTCCGGGTGCTCGACCTCGCGGAGGAGGCGGACCGCGCCATCGTTCCCCAGATCGCCCGCCAGCACCAGTATGCCGTCTTCGCCGCCCGCATGGGCCAGCTCGCCGAAGCCGTCCTGCGCTCCCGCTCGCCGGAGGAGCGCGCCGGCGCCCTGGCCGAGGTGGAGGGCGTGTCGCAGCGCTTCGCGGCGGACGCGGCGGCCCCCGAGCTGCTCCAGCGGCTCGAAACGGCGATCCAGGCGGTGCGCCGCACCGCGGAGCGGGCCGACGCCATTGACGCCCTGGCGGCCCAGGCGGTCGCCCTGCAACGCAAGGGGGACGAGGCGTTCCTGAGCCTGCTGCGCTCCGGCGCGCCTCTGGCGGTGCAGGAACCCTACCACCGCGCGTTGGAGGCGCTGGCCGCGGCCCTGATCGCGACGGACACGGTGCAGCTCGCCGGCGAAGTCGCCCGCTTCCACGAACACGCCGCCGAGGTGGTGAACGCGCTGATTCCGCTGGAGCCGGGGGAGCGGGCGCCGCTGGCCCGCACCGCGCGCGACCTGGACGGGCTGGGCGAGCTGTTCACCCTGCGCCGGACCATCCTGTCCGAAGCGGGGCTGATGGGGCTGGAGACGGAAATCGCCCACGGCGTGCTGAACGACCTCAGCGGCAGCCTGACCGACGCCGCCGCGACCAACACGCGGCGCATCGCCGACACCCTGACCGATCAGGCGCGCAGCGGCCTGTGGATCGTTCTGGTCGGGCTGGGCATCGCCTCGGCGGTGCAGACGGTGCTCTACGTGCTGCTGCGCGTCCATGTGGTCCGCCCGATCCGCCGCGCCTCCCAGGCGCTGGGCATGGTGCAGAAGGAGCGCCGGACCGTCCGCCTGCCGCCCGCCCTGTTCGCCGAGCTTCAGGCCATCTCCACCAGCGTCGAGCGGTTCGGCACGGCGCTGGTGGAGACCCACGCCTACGCCGAGGCGCTGAAGGCGGGGGAGGAGCGGATGCGCGCGATCCTGGCGGCCTCGCCCTTTCCCATCGTGATCGCGCGGCGGTCCGACGACGCCGTCCTGTTCGCCAACCCGCAGGCCGAGGCGCTGTTCGGGACCGAGGGATCGCGGCTGGCGCTGACGCGCAACGCGCGCTTCTTCGTCCACCCGTCCGACGCCGCCCGGCTGTCCCGTCTGGTGGCCGAGCAGGGGGCGGCGAGCGACCTTGAGATGGAGATGCGCACCGCCGGGGGGCGGCCCTTCTGGGCGATGATCTCCGCCGTGGAGATCCACGACGTGGACGAGCCGGCCATCCTCATCGCCGTCAACGACATCACCCTGCGCAAGCGGTCGGAGGAGGAGACGGAGGCCGCCAAGCAGCGCGCCGAGAGCGCCCTGGCCGATCTGCGCGACACCCAGGCCCATCTGATCCAGGCGGAGAAGATGGCCTCGCTCGGCGGGATGGTGGCGGGCGTGGCGCACGAGGTGAACACGCCGGTGGGCATCGCCCTGACCGGCATCACCCACCTCGCCGACCAGACCCGCAAGGTGGCCCGCGGGGTCGAGGCCAACACGCTGCGCCGCGCCGACTTCACCGGTTATCTGACCACCGCCGGGGAGGCCTGCCGGCTGATCGAGAGCAACCTGAACCGCGCCGCCGAGCTGATCCAGAGCTTCAAGCAGACCGCCGTGGACCAGACCAGCGAGGAGCGGCGCCGCGTCGATCTGGCCGCCTATCTGGACGACGTGCTGACCAGCCTGCGCCCGCGGCTGAAGCAGACTCCCCACCGCGTGGTGATCGACTGTCCGGCGGGCCTGTGGGTGGACAGCTACCCCGGCGCGCTGTTCCAGGTGCTGACCAACCTGACCATGAACGCGGTGGTCCACGCCTATCCGGACGGGCGGGCCGGCACGCTGACCGTCGCCGCGACCCGCCCCAACGCGCAGGAGGTCGAGCTGCGCTTTTCCGACGACGGCTGCGGCATTCCCGCCGCCCATCTGGGGCGCGTCTTCGACCCCTTCTTCACGACGCGGCGCGGCGAGGGGGGCAGCGGGCTCGGCCTGCACATCGTCTACAACATCGTGACCACGCGCCTGCGGGGCAGCATCCGGGTGGACAGCCGGGAGGGCGGCCAGGGAGGCGGGGGCACCTGCTTCGTCCTGCGCTTTCCCGCCGAGGCTCCGCCCGCGGTGGACTCCGGCGGCCCGGCGGCGGTCAGGCCGGAGCCGGTGGCCTGAAACGGAAAAGGGCGCGCCGGAGATCCCGGCGCGCCCCTTCCCATCATCCCGCAAGGATCTTACTTGCTGCCGTCCGGGCCGCAGTTCGGGGTGCCCGGCGGGCAGTGGGTGCCGGTCGCGGTCTGGTTGTCGCGGGCCGGGTTGCTGCTGGTGGCGCTGCCCATGCCCGACGGCATGGTGGTCTGGCCCTGCCAGGCGCCCCCCGAGGAACCGCTGCCCATGGCTCCGTTGTTCCCCATGGTCCCATTGTTCATGGCGCCGCCGGACGAACCGGAGGTCCCCGGCGTGGTGACGCTGCCCGGCGTGGAGCCCGGGCCGGAGGTGCTCAGGCCCGTCGACGGCGACGTGGTGGTGCTGGGAACGGTCGGGCTCACCGCGGTGCCGCCCGACTGGGCGACGGCGGAGCCGGCCATCAGGGCGAGGGCCGACGCGGCGGCGATCATAAGGGTACGCATCCTCATCTCTCCATCTGGTGGCGGCGCCCCTTGGCCGGGCGCCTTCCTGACGGGGGTTCGCGGTCCGGCGCCCTGCGGCGCGCCCGTCCCCCATTCGCCCATCCCCAACAGAAGGCCCGGCGCATCGTTGCGGCAAAACCGGATGGATCGTTTCGATCTTTTGGCGAGCCCCCCGCCGTCCGGGCTTTCCGTCCGCCTCCATCCAGACGCGGATGCCGGGCGATTCCGGAGCAGCCGGTCGCCTTGCGGAACAGGCCGCCGCCGGAAGAGTTGACGCAAGCACGGCTACGGCACATCGAGGCAGGAATGAGCGAACATCGGGATGCGGCGGACCTTGCCGGGGGGCGGCCCATCCTTCGCCCCGGCGCCACCTGCTGGCGGACCGAGCGGGCGGACCGGGTGGCCGTGCTGGTCGATGGCGCCGCCTTCTTCGCGGCGGTGCGCGCCGCCCTGCTGCGGGCGCGACGGTCGGTGATCCTGCTCGGCTGGGACATCGATCCGCGGATGCGCCTCGACCCCCACGACCCGGAGACGCTGGGCGACTTCCTCGCCCGTCTGATCCATCGCCACCCGTCCCTGCAAATCCACGCGCTGAAGTGGGACATGCCGTTCCCGATCTCGCTGGAGCACCCCCACGGCCCGCTGGAGCGGCTGAACCGGCGCACCGGCCCGCGGCTGACGCTGGAGCTGGACGACGCCCTGCCGGTGGGCGCGGCGCAGCATCAGAAGCTGGTGGTGGTCGACGACGCGCTGGCCTTCTGCGGCGGCATCGACCTCGCCGGCGACCGCTGGGACACGCCGGAGCATCTGGACAACGACCCGCGCCGCCGCTGGCCGACCGGGGAGCTTCACGCGCCGCGCCACGACGTGATGATGGCGGTGGACGGACCCGCCGCCCGCGCGCTGGGGCTGATGGCGCGCGAGCGCTGGAGCCACGCCACCGGGCAGGCCCTGCCGCCCCCGCCGCCGGAGGGTTTTCTCGCCGCCGCCGCCGATCCCTGGCCGGAGGGGCTGCACCCGCTGATCACCGGCGCGGATGTGGGCATCGCCCGCACGCTTCCCGACTGCCTCGTCGGCCGTCCGGTCCGCGAGAACGAGGCGCTGACCTTCGCCGCCATCGCCGAGGCGCGCCGCAGCATCTACCTGGAGAACCAGTATTTCGCCTCCTTCCGGGTGGCCGAGGCGCTGGCCCGGCGGCTGCGCGAGCCGGACGGGCCGGAGGTGGTGGTCGTCGTCCCCATGGAAAGCCCGAGCTGGTTCGACCGCATGGCCATGGACACGCCGCGCGGCGTGGTGCTTCAGGAACTGCGCGCCGCCGACCGCCATGGGCGCCTGCGCGCCATGACCCCGCTGACCGAGGGCGGCAACGGCATCGTCGTGCATTCCAAGCTGATGGTGGTGGACGACCGGCTGCTGCGCATCGGGTCGAGCAACCTGAACAACCGCTCCATGGGCTACGACACCGAATGCGATCTGGCGGTGGAGGCGCCGCCAAGCGACCGCACCGACGGTGACCGCAGCGACGCCAACCGCAGCACCGCCAACGCCATCGCCGCGGTGCGCAACCGCCTGCTGGCCGAGCATATGGGGGTGGACCCGTCGGAGATGGCCGCCGCCGTCCGCGCCACGGGCAGTGTGGTGGCCGCCATCGACCGGCTGAACAAGCCGTCCGGGCGCCGCTTGGCGCCGCTGCCCGACACCGATCCCGGCCTGACCGAGCAGGCCTTCGCCGCCCTGCGCATCGCCGATCCCGACCGCCCGGAGGAAGCCTGGGCCGTGTGGAAGCGCATGCCTCCGGCCCCGGCCCCGGCCCGCTCCCTGACCCGCGCGGTGGGGGCGGCCCTGTTCACCGCCGGAGCGATCGCCGGAGTCTACGCCGTGGCGCGGGCGATGGTCGAGACCGACCGCGGCGGCCGCTGAGCGGCGCGGCGCGCAGGTCGGTCAGGCGGCGCGCTTCCGGACGCCCGACAGGCCGCGCAGATCCTCCTCCAGCCCGTTCAGCCGGGCCAGCCCGCCGCTGATCGCGTCCAACTCCCGCCGCAGCCCCTCGGGCACGCGCAGGTCCCCGGCGAAGCCGGAAAGCGTGTCGGCCAGGGAATCGCCCAGCCGGTCCAGCTCGCCCATCAGGTGCCGCTCGTGCCCGGCGACGTCCTGCTGGCCGGCGCTGAGGCTTTGCAGGCGGTCGGCCAGATCGGACAGCAGCGCGTGCTCGGCGGCCACCTTGGCCTGGGCGTCCTGCCCGGCGATCTGCTGGGCGATCGCCTGCTGCATGCGGTCGATGCCCTTCTGGATGACCTGGATGGCCTCGTTCGACTGGCGGGCCAGATCGCGCACCTCGTTGGCCACCACGCGGAAGCCGTGGCCGTACTCCCCGGCCCGCGTCGCCTCGATGGCGGCGTTCAGCGCCAGCATGTTGGTGGCGGACATGATGCGGGTGATGGCGTTGACCGAATCCTCCAGCGCGCGGGACTCCGCGACGATCTGCTCGAACCGCGTCAGGTCGGAGGTCGCCTCGGCCCGGCGGCGGTCCAGATGCTCCTGGAGGCTGGCGAGAAGCGCGCGGTTCTCCGTCGCGCAGCGCTGGGCGTCGTCGTGGCGGCCGGCGATCTGCACCTCGCTGTCGCGGATGAAGCCGACCAGCGCGGCCACCGCGTCCTCCGTGTCGGACAGGCGGGCGCGCAGGGCCTGCGTCTCCCGCTCCGCCTGATCGAGCGCCGCGCCGACGCGGGCCTTCGCCAGCTCGACCGCCTGCGGCACCTCGGCGATGGCGCGCTCCGCCTCCGGCGGCATGCCCTGGGGGCGGCGCGCGAAGGCCAGCCGGGCGGCGCACAGACTGCCGAACTCGTCCAGCGGGCCGTCCATGCCATTGTCGCGCAACAGGCGCCGCCACTCCTCCGAATCCCGGTGCAGGGTGGCGAACAGGCGGTTGGCCTCGTCCGTCGTCAGCGTCTCGCCGTCGAAGGTCAGACGCTCGTGCGGGATGAAGTTGAACAGCGACGTGACCATGGTCCGCCGCGTTTCCAGAACCCAATACTGGACGACCATCACCACCATGATGGTGACGATCATGCCGAGCGCCGCCGCCGGCCCCTCGGGCACGCCAAAGCGGTGCAGCGTGGCGTTCCACAGCGGGTTGAGGAGAACCACCACCACGATCACCGGTAGGCCGATGATGAGGAGAAGCAGAGCCTGCGCCTTCAAAAATCCCCTGCTGAGCATCGCTCCCTCGTCACCCTGTCCAGTGGTCATTCCGAATCCCCGCGCAATCAAAAGGACGCCGTGGTCCCTCATGTTCGCGCATCGTAAAACCACACACCGTAAAAGGTAAAGAAGCATTGATTTTGCCCTGCATTCGAGACAATTTTTCCGAATGACCGGGCTTCCGGCGCAAAGGTGGAGCGGGAAAAACGACCGGAAATCGGGCCGGAATCGAAGCGGGCGAGCCGTTTCCGGCCCGCCCGTTCTTGTTCAAGCGCAATGTGCGTCAAATGGCAGCATGGCCCGTCAGGAGCGCGTCTCCGCCACCGAGCCCGGCTCGGAGATCACGATGTCGACGCGGCGGTTCTGCTGGCGTCCCGACTCCGTGCTGTTGGAGGCGACCGGCTGGGCCGACCCCAGCCCCTGGGCGGCGATGCGGCTGGGGTTGACGCCGCGCGCGGTCAGCGCGTCGCGCACGGCCATGGCCCGCTCCTCCGACAGGCGCAGGTTGGTGGCCGACGAACCGGTGGTGTCGGTGTAGCCCTCGATCCGCACGGTCCGTTCCGGGTTGCGCTGGAGGAAGTTGGCGAGTTCGCTCAGACGCGCGTCGGCGCCCGGAGTCAGGCGGGCGCTGCCCGTGGCGAACAGCACGTCGCCCAGCGACATCACCAGACCGCGCTCCGTCCGCTCCGCCTGGAGGGCGCGGATCTGGTCCTGGAGACGGTAGGTTTCGGCGTTGGCGACGACCTGCTGCGCGCCCTTCATCGCCGCCACGTCCTGGGCGATCTGGAGCTGCCGGTTGGCGAGATAGGCCTGATGGTCCATCTCCGCCGTGTCGCCGTCGCTGCGCGCCCGCTCGCCGCGCTGCAGCGCCTCTTCGGCGCGGCGCAGCTCCAGCGTGGCGTTGCTGGCCAGCTGTGGGTTGGCGGCGGCGCCGGAATAGGACTGGCGCGCCTGGGCCAGGGCCGGCGTGTCGTCCGGGGTGGCGCAGGCGCCAAGCGACAGGGCGACGACGCCCAGCGAGGCCAGGGCCAGACTTTTCCTCACCGTTCGGGATTTCTTTGTGGTGTGCATCACGGCGTGCCCTCCAGCGTGCGCGGGGAATCCCAGGTCGAGGTCCCGCTCATGCCCGACGGGGCCAGGGGAGCGGCGGCGGAGGCGGCGGGCGCCCGGCCCGGCACGCCGCTGTTGGGATTCGCGAGCGTGCGCACGGCGCTGGCGGCCTGCTGCGCCGTCGCGCGCTGCGAGCGCACGGTGGCGAGTTCGGCGTCGGCCTGCGCCTGCTCGGCGAGGCGGCGGGCCTTGGTCCGCTCGTCCTCGCGCATCGCGGCGTCGGCGGCGGCCAGCTTCTCGCGGGCGGACTGGAACTCCGCGGGGGCGTGTTCGAGGGCGCCGGCCCGTTCAGCTTGCTGGATGGCCTGCGCGGACGCGCCGAGCTGGGCGGTCGGCGGCGGCACGCTGCCGGCGCAGGCGGCCAGCCCGAGCGACGCGGACAGGATGGCCGCGCTCCTCCAACTCAGCTTGGACCATCCCAAGGTCGAAATGTTGTTGCGGTTCATGCTGCGGCTTCCCGAATGACCGCGGCGCACGGCCGCGGGAGAGTGATCGCCGCTCCAACGCGCCGCCGGGTGGAAGGTTCCTTGTCCGCGCATGCGCGCCGGGAAACGCCCCGCTTGCGCGCAAAAAGACGGCCGGGGGAGTGCCCCGGCCGCAAGGTCTGCCTGGATGGGAGGGTGGATGGGGAGGTGGTTACTTCTGGATGCCGATGACCTGCTGCTGGGCCTTGTTGCCGATGCCGGCGGAGAGGTTGGAGACGGTGCCGAGGTTCTGGTTGAACAGGGCGCCCGGCGCGCCGAAC
>NZ_QLKQ01000112.1 GCF_003349955.1 Azospirillum brasilense
TCAGCGTGACCGATCCGGTGAGGGCGTTGCCAGCGTTGCTCAGCGTGATGGCGTTGGCACCGGCGTCGAACGAGGAGGTTCCGCCCACCGTCAACGCCGTCGACTGCGTGATGCTCCCCGATGCGGTGATGGACAGGTTGCCGTTGATGGAGATGGTGCCATCAAGCGCAACGCCGCCGCCCGCGGCGTTCATCGTTACGTTCAATGTGCCGGCTGTGAGGGTGATGGAGCCGGTGTTCAGAACAGTGATACCGCCATCGGCCTGCAAGGACAGGGTGGCGGTATTCCCGCCCCCGTTCATGACGATCGCCGCCGCGACCGTGATGTTGCCTGAACCCGAGCCGCTGCTGTTGGTGACGATGGTGACGTTGGTTCCGGCGTTGAGGAACCCGCTGAGCGTGGCGGCGTCGATCGTCGCCGCCGCCGGGTTGGTTCCGTCGGGCTGGTAGTTCGGCGAGCCGGTGACGTTTGAATCGGCGTTGTCGATGACGATGTCCGTGGGGTCGATCAGAAGCGTGCCGGCCCGGCCTTGGTCGGCCGCCGCGAGATCGACCGACCCATGGAAACTCAAGGAGGATTTGCCGGACACTTCGGCGAATCCTCCATTTCCGCCGGTCCCGGCGCCGCGCGCCACGATCGACCCGCTGAACTCGGTCGACTTGTCCGACCAGACGATGACCTGACCGCCGTCGCCGCGCTCGGTGGCGCTTGCGTCGATGTGGGCGCCGGCCGCGACCTTGGTCTGCTTCGCGTTGAAGCGCAGCCCCTTCCCCTGCGGGCCGCCGCCGATCTGGACGGTGCCGCCGCCTCGGCGCCCCCGGGCATCGATCCGGGCACCGCTTTCGATCGCCACCTTCTGACCCATGACCTGAACGGTGCCGCCCACCGTTCCAGGGTCCTTCCCCTGAACGTCGAGCCGACCCGACACGGCCACCGTGCCGCTGTCCTCACCGGACAGAACGATGGTGCCGTTGACGTTCTGGACGCTCTGCGCTTCGACAACGCCATCCGTGTTGATGACCTTGTCGAGGATGCCGCTCGCGGCGCGCGCGGTCATGGTGACTCGTCCGCCGGGGGCGCGGATGATGCCGTTGTTGCGGACGAGTTCCTGCACGCCCTCGGGTGCCTTCTCCACCACACCGGTGGCTTCGAATCGCATCAGGCCATCGCCCTGGAAATCGACCAGGAAGGTCGGCGCACCGGCGAGGAGCACCTGCGACAGCCGCCCCTCGATCACGCCGGAGTTGCGGACGTGCGGCGCCACCAGGGCGGCGATGCCGCGGTCGGCCAGGGTGATGGTGCCTTCGTTGACGACGCCGGCGTCCGGATTGGCCGAGGCGCGATCGAAGTTGTAGGCGCCCGCCATGAAGTCCTGGTTGCGGATGTCGGCGGTGGTGGCGAGCAGGCCGCCCACATCGACGCGGGCGCCGCTTTTGATCAGGATGCCGTTGGGGTTGACCAACCAGATGTTGCCATTGGCCTGGAGCGAGCCGGCGATGTCCGACCGCGCGCCGCCGGTGACGCGATTGAGCGTGATGGCGTTGGCGCTGGGCTGCACGAAGCGGGTGATCTCGCCCGGGGCGATGCTGAAGCCTTGCCAGTCGATGATCGCCTTGTCGGTGGACTGCCGGACGACCACCTCCCCCGGCTGGCCGCCGATCGAGGCCGAACCGCCGACGACGGTGCCGTTCACCGGATTGGCGAAGGCCGGGGTGGCGTTCAGGGCCAAAGCCCCCACGGCCAGGCAGCCGGCCAGAGCAAGGACGCTGGTGAGGGCCGACGTTTCGAGGAATCGGCCGCGCGGAACCTGAAAACCCTGGACGGTGGTGACGCCAATCGGCTTGGCCGATGCGGGATGGGGGCCGCGATTCCGCAAGCGGGAGGCCGTCTTCGAGCTTTTCGACACCGAGGACTTCCGCATGATCCGCATCCCTTATCTGCCCACTGTCTTCTTTTTGGTCTGCCGGAACGGGGCTGTCGGACCCCGGCCGGGTCAGTACTGGTAAGTCAGTGAAAAATTGAATCGTGTTTTGTGAGAGCTGTCGTTGTCGATGATCGTGGTCGTCAGCGGACGGCTCACCTCGACATGACCGGCGAGACCTTCGATGAAGTTCATCCGCAACCCGGCGCCGGTGGACCAGAGATGCCCTTCGAGCTGCGTCCCCGTCCAGTTCCAGACGTGACCGGTGTTGACGAAGGAATAGGGTGTAACGGAATCGAGGAAATCGAGCCCAAGGGCGATCGGGTAGCGCAGCTCCGCCGCCGCCGCGATGCCGCGGTCCCCGGACAGAGCGGCCGGGTCATAGCCGCGCCCGAAGGTGGTGGCGCCCACCACGAACTGCTCGCTCGCCAGCAGGGGTCGTCGGCTGTACTGCCCGGCGGCGCTGAGCACGAGTTCCAGCGGTGACATGAGCGTCTGGACGCGGGAAAGATCGAGCCTGTAGCTCGTAAACTCCCCGCTGGCGCCGACGCGGGACAGATACTGGCTGGACGAGGTGCTGGCGTTCATGATGGGAAGGCCCTGGCGGATCTTGAACGTCAGCGCGCTGCCCCCCATCAGGCTGTCGCGCATGCTGGCCGTCAGGCTGCCCTGCAGCACCCGCAGCCGGTCCCGGGTGTATTTGGCCTTGGCCACGTCGGTGTCGCCGTTCAGGTATTCGAAGGCGCCCCCCGCATAGACCGACAGATCGCGCGAGCGCAGCAGCGGGTAGCGCAGGCCCGCGCCAAACTTGAACGTGTCGCCGCGGACTTCCAGCGGTTCCAGCAGGTATCCGGGAGCGACCTTTCCGTAGAGCGCGAATCCCTGAACGGACAGACCGTCGCTGCCGATGAACTGCTCGTAGGTCAGCTGCCCCATCTTCTGTTCGCGGACCTGGCTCGTGGTCAGGGCGGTGAGGCTGGTCCGCTCGCCGAAGGGCGTGAAGGAATTGGCCGACAGGCCGGCGACGACGCCGGTCGGCCCCAGATAGCGGGATCCGTAATTGTCGACGGTGGCGTAGCCGTCGAACGGCTTGCGTTGGGCGGTGATGACTAGCTGCGCGGCCCCGAGCGTTGTGCTGGAGCGCCGGAAATTGCTCTGCACCGCGTAGCCGGGAATGTCGTTGGCCAGCAGGAGATAGCGCTCGACATCGGACAGGCGAACCGGGCGGAGCGCGACGATCTTTTCGACGAAGCCGCGGATCAGCGGTTCGGCCGGGCCGGCGTCACCGTCGATCACGACGTCGCTGACATAGCCTTCGATGATCTGGATCGTGAAGACGCCGTTGCGGATGGTCTGGGCCGGCACCAGGGCGCGGCTCAGGAAATAGCCGTCCTCGCGGTACCGCGTTGCGATCTTGTTGGCCAGCTCGAACAGCGCTTCCAGCGTTACGGTCTTGCCGATCATGGACTGGTACAGCGGCGCGAATTCGTCGCGCGTGTACGCCTTCATCCCGGCGAACTCGATGCCCGTCAGCACAAGCGTCACGCCTTCGGCTCCCGCCGGTGCCTTGCTGGTCGGGGATTGCGGCACCGAGATGGCGCCGGGCTCCGTGTCATCCGCGGTTGGCGGGGCGATGCGTTCGATTCCCCGTCCGGGCTCCACATCGCCCGGCAGGCGCAGTCCCCTCAAAGCGTCCGGTGACAAACCCTGCGCGAAACCGGTCTGCGCCACGGCCGCCAAGGCAAGGCCGAACATGCCAATGGGGAGGAAACCGGGAAGTTTTCGCATTTTCCCTTCCGACAGTTCGCGCCGTTTCCAGACACGGGAAAAAGGCTGTTGAGACAAATTCAATGCGCTTTGGCGCGGGAAGACCGCAACGCTGCCCGGTGTACCGGTTTTTCCTCACCCAAAAAGGCGTAGATAGCTCAAATGAATTATTAACAAGAGCAAAAGCGATAGGTCAAGCTACATATACGATTGAATATGACCGAGAATCGTGCTTTCAGGCGATTGATTGAAAAGATATTTCCAAAAAAGTGTTCCGCGACACCGATTGCCCGCGAGTGTCGACCCTCGCCGATGCGCTTTCCGGGGGGATGGCGCATCACTGCGTCGGCGCACCGCCTCCGACCAGCGTGGTGTGGAAGGGCGGAGGCAGGAAACGTTCCGCGCAGTCTTGCGGTGCGTCCGCTCCGGCGGACTCGACGAAGCGCGCGGCCAAAGCCGCGGCGCAGGAGCTGGTGCTCAGCACATCATGGCCCAGCCCGCGAAAGCGGACGACCTTGGCGTCGCCGAGCGTCGCCGCGAGGGTGTCGGAGCGCGCCGTCGGGGACAGCGTGTCGTAGACTCCGGTCAGGATCAGGGTGGGTGTGTTCGTCGCCACAGGGCGGTAGAAGGCCGGATCCGCCGGCGGCAGTTGCAACACCGGGCAGGCGACATCGTAGTCGGTCTCGATGGAGTCGGCCACCACCTGCGGATAATAGACGGCGCCGGCGGCACGGGCGGCACGGGCATCGATGCGCGGGCGGTTCTCCCGGCACCCGACGACCAGATTGAGGCCGTAGGCAAGGTGATCGAAAATTTGCCAGAAGGGTTCCGGCGCCAGGATGTCCGTCAGCAGCCGTGCGTCCGCCTCGCGACGTCCGGCGCTGACCTTGTCGAGATAATCCAGCATGGCGGGCACCCGAACCGTCTCCGCGCCGGAACCGAGATGAAAAGCCAGGGTTCCGGCGATGACGGGCCACCCCAACCGGAGCTCGGTCTCGCGGCCGTTGCGGGGATCGCGCACCCGCAAGGCCAATGGTTTTGCGGACAGCGCCTTGGCAATCCGCGGCACCGCCCCGGCCAAGCTCGGGAAATGCCGGGCGCAAGCCGTCTCCGAAGCGCAATCCTCGACCACGATCCGGAACGCGCGCTGCACTGACGCCAACCGGTCAGCGTCCAGCCATGTCGAGGAAGCCGTTGTCGGGGAATTCAGGACCAGCGTCCGAATGGCGTCGCCGTCCCCGCGGACCAGTTCCTGCGCCAGAATGGTGCCATAGGATGTCGCGACAACGTTCCAGGTCTGGATGTCGAGCGCACGCCGCAGGGCGGCGACGTCCAGCGCGCTCTGTCGCGTGTCGAAATGCTCCAGACGATAACCAGCCGCTTGCACCGGGCCGAGGCATCCCAAGACATCGTCGGGGGTCAGGCCGCCGTACCAGAAGCGCATGGGGTCCATGGCCGGGCAGCGGAGCGATGGAACGGAGCGGCCGGTTCCCCGCTGGTCGAGCAGAATGATGTCGCGGCGCGCCCGCATTGCCTTCAGCACGGTTCCGGCGGATCCGATCTCGTCGCTGCCCGCCTGTCCGGGGCCGCCGGTCAACACCAGCACCGGTTCCGCCTGCGGCCCCGGCCCGGTGGCCGGCAACACCGTCACGAACACCTCGACCGCCGGCTCCGCCACCGCCGGCCCCGCCACGGTCTGCCCGGCGGTGTGGTCCCAATTTTGCGGCACCGTCAGGATCGCGCAGCGCGGGGAAGGCGGAGCCGGCGCTGTCCGGTCGGGCGATGGGCACGGCGCCGTGCGCAGAGCGCCGTAGGTCGGTCCGGCGGGTGTCGTGGGCGCGGATGCCGGTGTTGCCGGCGCGACGGCGACCGGTATCACCGTTGCCGCCGGTCCCGGCACAGCGGGAGGCCGGTCCCCACGAACCGCCCATAAGGACGCAGCACCCACCAGGGCGCCCACCAGGGCGGCGAGTAGGGCGGCAGCCAGCCCGATCCGGAGCGACGGCATGCGGCCCATCCTCAACGGGCGACCGTCTCGAAGAAAACGGCGTCGCTGGACATTTCGCGATTGCCTTCCCCGAGATTCGACAGCTTTGCCCGTAGAGCCGGAAGATAGTCGGCGGCGCGTTCGACCTCGGGCCGGTTCGCGCCGAACAGCGGCTTCTCCGTCAGCACCGCCATGATCATGCCCGGCCCGAAGGGGGCGGAGACGTCGTAGACCCGCGTGTTCTTGTCGACCTTCGTGGCGTCGGCGCCCAGGGTGAGCGATTGCCGCGCGCGGATCTGGCCGTCGCGGCGCAGAGGCATGGGCACCATGTGCACGACGTTGCCGTCCAGATCCAGGTAATCCACCGTGAGATGCCCGCTGTGCATGCCGGCCTTGACGGTCACCATCAGCGTATCCCCGTCGCGGTAGACCAGGGACGGCTTGTTGAGGTCGATCCGGAGATGCTCGCCGCGCATGGCCTCGGTGGGGGGAATGGCGATGGATAGCGCCTCGCAGAAGGGCCACGGGCGGACAGAGAGCGAGAGGTCGATCCTGCCCGCCATGGTCTGATCGCCCAGCCGTTCGCCGAGAAGGCGGAGGTCGGCGTCCGAGCCGGCGTAGCCCGACACCGCGAAACGGCCGCCGCTGTGACGGTCGATGTGCAGGCCCGCGCAGGACAGGCCCTGGCGGGCCTGCTCCAGGGTCGCGCGCACATCGTCCGCCGTCGGTGCGGGCCGCGCGGTTCCTGTCGGGGTGGGAGACGGCTGAACCACCGCCGGTGGCTCGTCCGCGACGGTCCGGTGCGGGGTCGTATAGGGCGCCGTGTAAGGCGCTGCGGGGGGCGTTGCCAGGGGCGTCGTCGGGGGCGTTGCAGGATCGGCCGGCGCCACCGGCGCCATGGACGGCGGCGGTGGAGGGACCTCGGCCGTCGTCACGACGGGCTTGTCGATGACCACCGGGGCGGGGCTGTCGGGTGCTGGTGTGGAAAGCGCCAGATAGCCCATCACGCTGCCGATCAGAGCGGCCGCGAGGCCGGCGGCAACGATCAGCCCGACCGGACGGGGACCCTTTCCGGCGCTGCCTCCAGTCTTGAACACTGTGCGGGAGCGGGCGTTGCAGGCGCCGATCAGCGAGGCGGCCGATTGCGTCCGCTTGGCCGGGTCCGGCGCCAGCATTTCGGTCAGCACCTCCCGCAGTGGCGACGGAACGGCGCCGAGATCGGGAACCCGCTTGCGGCGTTCCATCACGCTTTGCGGCGAGTTGCCCATGTCGAGCGGCCGGCCGAGCAGGGCCGCGGCCAGAACGAGGCCGAAGCTGTAGATGTCGGACCGGGCGTCGACCATGCCCCCATGCATCCCGACCTGCTCCGGCGAGGCGTAGGAGTATTTCCCGGCGAACCCGTCGCCGATGATGGTTGCGGCGTCCGGCGTCGTCTGCTTGGAAATGCCGAAGTCGATGATCTTGGCCAGCTCGATCCGGCCGCCGGGCAGGATGATGTTGTCGGGGGAGATGTCGCGGTGAACCACGCCCTTGTCATGGGCGACGGCCAGACCGGCGGCGATCCGGTCCAGCAGAACGGCCGCGTCCGAAGCGCTGAGCGGGCCATCGCGCATGAGGGCGGTCAGGGAGGGGCCGTCGACGAATTCCATGACGAGGTACAGGCGGCCGAACTCGTCGCGGTTGATGCCGTCGTAGGCGACGACCGCGTCATGCCGGACCTGCCGCAGCACCGAGGCCTCGCGCCGGAACAGGTCCACCAGTTTGGGGTCCTGGGCCAGTTCGGGCAGGATCACCTTGACGGCGTGCAGCGTGTTCAACTCGACATGGCGCGCCCGGTACACCTCGCCCATGCCGCCGCGCGCCACCACCTGCTCGACGATGAAGGTGTGGCTGAGCAGCATGCCGGGCTGGATGGGTGTGGATGCGCCGGACCCCATCCATGGACCGGCCGTCGACACCACCACCGGGGGGGGCGCCACCGTCGCGCCGGCCGCTCCGGCCTGGAGATCGCTCCGGGCGCCGCCCCGCGTGTCGGTTTGCCCGGAGGGGGGGCCGGACGACGATGGGGCGGCGCCCCGTCCGCTGCCGGGAGCGATCACCGTTGGAGTATAGCCGGGAAGCGGGGCCGGCGCCCCGTTGCCGTCGGCCGGATCGGTCTCGGGTGCGGAAGGAGCGTTGGGCGGCTGTGTCATGGAAGGGACTCATCGGCGATGGCGGTGGGGCGCTTCTTCAGCACGAGGGTGTCCACATCGTCCGTGCCCGGCGTGGCCTGGCAGGAGACCGCCACGACCGTGACATTGTCGGACCCGCCGCGCTCCAGCGCGGTGGCGACCAGCGCGTCGACGGCGCCGGCAAGGTCGGTGGCGGCCAGCAGCGCGGCCAGCTCGCGATCGCCGACGAATCTGGTCAGGCCGTCGCTGCACAGCAGGAACAGGTCGCCCGGCTGCGCGCGGCCCTGCCGCATGTCCAACGCGAGGTCGTCGACGGCGCCGATGGCGCGCGTCACCTCGTTGCTGCGCGGGTGGCTGGACATCTCATCCGGGTCCAGGGCACCGGCATCCACCAGCTCCTGCACGACGCTGTGGTCGTGGCTGACCCGGAAAATGCGCCCGTCGCGCAGCAGGTACAGACGGCTGTCGCCGGCCCAGACGCAGGCGAAGTTCCAGCCGGACAGAAGCAGGCAGACGACGGTGCTGGCAACCGGCCCGCCACTGCGCTGGCCCTGGATGCGGAGCTGTCCGTTGACCGCCTCCAGCCCGCTCTTGACGGCGGCCATCAGGGCGGGCGCGCCGTCCGGCGCGGCCATCGCCTCCAGCGCCTGGGTGATGGCGGCGCTGGCGTACTCACCGCGGTGGTGGCCGCCCATGCCGTCCGCCACAGCCCACAGACCGATCTCGGCGCGGTCGAGCAGGCTGTCCTCGTTCAGCTTGCGCACGCGTCCGACGTGGGTGGCCGCCGCCGAACGGACGGTCAGAGGACCGAGGGGGGTGATTCGGCTGCGTGTGGTCATGCTTGGACTCCCAGGGGCCGCACCGACACCGCGAGCCCGTCCAGCCGCGCCCATTCGCCGTCGAGCAGGCTGTCGAAGAGGCCAGCCGGGGGAAGCCCGGCGGCGGCGAGCAGGGCCGGGGTCATCCGCTCCGATCCTTCGGTCCACCACAGGCTGATCCGTTCGCCGTGCCGCGCCCGCAGCGTATCCTGCGCGAGGCCGGCGGCGGCTTGCAGGAGCGTGGTGCCCGCTTCCCCGACCGGATTGCCGCCGTCCGCAACATTGCCGTCCGGAGCGCCCAGCGCCGCGACCTCCCGTTCGAACCGGTCCAGGGCGACGCCCTCGTCGAGCGCGAGCAGGGCGGCCTTCTCGGCGCGTTCGCGCCAGGACCGATGGCGGAGCGCGCCTTCGAACAGGTTGCCTGTCCCGGCCAGAGGGCCGAGGACCAACAGCGGGAAGTAGCGGCCGACCTGATCGACGCTGGGGATCATCAGACCGGTCAGGGCGGAGGAGCCGGCGATGCCGGCGTCCAATGCGAAATGCCAGATGGGGCTGGTCAGATAAAGGTCCAGCCAGCCGGTCCCCAATCGGTCGCGGCTGGCCGCGATGCCGTCCTGCAGCCAGCCGTCCAGAACCTCCACGACCGGTGCCGGCAGGTTCCGGGTGACGAAATCGCCCCGGATCGGGAGCTTGCCGTGGAAGCCGGCGCCGGCCCATTCCGCCTCGGCCGCCATCACAACGCCCCCGGGCAACGGAACTCGCTCAATTCCTTCATCGCGAAGGGGTTGAGGACGCTGCCGGCGCGCAGTTCGAACCCCATGTTGCGGCCTCCGGCGGCGAGGGTCACCGTCATCCGGTCACGCATGCCGCTGGTGCCGACCTTCGCGCGGTCCAGCAGGCGGAACCACGACCACGGGCCGTCCACCACCAGATCGGGCGTCTGGGTGTCGTTCACGGTCACGCGGGTTTGCGGGCTCGGCCCCGGCCACTGCACCGGAAGGGGGCGGGTTTGGCCGGCGACGAGCGTGACGGGCTGTCCGTCCACCTCGATGACGGCCTGAGTCACGCCGCCGTCGAACGCGGCGGGCACGAGGTCGAATTTGACCAGAGGCCCGGCGCCGCCGGAGAAGAAGGCGTCGCGGATGGCGATGGCCCGCTGGAACTGCGCCAGCACGGCCGGCGCGATGCCCAGGTCGGCGCCGTCCACCTTCTGCCATTGCCAGGGCTGGCGCGTCATGTCGACGTAAGGGCGGAGTTGCTGGTTGAAGAAGCTGTCGATCAGGCCGTTCGGCCCGAACAGCTTCGCGAAATCGGCCAGCGTCACGTCCGCCGCGCCCGAACGGTAGACCGGGTAGCGGTTTTCCGTCGCCTGCCGGCAGAAGGGCAGGATCTGCGCCGTCCACTGGGCGTTCAGCTCGGTGCGGGTGGTGCCCACCGTGGCGCTGGAGCCGGCCCGGCCCATCTGCTGGGCCAGCGCCGCGACGGCACCCGGCATGCGCGGGGCCGCGGCGGCGATCTGCTGCGCGGGGGAGGGGCCGAGCGCCGCGCCGGGTGCGCCGGCCGACCCGCCCCCCTGCGTGCGGTTCAACTGAAGGTAGAGGTCGTTCAACAGCCTCATCAGGTCGTCGAGCGATCCCCCGGCGACCCCCGTCCGGCCGTCGACGAAGCCGTGCAGCGGCGCGAAATGGTCGTCCACGGCCTTGCCGGGCTCCGGCAGAGCGCCGGCCGCGGCGGTGGTCGTGGCCATGACCGAGGCGAGCCGGTCGGCCCCCGGCAGTTTCGCCGCCGCCGCCACGCCGGAGGCGGTGGCCAGCGCGTCCGGCGCGGCGGCGGCCAGTTTGGTTTGCGCGGCGGCGGCCAGCAGGACGTTGCGCAACGGCGACGCCGGTCCGGACAGCTCGCTCGCCACGTGCGCGGCGACGGCCGCCGTCTGCATCGGAACCAGCGTCAGGTCGGCGAGCAGGCCATCCCAGCGGGCGATGTAATCGTTGAGGTAGAGCTGCAGGACGTCGCGGGACAACTGCCCGATTTGTCCGGTGTCGACCTGTCCCTGGTCTCCAAGCACCCAGCTTTCGCGGGCGATGTCCTCGGCGATGGTGGTCAGGCTGGGCAGCAGCACGGTGTAGAAGCCGTCCCGTGTGTAGAGGCCGGGAACGCCGTCCGACAGCCGCTTGCCGGACCGTCGGGCGAACACCCGTCCGGCCGCCGGTCCGCCGACGTCGACGATGCGCCATTCCGCCAGCTTGCGGGCGGCCGGAACCTGACGCAGTTGGGCGTAGGCGCGTTCAGCCAGCGGGAACCGCGCGAGCTGACGGCGCGCCTGGTCGATCAGCGGCGGGTCGAGCGGCACCGGGGTCAGCGGAGCGGACAGCAGCGCGTCGAGATGGGCCAGCAACGTCTCGCGCATCGGCCCGCCGGTCGGGTCCGGATAGAGCGCGGTCCAGTCGAGCGCCATCCATTGGCGGACGAAGCCAGCGTCCAGCGGTCCCTGGCCGCCCAGCATGAGGTAGACTTTCAACGCTTCGTACAGGAAGTCGGTGTTCTGCTGGTTCTGCCGGATCTGCGCCTCCAGCCGGTAGACCAGCGGCGGCAGAAGGAGCGCGTTCAGCGCACGGTTGTAGGTGCCGGCCGCCTGGGCGTAGATCTTGTCGCCCTGATACAGGCCGAAGCTCGCCTCCACCGGAGCCGGCTGCCCCTCCTTGAGGGCGAGCGCCCGCATGGTGTCCAGCGGCGGCAGGACGGTGTCCAGGCGCAGGTTTTGCCCGGCGTTCTTCGGGACGTCCTCGATCTGCTGGACGAAGCGGTCGGTGGTGGCCTCCGCGTCGGCGATGAGGGAGCGGTTTTCCCGGAAGCTGAAGGTCCAGGCGCCGAGCGCCGCGAGCGTGGCCATGAAGGTTGCCGCCAGGGCGCCGCGCTGCATCCACAGCAACCGCCGTTCGAGCTGCGGGTTGGTGCTGACCAGATTGGCTTCGGGGAAAATGACGCCGCGCAGCAGATGGGTCAGGAAATAGGCGCGCCCCCCGCCGGCGGCGTGGGGGATGGTGGTCTGTCCGGCCCCGACCATCCGCGCGATGTTCGCGGTCAGACGGTCGATCGGCGTGCCTTCCTGCGTGCCACTGGTGAAATAGACGCCGCGCAGCAGCGGCTTGTGCTCATAGCGGCTGCCTTCGAACACGTCGGCGATGAACTGCGCGATGGGCTCCCGCAGGGATGCGACCTGCGCCGGGAAGCCGAAGATGAGGCTGCGGCGGGTGGGGTCGGTCTCCTGCTGCAGGCGGTCGTGCAGGCGGCTGTTCAACCGCTCCAGCAGCAGGTCGAATTCCTGCGCGAAGCCGCGCTCGGCCGCCGCGTCCGGATCCGGAGAATAGGGCAGGGTGGCGCCCCAGACCTGCTCGCGCTGGCCCTTGTCGAGGTCGTCGAAATACTCGGTGAAGCCGGCGACCAGATCGCTCTTGGTCAGCAGCAGGTAGGTTGGAAAGCGCACGCCGAAGGCGCCGTGCAGCTCGTTCAGCCGCTGGCGGACGGCGTGCGCGTGGGCCGCGCGATCCGCCTCCGACCCGCCGGCCAAATCGGCAAGGCTGATCGCGACGATGGCGCCGCTGATCGGCTGGCGCGGCCGGGTCTTCTTCAGAAGGTCGAGGAAGCCGCGCCAGCCCGCCGCGTCGACCGCTTCGTTGCTGTCCTGCGTGGTGTAGCGGCCCGCGGTGTCGATCAGCACCGCGTCTTCCATGAAGAGCCATTCGCAGTTGCGGGTGCCGCCGACGCCGCGCACCGCGCTGCGGCCGGTCCGCCCGGCGGTGTGCTTCACGAGCCCGGAATTCTCCAGCGCCGTGCTTTTGCCCGATCCCGGCGGGCCGATCATCATGTACCAGGGCAGTTCGTAGAGGAAGCGCTTGCCCCGTCCGCCCCCGGCGTTGGACTTGCGCAGGACCGCGACGGTCTCGTCCAGCCGCGCCTTCAGGGCGGCGACCTCGGCCGCCGCCGGGTCGGCTCCGCCGGTTACGGCCTCCATCAGGACCGCGTCGGTTTTCTTCGCGCGGGACAGCGCCAGCATGGTCGCCACGCCCCAGGCGAGGAGCACGGCCAGCACCGCCGCGAAGCGGACGAGATCGGCGTCCAGCGGACGGACGTCGCCGATGGCGACCAGCGGCCCGACGAACCACAGGAGCAGACACAGGACCAACGCCCCGACGAGCGTCGTGAACCATCGGGCGGTCAGGATGTTGAGCAGGGACGTCATGACCGCGCCATCCGGCAGGTGGGGAAGGAAAGGGGCGTGGAGCTGCGGCGGCGACCGGTCATGCCCCGTCCGCCTTGCTGAGCACCACGTCGATGCGGCGGTTCTGCTCCCGCCCCTCCGGCGTGTCGTTCCCGGCGACCGGGTCGGAATCCGCCTTGCCGATGGTCTTGATGCGGGTCTTGTCGGACAGGGACCGGCCGATCAGCGCCGCCACCGCGTCCGCGCGCGCGACCGACAGGTTCCAGTTCGACGGGAAGCGGACCGAGCGGATCGGCTGGTTGTCCGTGTGCCCGACGATGGTGACCTTGCCCTTTTCGCCTTCCAGCGCCTGGGCGATCCGTTCGATGGTCGGCAGGAAGGGAGCCTCCACCGTGGCGCTGGCGGAGGCGAAAAGGCCGCGGTTGCGGATGCGCACGACGATGCTGTCCATCGTCTCCGTCACGGTGACCAGCCCTTCGGCGATCTCGCGCTCCAGGAATTTCTTGATGCGCGGCGCCTGCTGGTGCCGATCCGGAATCGTGGGTGGCGGCAGGGGCGGCCGGGCGATCAGCACGACGCCGCGCTGCGGCAGGGCGGCCAGACGGCCGAACAGGCTGTCCGAGGAGCCGCTCAGCGCAAAGCTGAAGCCGACATAGGCGAGCAGAAGCAGCGCGCCGGCCACCGCGCCGATCACCCACAGGGGAACAATGGCGGACAGCCGCCGCGCCGGCTCCCGCACCCCCATCCAGTGCGGCGACAGCCCGTCGTCCGGTCCGCCGCGCCGCAGCAGGCGGTGCAGATCCTCGCGCAGGCGGGCGATCTCCTCGCTGCCGCGCGGCGCGATGCGCATGTGTCCCTGGAAGCCCAGGCTGAGGCACAGATACATGAGCTCAAGCACCCCGGCGTTGCGGCCCGGATCGGCCTTGAGCTGGGCCAGATTGTCGAAGAAGCGCTCGCCGCCCACCGTCTCGCGGTGGAAGGTGCCGACCATGCCCTGCCGCGCCCACAGGCTGTTGCCGCCCCAGGGGGTGTTCAGCACGAGGTCGTCCACCGTGGCGCAGACCACGTAATGGGCGTGGCGCACCAGATCGCCGGGCAGACCGAGGGCGAGCAGCCGCTGCTCGAACGCCCGGATCTCCTCGGTCATCAGGCCGCGCAGCCGCTCGACGTCCGGCGGGGCGACCATCGTGCGCACCTTGGACACCATCAGAAGGATGCCGGTCGCCGCCGCCGCGACGGGCCGGCCCACCCCCGGGACCGGTCCGCGGCCCGCCTCCGCCGTGGCCGCCGGCCCGGCCCGGCCCGGCGCCGCGTCCGGCGGGAAGGAGGGCGGCGGGAAGGTGCCCGAAGCGACGGGCTGTTGTGGCCAGCCGGACGCCGGCGCGGCCTGCGGGGCAGCGGGGCGCCGTCCGCCGGGATTCGGGCGGATGACGGTGCGGTCCGACGGGTTGAAAGGATCGTCTCCGTTCACGACGTCACCTCGCGGATAGCCCAAAGATCCATTTCGATGTTCGGAAAGTCACCGGCGATGTGGATGGCGAATCCGCCCGAGGAGCGCATGGCGTCCCATTGCGGCCCGTTCCGTTCGAACTCGAAGTAGACCTTGCCGGCGTGATAGGGGATCTGCCGCGGCGCCACCGGAAGCGCACGGATATGGATGCCGCGCGATGCCGACGTGATGAGATCGCGGATCTGCTCGCCCGGGCCGATCTTGACCTGGCCGGGGAAGGTGGCCCGCAGCGTCTCCACCGGGGCGGTCGACTTCACCGCCAGCACGAAGCTGGTGTTGGACAGCATCGTCCGGTCGGTCAATGGCGCGTACCAGATGCCGAACTTGGTCTGCTGGAGTTGCATCGGCGTGGCCGCCGACTCGATCATCATGGTCAGCGCGTGGCGCAGTTCGCCCATCACCGGAGCGAAGCTCTTCTGCAGATCGTCGTGGCGGTAGACCGGGAAGTCCGGCGCGCGCCGCCCCTTGGCGAAGATGGTTGCCAGCTCTCCGGCGATCTGCACGCAGGTCCGGAAGAAGTCCTCCGGATGGATGGCGCCGATCTGGCTGAGATGGGCGATCGCCGGCTCGTACCGGTTGAGAACCAGAAGAAGCAGGTAATCCGCGAATTCCGCGACCCCCTTCACGCCGGATTCCGACACGCGGCCCGCCAGCGACACCGCGCGTTGGCGCAGCAGCCCGTGCAGTTCCGTGAGGAAGCCGGTCAGGACGGGCGACGCGGCGGCGGTCAGGCAGGGCGGGATGTAGCGGTCGTCGAGTACGACCGAGCGATCCGGGCGCACCTCGACGATGCGGGCCAGCCCGATGCTGATCGTGTCGGTCCGCGGATCGGTTTCCAGCGCGTAGCGCAGGCGTAGGCGACCGACGTGCAGGCGCGCCTTGCCGTTGCTGCCGCCCACGCTGTCGCCGATCTCCACCTCCTGGGCGCCGTAGCGGGCGACGGTCTGCGCGGCGTCGTCCAACTCCATCTCCACCCCGCCGGGATGGACGATGGGCAGAGTCAGGCAGACGATGCAGTCCCGGGTGTTGTCCGGCACGTCGAGGGCCGGCGGCGGCGAGGCGTCGTCGGGAATGGAGAAGGGGGTTCCGTCTTCCAGCACGCCGCTGCACCGGGCCACGGCGAACTGGCCCGTGGCCAGCAGGTTCCGGTTGATCTCCAGCCCGGTCAGGCCCCACGGAAAGCTGCGCAACGCGGCGACCCGGGCGCGGACCAGGCGTTCGACATAACGGTCGGCCTGCTGCAAATGCTGCGGCAGGACGAACATGCCCTCGGACCAGACGACCCTGTTATCCCACGACATACGCTTCGACTCCGCTGAACGGGTGCATTGGTTGGGGCTGTCTCGCCGTGGCGCGCACGGTCACGCCTTCCGGGGCGGGGAATCCTCCGGTGCGGACAGGTTCCGGACCTGCCGCTCGTAGGCCTGGGCGAACTCCCGTCCGAAAAGCGACTGGAAGTCGTCCTCCGCCTCGGCGACGATCTCCTTGTGGAGGTCCTCGTAAAGCTCCCAGTAGCGCGCCCGCCGGGCCGCCGGGAGGATGCTGGCGAGCAGGGACTGGCGGTCGAGCCGCTCCTTCAGCGTCGTCGGGTCGAAGCGCCGCAGCAGCGCCGACAACGCCGAATGCATGCCCACGCTGGTCGCCAGCTCGTGCTGCTGGATGTCGCGGAACCCTTCGCGGACGGCGTCCTCGCCCCGCAGGAAGCCGGGGCGCGGGGGTTCCAGAAGCTGCTGCGCGGTGGAGGCCGGATCGACCGCGAACTTCAGCGGGTTGTTGTTCCGCGCGCCGATGATGGTGCGGTCGATGCGGAACTCGTTCTTCAGGCTGGCGCGAACGGCGAGCAGACCGGCCAGCCCCTCCACCATCTGCCGGTAGATGCAGCCGGCCGCGCGCATGGCGGCGGCGGGATCGGTTCCGGACAGCGCCGTCGGGGGAAGCCCGGCCCCTTCCAGGAAGGCGGCCAGAAGCGCCCCTTCCGCGGCCGAGGGGGACGGGGTGGCGGACGGCGGCGGAAGGGGCGCTTCTGGCCGCCTTCCTGG
>NZ_QLKQ01000113.1 GCF_003349955.1 Azospirillum brasilense
CTTCCCACGGCTTCGCCGCGGGCCCCTTCCCTCCCCCGCTTCGCAGGAGAGGGAGATCAGTCCCCTCCCCTGCGAAGCGGGGGAGGGCTAGGGAGGGGGCGAGTGCTTCAACACCACCAAACCCTTCGCACCGCGGAATGTCGTCGCTTCTCCGGTGACAAACCCGGTTGCTCCGCCTAATTATACGGGCAGCGCCCGCATGGGCAGGGTTTGACGGAACAGGATGACGGCCATGGCGATGGAAGCCGCGGTGATCGAGAAGCTCATCAGGGAAGGCATCCCGGACGCGACGGTGGAGATCGCCGACCTGCGCGGCGACGGCGACCATTACGCCGCGCTGGTCACCTCCGCCGCCTTCAAGGGCAAGTCGCGCGTGCAGCAGCACCAGATGGTCTACGCCGCCCTCCAGGGCCGGATGGGCGGGGAGCTGCACGCCCTGGCCCTGACCACCGCCGTGCCGGAAGGCGCGTAGGACGCCGTCCCGCAAGACACTCCGCAAGACACGACGACATCGTAAGAAGGCCGAGAGACATGGTTGACCAGAACGTCAAGGATCGCATCGAGCAGGACATCAAGGGCAACGATGTCGTGCTGTACATGAAGGGCACGCCCGTCTTCCCGCAGTGCGGCTTCTCCGC
Organism: Azospirillum brasilense; assembly: GCF_003349955.1. Taxonomy (GTDB): domain Bacteria; phylum Pseudomonadota; class Alphaproteobacteria; order Azospirillales; family Azospirillaceae; genus Azospirillum; species Azospirillum brasilense_B. The sequence goes on from NZ_QLKQ01000113.1 coordinate 639, forward strand.
CGCCGTCGTCCAGGTGCTCAGCACCGTCGGCGTGAAGTTCAAGGGCATCAACATCCTGGAGGACCCGGGCCTGCGCCAGGGGCTGAAGGACTACTCGAACTGGCCGACCTTCCCGCAGCTCTACGTCAAGGGCGAGTTGGTCGGCGGCTGCGACATCGTGCGCGAGATGTACGAGTCGGGCGAGCTGCAGTCGCTGCTGGCCGACAAGGGCGTCGCGACGGGCGCCAACGCCTGATCGGCCATCCGCGCCGCAGACGTGTGACAAAGGGCTCCGCCATGGCGGGGCCCTTTTCCTTTGGCGGAACAGGCTGCGGCCGGCCCTTGTTTTTCCATAGACGATTCCGCGGAGGTGTCGGCACGGAGAGGCACGGAAAAGGAGGCCCGGTCATGGACAGGCGCGTGTTTCCAGCGGCGGCGCTGCTGGCTCTGATGGCTGTTCCCGCTCTGGCGCAGGGGCAGGACGGAACGGTTCCCAAGCAGGAGCGGCTGACCGCCTGCCGGGACGAGGTGTCCCGCTTCTCCGACCTGTTCCTCGGCGACAAGGTGGTGGCCGGCGGGCGCAACCACACCGCCCTGACCGGCGAGCAGAAGGACCGGCTGCGCGGCCTGCTTGGCGAGGCGCGGTCCGCCGCCGGCAAGGGCGATCCGGACGGCTGCGTGACGCGGCTGCGCGAGGCCCGCGCGCTGGTCCGCAACGAGGGTGTCGGCACCAACGTCCCGATCGGCCGGGGCTCGTCGGGGTCGTCCGGCGCGATGCCGCGGAACGGAGCCCCCACCGGCAGCGGAAGCGGAGGCGGCACCGCAGGCGGCGGAGGGGGCTGACCGGGAAAACCCCTGCGGGAAATGCGGCATTCCCAGCGCGCAGTGCGGGCATGAGGGGGCGTTCCTATCGCCCATTTCTTGGGCATGGTAAAGGGGAGCCATGGCCCAGACTCCCTCTCCCTCCCTGCCGCAGGCCGACGGGCGCAACCCCGCCACCCTGGGCTTCGCCGCCGCCCTGACCGCCTTCCTGATCTGGGGTGGGCTGGCGCCGATCTTCTTCAAGCAGCTCGGCAACGTCGGGGCGGTGGAGGTCGTCGCCCACCGGGTGCTGTGGACGGTGGTGCTGGTCGGGCTGTGGCTGGTGCCGACGCGCGGCCTGTCGGGCATCGTGCGCGGGGTGGGAAGCTGGCGGCGGCTGGGCATCTTCCTGGTGACGACGGCGCTGATCGGCAGCAACTGGACCATCTTCATCTGGGCCGTGAACAACGGCCATCTGGTGCAGTCCAGCCTCGGCTACTACATCAACCCGATCATCAACGTGCTGCTGGGCATGGCCTTCCTTCAGGAGCGGCTGTCGAAGCGGCAGGGTGTGGCGGTCGTGATCGCGGCGGTGGGCGTGCTGAGCCTCGTCCTGTCCTACGGGGAGGTTCCCTGGGTGGCCCTGTCGCTGGCCTTGAGCTTCGGCGTTTACGCGCTGGTGCGCAAGAAGGCGGCCATCGACCCGCTGATCGGACTGCTGGTGGAAACGGTGCTGCTGGTGCCGCCGGCCATCGTCTATCTGCTGTGGCTGAACGCCCAGGGGCTGGGGAGTTTCGGCGCGCACGGGCTGGGCACCGACCTGCTGATCATCCTGACCGGCCCGGTGACGGCCATCCCGCTGGTGCTGTTCATGGTCGGCGCCGCCCGGCTGAAGCTGTCGACCATCGGCATCCTGCAGTACATCAGCCCGACCGGGCAGCTCCTGCTCGGCGTCGCGGTCTATGGGGAGGCCTTCACCTCCTCCCACCTGCTGGCCTTCGTCTGCATCTGGGTGGCGCTGGCGCTCTACTCGGCGGACGCGCTGTTCACCCACCGCGCCGCCCGCGCCGAGGCCCGGGCCGAGCAGAACCGGGCCGAGCAGGCCCGCATCGCTGCCTGCCGCGCCGACTGAGGCGGCTCAGGCCCGCGGCGCGAGGCCGTGGGCCATGGTGTGGGCGAGCGTCTTCACCACCTCGTTGACCCGGTCCGGGCAGCGCCCGAACACCACCTGATCGAGGAAGCCCAGCCCGAAGCTGAGCGTGGCGATGCCCGCCGCGACGTGGGCAAGGTCGGCGTCCGCCGCGATCGCCCCGCGCGCGCGGAAGATCTCCAGCCGGCTGAGCAGGCAGGGGATTCGGCTTTCCGACAGGGTGCGGGCCATCTCGTTCGCGATGTCCGGATCGACCAGAGCGCGGGCCAGCATCACCCGCGTGAAGTCGCGGCACTTCCAGGCGTGGCGGAGCTGGTGCAGCAGGAAGGCCGCCAGATCCTCCTCCAGGTCGTCGCCGGGCGGCGACATGGCGCAGCCGCTCCCCTCCTCGCGCCCGTAGCGCTCGACGACGGCCAGCAGCAACCCGGCCTTGCCGGAGAAATAGCGCTGGATCAGCTGCTCGTTCACACCCGCGCGGCCGGCGATGTCGCGCGTGGTCGCGGCGTCGAAGCCGCGCTCGGCGAACACCATCTTGGCCGCGTCCAGCAGGACGCCCTTGGTGGCTTCGCGGTCGCGCTTGCGCGCGGGCGCGTCCGCTCCGGTGCCGCAACAGCCCTCATCAACGGCCGAGACGGTGGTCGGGGTGTCGGTCTTGTCCACGATGCAGGCCCTCTCACTGGCCGCCGATCCGTGCGGCGGCTGAAATGATAATAGGTATGCACGTGCATACTTGACAAGCCCGGATGATCCTGACATGTATGTACTCACATACATACCGGGCACCGCCCAACCCGCGGAACCCCGGACCCCGCTTTGGGATGCCTCAAATTGGGACCCGATTCTTGAATCGAGAGGGCAACCGCATCATGACCACCGCCGATCTGTTCACGCCGCTGCTTCTTGGCTCCATGGAGCTGCCGAACCGCGTCATCATGGCGCCGATGACCCGCAGCCGTGCTGGCGAGGGCAACGTCCCGACTCCGCTGATGGCCGAGTATTACGGCCAGCGCGCCTCCGCCGGCCTCATCATCACCGAGGCGACGCAGGTCTCGGCCACCGCCCAGGGCTATCCCAGCACGCCGGGCCTCCACACCGACGCGCAGACGCTCGCCTGGCGCCGCATCGCGGAGGAGGTCCACGCCAAGGGTGGCCTGATCGCCGCGCAGCTCTGGCACGTCGGCCGCATCTCCCACACGGAGTTCCAGCCGAACGGCGCCCTGCCGGTCGCTCCCTCGGCCATCGCCGCCGCCGGCGAGTCCTACACCAGCAAGGGCTTGGTGCCCTTCCCCACCCCGCGGGCCCTGGAGACCGACGAGATCCCCGGCCTGGTCAAGGCCTTCGCCGACGCCGCCAAGCGCGCGGTGTTCGACGCCGGGCTGGACGGGGTGGAGATCCATGGCGCCAACGGCTACCTGATCGACCAGTTCCTGCGCGACCGCACAAACAAGCGCACCGACCGCTACGGCGGCGGCGTGGAGAACCGGGCGCGCTTCCTGCTGGAGATCGTGGACGCGGTGACCACCGCCGTCGGCCCCGGCCGGGTCGGCGTCCGGCTGTCGCCCACCGGCACCTTCAACGACATGGCGGACAGCGACCCGCGGGCGCTCTACACCCACGTCACCGAGGCGCTGAACCCCTTCGGCCTCGCCTTCCTGCACGTCATCGAAGGCCAGCCGGGCCACCACATGGCCCCGCCGGACGGCGCCCCGCACCTCGCGGCGGAGTTGCGCCGGATTTTCAAGGGTCCCTTCATCATCAACGGCGGCTACAGCAAGGAACAGGCCGAGGCGGCCATCGCCGCCGGCGCGGCGGACGCGGTGAGCTTCGGCGAGCCCTTCATCGCCAACCCGGACCTGCCGGAGCGCTTCCGCCGCGACGCGGCGCTGAACACCCCGGACAAGGCCAGCTACTACGGCGGCGACGCCCGCGGCTACACCGACTATCCGGCGCTGGAAACGGCCGACGCCTGATCCTCCTCCCCCGCGGGGATTGCCCCCGATCCCCGCACCTCAAGGCCGGGACCCGCAAGGGTTCCGGCTTTTTTCTTTCCACCGGGTTTCTTTCCACCGGGCCACCAGCGCCGACGTTGCCCGTTCCGGGAATCGGCTGTTATCCTGAACCGAGCGAAGGAGACGGGCATGAGCGTGATTCTGCCGCGCAACATCGAACAGATGGCTGAACGCCGCGCCAGCGAAGCCGGCTTCCAGGATGTCGCCTCCTATCTTGCCTATCTCATCGCTGCCGATGCCCGCGATGCATCCGACGACGCTCTGGAAGGCGCCTTGTTGGAAGGGCTTGAAGGAGACGGCGGGGAGTGGGATGCCGAGGCAATGCGGGCCGAATGCCGGGCAACGCTGGCCGCGACACGCAAAGACCGCTGATGGCCATGCGCATCTTTCCAAGCCCACGCGCGCGGAAGGACATTCTCGACCATTACACCTACATCGGCCTTCGGGATGAAGCGGCTGCCGAACGCTTTTTGACCGCCATCGACCGCAGCTTCGCCCGGATCGCCGAGCATCCCGACATAGGATCGACCCGGCTTTGGCGAAATCCAGCGCTTCGCGGCATCCGGGCGTGGCCCGTCGCCGGGTTTGACCGCCACCTAATCTACTACCGCCGCCAGGGGCCGGATGCGCTCAGGGTTCTGCGCATTCTCCACGGAGCGGCCCTGTCCGAAGGGGTCTTGCGGACGCCGTCTTGAGGCACGACCTCCGATCCCAAACGAAAAAGGCCGCGCCCGGAGGCGCGGCCTTTCTTGTGTCGGCTGGGCCGAACGGTCAGCGCGAGTAGAACTCGACGACCAGGTTCGGTTCCATCTGGACCGGGTACGGAATGTCGGCCAGCAGCGGGACGCGGACGAAGCGGCCCTTCAGGGCGCCCGTGTCGACTTCCAGGTAGTCCGGGGTGTCGCGCTCACCCGAGGCGGTGGCCTCGAGGATGAGGGCCATCTGCTTGGACTTGGCGCGCACCTCGATGGTGTCGCCTTCCTTGATCTGGGCCGACGGGATGTTCAGGCGGCGGCCATTGACCAGGATGTGGCCGTGGTTGATGATCTGGCGCGCGGCGAACGGGGTCGGCGCGAACTTCATGCGGTAGACCACCGCGTCCAGGCGGCGCTCCAGCAGGCCCACCAGGTTCTCGCCGGTGTCGCCCTTGCGGCGCACGGCCTCGGCGTAGATGCGGCGGAACTGCTTCTCGCCGATGTTGCCGTAGTAGCCCTTCAGCTTCTGCTTCGCCATGAGCTGCAGGCCGTAGTCGGACGGCTTCTTGCGGCGCTGGCCGTGCTGGCCGGGGCCATACTCACGCTTGTTGATCGGCGACTTGCCACGGCCCCAGAGGTTGACGCCGAGGCGGCGGTCGATCTTGTACTTGGACTGTTGACGCTTGGCCATTTTGGTCCTCGATGGAACACGAGTTGGTTTTGTCCCGGTAGTTCCGCGGAACAGGCCGCGGACGGGGCGCAAACAAGAGGCACGCCCGCTTTCCCAGGAGTGAAGGCGCGCACTATACGGATTCGGCGCGCCTTGTCAAACCATGAGTCCACCACACTGCGTCAGCAGCACTCGTCTTCCAGCTGGCGGAGCATGGCGAGCCCTTCCTCGTCCTCATGCTCTTCGAACAGGTCGGAAATGTAATAGACGTTGGCGCAGAGCAGGCACAGCCCGTCCGCCTGACGCTTCAACGGATCGTCGGCCACGGCCAGCTTCGCCCGGAAGCGTTCCCAGAAGGCGTTGGTCTTGGCCGGGTCGTCGATGTGCATGTACAGGCGCTCGATGATGCGGCGGGAGTTGCCCTCGCAGTCGATGCCCTTGAAGGAGACGTAGCGGTCGGGAGTGTCGGTTGCATCCACGGTCGTGCTTCCTGCGGAAGAGGGTTGTGTTGACATCCCTCATCGCGGAAGGCGGGTCCAGGAACAAGACCCGCTGCACGAACGGCGGGCGGACGGCGTGAACGGCGGGAGTCCTGCGCGAACGGTTCGCGCTCTTACCAGTCAGGCGCCCCACTCAGGCCGCGTCTGACAGATCTTCCTCGGTGAAGTCCAGCAGCGTGTTCAGCCGCTGCGGGGTCAGCGCCTCGATCCCCTCGTGCCACATCACCTCGCCGAACAGGGCGTGCAGGGCGGCGAGACGCTCCGGCGAGAGCGCGGTCAGGCGGTCGCCGTAATACTCCACCACGAGCTGGTCCACATAGGCGCGGTCGTCGTCCAGGAAAGCCATGGCCGTGTCTCCTCGTCATCGTGGCGCCCACCCGATGCGGGCGCCGGCCATGGCTTTGTTCTACGCCTGCGGCGGCGCCGGACGATTGAGACGGATCAACCGGCCCGGGATGTCACAGCCCGGCGGGAACAACCCTGATGCGCGTGAGGAGAAAGGCTAAAGCGCCAACAGCTTCTTCAACCGCTCGATCCGGCCGCGGCTGACCGGCACGCGGGGGGAGCCGGGAGCGGCCATGACGAAGGCGGCCCGCCCGTCGCTGCGGTCGATGGCCTGGGCGTGGCGCAGGTTGACCAGATAGCGGCGGTGCGCCCGCACGAACTGCCGCCCGTCGAGCCGCGCCTCCAGATCCGACAGGGAGAGCGAGCAGAAGAAGGCGCCGTCCGCCGTGTGGACCCGCGTGTAATGGCCGTCGGCCTGCACATAGACCGCGTCGGCGGGGTCGATCAGCACCACGCCCTGGCGCGTCGTGATCGGCAGCTTCACCAGCGGCGTGACCGGCTCGGGCGCCGCGTCCGCGGGCGACGGCGGAACCGGCTCGGGAAGCGCTTTCCCGTTCACCTCGAACAGCATTAGGGCCAGCGCGGCCCCGCCGCCCGGCGGCAGGGCGGTGGCCTTCACCACGATGGTCCGCCCCGGCAGGGCCACCATCATGGAGCTGGCCGCCGCCGGGGAGTCCGGGTCGTGCGCCGCGGCCAGCAGCAGTTCCACCTTGGCGCGGCTGCCCGGCGGGTGCAGGTCGTGCAGGCTGGCCCCCAGCAGCGGACGGTCGCGCCCCAGCATCCGCGCCACGGACGCGTTGACCGACACCACGCGCCGGTCGCCGTCGAGCAGGACGAGGCCAACGTCCATATGCTGCAAGGTGTATTCCATGGGGCAGTATAGGCCGCGATTCGCCCCGGAAGGAAAGAGGTTCGGGAAGAGGGTTACGGTTCGCCCTTGCGCCGTCCGGTCAGCGCCGCGACGACGCCGTGGAAGGTGCGGACCTCCTGCTCGGTCATCTGCATCCGCTCCAGCGCGTTGCGCAGGGTGCGGACCATGGAGGGGCGCTTCTCCGGCGAGGTGAAGAAGCCGGTGCGGTCGAGGTCGCCTTCCAGATGCTCGAAGAAGTTCAGCAGCTCCGCCTTGGTCGCCGGGCGGGTCTGGCCGGTGTGCAGCAGGCGGTCGGGCGGGGTCTCGCCGGTCTGGAACCACTCGTAGCCGATCAGCAGGACCGCCTGCGCCAGATTGAGCGAGGAGAAGGCCGGATTCAGCGGCACGGTGATCAGCGTTGAAGCCAGCGTCAGGTCGTCGTTGACCAGACCGGTGCGCTCCGGCCCGAACAGCACGCCGGTCTTGTGCCCGGAGTCGACGTGGGCACGCAGTTCCGTCGCGGCGACGCGCGGGGTGACGAACTCCTGGATCATCCCGCGGGTGCGGACGGTGGTGGCGAAGACCACGTTCAGGTCGGCCACGGCCTCCGCCGTCGTCTCGTAGAGCTTGGCCCCGTCCAGCACCGGATCGGCGCCCGACGCCGCGGCCACCGCCTTCTCGTTCGGCCAGCCGTCGCGCGGCTTCACCAGACGCAGCTCGGTCAGGCCGCAATTCAGCATGGCCCGCGCGCAGGCGCCGATGTTCTCGCCGAGCTGGGGCTGCACGAGGATGATGGTCGGGCCGCCGAGGACGGAGGGCCGGGTGGGGTCTTTGCCGGAGGTCATGATCGGAACGTTGGTCTCAGCTTCGCGGTGTTGCGCCGCCTTTAAACAGCTTGAATGTGTAACTGTCCACCAGCGCCTCCATCGACGCCTCGATGATGTTGGTGGAGACGCCCAGCGTCGACCATTCCTGCCCGTCGCCGTTGCGCGAACGGATCAGCACGCGCGGCATGGCCCCGGTGCCGTCCTTGGCCGCCAGGATGCGCACGCGGTAGTCGGACAGCTTCACCCCGTCGAGCAGCGGGTACAGCGGCTCCAGCGCCTTGCGCATCGCGGTGTCCAGCGCGTTCACCGGACCGTTGCCCGACGCCACCTCGTGATACTCCTTGCCGCCGATCCTCACGCGGACGACGGCCTCGGACTCCACCACCAGCTCGCCCTTGGCGTTGTAGCGGCGCTCGTCGGTGACGTGGAAGCGCTTCAGGGTGAAATAGTCGGGCACCTCGCCCAGCTCGCGGCGGACCAGCAGCTCGAAGCTGGCCTCGGCGGTGTCGTAGGCGTAGCCCTCGGTGTCGCGCTGCTTCACGAGGTCGAGCAGGCGGTTCAGCCGTTCGTCCTTCGGGTCCACGGCCATGCCCATCTCGCGCAGCCGGGCGATGACGTTGGCGCGGCCCGCCTGGTCCGACATGACGATCTGCCGGCGGTTGCCGACCGCCTCCGGCTCGACATGCTCGTAGGAGGACGGGTCCTTCTCCACGGCGGAGACGTGCAGCCCGCCCTTGTGGGCGAAGGCGCTGGCGCCGACGTAGGGGGCGTGGCGGTTCGGCGCGCGGTTCAGCCGCTCGTCGAACTTGCGGCTGATCTCGGTCAGCAGCGGCAGGTCGGCGGGCCGGATGCCGACGTCGTAGCCCATCTTCAGCATCAGCGACGGGATCAGCGACACGAGGTTGGCGTTGCCGCAGCGCTCTCCCAAGCCGTTGATCGTCCCCTGCACCATCCGCACCCCGGCGCGCACCGCGGCCAGCGAGTTGGCGACGGCGTTCTCGGTGTCGTTGTGGCAGTGGATGCCCAGCCGGTCGCCGGGAATGCCATGCTCTTCGATCACCCGACGGACGATCGCGTCGATCTCATGGGGCAGCGTGCCGCCGTTGGTGTCGCACAGCACGACCCAGCGCGCCCCCGCCGCGTAGGCGGCCTTGATGCAGGAGGCGGTGTAGGCCGGGTTGCGCTTGTAGCCGTCGAAGAAATGCTCGGCGTCGAACAGAGCCTCGCCCTTGGCGGCCTTCAGCGCGGCGATGCTGTCGGCGATCAGCTCGATGTTCTCCTCGCGCGGGATGGCCAGCGCGACGTCGACGTGGAAGTCCCAGGTCTTGCCGACGATGCAGACGGCGCGCGCCTTGGACTGGATCAGGGCGGCGAGCTGCGGGTCGTTCGCGGTGCTGCGGCCGGGACGGCGCGTCATGCCGAAGGCGGTGAAGGTCGAGCGGGCGAGGTCCGGCGCCTCGGCGAAGAACTGGTCGTCGGTCGGGTTGGCACCGGGCCAGCCGCCTTCCACATAGTCGATTCCCAGCCGGTCGAGGTCGCGGGCGATGGCGATCTTGTCGGCGACGGAGAAATCCACGTCCTGGGTCTGCGCCCCGTCGCGCAGCGTCGTGTCGTACAGATGGATGCGTTCGCCCGTCATTGCCGCCGCCCGAAGATATTGGTCGCCCGAAGGAAGGTCATAGGACTGTCCGGAGGGCCGGAAGAATGGACGATGCGCTTCGCCAGCTCAATGCTTTTGATCGAATCCGCCAGGAATGCGTGGCTTCGCCACCTCGGCCATAGGCACGCAATGGAGGTAATAGGACAAATGTACTGACCGAACAAACCATCGTCTGTGCTACACAGCCGCCCCTCTGCATGGCGCCCGTCTCACGGGTGCGGTACTCTTTTCTGGCCGGATGCCTGTTGGTCTGGCCTGTTGGTTTGGCCTGTTGGTCTGTACGATCACCGGCCCTTGTGAACGGATGGATTGGACACAGTGACTCCCGCGGGTGACGACGACCAGGACAAGCTCGTCATGGTGATCGACGACGAGCGGACGGTTCTGCAGGCCCTCAACCTCCTGCTGGAGATGTGGGGGTACCGGGTCGTCACCGCCGAAAGCGAGGGCGAGGCCATCGACCGCCTGTCCATCGCCGGGGAAACACCGCACGCCATCCTGGCCGACTACCGCCTGCGCGAGGGGCGCACCGGCGTGCAGGCCATCGACCGCATCCGCGCGGAGGCCGGGGCCGAAGTGCCGGGCGTCATCATCACCGGCGACACCTCCACCGAAGGGCTGCGCGACGCCCGCGCCCGCGGGCTGACCGTCCTGCAGAAGCCGGTGCTGCCGCCCCATCTCCAGGCGGTGCTGACCAAGGTGCTGCGGGAGCAGCCCGCCGGCACGGCGTGACGGGCCGGACCGGCATGGACGTTCCCTTACCACCGGCGCCCACCGCGCCACCCAAGCCAAGGCACAACGGGCCAACGCACAACGGGCCGAAGCGCAAGCGCGCCGCCGTTCCCGACGGGCGGCTGTTCCGGTCCTGGGAAAGCTGGGTGGTCTTCGGGCTGGGACTGCTGCTGACCGGCCTCGCCTGGCTGCTGTTGACCGAGCAGAACCATCGGCTGGCCGAGACGCGCTTCCGCGCGCTGTCCCGCGATCTGGCGGGCGACGTCACGGAGCGGCTCGACACCTACGAGCAGATGCTCCAGGGTGCCGTGGCGATGGTGGACGCCGGCGGCGGGCAGGTCAGCCGCACCGAATGGCGCGCCTACGTCACCGGCCTGCATGTGGAGGACCGTTATCCCGGCATCCAGGGGATCGGCTACGCCAAGCGCGTGAAGGCGTCCGACCGGGAGCAGCACGAGGCGTCGCTCCACGCCGCCGGCTTCTACAGCTACCGCGTGACGCCGGAGGGGGAGCGGTCCGAATATTTCCCCATCGTCTACATCGAGCCCTTCGCCAGCCGCAACCTGCGGGCCTTCGGCTTCGACATGCACGCCGAACCGACCCGCCAGACCGCCATGGAGCGCGCCCGGAGCACCGGCACCGCCGCGGCGACCGCCCGGCTGCGGCTGGTCCAGGAAACCGAGGAGGACGTGCAGCCAGGCTTCCTCATCTATGTGCCGGTCTACGACCAGACCCTGCCGCTGACCACCCCCGCCGACCGGCGGGAAGCGCTGCTCGGCTTCGTCTACAGCCCCTTCCGCGCGCACGACCTCATGCGCAGCATCATGGGCCAGGGCGCGTCCCAACTGCTGGACATCCGCGTCTATGACGGGGCGGAGGCCACGCCGGACGCGCTGATGTTCGATTCCGCGCCCAGCCGGGAGGCCTTCCGCGACACCCTGCGCATCCAGGTGTTCGGGCGCCCCTGGACGCTGGTCCTGTCCGGCACCCACGCCTTCGAGGACAGCGTGGCCAGCGCCACGCCGCGGGCGGTGCTGTTCGCCGGCCTGATCATCACCCTGCTTCTGGTCGCCACCGTCAATTCCGTGCTGCAGGACCGCGACCGCATGGCCGAACTGCGCCGCAGCTACGACGCGCTGGCGCGGGCGCGGGCGGAGGCGGAACAGGCCAACGCCGCCAAGTCGCGCTTCCTCGCCGCCGCCAGCCACGACCTGCGCCAGCCGCTCCAGACGCTGGGCATCTATCTGCACATGATCGGCGAGCAGGCGGACAACGCCCGGCTGCGCAAGCTGGTGGACGCCGCGGGCGAAGGGTTCGAGGCGACGCAGCGCCTGCTGAACTCGCTGATGGACATCGCCATGCTGGAAACCGGCGTGATCAGCCCGCAGCTGGCCGAGCTGGACCTGCCCGTCTTCCTGGAGCGCATCTGCGAGGAAGGCCGGCTTGAGGCCGCCGGCAAGGGGCTGGGCTTTCGCGTCACCTGCGGCGGCGCCCGCGTGACGACCGACCCGGCGATGCTGGAGCGGATCGTCCGCAACCTGTTGAGCAACGCGCTGAAATACACCCACAGCGGCACCATCCGGGTGACCTGCCGGCAGGCGCGCGGCTTCACCGCCATCAAGGTGCAGGACACCGGCCCCGGCATCCCGCAGGACCGGCTTCATCTGATCTTCGAGGACTTCTACCAGATCGGCAATCCGGAGCGCGACCGGCGCAAGGGCCTCGGCCTCGGCCTCGCCACCGTGGCCCGGCTCAGCCGGCTGCTCGGCTACCGGGTCCGGGTGCTGTCGCGTCCGGGCCGCGGCGCCATCTTCCTGGTCGAGATTCCCGACGAGGCGCCCAGTCCCCGCCAGACCACCGAAACGGTGGCCTCGTTGGTCTGACGCCCCTGGCCCTTTTGGCGATCGCCGACGCCGCGGCCCCTCGACGATGCCGGGAACACCCGCGGCGAAACCGGTGGGGCCCCGAGTCGGCGATTGCCAAATCCGTTTGGATCAAGCCGTCGCCGGCCGGTCCGCCCGCGCGCGCATCAGCATCCACACCGCCGACACGCCGACCAGCTTGGACGCGAGGCTGGCCGCCCAGACCGTCGGGTCCCAGATGCCGAGCATGCCGAAGAACAAAGCCGTGTCCACCGGCACCGACAGGGCGGCGCTGATCCACAGCCGATCGCGCAGCGGGCGGCGGGTGACGGTGAAGACGCCCCAGTCGATCAGTTCCGACACCGCGAAGGCGGTGACGCTGGCCGTCGCGACGAAGGGGTCGGCCAGCAGGAAGGACAGAACCGTGGCGGCCAGCATGGCGGCCAGCGACCAGTGGCCGTAGCGGACCTGGACCATGTCGCGCAGGATGAAGATCAACCCGGCCCAGCAGGACCACACGAGGTCCAGATGCGGCGCGAGGCTGAAGGCGTAGTTGATGGCGAGTACGCTGCCGATGTAGGCGGCGAGCCAGAGCATGACGGAATCCTCCAATAGCCACCCGCGGAAATACGGGCGCGAACGACGGCGCCACCCGCGTGAATGCGAGCGCTCCGCAGCGGTCTTGTAGCAGGTTCGGCCCATCGGCGTGAACCCTCGGCGCACGCCGCTCCAGAGGGAGCGCAACCGGCGGAAAAGGCTTACCCCCACCTTGGTTCCCCGGATGCGCCGCCGCCCCTAGCGCGTCCGGACGATGCCCTGGCGCGTTCGTTCGGAGAGGCGAAACGAAAGAGACCCCGAAAGGTGAGGGCGATGGCGGCGGCGGGCGTATCAATTGGAATGGGCGGCACACGGGATCATTCGCTGGACGCGGCGCGCAGCCTGCTGATGATCCTCGGCGTTCCCTACCACGCGGCGCTGATCTACACGCCGGGCTACGACTGGGTGATGAACTCCCCCGACGGCATCGCCTGGATCGGGTTGTTCGCGGACTTCATCCACAGCTTCCGCATGCCCGCCTTCTTCCTGATCTCCGGCCTGCTGATCACCCACAGCCTGCGCCGCCACGGGCCGCGGGCCACGCTGACCTCGCGCGCTTCGCGGCTGCTGGTGCCGCTCGTCGCCATGGCGGCGACGCTGAACGTCGCGCAACTGTGGATGGAAAGCCGCGCCATCGACCCCGGCCTGACCGCAAGCGAGTTCCTCACCCAGACCATCCCCGCGGCCTTCTGGAGCGGCGGGCTCGTCTACCATCTGTGGTTCCTGGTCGAGCTGTTCATCAGCGTGCTGGCGCTCTGCCTCACCTACCCGCTGCTGGTCGCCCTGCACCGGCGGCTGGCGGAGCGCGCGCCGGGGCTGGCCCGCTGGCTGGCCGACCCGCCGGACTGGCTGCCGCCGCTCCTGCTCAGCCTCGTCATGATGGGGGTGCTGGGCTTCGACAACATCTCCGACTGGCTGGTGACGCCGCTGGTGCCGACCAACTCCACGGCGGTGAGCGTCGTCGTCTCGGGCGGCTTCTTCGCGGTCGGCGTGCTGATCGCCCACTGGCCGGGCGGAGCCGCGCGCTACGCCAAGGCGAGCTGGGGCGTGGCGCTGACCTATCTGGTCTGCTTCGCCATCCACATCGGCATGGTCGGCGTGGAGAAGCCCATGCCGGTGCGCTTCCTCGACGAGGCGCTGCGCGCCGTCGCCGCCTGGTCGGCCTTCCGCTTCGTCCTCGGCCTGACGCAGTCCTTCTTCTCGGCGGAGAGCCGCCGGGTGCGGGCGCTGTCGCAGGCCTCCTACACCATCTATCTGCTGCACCATCTGGTGGTCATGGCCGCCGGCTTCGCCCTGCTCGCCGTCACCGCGCCGCCGCTGCTGGAATTCGCCGCGATCACCACGGTCGGCCTGTTCGTGCCGCTGGCCGTCCATCACGGGCTGGTCCGCCGCTCGCCGACGCTGCGCTTCCTGATGAACGGCGTCCCGCCGGGTGAAGCGAAGAAGCGAAGCACGCCGGCGCGCGGCCGCGAGACGATGGCGCGCCGGACCGGCTGAGCAGGGCCGGCTGAGCAGGGCCGGCTGAGCGTGGACGGCGCCACGCCGTCTTAGACCATGGTCGCATGCCCGCACCCCCGCGCCGGCTTTGCCCGGCGGGCGTCGCTGAAGTAACCTATGGGTCATCCGCCCACGTTCCCCGGCCGGCCTTCCGGCGTCGGGTGGCGGCCTGGGGTGTTGGATGCCATGCCGATGCTTTTCGGGACCCGCATTGTGACCAGCCATCCGGCCTCGGACGCTCTCCTCTCCGATGCTCCGCCCAGCAGCCCCGCGCCCAGCCCGCCCCTGCCAAGGGCCGTCTCCATGGCGGAGGACGCCCGCGCCGCCGCGCGGGACCTCTTCGAGGGGCTGTGCGGACGGAACCCCGCCGCCGTCGCCGAACTGGAGATGGTTCTGGTCTTCTGCTCCGCGCACTATGACCGGGTGGAACTGGCGGCGGCGCTGGCCGAGCTGTTCGGGCCGGTGCCGGTGGTCGGCTGCACCACGGCGGGCGAGATCACGCCCTTCGGCTACGCCGCCGGATCGCTGGTCGGGATCGGCTTCCCGCGCGCCGACTTCACCATCGCCACCCAGCGCATCGACGACCTCGACCGCTTCTCCATCGCCGAGGCGCCGCGCGTCCTGCGCAGCCTGATGGAGCAGCGCGACGTCGCGCTGGCCGCCCGCGCCGACGCCTTTCCCGACCATGGCAGCTTCGCCTTCCTGATGATCGACGGCATGTCGCGGGCGGAGGAGATGGTGGTCAGCGCGCTGCACAGCGTGCTGATGGACATCCCGCTGTTCGGCGGCTCCGCCGGGGACGAGCTGCGGTTCGAGCGCACCTTCGTCCTGCACGAGGGGCGGTTCCACACCAACGCCGCCGTGCTGATGCTGGTCACCACGGCGCGCCGCTTCGTGGTCTTCCGGACCGAGCATTTCGTGGCGTCCGACGCCAAGATGGTGGTGACCGGCGCCGACCCGCAGCGCCGCATCGTCACCGAGATCAACGCCGAGCCGGCGGGCCGCGAGTACGCGCGCATGGTCGGGCTGGAGGGGGAGCCGCTGACCCCCCTGATCTTCGCCGCCTATCCCGTCGTGGTGCGGGTGGGGGGCGAGTACCATGTCCGCTCCATCCAGAAGGTCAACGACGACGAGAGCCTGACCTTCTACTGCGCCATCGACGAGGGCATCGTGCTGACCGTCGCCCGCGGCGTCGACCCGGTGGAGAATCTCGAGGAGATGATGCGCAAGCTGGCGGCGGAGGTCGGCGGGCCGCCGGACCTCGTGCTCGGCTGCGACTGCATCCTGCGCCGGCTGGAGCTGGAGCAGCGGCAGCTCAAGCACGTCATGTCGGCGGCGCTGGCGCGGCACAACGTCATCGGCTTCTGCGCCTACGGCGAGCAGTACAACGCCATGCACGTCAACCAGACCTTCACCGGTGTCGCGATAGGTGCGCGATGACGCTCATCTTCGACTGGCGGGAACCGTCCCGCCCACACGCCGAC
>NZ_QLKQ01000114.1 GCF_003349955.1 Azospirillum brasilense
CGGAGAGCGGCAACATCGGCAGCCTCAACCCCACCAGCGCCGTCCGCAAGGGGCCCAAGCAGTAACGCCTTCCTAAATCATAAAAAATAAAGCCCCCCGGAAAAATCGGGGGGCGGTTCCAAGACGACTGCACGACATCCCAACGTTACGAAGAATCAAGCCTGACGAGAGGGGAGGGCGGACATGGACACGGCCATCGTCGCCAAAGACGACACGAAAAGGCGCGCCATCCATCCCGGTTCGGGGCGCCGGAACACCCGGCCCCAGCCGAAGGGCCGGCAGGTCGATCCGGCGGCCCTGGCGGAGGTGCAGAACCTTCTCGGCGACCGGTCCCGGCAGCGGGACCTGCTGATCGAGCATCTGCACCTGTTGCAGGACACCTATCACGGGCTGCACGCCCGCCATCTCGCGGCGCTCGCCCACGAGATGCGGCTGGCTCTGGTGGAGGTGTACGAGGTGGCGTCCTTCTACGCCCACTTCGACATCGTGATGGACGGCGAGGACGCCCCTCCGCCCGTGACCGTCCGGGTCTGCGACAGCCTGTCCTGCTGCATGGCCGGCGGCGAAAAGCTGCTCGACGAGCTGAAGGCCGCCGACATGGGTGACGGCGTCCGCGTGGTGCGCGCTCCCTGCATGGGCGCCTGCCACAACGCCCCGGCGGTGGCCATCGGCCACGCCCTGCACGAGAACGCCACGGTCGAGAGCGTGGTCACCGCCGTGAAGAACGGCGAGACTCACCCGCAGATCCCCCCCTATGTCAGCCTGGAGCAGTACAAGGCAGAGGGCGGCTACCGCCTGCTGAGCGACTGTCTGGCGGGCAACGTCCCGGTGGACGACATCCTCGGCAAGCTGGAGGGCGCCAACCTGCGCGGCCTCGGCGGCGCCGGCTTCCCCACCGGCCGCAAGTGGCGCTTCGTCCGCCACGAGCCCGGCCCCCGCCTGATGGCGGTGAACGGGGACGAGGGCGAGCCGGGCACCTTCAAGGACCGTTTCTATCTGGAGAACGATCCGCACCGCTTCCTGGAAGGGATGCTGATCGGCGCCTGGGTGGTCGAGGCGACCGACGTCTACATCTACCTGCGCGACGAATACCCGCACATCCGCGAGATGCTGGAGCACGAGATCGCCGTTGTGGAGAAGGCGGGCCTCGCCGGGCACACCCGCATCCATCTGCGGCGCGGCGCCGGGGCCTACATCTGCGGCGAGGAGTCCGCGATGCTGGAGAGCATTGAGGGCAAGCGCGGCCTGCCGCGGCACAAGCCGCCCTTCCCGTCGGTGGTCGGCCTGTTCGGCCGCCCGACCCTCATCAACAACGTGGAAACGCTGTTCTGGATCAGGGATATCCTTGAGAAGGGCGCCGACTGGTGGGGCGGCCACGGGCGCAACGGCCGCAAGGGCCTGCGCAGCTACTCCGTCTCCGGTCACGTCAAGGACCCGGGCGTGAAGCTGGCCCCCGCCGGCCTCACCATCCGCGAACTGATCGACGAGTATTGCGGCGGCATGGCCGACGGCCACACGCTGAAGGGCTACCTGCCCGGCGGCGCGTCGGGCGGCATCCTGCCCGCCAGCATGGACGACATCCCGCTGGACTTCGGCACGCTGGAGCAGCACGGCTGCTTCATCGGCTCCGCCGCGGTGGTCGTGCTGTCGGACCAGGACGACATGCGCAAGGTCGTGCGCAACCTGCTGGACTTCTTCGAGGACGAGAGCTGCGGGCAGTGCACGCCCTGCCGCGTCGGAACGGAGAAGGCGGTGGCGCTCATCAAGCAACCGGTGTGGGACGAGCCGCTTCTGACGGAGCTCGCCCGGCTGATGGGCACGGCGTCGATCTGCGGCCTGGGTCAGGCCGCGATGAACCCACTCAAGAGTGCGCTGAAGCACTTCCGCGACGATCTGCGCGGGGAGGTCCGGTGATATGAGCGACCGCATCCTGTTCCACCTCGACGACGAGCTCGTCGAGGCCCACGCCGGCGAGACCATCTGGCAGGTCGCCAACCGCCTGGGCACCGAGATCCCGCATCTCTGCTACGCCGACGAGCCGGGCTACCGCGCCGACGGCAACTGCCGGGCCTGCATGGTCGAGATCGACGGCGAGCGCGCCATGTCGGCCTCCTGCGTGCGCCACCCGACGCCGGGCATGCGCGTCCGCTCGGCCAGCGAGAACGCCAAGTTCGCCCGCAAGATGGTCATCGAGATGCTGGTCGCCGACCAGCCGAAGCGGGAGGAGGCCCACGACCCCGACAGCAAGTTCTGGCGCTGGGCCGATCGCCTGGAGGTCTCGGACAGCCGCTTCCCCAGCCGGGAATGCGCGCCGAAGCCCGACTTCAGCCACCCGGCCATGGCGGTGCAGCTCGACGCCTGCATCCAATGCAACCTGTGCGTCCGCGCCTGCCGCGAGGTCCAGGTCAACGACGTCATCGGCATGGCGCTGCGCGGCCACAAGGAGACGATCGTCTTCGACTTCGCCGACCCGATGGGCGACAGCACCTGCGTCGCCTGCGGCGAGTGCGTCCAGGCCTGCCCGACCGGCGCGCTGATGCCGAAGACCCAGGTGGACATGAACAGCGGCGTCTTCGCCGCCGCCCCGGACCGTCAGGTCGACAGCGTCTGCCCCTATTGCGGCGTCGGCTGCCAGCTCACCTACAACATCAAGGATGAGAAGCTGCTGTCGGTGACGGGCCGCGACGGTCCCGCCAACAAGAACCGGCTGTGCGTGAAGGGCCGCTTCGGCTTCGATTACATCCACCACCCGCACCGCCTGACCAAGCCGCTGATCCGCAAGGAGGGCGTGTCCAAGCACGACGTGGACATCGACCCGCTGAATCCGCTGACCCACTTCCGCGAGGCGAGCTGGGAGGAGGCTCTGGAAGTCGCCACCGCCGGCCTGCGCAAGATCCGCGACGAGCGGGGCGGTTCGGCGCTCGCCGGGTTCGGTTCGGCCAAGGGCTCCAACGAGGAGGCCTACCTGTTCCAGAAGCTGGTGCGCGTCGGCTTCGGCACCAACAACGTCGACCATTGCACCCGCCTGTGCCACGCCTCCTCGGTGGCGGCGCTGATCGAGGGCATCGGGTCGGGCGCGGTGACGGCTCCCTTCATGGCGGCCAAGGACGCCGAGGTGATCGTCGTCATCGGCTCCAACCCGACGGAGAACCACCCGGTCGCCGCGACCTTCTTCAAGAACGCGGCCAAGCGCGGCGCCAAGCTGGTCATCATGGACCCGCGCGGCCAGGTGCTGAAGCGCCACGCCAGCCACATGCTGCAGTTCAAGCCGGGCCGCGACGTGCCCATGCTGAACGCCATGCTGAACGTCATCATCAGCGAGGGGCTGTACGACGAACAGTATGTGGCCGAGCACACCCAGGACTTCGAGGAGCTGCGCGCCCACATCGCCAGCTTCACCCCGGAGGCCATGGAGCCGGTCTGCGGCATCCCGGCGGAACAGCTCCGCGAGGTCGCGCGCCTCTACGCCACCTCCAAGGGCTCGATCATCTTCTGGGGCATGGGCGTGTCGCAGCACACCCACGGCACCGACAACGTGCGCTGCCTGATCGCCCTGTCGCTGGTCACCGGCCAGATCGGGCGCCCCGGCACCGGCCTGCACCCGCTGCGCGGCCAGAACAACGTCCAGGGCGCCTCCGACGCCGGCCTGATCCCGATGATGTTCCCGGACTACCGTCCGGTGGACGATCCCGAGGTCCACGCCTTCTACGAGGATTTCTGGGACACCAAGCTGGACTCCAAGCGCGGCCTGACCGTCGTGGAGATCATGGACGCGATCCACGCCGGCTCGCTGAACGGCATGTACGTGATGGGCGAGAACCCGGCCATGTCCGACCCGGACGTGGAGCACGCCCGCGACGCGCTCGCCAAGCTCGACCATCTGGTGGTGCAGGACCTGTTCCTGACCGAGACGGCCAAATACGCCGACGTGGTTCTGCCCGCCTCGGCCTGGCCGGAGAAGACCGGCACGGTGACCAACACGAACCGCCAGGTCCAGCTCGGCCGTCAGGCCCTGCCGCCGCCGGGCGAGGCCCGTCAGGACCTGTGGATCGTCAACGCCATGGCCCGCGGCCTGGGTCTGGACTGGACCTACGAGCATCCGCGCGACGTGTTCCGGGAGATGAAGGGGGCGATGCCGTCGCTCGACAACATCACCTGGGAGCGGCTGGAGCGCGAGCGCTCGGTCACCTACCCCAGCCTGTCCGCGGACGATCCCGGCCAGGAGATCGTGTTCGGCGACGGCTTCCCCACGGCCACCGGCCGCGGGCGTCTGGTCCCCGCCGACGTGATCCCGCCGGCCGAGGAGCCGGACGCCGAGTTCCCGATGGTCCTGACCACCGGGCGCCAGCTCGAGCATTGGCACACCGGATCGATGACCCGGCGCGCCCAGGTTCTCGACGATCTGGAGCCGGAGGCTGTGGCCTACATGAGCCCGGCGGATCTGCGGCGGATGGGCGCCAAGGGCGGCGACCGCATGAAGGTCACCACCCGGCGCGGCACCATCGAGCTGAAGGCACGGTCGGACTACAACGTCCCGTCCGGGCTGGTGTTCGTGCCCTTCTGCTACGCCGAGGCGGCGGCCAACGTGCTGACCAACCCGAAGCTGGACCCCTTCGGGAAGATTCCCGAGTTCAAGTTCGCCGCGGCCCGCATCGAGCCGGCGGCATAGCCAACCGGCGGCCCCCGCTCTCCGCAAGGGAGAACCGGGGGCCGCCACACCCGAGGACGACAACGGCGCGATGCAACAGCGCCGGACGATTTCGAGAGGGATGGAGCGATGAAGACGCAAGCGCTGATGATGGCACCCCCGGCCCCGCGGGCCGAAGGCCGCGCGGAGACGGTGGACCGTGCGGCGAAGGGCAATCTCGTTCAGTCGCTGTCGCGGGCGCTGAGCATCATGACCATCCTCGGCCAGTCGGACAGCCCGATGAGCCTGACCGCGGTGGCCGAAGCGGCGCATCTCTCGCCCTCCACGGCGCACCGCCTTCTGACCACCCTGCAGGAGGAGCGTTACGTGCGCTTCGACCAGGGCAAGCGCGGCTGGGCGGTCGGGGTGCAGGCCTACATGACCGGCACCGGCTTCCTGAAGACGCGCAGCCTGCTCGACGTCGCCCGTCCGCGCATGCGCCGGCTGATGGAGGAGACCAGCGAGGTCGTCAATCTGGCCATCGAGGAGAACGGCGAAGCCATCTATCTGCACCGCGTCGGCGGCCCGCGCGTCGCCCAGGCGGCGCTGCCCGTCACCGACCGCACGCTGCTGCACTGTTCCGCCGTGGGCAAGGCGCTGCTCGCCGGCATGCCCGACACGCGGGTGCAGAGCATCGTCACCCAGCGCGGCATGCGTCAGTTCACCCGGACCACCGTGTCGTCGATCCCGGCGCTGCACCGGGAGTTGATCCTGACGCGCGACCGCGGCTACGCCGTGGACCAGGAGGAGCGGGTCAGCGGCCTGCACTGCGTCGCCGCGGCGATCTACGACGAGCAGGCCCGTGTCATCGGCGCCCTGTCGCTGTCGAGTACCAACCGACGCCTGGACGACGCCCGCGTCGTGGCCTTCGGCGAGATGGTCAAGCGCACCGCCGCGGCGGTGACCGCCGAGATCGGCGGGCGCTTCCCCACCTGATTTTTTGGCTTGATCCCTACGGAATTCGAATTCGCGCCGGCCGGGAGGCGCGATCCGCCCCGATCCGCAAATCCTTCGGATTGGGCTGGGGCGGCTGTTACCCCGGTTTTCCTTCCTGTCACGTAGTGCTGCCCTGAAGAAACTGACCGCGCCCGCAACGGCGCGGTCTTTTTTTTGGCAAAACACTTTGTTTCCGCAATGTGGAAACTTAAGATTCCTTGTTGCGCCCTGACGAGGGCTCTGGCATCATTCTTCTTGCACAGGGTTCTTCACCCTTTGTATCGGGCGGGTTGTTGCTCCGCATTATATGCGAGCCTCTCGGATACTGGCCGTGCTGGAAACAGCACGGCCTTTTTATTGCCGAGACGGCGCTGGACGGGGAGGCTATGCTGCGGTGCGGCAAAACAGCGCGGTCATCGCCGCGGATCGAGCAGGCGCGGGCCGGGACCGTCCTCCGACAGCTCGTCCCAGGGGTTGCGCAGCGGGCATTCGCCAAGCGACAGGCAGCCGCAGCCGATGCAGTCCTCCAGCCCGTCGCGCAGTTTGGTGAGCACGGCGATGCGCTCGTCCAGGTCCGCCTTCCAGGCCGCGGACAAGCGTTTCCAGTCCTCTGCGGTGGGGGTGCGGCCGTCCGGCAGGGTCTTCAGCGCCTGCGCGATGGTGGCCAGCGGGACGCCCAGGCGTTGGGCCACCTTGATGACGGCGATGCGCCGGAGAACGTCGCGGGGGAAGCGGCGCTGGTTGCCGCTGCTCCGCCAACTCGCGATCAGGCCCTTTGATTCGTAGAAGTGGATGGTGGACACTGCCACACCAGAGCGTTCCGCGACCTCGCCCACGGAAAGGTCCTTGTCCATGTCGGCGGGATCGAGAATCGCCATCGCCGGGCCTCCCCTGGGGTTCGGAACCTCTTGACCTCAAGTGAAGTTGAGGTCGTATCGAGAGAGAGTCAACAGCGCGCCGCATCGAGGGTAGCCGATGATTTCACCAACCTCCGTCGACTGGACTTCGCTCAACACCCTGCGCGCCACGCCAGGGCCGGAGGTGACGGCTCTGCCGGCCTCGTTCCTGACGATCACCAAGGCCGCGAACCTGAAGCCGGCCATCGTCCGCCCGGTGCTCGACGGGCTGCTGCGCCAGGGCTTCGTGCGCGAGTACGAGACCCAGTACGGCAAGGCCTACGCCCGCACGCCGGAAGGGAACCAGCGCATCCGTGAAGTGCGGGAGTGGCTGCGGTAAGGTTCGGGATTCTCGGGGGCAACGGCCCCAATCAGGGCCCAGGGTTTGTCGCAGGGGGCCGTAGCCTGACGAAGCGCTGCTCCAGAACCTCTCCCCCCCACTGCGAGCCGAGGTGCTCCTCGATGCAAGTGAAGCCGTGCGCCTCGTAGAGATGACGGGCGGCCGAGAGACCGCTGAAGGTCCACAGATGGGTTTCCGTGAAACCCTGTGCATCCACAAAGGCAAGAGCCTCCGACAGCAACCGACGCCCAACCCCGCCACCGCGTACGCCGTCATCGATGATGAACCAGCGCAGATGTGCGATGCCCTCTCCCATATCCTCCCCGTCGATCGCGATGGAGCCGACGATGTTCTCTTCCCGGACGGCCGACCATATCGCGTTTCGTGGGTTCTCAAGGCGATCACAGAAGGCGGCCAATCCGGCGGCCACAACCGACTCGAACCGCTGCCCGAAGTGGGCGGTCCTTGCATAATAGCGTACGTGCATCTGGGTGATCCGCGCGACGATGCCCTGCCGATATCCGCAGACGATCCTGATCCCCGGGCGCACGCTGTGATCGACGCGGGAGGCCAGGGCGTCGGCATAGAGCCGCAGTCCTGTGGCAACCACCTGCCCCTCCCCGGGATCCAGGCGCTCCAACGCCTCCGACACCTGCTTGGTGGCGAAGGTGTGGATCGCGGCCACGCGCTGCCGCCCCGCCGCGCTCAGGGTCAGCCTCTTGCTGCGGCTGTCGTCCATATCCGCCTGCTCCAGCACGTCTCCTGACCGGACGAGCTTCTGGAGCATGCGGCTGATGCTGGATTTTTCCAGACGGAGGACATCTCCGAGCCGACGCGCCGTGATGCCTGGGCAGGCATCGATTTCGATCAAGGCGTGGACCGCCGATGGAGGCAGATCGGTACTGGCGAAAGCGCCCCCCATGAACCCGAGTTCGCGGACAAGTCGACGGGAGGCCGAGCGGATCTGTTCGATGGTGGCGGACTGTGCGGTCACTTCAGGCTCAACATGGTTGTATGATGCAACCATATCCGAGATGATCTCGGCCCGCTACACTTATTCGTGCGCAGCGCGTGCTTCCCGGTCAGCGATGGCTGGACACGCCAAGGAGAAATCCGTGTCATCCGTGTCAATCCGTGAAGCCCCTGTTGCCCGGCAAAAACCCAGAACCCGGACAAAGAAAAAACGGCGCCCCTTTCGGAGCGCCGTCTTCGCGAGGTGTGCCGTCAGACTGTCGGGAAGCGATCAGACAACCTTGTTGGCGTGCAGCTCGGCGATCTGCTGCGGGGTGTAGCCGAGGCTGGCCAGAACCTCGTCGGAGTGCTCGCCGAGCAGCGGCGACCCGGTCACTTCGACGGTCATGTCGGAGAACTTGATCGGGCTGCCGACGGTCAGGTACTTGCCGCGGGCCTTGTGGTCGACCTCGACGATCGTGCCGCTCTTGCGGAGCGACGGGCACTCGGCGATTTCCTTCATGGTCAGCACCGGGGCGCACGGGATGTCGAACTTGCGCAGGATGTCGACCGCCTCGTACTTCGTCTTGTCGGCCAGCCAGCCTTCGATGAAGGCGAAGATGTCGAAGATCTTGTCCTGACGCGCCTGGGCGGTGTTGTAGGCCGGATCGTCGATCCACTCCGGCTTGCCGAGAGCCTTGCAGATCGGCGCCCAGGCATGGCCCTGGATGGTGAAGTAGATGTAGGCGTTCGGGTCGGTCTCGGCGCCCTTGCACTTCAGCACCCAGCCCGGCTGGCCGCCACCGCCGGCGTTGCCGCCACGCGGAACCACGTCGGAGAACTCGCCGTGCGGGTACTGCGGGTATTCTTCCAGGTAGCCGACGCGGTCGAGACGCTGCTGATCGCGCAGCTTGACGCGGCAGAGGTTGATGACCGAGTCCTGCATCGACACGGCGACCTTCTGACCCTTGCCGGTCTTCGAACGGCCCATGAGGGCGGTCAGGATGCCGATGGCGAGGTGCATGCCGGTGTTGCTGTCGCCGAGAGCGGCGGCGCTGACGGTCGGCGGGCCGTCCCAGAAGCCGGTGGTCGACGCCGCACCGCCGGCGCACTGGGCGACGTTCTCGTAGACCTTCAGGTCCTCGTAATGGTGGCCGTCGCTGAAGCCCTTCACCGAGGCGACGATCATGCCCGGGTTCAGCTCGTTGATGCGCTCCCAGGTGAAGCCCATGCGGTCGAGCGCGCCCGGACCGAAGTTCTCCACGAGGACGTCGGACTCCTTGATCAGCTTCTCAAGGATTTCCTTGCCCGCCGGGGTCTTGGTGTCCAGCGTCAGCGAACGCTTGTTGCTGTTCAGCATCGTGAAGTAGAGCGCGTCCGCTTCGGGAATGTCACGGAGCTGGTTGCGGGTGACGTCGCCGGAACCCGGCCGCTCCACCTTGATGACGTCCGCGCCGTACCAGGCGAGGAGCTGCGTGCAGGCGGGGCCGGCCTGAACGTGGGTGAAGTCGATGATCTTGATTCCTTCGAGCGGCTTGCTCATGGCTCGTTTACTCCCTCTCACTTATTGCGATGCCGTTGTTGAGCACTGGACAACACGGACAAACTGGCGGGATGGGTTGTGGTTACTGACTTGCGGACTCCAACTCCGACAGGCGTCGGCGGAGCTTGCGCTCCTCGGCCCAGCGGCTGCTCTCGTCGCGGATGATGGCGACGATTCCGGTCACCGAGCCGTCCGGCGCGGTCAGCAGGGCGACCGTGAAGGCGATGGACAGGGCGTGCCCGTCCTTGTGCAGGGCCGGGACGCGCAGCACCTCGCTGCCGTAGCGCGTCCGGCCCGTGCGCATGGTGTTGGCATAGCCGTCCCAATGGCGCTGGCGCTGGCGTTCCGGGATGATGATGTCGAGCGATTGCCCCAGCGCCTCGCCCTCCGCGAAGCCGAACATCCGTTCGGCCGCCGGATTCCACACAGTGATGGCGCCCTGCGCGTCGGACACGACGATCGCGTCCCCGGCGGCCATGACAAGCTGTGTGAAATCGACTGTTGCGCTCATGAAAGCATTCGCTCCGACACCGGACCCGAAACCTTCCGGCGCCGTCATGTTTTCTTCAAAACACGCCCGCACCGTTGGTTTTGCACCCCGTTTCCGAAGTGCGATGGGATGTGAGATACCGTATACCAGATGCGAAATGCCTGGCAAGCCCTTTTGTGCGTTAGGCGAACTAATCGCGCTTCGGACCTTTCGCGGCAAATGCCGGAGAGCGGGAAAAGGGGGGCGATCCGGCACCAGGGCACCGCCATGAAGCCTCCGGTATAAAACCGGCACCCGCCTCGTCCGCGGCGGATGAGGGGGCCGGCGGGCGCTCGCCACCGTTGAGCCGGCGGATGATCCGTAGCCGGCAGATATGGCCGTTCGGTTTTCGGTGTGCCAAGATGGCCGACCGCCTCTGATCCGGGGCGGCGGCTTTAACAGGGTAGGGGCATGACGGGGCGTTTCAGAACCAAGATCATCATCGGCATGACCGCTGTCCTGGCCGTGGGAGCGGCGGCGGTCACCTCCGTTTCCCTGTTCCTGTCGCGCGACGCCGCGGAGCGGGCTGTGACGACCCTGGTGGCCGAAACCGCCGACCATCACGGCGCGCGGGTGGCCGCCGACATCTCCGCCGCCCTGGCCGACGCCCGCTCCGCCGCCGCGCTGGTGGAGGTGGAGCGCTCCACCGGCGCCCCGCGCCGCGAGACGGTCAACCGCTACCTCAACCGCCTGATGGCGGTCGGTCCGCTCTACGCCGGGGTGTGGGTGGACATGGCCGACGACGGGTTCGACGGGCGCGACCGCGACGTCGCCGGGATGGACCGCGCCGGCGAGATTCTGGGGCTGCCCGGCACCGGGCGGATGAGCCTGCTGTGGCTGCCCGGCCCCAAGGCCGACGACAGCGAGGGCTATCCTTTCTCCGACGTCAAGGAGAAGGAATATTACCGGGCCGCCGCCGCGGCCGGGAAGCCGGTGCTGACCGAACCCTATCTGGACGACCTGACCAAGACGCTGATGACCAGCGCCGCGGCACCGGTGAAGGACGGCGACCGGGTGATCGGCGTCGCCGGCGTCGACCTGACGCTGAGCGGCCTGACCGATCTGGTCCGCCGGGTGAAGCCCTACGGCGACGGTCATGCGGCGGTGCTCACCGGGGCCGGGGTCTATGTGGCCCATCCCGACGCCGGACGCCTGTCCCATCCCGCCGACGACCTGCCGGAGGAGGCGCGCCGCGCCATCGCCGAGGGGCGGGCCTACGACGGCGTCGTCACGCTCGGCGGCGCCCCCCATTACCTGCGCCTGTCGCCGGTGCGCTTCAGCGGCGCCGATGGGGCGTGGTCGTTCCTGGTCGCGGCGCCGCAGGCCAGCGTGATGGCCGACGCCAACCGGCTGACCCTGCTGACCGTCCTGGTCGGTGTGGGCTGCATCCTGCTCGGCGGTCTGGTGGCGTGGCGGGTGGGCGACGGCATCGCCCGGCCGGTTGCTGGGCTGACCGCCGCCATGGACCGGCTGGCCGCCGGCGATCTGGACACCGCCATTCCCGGTGCCGACCGCAAGGACGAGGCGGGCGCCATGGCCCGCGCGGTCGGGGTGTTCAAGCAGGGGCTGGTGCAGGCCCGCGACCTGGGCCGCCAGCAGGAGGCGGAATGGCGCGCCAGGGAGGCGCGGACCGCCACCCTGCTCGATCTGCAGCGCGGGTTCGAGGAGCGGGCGGGCGGCCTGACCGGGGCGCTGGCCTCGGCGGCGCAGCAGCTCGAATCCACAGCCCGCGCCCTCACCGGCATCGCCGAGCAGACCCACGGCCGGTCGGAGCGGATGACGCTCTCCGCCCATTCCGCCGCGGACAACGTGCAGACCGCCGCCGCGGCGACCGAGGAGCTGTCGGCCTCGGTGGAGGAGATCGGGCAGCAGGTGGGCGAGTCCGCCCGCATCGCCGAGGCGGCGGTGGCCGACGTGAAGCGCGCCGACTCGGCGGTTGTCGTGCTGGCCGACAGCGCGGAGCGGATCGGCGCCGTCGTCGGCCTGATCAACGACATCGCCGGCCAGACCAACCTGCTGGCGCTCAACGCCACCATCGAGGCGGCCCGCGCGGGCGAGGCCGGAAAGGGCTTCGCGGTGGTCGCCGGGGAGGTCAAGAGCCTGGCCAACCAGACCGCCCGCGCGACCGAGGACATCGTCGGCCAGATCAAGGGCATCCGCGACGCGACGGGCGAGGCGGTGGAGGCGGTGCGTGGCATCAGCCAGACCATCGCCCAGGTCAGCCGCATCGCGTCCGGCATCGCGGCGGCGGTGGACCAGCAGTCCGCCGCCACCCGCGACATCGCCCGCAGCGTCCTGCAGGCCGCCGACGGCGCCCGCGAGGTCAGCGGCGGCATGGGCGAGATCCGGGCCGGAGCGGGCGACACGGGCGCCGCCGCCGACCAGCTCCTCGCCGCCGCCGCCGGGGTGGCCGGTCAGTCCAAGGAACTGGCCCGCGAAATCGACCGCTTCATCGCCGGGGTCCACAAGGCCTGATCTGCAATCCGTCCCTCTTCCACCCAGGAAGAGGGACGGATTGCTGAGCGTTACCGCGCCCGCGCCGTGGGCAGGGTGAAGGACACCGACTCCGGGCGGCCCGGCAGAGCGAGCCGGGCCTCCACCGGGGCGCAGCGGCTGACCACGGCGCCGCGGCGCAGGACGAACAGGCGGGTGGCGCGGGTGCGGATCGCCTCCACGGGGTCGGCGGCCTGGAGCACCACCAGATCGGCGTGGCAGCCGACCTCCAGCCCGTAGCCGTCGAGGTGCAGCAGCTTGGCCGGCGCCTCCGTCACCGCGCGGAAGCAGGCGAGCATCCCGTCATAGCCGGTCATCTGCCCGACATGCAGGCCCATGTGCGCGACCTCCAGCATGTCGCCGGAGCCGAGCGGGTACCAGGGGTCCATCACGCAGTCGTGGCCCAGCGCCACCGTCAGGCCGGCGCCCATCAGCTCCGGCACGCGGGTCATGCCACGGCGCTTGGGATAGGTGTCGTGGCGGCCCTGGAGCGTGATGTTGATGAGCGGGTTGGCGATGACGCCGAGCTTGGCCTCGACCATCAGCGGGATCAGCTTGGAGACGTAGTAGTTGTCCATGGAATGCATGGAGGTGAGGTGCGAGCCGGTCACCCGGCCCTGCATCCCCAGCCGCTGCGTCTCGTAGGCCAACGTCTCGACATGGCGGGACAGCGGGTCGTCGGACTCGTCGCAATGCATGTCGACCAGCAGCCCGCGCTCCGCCGCGATCTCGCAGAGCAGCTTCACGGAGGCGGCGCCATCGGCCATGGTCCGCTCGAAATGCGGGATGCCGCCGACCACGTCCACGCCCATGTCGAGCGCACGGCGAAGCAGCTCCAGAGCGCCGGGGGAGCGGAGGACGCCGTCCTGCGGGAAGGCGACCAGTTGCAGGTCGAGGTAGGGGGCGACCCGCCGCTTGACCTCCAGCAGCGATTCCACGGCCAGCAGGCGCGGGTCGCAGATGTCCACATGGCTGCGGATCGCCAGCAGGCCGCGCGCCACCGCCCAATCGCAATAGGCCAGCGCCCGTTCGACGATGGCGTCCTGGACGAGCTGCGGCTTCAGCTCCCCCCACAGAGCGATGCCCTCCAGCAGCGTGCCGGAGCGGTTGACCCGCGGCAGGCCGTAGCTGAGCGTGGAGTCCATGTGGAAGTGCGAATCGACGAAGGGCGGCGTGACCAGCCGGCCCGTGGTGTCGATCTCCTCTCCGGCGGGGCCGGGCAGGTCCTTCTCCACCGCGGCGATGCGGCCCCCGCGGACGCCGATGTCCATGCCGGTGCGGCCGTCGGGCAGCGTGGCGCGGCGCAGGATCAGATCGAACATCAGCGTTCTCCTTTGCGGTACGGGATCATCAGCGCCCGCGGGTAGGAGGCGCGGCGCGCCACCAGCACCAGCGCCAGGATGCTCAACAGGTAGGGCATCATCAGGAACAGCTGGTAGGGCAGGACGCCCCCCGCCACCTGCTGAAGCCGCAGTTGCAGCGCGTCGAAGGCGGCGAACAGCACCGCGCCCAGCAGCGCCTTGCCGGGCCGCCAGGAGGCGAAGACGACCAGCGCGATGCAGATCCAGCCGCGCCCGTTGACCATGTTGAAGAAGAAGGCGTTGAAGGCCGACAGGGTGAGGAAGGCCCCGGCCAGCGCCATCAGCGCGCTTCCCGCCACCACCGCGCCGATGCGCACCGCGGTGACGCTGAGGCCCTGGGCCTCCGCCGCCGCCGGATTTTCGCCGACCATGCGCACCGCCAGCCCGACCGGCGTGCGGTAGAGGACGTAGGCGACCACGGCGACGAGGATCAGCGCCAGGTAGGTCATCGGCGTCTGGGCCAGCGCGCCGGGCAGGGCCAGCGGCTGGAACGGCTCGATGGTCGGCGGGGTGCTCGCCTGCGGCAGGACGAGGCGGTAGACGAAGTAGGACAGGCTGGTGCCGAGCAGCGTCACGCCGATGCCCGCCACATGCTGCGACAGGCCCAGCGGCACGGTCAGAGTGGCGTGCAGCAGCCCCATCAGTCCGCCGCACAGTGCGGCCACCAGCACGCCGGTCCACAGGTCGGCGCCCTGGTAGACGGCCATCCAGCCGGCCATGGCGCCCATCGTCATGATGCCCTCGATGCCGAGGTTCAGCACGCCCGCCCGCTCGCACAGCAACTCGCCCAGCGTGCCCAGGATGTAGGGGGTGGCGATGCGCAGCACCGCCGTCCAGAAGGCGGCGGAGACCAGGATGTCGAGAATGGTTTGAAACAGCTCCATGGCGCTCACCCCCGCCGCAGCCGGTAGCGCGTCAGCAGCCCGGCGACCAGCATGCAGAGCAGGCTGGTGGCGACGAGCACGTCGGCGATGTAGTTGGGCACTGGCATGGCGCGGCTCATGGCGTCGGCGCCGACGAAGATGCCGGCGATGAACACCGCCGCTCCGACCACGCCCACCGGGTGAAGCTGCGCCAGCATGGCGACGACGATGCCGCTGTAGCCGAAGCCCGGCGACAGGTCGAGCGTCAGATAGCCCTTCAGCCCGCAGACCTCGATCACCCCGGCCAGCCCGGCCAGTCCGCCGGACAGCAGGGCGGTGCGCAGCATGACGCGGGTCACCGGCATGCCGGCGAAGGCCGCGGCGCGCGGGTTGGCGCCGACCGCCCGGTTCTCGTAGCCCCAGATGGTCCGGGTGTCGATCAGCCAGAGCAGGGCCGACAGGCCCAGCGCGACCAGCAGGCCGGTGTGCAGCCGCGTGCGCTCGACCAGCTTGGGCAGCTCGGCGGCTTCGACGACCGGGGCGGACTGCGGCCAGCCCATGCCCATGGGGTCCTTCAACGCGCCTTCCAGCAGCATGGAGACGAGCAGCAGAACGATGAAGTTCAGCAGCAGCGTCGTCACCACCTCGTCCACGCCGAAGCGCACCTTCAGCACGGCGGGACCGAGCAGTGTGGCGCCCCCGGCGGCGGCCCCGGCGATCATAACGGTCGGCAGCAGCAGCCAAGCTGGCAGGTCCAGCATGCCGCCGCCCAGCACGACGGCGGCGAGCGCGCCCATGTAGAGCTGCCCCTCCGCCCCGATGTTCCACAGCTTGGCGCGGAAGGCGACGGCGGCGGCGAGGCCGGTGAGGATCAGCGGGGTGGCGCGGGTCAGCGTCTCGGTCAGGGCGAAGCGGGAGCCGGCGGCCCCCTCCAGCAGCAGGCCGTAGGCGCGCAGCACCGGCGCGCCGGTCCAGGCGACCAGCAGCGCGCAGAGCGCCAGCGCCGCCACCACCGCCGCCACGGGCGCCAGCAGGCGGGCGGTCAGCGGGGTATGCTCTCGCGGTTCAAGCCGCATGGTTTTGTCCTTGTTTCTTATTCCCGCGGAGGTGCTTGGGCGCAGACCTTGCCCCCACCCCGACCCTCCCCCGCTTGCGCAGGGGAGGGAGAATTTGCGAAGCGGCGTCCGTCCCCTCCCCTGCGAAGCGGGGGAGGGTTAGGGTGGGGGCATCCAATGAAAGGACTCCGCTTGTATGACTTCCACTCATCGGGCGACCTCCTGGTAGGATGGTTGGCCT
>NZ_QLKQ01000115.1 GCF_003349955.1 Azospirillum brasilense
CGCGGATCTTGACGTTGTAATCGACCACCCGCTTGACCGGGACGAGGACCTTCATGGGTTCAATCCTTGACTGGCGGAACCGCGCTCAGGCGCGCAGGATCTTGCCGGGATTCATGATGTTGTGCGGATCGAAGGCGCGCTTCAGCGTCGCCATCATGTCCAGCTCGACCGGCGACTTGTAGCGCGGCATCTCGTCGATGCGCAGCCGCCCGATGCCGTGCTCGGCGGAGATGGACCCGCCCAGCTCGACGACGATGTCATGGACGATGGCGTTGACCGTCGCCAGCTTCGCCTTCCATTCGGCCGGGTCGCCGCCCTCCGCCTGGATCGGGTTGAAGTGGATGTTGCCGTCGCCGAGATGGCCGAAGGCGAAGGGGCGGATGCCCGGGCATTCCCGTTCCAGCGCCGCGTTGGCGCGGTCGAGGAAGCGCGCCACGCGGGAGATCGGCACCGACACGTCGTGCTTGAAGGACACGCCCTCGCGCTTCTGGCCCTCCGGGATGCCCTCGCGGATGCGCCACAGCGAATCGGCCTGGGCCTTGGAGGCGGCGACGACGCCGTCCAGCACCTCCCCGGCCTCCATTCCAGCTTCCAGGATGCCTTCCAGCATCTCCATCAGGCGGTTGCCGCCGTCCTGGTCGGCCAGCTCCACCAGCACGTACCAGGGGTAGCGGTCGCGCAGGGGATCGGGCACGTCCGGCACATGGCGGCGGGCCACGTCGATGCAGTCGCGCTGGATCAGCTCGAAGGTGATGATGCGGTCGCCGGCGACACCCTTGGCGCGGGTCAGCAGGTCGACGGCGTCGCTGGGCGCCGACACCGCGACCAGCGACGTGGCGGTGGCGCGCGGCAGCGGCGACAGCTTCAGCACCGCGGCGGTGACGATGCCCAGCGTGCCCTCCGACCCGATGAAGATCTGCTTCATGTCGTAGCCGGCGTTGTCCTTGCGCAGCCCGCGCAGCCCGTCCCAGATCCGCCCGTCGGGCAGCACCACCTCCAGCCCGGCGACGAGGTTGCGCATGTTGCCGTAGCGCACGACCTGCACGCCGCCGGCGTTGGTGGCGATGTTGCCGCCGATCTGGCAGGAGCCCTCGGCGGCGAGGCTCATCGGGAACAGCCGGCCGATGTCGCGTGCCGCGTTCTGGATGTTGGCGAGGATGCAGCCGGCCTCGACCGTCATCGTGTCGTTGTCGATGTCGATCTCGCGGATGCGGTTCAGCCGGTTGGTCGAGAGGACGATCTCCGTCCCGTCGGCGTGCGGCTGGCTGGCCCCGGTCAGGCCGGTGTTGCCGCCCTGGGGCACGATGGGGGTGCGCGTCTCCGCGCAGACGCGCACCACCGCGGCCAGCGCCTCGGTGCTGTCGGGCAGCACCACGGCGGGGGAGCGGCCGACCCAGCCGTCGCGCCAGGATTCCATGAAGGGCTGCATGGTGCCGGGATCGGTGATCAGCCCGCGGTCGCCGACGATGGCGTGGATGGGGGCGAGCACGGCCGTCGCGAAGTCCGGCCGCCCGGCGGTCAGGGTGTGGTTGGACCCCGAAATGTCTTTGGACAAGGAGACTCTCCCTGGGCTTCGGTTCGACGTCACAGCGCGCGATAGGCCGTCTTGATGATGGTGTAGAACTCGATGGCGGAGCGTCCCTGCTCGCGCGGGCCGTAGCTCGACATCTTCCGGCCGCCGAAGGGGACGTGGTAGTCGACGCCGGCCGTCGGCAGGTTCAGCATGGTCATGCCGGCCTGGATGTTGGCCTGGAAGTGGCGGGCGTGCTTCATCGAGTTGGTGATGATGCCCGACGACAGGCCGTAGTCGGTGTCGTTGGCGACAGCCAGGGCCTCTTCATAATCCTTGACGCGGATGACGCTGGCGACCGGGCCGAACACCTCCTCCCGGTTGATGATCATGGCGTTGCTGGTCTCGGTGAACAGCGTCGGGGCGAGGAACCAGCCGCGCGTCGGTCGGTCCAGCCGCCCGCCGCCGGAGGCCAGCCGGGCACCTTCCTTCAGGCCGGTGTCGATGTATTGCAGGTTCTTGGTGAGCTGGAACTCGTCGATGACCGGGCCGATCTGCGTCTCCGGCTGGAGGGCGTGACCGACGCGCAGCGCCGCCATCCGCTCCGTCATCGCGGCGACGAAGGCGTCGTGGACGGAGTCCTCGACGATGAAGCGGCCGGTGGCGGTGCAGCGCTGGCCGGCGTGGAAATAGGCGCTGTTGACGCCGATCTCGGCGGCGCGCTCCGGGTCGGCGTCGCCCAGCACGACCAGCGGGTTCTGACCGCCCAGCTCCAGCTGGACGCGGATCATCCGTTCCGCGCAGCGCACGGCGATGCGCCGCCCGGTGTTGACCGAGCCGGTGAAGGACACGGCGTCCACCGCGTCGACCACCGCGGCGCCGACGTTCGGGCCGGCGCCGATCACCAGATTGAACAGGCTGCTGGGCATGCCGTGGGCCTCCAGCGCCTCCGCGATGAGGCGGGTGACGGCGATGGAGATGCCGGGGGTCTTCTCCGACGGCTTCCAGATCACCGCGTTGCCGAAGGCCAGCGCCGGGGCGATCTTCCACATCGGCGTGGCGACCGGGAAGTTCCAGGGTGTGACGAGGCCGATGACGCCGACCGGCTCCCGCGTCACGTCGACCTCGACGCCGGGCCGCACCGAGCCCAGCGTCTCGCCCGGCGCGCGCAGCGCCTCGGCGGCGAAGAAGCGGGCGAGGTGGGCGGCGCGGGTGATCTCGCCCAGCGCGTCGGGGATGGTCTTGCCGCCCTCGGTCGCGGCGATGAGGGCCAACTCGTCCTTGCGGTCGAACAGCGCGCGGGAGATGGCGTCGAGCACCAGCGAGCGCTGCTCCACCGTGGCGGCGCGCCATTGCGGCTGGGCGGCGCGCGCCGCGGCGACGGCCTCCGTCACATCGTCGGCGCCGGCCAGCGAGTAGGAACCGGCCAGCTCGTCCAGGTTCGACGGGTTGAGGATGTCGAGCCGGTCGCGGCCCGGACGCCAGGAGCCGGCGATGAAGTTGGTGATGCGATCGGAAGCGGGGGACATGTCGTTTTTTCTCCGGGGACGTTCTTCTGTGGCGCTGGTCCTGCCCCCACCCCGGCCCTCCCCCGCTGCGCAGGGGAGGGGGATTTTCGCGAAGCGGCGGCAGTCCCCTCCCCTGCGACAGCGGGGGAGGGTCAGGGTGGGGGCAAGTGCGCTCAGTCGGCGCGCGCCACCCGCTCCTTCAGGGCGGTCAGCGCCCACAGCGTTTCAATGGTCGGCACCGGCACGCCGCGGCGGCGGGCCAGCTCCAGGACGGTGGTCACGATGGGGTCGATCTCCATGCTGCGGCCCGCCTCGAAATCCTGGAGCATCGACGGCTTGTGGCCGGGCACGCCGCTGCCCCGGCTCAGCCGCTCGTCGATGTCGTCGGGCAGGGCGACGCCCCAGGCATGGGCGACGTTCAGGC
The DNA here is from genome assembly GCF_003349955.1 of Azospirillum brasilense. Lineage (GTDB taxonomy): Bacteria > Pseudomonadota > Alphaproteobacteria > Azospirillales > Azospirillaceae > Azospirillum > Azospirillum brasilense_B. The sequence goes on from NZ_QLKQ01000115.1 coordinate 3,443, forward strand.
ATTCGCGCATCAGCCGGCCCTGGACGGCGGCCATGCCGGGGGCCTGCTCCATGGCGCCCATGGTGGCGCCGGTCAGCACGCTGGTCGGGCCGACCGCCATGTTGAGCATCAGCTTGTTCCACAGCGTCACGCGGATGTCGGCGGGGAGGCGGGCGGTGGCGCCCGCCGCGTTGAAGGAGTCGGCCAGGGCCGCCAGCTTCTCCGCATGGTCGCCGGGCCGGGGAGCGCCGAAGGCCAGCACCGGCAGCGCGGTGTGGGCGACGACGCCCGGCTCGACGATGCGGGCGGGCAGCACCTCCATCACGCAGGCGGCGACCCGCTCCGGGCCGATGGCCGACCAGATGGCGCCGCCGGGATCCACCACCTCCAGCGGCTCCGGCGTCACGCCGTCCCCGGCGCCGTACAGGTACCACCAAGGAATCCCGTTCTGCGCCGCCACCACCAGCGTGTCCGGCCCGCACAGCGCCGGGAAGGACGCGGCCAGGGCCGGCAGCCCGTGCCCCTTCACCGTGACGATCACCACGTCCTGCGGGCCGAGGTCGGCGGCGGAGTCGCTGGCCCGCGGCCGGCTGGTCAGCGTGCCCTTCGGCGTCTGCACGGTCAGCCCGCCCTCGCGGATCGCCGCGAGATGGGCGCCGCGGGCCAGCAGCGACAGCTCGTGCCGGCCCGTGGCGGCGAGGTACCCGGCCAGCGCGCCGCCAACGGCCCCGGCCCCTACGACGGCGATGCGCATGTCGCTCTCCCTTTCCTGGTCTCGATCACTTGAATTCCAGCGGCGGCAGGTCGTCGTTCAGATCGCCGCCGAGGCCCTTGAACTGCTCCTCGATCTGCTTGTCGTCGAGCTTGGTGGCGGTTGACTTGTAATGCATGACCATCTGCGGGAAGGCGATCACCAGGGCCACCATGACGAGCTGGATGACCACGAAGGGCACCGCGCCCCAGTAGATCTGGCTGGTCAGGACGGGGGCCGTCTCCTTCTTCGTGATGCGGTCGATGTAGGGCAGCTTGGGCGCCACCGAGCGCAGGAAGAACAACGAGAAGCCGAAGGGCGGGTGCATGAAGCTGGTCTGCATGTTCACCGCCAGGATGATGCCGAACCACACCAGATCGATGCCCAGGCGATCCGCCGCCGGGGCCAGCAGCGGGATGACGATGAAGGCCAGCTCGAAGAAGTCGAGGAAGAAGGCCAGCAGGAAGACCATCACGCTGACCGCGATCAGGAAGCCCATCTGGCCGCCGGGCAGCGAGACCATCAGCTCCTCGACCCAGATGTGGCCGTTGACGCCGTAGAAGGTCAGCGAGAACACCCGCGCGCCGATCAGGATGAACAGCACGAAGGAGGCCAGCTTGGCGGTCGCGTAGGTCGCCTGCCGCACCATGTCGAGATTCAGCCGCTTCTTCATGGCCGCGAGCGCCAGCGCGCCGACCGCGCCCATGGCGCCGCCCTCGGTCGGGGTGGCGAGGCCGACGAAGATGGTGCCCAGCACCAGGAAGATCAGGGCCAGCGGCGGCACCATGACGAAGGTCGCCTGCTCGGCCATGCGGGAGATCAGGCGGCGTCCGCTCGTGCGCTCCACCACCGCCACCGCCAGCGCGTAGAGCGCGCCAGCCGCGACGGAGTCGCCGACCAGGGCCAGGGTGGTCCATTCGTTGACCGTCAGCCACGCCGCCCCCGCGGTCAGCGCCGCTGTGGCGACGGTCTGCAGGACGAGGCGCCGCGCGCCGAAGCCGCGGTTGAAGGCGGCCGCCAGGAAGGCGACCAGCACCGCCACCGACAGCAGCAGCACGACGTAGTCGGCGCCGGACTTCACCTCGGTGCGGCCCATCACCCAATAAGCGACCCCGCCCGCGAACAGGGTCAGCAGGCCGAGCTGCCAGACGCCGCGCGTGCCGTTCGGCTCGCGGTGGGCGATGGCCTCCGGCGGCAGGCCGGGGGCGGCCTTGGGCCAGATCATCGAGACGACGAAGACGTAAAGGGCGTAGAGGCCCGACAGCAGCAGGCCGGGAACGAAGGCGGCCTCATACATGTCGCCGACCGAGCGGCCGAGCTGGTCGGCCATGACGATCAGCACCAGCGACGGCGGGATGATCTGGGCCAGCGTGCCCGACGCCGCGATGACGCCCGACGCCAGACGGCGGTCATAGCCGTAGCGCAGCATGATCGGCAGCGAGATCAGGCCCATCGAAATGACCGACGCGGCCACCACGCCCGTCGTCGCGGCGAGCAGCGCGCCGACGAAGATCACCGCGTAGGCCAGACCGCCGCGGATCGAGCCGAACAGCTGCCCGATGGTGTCGAGCAGGTCCTCGGCCATGCCGGACCGCTCCAGCACCAGCCCCATGAAGGTGAAGAAGGGCACGGCCAGCAGCACGTCGTTGTTCATCGTGCCGTAGACGCGCTCCGGCAGCGCCTGGAACAGGTCGGGGCGGAACAGCCCGATCTCGATGCCGATCAGGCCGAACAGCAGCCCGTTGGCGGCCAGCGCGAAGGCCACCGGATAGCCGAGCAGCAGCATGCCGACCAGCGTGGCGAACATGATCGGCGCCATGTTGTGGCCGACCCAGCCGCGCCAGCCGTCCTGTTCGGCGAGTGCGGCGGCACCCGGCACCGGAAGCACGTAGAGCGCCACGGCGACCACCGCCAGCAGCACCAGGGAGATGACGGACAGCCGGACGACGCGCGGCGAAAGGGAGGGGGAGGTCGTGCTCATCGCGCGGTCACCGGCTGGAAAGGGTGTCGGGGTGGGAGGCGCGCTCGCGCTCGGCGGCCAGCACGCGCTCCGCCTCGGCCTCGGCCGCCGCCTGATGGCCGCCGGCCCGGTGGTTGTCGTCCTCCAGATGGCCGGACATGATCGCGGCGCGCTTGGCCAGCTCGGACAGGCCCTGGATGAAGAGAACGGTGAAGCCCAACGGAATCAGCATCTTCGCCGGCCATTGCGGCAGGCCGCCGGCGTTCATCGACTGCTCCTCGATCGCGTAGGAGGCGATGGCGAAGGGCCAGGAGGTGACCAGCATCACGAAGCTGAAGGGCAGCAGGAAGGTCAGATGGCCGAACAGGTCGATGGTGTCGCGCGCGCGCTTGCCGAGCTGCGCGTTCACGATGTCGATGCGGATGTGCTCGTCCTCCTTCAGCGTCCAGGGGGAGCAGAGCAGGAACACCGCGGCGAACAGCACCCATTGCAGTTCCAGCCACGAATTGGAGCTGACGTCGAAGGTCTTGCGGACGACGGCGTTGACCGCCGACACCAGGATGGCCAGCACGATCAGCCAGGAAATCGCCTTGCCCAGCCGCGCGGTGACCGCGTCGACCAGCCGGCAGGTCCCGACCAGGGCCGTCATGAAGGGGGAAGCGTTGGGGGTCGGCATGGTGGGCAGGCCCTCCGGGAAAAGCCGGTCGCGCGGAACGCGACGATGCCACGGCCGGAGAGCGGTGGCCCCGCTCCCCGGTCATGGTTGACGAGGTGCCGGATCAGCGCCGGGCGAGGCGGAGGACGGCGCTGTCGTAGGCGTACTCCGACGCCTGGTTCCACAGGTTCGAGTCCGTCTGGAAGCGACGGTAGCTCTCGTAGAACTTCTTGAAGGTCGGATTCTTGTCCGACAGCTCGTCGTAAAGCTCCAGCGCCGCCTTGTGGCTGGCCTGCAGCACGTCCTGCGGGAAGGCGCGCAGCTTGGCGCCCTTCTCCACCACGCGCTTCAGCGCCGCCGGGTTCAGCACGTCGTAGCGCGCCACGCTGTCGACGTTGGCGAGCGCCGCCGCCGAGGTCAGCGCCGCCTGGTAATGCTTGGGCAGGCTGTTCCAGCGGTTGGTGTTGATGAAGAAATGCTGGAGCGAGGTGCCGTCCCACCAGCCCGGGTAATAGTAGTTCGGCGCGATCTTGTAGAGGCCGAGCTTCTCGTCGTCGTAGGGACCGTTGAACTCGGCGGCGTCGATGGTGCCGCGCTCCAGGGCCGGGTAGATGTCGCCGCCGCTGACCTGCTGCGGCACGACGCCCAGCTTGGAGAGGATCTGGCCGCCGAGGCCGGAGATGCGGAACTTCAGACCCTTGAGGTCCTCCATGCTCTTGATTTCCTTGCGGAACCAGCCGCCCATCTGGGCGCCGGTGTTGCCGCCGGCGAGCGCCTTCAGATTGTGCCCGGCGTAGAACTCCTCCAGCAGCTTGCCGCCCTCACCGTGGTAGAACCAGGCGTTCTGCTGGCGGGTGTTCAGGCCGAAGGGCAGGCAGCAGCCGAAGGCGAAGCTCGGGTCCTTGCCGACATAGTAGTAGGAGGCGGTGTGGGCCATCTCCACCGTGTCGTTGCTGGCGGCGTCGAGCGCCTGGAGCGCCGGGACCAGCTCGCCGGCGGCGAAGACCTGGATCTGGAACTTGCCGTCGGTGGCCTCGGCGATGTTCTTCGCCATCACCTCGGCGCTGCCGTAGAGCACCTCGATGTTCTTCGGGAAGCTGGACACGCAGCGCCAGCGGATCGTCGGCTCCGACTGGGCGATGGCCGGGGCGGCGAGGGTGGAGGCGCCGGCGACGACGGCGGCACCCTTGAAGAATTGACGGCGCTTCATGTGGATCTTCCTCCCGAGATTATCGTGGCCGAGATTATCGCGGCCGAGATTTTTGTTGCCCGGACGAGACGATGCCGGTCCGAGGCGCCTGGCCCCCGGCGGGTGGCCGGGGAGGGTGTGGTGACCCTGACAGTGGATCAGGCGGCCGCACAGCGGAATGCGTATTGCCGGCATATCAGCCATAAGCGCGGCAAGCCATCAGCGGTACGAACGGTTTCACCCGAAACCCGCGCGATCCCGCCCCGACCGGTGCGGGCGCGGACGGTTTGCTATGCCCGCAATGAATATCTGTTACAGGCACGCCGTGCGCTCCGCACCGCGCGATGGGCCGATAAGCTGGATGCAACTGGTCTTTGACCGCCATCAAACCGACGGATGTTCAATCGCATGAACGGTGTGCGCCATGTCTAGGCCGTCCTCCCCGCTCAACGCCGCCGGAGCCGCCTATCTCGAAGCGTTGCAGGAACGTTTCCGCGAGGACCCGGCCTCGGTGGATGTGAGCTGGCGCGCCGTCTTCCAGATCCTCGACGAGCTGGGCGCCGTTCCCGCCGGCATGCCGTCCGGCGCCCCGGCCGGCGATCCGACGGTTCCGCTGCGGCAGGAGGAGATCCGCCAGCGCGGGCACGCCACCGCCGCGCTCGACCCGCTGGGCCGCGCCGCGCCTCCCGCATCCTCCGCGTCCGAGGACGCCCAGACCGCGCGCCTGCGCCGGCTCTACCAGGGTACCCTGACGCTGGAGACCGCGCACATCGACGATCCGGCCCTGCGCTCCTGGCTGCGCGACGCCTATGAGGGGGCGGAGACCGCTCCGCCCGCCGAGGCGCGCCGCCGCGCCCTGGCCCTGCTGACCGCGGCGGAGGAGTTCGAACGGTTGCTCGGCGTCCGCTACCCGACCAAGAAGCGCTTCGGGGCGGAGGGCATGGAGACGCTGATCCCGCTGCTCGACCGCGTCCTCGCGGCGGCGGCGGCGGCGGGCGTCACCGAGGTGCAGGTCGGGACGATGCACCGCGGCCGGCTCAGCCTGATGGCCAACGCGCTGGGCAAGCCGCTGGTCGAGCTGTTCGCCGGCATCAAGGGCATGCACCCCTTCCTGGCCGACCCGCCGGTTCCCGCCGACGTGCCCTATCACATGGGGGTGGAGAGCACCCTCTCCTTCGGCGAGCGGTCGCTGGCCCTGACCCTGTCACCCAACCCGTCGCATCTGGAAGCCATCAACCCGGTCACGCTGGGCCGCGCGCGGGCGCGCCAGGACCTGGAGCGTGACCAGGGCGGCGAGGCCAGGCGGGTGCTCTGCGTGCTGCTGCACACCGACGCCAGCGTGATCGGCCAGGGCAGCGTGACGGAGGCGCTGCAGCTGTCCGGCGTCCCCGGCTTCACCGTCGCCGGCACCATCCACGTCATCGTCAACAACCAGATCGGCTTCACCACCGAGCGGGAGGAGGCGCGGACCTCGCTCCACTGCACCGGCCTGTGGAAGGCGGTGGACAGCCCCATCCTGCACGTCAACGCCGACGATCCCGACGCCGCCCTGCGCGCCGCCGACCTCGCCGTGGCCTTCCGGCAGGCGCACGGGCGCGACGCGGTGATCGACCTCGTCGGCTACCGCCGCAACGGCCACAATGAGATCGACGAGCCGCGCTTCACCCAGCCGCTCGACTACAAGGCGATCGACGCCCACCCGCCGGCCCGCGCGCTCTACGCGCAGCGGCTGGCCGCCGACGGTCTGGTCGGCCCCGAGGAGGCGGAGGCGCTGGCCGCCGGGCACAAGACCCGCTTCCAGGAGGCGCTGGCCGCGGCCGCCGACCACCGGCCGAACCACGACGGCTTCCCCGGCGGGCGCTGGGCGCCCTTCGCCCCGGCCGGCGCGCTTCCCGCCGAACCGGACACCGGCATCGCCGACGACCGGCTGCGCGGGCTGCTGGCGGCGCTGGCCGCCATTCCCGACGGACTCGCCGTGGACCGCAAGGTGGAGCGCGTCATCCGCCGCCGCGCCGAGGAGCCGCTGGACTGGGCGACCGGCGAGGCGCTGGCCTTCGCCACGCTGCTGGCCGAGGGGACGCCGGTGCGGCTGACCGGCCAGGACGTGGTGCGCGGCGCCTTCTCGCACCGCCATTTCGCGCTGACCGACACCGTCACCGGGCGCCGCCATGTCAGCCTGAACCATCTGGGTGTGGAGCAGGCGCGGTTCGACGTGGTCAACAGCCCGCTGTCGGAATACGCCGTCCTCGGCTTCGAGTACGGCTACAGCCTGGAGCGGCCCGACGCGCTGGTGATCTGGGAAGCGCAGTTCGGCGATTTCGCCAACGGCGCGCAGATCATGATCGACCAGTTCATCGTCAGCGCCGAGGACAAGTGGCGCCAGCCCTCCGGCCTCGTCATCCTGCTGCCGCACGGGCTGGAGGGGCAGGGGCCGGAACACTCCTCCGCCCGGCCGGAGCGCTTCCTGCAGATGGCGGCGCGCGACAACATCCGCGTCGCCCATCCCTCCACCCCGGCCAACTACTTCCACCTGCTGCGCCGGCAGATGCTGCGCCGCGACCGCAAGCCGCTGGTGGTGCTGAGCCCGAAGACGCTGCTGCGCCTGCCCGCCGCCGTGTCGACGCTGGCCGACTGCGCGCCGGGCACCGCCTTCCAGCCGGTGATCGTCACCGCCGGGGCGCGGGTCGAGCGCATCCTGCTGTGCAGCGGCAAGCTGGCCTACGAGCTGGAGCGCGAGCGGAGCGAGCGCGGCGCCGAGGCCGTGGCGGTGGTCCGGCTGGAATCGCTGTACCCTCTGCCCGACGCCGCTCTGTCGGCGCTGTTCCGCCGCTGGCCGGGCGCGTCCTGCGCCTGGGTGCAGGAGGAGCCGTGCAACCTGGGCGCCTGGACCTACCTGGACCGCCGTCTGGAGGCGCTGCGCGCCGCCGCCGGCTGCGCCGAGCCGCGCGTCGCCTGCGTGGCCCGCGACGAGGCGGCGTCGCCCGCCGGCAGCTTCCACGGCGACCACGAGGCCGACCAGCGCCGGCTGGTCGAGCAGGCCTTCGCCGGGATCGCCGCGTCCCTCCCGCCCCGCGAGACGATCGCGGCGGACTGAGAGACCGTTTGGAAATGCTCATGTCCAGTTCGCCCCCATTTGGCCGTCATCTCCGCGAAGGAGGGGATCCAGTGGACTTCGCCGCAGAATGGCTGATGAGCCCTGGATTCCCGCTTTCGCGGGAATGACGAAACTGGGAGGATTCACGGAATGGAAGCGTTTCCAATCGGGCTCTGAGCCAGAACAACACCAAAACAACACGCACCGAGGAAACCCGCCATGTCGTCCACCCAGAACCCCAACGGCCCGCTTCCGCGGCCCGACCTGCTGCCCACCACGGCGGCGGCGCTCGACGCGGTGGCGCGGCTGGCCGAGGCCGCCGAGCGCGGCGTCGCCGCGCTGGTGGCGCCGGAGGGGCGCGTCGATGCGGCGGCGCTCGACCGCCATCAGGTGGCGGCGCACGGCTTCGCCTGGGTGGCGACCTACGCCGAGGCGCTGCGCCAGATGCAGGGCTGGGCGGAGCGGCTGGACCGCGCCGGCCGGCTGGGCGAGCTGGAGGCCTGCATGCTCCAGGCCGCCTTCGGCGAGTATCTGGCCCAGCTCGACGGCGGTCTGGCGATGAGCCAGGGCGAGATCGTCCGCCCCGCCGATTTCGGGCTGGACGACGCGGAGCGCGCCGCTTTCCGCACCGAGGCGGTGCGCCGGCTGATCGCCGCCGGCAACGCCCCCGCCCTGCGGCTGCGCATCGCCGAGCTGCTGGCCGACGCGCTGCACGGCGGCGGCTTCGGCGAGGCGGCGCTGGAGGACGAGGCGCTCGACATGGTGCGCGAGCAGTTCCGCCGCTTCGTTGCCGACGTGGTGGAGCCGCACGCCCACGAGTGGCACCTTAAGGACGAGCTGATCCCGATGCCGGTCGTCGAGCAGATGGCCGAGATGGGCGTCTTCGGCCTGACCGTGCCGGAGGAGGACGGCGGACTCGGCATGGGCAAGCTCGCCATGTGCGTGGTGACGGAGGAGCTGTCGCGCGGCTACATCGGCGTCGGCTCGCTGGGCACCCGCGCGGAGATCGCCGCCGAGCTGATCCGGCTGGGCGGCACCGCCGAGCAGCGGGCGCGCTGGCTGCCGCGCCTCGCGTCCGGCGAAATCCTGCCGACCGCCGTCTTCACCGAGCCCAACACCGGCTCCGACCTGGGCAGCCTGCGCACCCGCGCCGTGCTGGACGGCGACACCTACCGCGTCACCGGGGCGAAGACCTGGATCACCCACGGCAGCCGGTCGGACCTGATGACCCTGCTGGTGCGCACCGACCCGGACGCCCCCGGCTACCGCGGCCTGTCGATGCTGCTGGCCGAAAAGCCGCGCGGCACCGAGGCCGACCCCTTCCCGGCCGAGGGCATGAGCGGCGGCGAGATTCCGGTTCTCGGCTATCGCGGCATGAAGGAGTATGAGATCGGCTTCGACGGCTTCGCGGTGCCGCGCGACAACCTGCTGGGCGGCGTCGAGGGCCAGGGCTTCAAGCAGCTGATGGCGACCTTCGAATCCGCCCGCGTGCAGACCGCCGCCCGCGCCGTCGGGGTGGCGCAGAACGCGATGGAGCTTGGCCTGCGCTACGCCCAGGAGCGCGTCCAGTTCGGCCGCCCGCTCGCCGCCTTCCCGCGCGTCGCCGGCAAGATCGCCTGGATGGCCGTGGAGACGATGATCGCCCGCCAGCTCACCTACTTCGCCGCGCGCGAGAAGGACAGCGACCGCCGCTGCGACATCGAGGCCGGCATGGCCAAGCTGCTGGCGGCGCGCGTCGCCTGGTCGAACGCCGACAACGCGGTGCAGATCCACGGCGGCAACGGCTACGCGGTCGAGTATCCGATCAGCCGTGTGCTGTGCGACGCCCGTATTCTGAATATTTTCGAAGGGGCGGCGGAAATCCAGGCCCAGGTTGTGGCGCGCGGCCTGCTCACCCGGCGCAATTGATCGCGAGACACGGCGGAGGGCCGGGCAGGACTGACCTGCCAGGACTCCGCTTGTGTCATACCGGCGTATTCGCTATCCGACGCGGAGGCCGAACGACGAGACCTGTCCCGCGATGGAACTTCTGGAACTGCGCTACTTTGTTCAGGTGGCCGACCTTGGCAGCTTTTCCAAGGCGTCGGTCAAGCTTGGCATCACCCAGCCGGCGCTCAGCCGGCAGGTCCAGAAGCTGGAGCACGAGCTGCGCACCAGCCTGTTCTACCGCCATGGCCGCGGCGTCTCGCTGACCCAGCAGGGGCGCAAGCTCTACGACGTGGTGCGCCATCTGCTGGGCGCGCTGTCGGAGATCAAGGAGGAGATCCAGGACCAGTCGGAACGGTTGACCGGCTCGGTCACGCTGGGGCTTCCGCCGTCGATCTGCGCCACGCTGGGGGCGCCGCTGGCCCGCCGCTTCCACGAGAACTACCCCGACGCCACGCTGCGCATCCACGAGGTGTTCAGCGGCACGCTGCTGGAATGGGTCGAGGGCGGGCGGCTCGACCTCGCCGTGCTCTACGACGCCCGGCGCGGGCGCAGCATGCTGTCCTCGCCGCTGCTCGTCGAAAATCTGCTGTTGGTCCAGTCCGCCAAGGACGCGGTGGCCGGGGACGACGGGCCGGTCGAGGTGGAGACTCTGGGCGGCCTGCGCTTCGTCCTGCCGGGGCTGGAGAACGGGCTGCGCCGGGTGGTCGACGCGGCGGTGCGGCGGGCCGACATCGACCTTCAGGTCGATATGGAGATCGATTCCGTCACCGCCATCAAGCAGCTGGTGGAGGAGGGCATGGGCTCGACCATCCTGCCCTTCGGCGCCGTCCACCGCGAGGTGCGCCAGGGCCGGCTGATCGCCCGCGAAATCAGTTCCAAGGACATGCACGCCATGCTCGTCACCGCGACGCCGTTGCACCAGCCGGTGTCGAAGGCGACGCGCGCCCTGCTGCGGCTGATCCACGCCGAGGTGGCGAAATGCGTCGCCAACGGCGTGCTCAAGGGCAAGGTCGTCGCCCCCGGCAGCGCCGGGGAGAACAGCGCTCCCTGATCCGCGCCCCCTGACGCGATGGTCATGATCCGCGCCCCATGATCCGCTGTGGGGCCTGATAGCAGCTATGACGGATGGTCCATAGCACGGCCCCTGCGGCGCGGATAGCCTCCCCCCATCATCACAAAATCCCTTGGGGAGGAACCGAGAATGACGAAGCGTCTGGACGGCAAGGTCGCCCTGATCACCGGTGCGGCGCAGGGGCTGGGCCTCGCGATGGCCGAGACCTTCGTGCGCGAGGGCGGTCGGGTGGCCGTCGTGGACATCAACGGCGACGCCGCCAAGGCGGTCGCCGAACGGCTGGGCGAGTCCGCCATCGGCATCGCCGCCAACGTCACCAAAATGGCCGATGTCGAGATGACCATCGCCGCCACCGTCGAGAAGTTCGGGCGGCTGGACATCCTGGTCAACAACGCCGGCTCCACCCACGCCAACGGCCCGTTCGAGAATGTCACGGAGGAAGAGTTCGACCGCGTCTTCGCGCTGAACGTCAAGTCGATCTACCTCTATTCCAAGGCGGTCGTCGCGACCATGCGGGCGCAGAAGTCCGGCGTGATCCTGAACCTCGGCTCCACCGCCGGCCTGCGGCCGCGTCCGGGCCTGGTCTGGTACAACGCGACCAAGGGTGCCGTGCACAACATCACCAAGTCGCTGGCGCTGGAGCTGGCGCCGGACAACATCCGCGTCTGCGCGCTCGCCCCGGTCGCCACCGAGACACCGCTGCTCGCCACCTTCATGGGCGGCGACACCCCGGAGAAGCGGGCGCGCATGATGGGCATCGTTCCGCTCGGCCGCCTGGGCCAGCCGACCGACGTCGCCAACGCCGCCCTCTACCTCGCGTCGGACGAGGCGGCCTTCCTGACCGGCGTGGTGCTGGAGATCGACGGCGGGCGCTGCGTGTAATCCGCGTCGATCGTTCGCCCCCACCCCGGCCCTCCCCCGCTCCCGCAGGGGAGGGAGAATGGTC
>NZ_QLKQ01000116.1 GCF_003349955.1 Azospirillum brasilense
AGAGGGAAATTCAGTCCCCTCCCCTGCAAAGCGGGGGAGGGCTAGGGAGGGGGCAATAACTGAGGGGGCAAGCGACCCGCCACCTCCCTCAATCCCCCTCGGCGATCCATTCGTCGATCAGGCGGCGGGCGATGCTGTCGGGGCGGGCGAGGCGGAACTCCTCGCTGGGCGTGACGGTCCGCAGAAACTCGCGGTCGAACCAGCGGGCCGTCTCCAGCTCCTCCAGGTCGGTCTGGATGTCCAGCGTCACCGCCCGCGCGCTGAAGCCCAGCATCAGCGAAGATGGAAAAGGCCAGGGCTGGGACGAGTGGTAGCGGATGTCGGTGACCTCCAGCCCCACCTCCTCCAGCACCTCGCGCCGCACGCTGTCCTCCAGGCTTTCGCCCGGCTCGACGAAGCCGGCCAGCACCGAATGCATGCCCGGCGGGAAGCGGGCGTTGCGGCCCAGCACCACCCGCCCGGCCCCGTCATGGACCAGCATGATGACCGCTGGGTCGGTGCGCGGGAAATGGTGGGTGGCGCAGTCCGGGTTGGTGCAGACGCGCACATGCCCGCCCTCGGCACCCGCCGCGACGGAGCCGCAGACGCCGCAGAAGCGGTGCCGGGCGTTCCACCAGGTGATGCCGCGGGCGTAGGCGCACAGCCCGGCCTCCGTCGCCTCCATCACCGGGCCGACGGCGCGCAGGTCCTCGAAACGGCCGAGCCCGGCCAGGGCCGGATGCTCCTCCGGCGCCTCCAGGCCGGTCAGATCGACGGTGAAGTGCGGAACGCCGTCCAGCAGGCCGAGGAAGACGGGCTCCACGCCCCAGTCGCCACCACAGGCGACGGTGACCGCGTGGGCCGAGTCGGCGTCGCCTGTCACGAAGTTGCGCGATTTCGCCACGGGCAGCAGGCGCGCGTCCGGCGAGGCCCAGGCGTCTTTCAGCCAGTCCTTGTCCTTGCGGCGCACGCCGGCGCGGTCGAGCGGGATCCCGGCATAGGCATTCGGGGCGGCGTTCGGGCGGTCGGGTGGGGAGGAGCGGTCGTGCATGGCGAAGAGGCTGCCACAAGCCCGCGAAACGGGGAAGCGGCGGCGCGCGCAACCCTCCTCCTTCATTGATGGTTTGCGCCGACGGAACGCCCGACTAGGATGCCGCCCTCCTTCCCACCACGCGCGATCCGGCGGAGCGACCATGACCGAACCCTGCCCCACCCCCCTGGTGACCCTGGCGGAGCGTCTGGCCGACGCCTCCGGCCCGGTCATCCGCCAGTATTTCCGCACGCCGGTGGCGGTGGACGACAAGGCCGACGCCTCTCCCGTCACCATCGCCGACCGCGAGGCGGAGCGGACCATCCGCGCCATCATCGAGGCCGAACGCCCCGACGACGGCATCTATGGCGAGGAGTTCGGGACCAAGAACCTGGACGCCGAATGGGTGTGGGTGATCGACCCCATCGATGGCACCAAGTCCTTCATCACCGGCCGCCCGATCTTCGGCACGCTGATCGCCCTGCTGCACCGCGGGCGCCCCGTGCTCGGCGTCATCGACCAGCCCATCGTCCGGGACCGCTGGCTGGGCGTCGAGGGCCGCCCCACCCTGTTCAACGGCCAGCCGGCCCGCGTGCGCGCCTGCGCCGGGGGCTTGGCCGCGGCGACGCTGGGCACCACCTCGCCCGACCTGTTCCCCGGAGCGGACCAGGACGCCTTCCGCCGGGTGGCGGGGACGGCCAAGGTGTCGGTCTATGGCGGCGACTGCTACAGCTACGGCCTGCTGGCCGCGGGCTATTACGATCTCGTCGTCGAATCGGGGCTGAAGCTCTACGACTTCGCGGCGCTGGTGCCGGTGGTGACCGGGGCCGGCGGGCTGATGACCGATTGGGACGGGAAGCCGCTCGACGCCACGTCCAGCGGGCGCGTGGTCGCCGCGGGCGACGCCCGCACCCACCGCGAGACTCTGGCCGCCCTGGCCGGCTGAGACAGCCGGCTGAGACAGGAGAACCAATCCCATGGCAACCATCGCCACGCCCGCCCGCTCCGTCTTCGAGACCTCGCCGGAGAAGCTGCGCCCCTTCCTGCACTCGCTGGCCGGGCGGGTGTCGGGCGGGGCCAACTGGATGGTCCGCAAGAAGACGGTCTGCGACCTGCTGCTGGGGCTGGACGCCTTCTTCGCCCTGCCGGCGGAGGAACGCCGCGCCCTGATGGGCACTGGAGAGGACGTCTCCAGCCAGGATGGCACCGGGCCGGAGGACTTCCGCAACGTTCTGCCGCTCTATGTCGGGGCGATCCTGGAGGGGCTGAAGGAGGAGGCGGTGACGCAGCCGGAGCAGGCGGCGATCTACATGCTGTCGATCCACCCGGAGCACCAGATGGCCGCCGAGGAATGGATGCTCGCCGACCCGCGCAACGGCAAGGCGGTGCGCCGGATGATCCGGTCCGACCGCCGCTACCGTCAGCTCATGGAGCGCATGGCCGACCACTGGAAGAAGACCCGCGCCGGTCAGGGCAACAGCGAGACGGCCAGCAGCCCCAGGTAGATGCCGATGAACAGGCCGAGGACAATGCCGTAATCCTCGTCGGTCATCGGGTTGGAATCGGGGTCGAACTGCCGCATGATCTACTTCCTGTGCGTCAACGGATGCCCAGAATAACCGTTGACGCCCACGAAGTTCCCGCGACAAGGCCGTGACTTCCACCGGGCGGGGCTGGGCGAAGGCGACCCCCCCCCATAAAAAACGGACCGCGCCGGAGGGGCACGGTCCGCCGAGTCGGGAGGGACCCGAAGGGAAAGGGTCAGGAAGGACTCAAGTGGCACAGGCTCATGTGGACGGCCTGGCCTCGCCGGTGATGGCCGGTTTCGGCGGCATCTCCTCGGCCAGCGCGCGGTAGGCCAGCCCGCCGAGCAGCCCGCCGACCAGCGGCGCCACCCAGAAGGCCCAGAGCTGTTGCAGCGCCCAGCCGCCGACGACCAGGGCCGGCCCGGTGCTGCGCGCCGGATTCACCGACGTGTTGGTGACCGGGATGCTGATGAGGTGGATCAGCGTCAGCGCCAGACCGATGGCCAGCGGCGCGAAGCCCGCGGGCGCCCGCCGGTCGGTGGAGCCCAGGATGACGATCAGGAACATGAAGGTCAGCACCACCTCGATCAGCAGGCCGGAGGTGAGGTTGTACGCGCCCGGCGAATGTTCCCCGTACCCGTTGGCGGCCAGCCCCTTGGCGGCCAGCGACCAGTCGGCCTTGCCGGTGGCGATGACGTACAGCACCACCGCCGCCAGGAAGGCGCCGACCACCTGCGCGATGACGTAGGGCAGGATGTCCTTGGCCGGGAAGCGCCCGCCGGCCCACAGCCCCACGGTGACCGCCGGGTTCAGGTGGCAGCCGGAGATGTGGCCGACCGAATAGGCCATGGTCAGCACGGTCAGGCCGAAGGCCAGGGAGACGCCGGTCAGCCCGATCCCGACCTCCGGGAAGGCGGCGGACAGCACGGCGCTGCCGCAGCCGCCGAAGACCAGCCAGAAGGTGCCGAGAAACTCCGCGCTCGTGCGCCGGAACATCGACATGTCACCACCTCGTCGGGCTTGCCACATTTCCGCCTTTTTTGCGCCCCCGGACGGGCCGGCGCCAGCGGACGGGCGTAAGATACCGTTGCGTACGCGGACTTGACGCGCCGCAAGGCGCGTACATGCTAAGGCTGATCCGCCGCCCCATCTCAGGCCAACCATGTCAGGACCGACGATGCGCCGAATTCTCGCTGCCGCCCGGACGACCGCCGTTTTGGCCCTCTTCGCGCTGACGGCGCCGGTCCAAGCGGAAACGGTCACCGTCCCCGCCCTGAAGCAGTTCGGTGAGCCGGAGTTCAAGCCGGGCTTCACCCATTTCCCGCACGCCAACCCGGAGGCCCCCAAGGGCGGTTCGATCACCCTGGCCGCCCAGGGCAGCTTCGACAGCCTGAACCCGATCATCCTGCGCGGCGTCACCCCGCGGACGCTGGGGCTGATCGCCGACTCGCTGATGGTCGGTTCCGGCTGGGAGATGGACGCGGCCTACGGGGCGCTGGCGGAAAGCGTGGAATTGCCCGACGACAAGAGCTGGGCCGTCTTCCACCTGCGCAAGGACGCGCGCTGGCACGACGGCGTGCCGGTGACCGCCGGCGACGTGGTCTTCGCCTGGGATTCCATCCAGGCGCACGGCAACCCCTTCCTGAAGTCCTTCCTCGACCGCGTGGCGACGGTGGAGGCGGTGGACGAGCATCAGTTGAAGATCTCCCTGAAGACCACCGGGGAGATGAAGCCGATCATCGACTTCGCCACCAGCATCGCCCCCCAGCCCGAGCATTGGTGGACCGCCAACGGCCGCGACATCTCCAAGACGACGCTGGAGCCGGTGCTGGGCAGCGGCCCCTACCGCATCAAATCCGTCGATCCCGGCCGTTCCATCACCTACGAGCGGGTGGCCGACTGGTGGGGCCGCGACCTGCCCACGGCGCGCGGCTTCTACAACTTCGACAGCGTGAAGGTCGATTACTACCGCGACGACGACGTGATGTTCGAGGCCTTCAAGGCCGGCGCCTACGACTTCCGCACCGAGCACCGGGCGCAGCGCTGGACCATCGGCTACGACTTCCCCGCCGCCAAGGACGGCCGGGTGAACCGCGTCGAGGTGAAGAGCGATCTGCCGCTGGGCGCCCAGGGCTTCCGCCTGAACACCCGCCGCGCCAAGTTCGCCGACCCGCGGGTGCGCGAGGCGCTGGGCTATCTGTTCGACTTCGAATGGATTCAAAAGAACATCCTGTACGGCCAGTATCTCCGCACCACCTCCAACTTCCCCAACTCCGACTTCGGCGCCAAGGGGCCGCCGACGCCGGAGGAGCTGGCCCTGCTGGAACCCTTCCGCGCCCAATTGCCGGAGCGCGTCTTCACCACCCCCTTCGAGCCGCCCAGGACCGACGGCAGCGGCAACAGCCGCAACAACCTGCGCGAGGCCATGCGCCTGTTCCGCGAGGCCGGGTGGGAGCTGAAGAACGGCCGGATGACCAGCGCCAAGACCGGCGAGGTGCTGAGCATCGAATTCCTCGACGGCACCGGCGCGCTGACCCGCGTGATCCAGCCCTATGTGGAGGCGCTGCGCAAGGCGGGCATCGACGCGGTGCTGCGGGTGGTCGACACCGCCCAGTTCCAGGCGCGCACCGACGAGTTCGACTTCGACGTGGTGGTGGCGAACTTCAACTTCTTCACCCCGCCGGGAACCGAGCTGCGCAGCTATTTCGGCTCCGCCGCCGCCGACGTCCGGGGATCGGCCAACTACGCCGGCATCAAGGAGCCGGCGGCCGACGCGATGATCGAGAAGGCACTGGCGGCGAAGGAGCTGGCGGCGGTCCAGGCGGCGACCCGCGCGCTCGACCGCGTGCTGCTGTGGGGCTTCTACATGGTGCCGCACTGGTACAACCCGGACAACTGGATCGCCTACCGGACGACACTGGGCTTCCCGGAGACGACGCCGAAATACGATCTGGGCTTCCGCAACAGCGGCTTCCCCGAGGCGTGGTGGGTGAAGCCGGGCAAGGAAGGCTGAGGGCCGCCGTCCCATGACCCCGGAGACACCCGCCCCTTTGCCGGCGCCCGATCCGCAGGACCTGTTCGACCGGGAGATCCGGCCGCTGCTGGACCGGCTGGAGCGCCAGCGGACCGGAACCCGCGCCGCCATCGTGCTGCTGGTCTTCGCCGTGATCGGCGGGACGGTCCTCACCCTGGTGAAGCTGCCCTTCCTCCTGAAGACCGTGAAGCATGGCGGGAAGCTGTATGGCAGCCTCACCTTCGCCCTCTTCTCCGTCCCCTTCTTCCTCTTCCGCCGCCGCCGCAAGCGCTTCTTCGTCGCGCTCGTGCTGGCCGCCTGCCGACACGCCGACCTCACCTACGCGCCCGGCGGCTGCCTGGGCCGGCGCCGGCTGCGCCAGCTTTTCAGCGACCTGAAGCCGGGCAGCGCCCATGCCGAGGATGGCATCACCGGCGTGCGCCGGGGCCTGACCTTCTGGTTCAACGAGGTCGAGCTTCACAAATCCGCCGGGCTTCTGAAGGGTCTCGTCCGGATTTTCCGCGGCTGGCTTCTCTGCATCGACCTGCCGCAGCCGGGGGTGCCGCCGCTGTCCTGCACGCTCACCCTCGGCGCCCGTGGCGCCGAGCCGGTGCTGACCCCGCTGAACGGCGCGGTGGCGGAAGCCGAACAGCGGTTCCCACCGGAGATTCGGGCCCTGGCCGCCCGGCTGGCCGCCCTGGCGGACGCCCGCGAGGTCCGGCTGACCACCGACGGAGAGCGTTTCATCCTGGCGATCGACACCGGGCGCGACCTGTTCGAAGGGATCGCGGCCCTCGACGAGCGGCTGACCCCCGCCCTGTTCGCCCGTTTCCTGGAGGAGTTGGACACGCTGACGCGGGTGGTGGACGCGCTTGCCGCGGCGCTTCAGGCGCAATCCGCTCCACCGATTTCCCAGCCCGCCGCGAGCTTGGACGCCGCCATACCCGTCTCTGCCTTGAATGTGCCATAGACGGACCCTTACCTTACCGGAAACAATAAGGACCGAGAGGGCATGAGGAAGACCGGTAAAGCGATCCTGGCCGCGGTCATGTGCCTGTATCTGGCGGAACCCTTCGCCACGGCCCGCGCGCAGACCAACCCGCGCGAAACCGCCGGGCACGCCGTCACGGCCCATGGGACGCCCAAATACGGGCCGGACTTCCAGCATTTCGACTACGTCAACCCCGACGCCCCGAAGGGCGGCGAGATCAAGCTGGCGACCTACGGCGGCTTCGACAGCCTGAACCCCTTCATCCTGCGCGGATCGACCGCCGCCGGGGCCAGCCTGCCCTTCGACACGCTGACGGTGGAGAGCGGGGACGAGGTGCTGACCCGCTACGGGCTGCTGGCCGAGACCATCACCGTCGCCGAGGACCGGAGCTGGGTGCGCTTCACGCTGCGCCCGCAGGCGCGTTTCCACGATGGCGCTCCGGTGACCGCCGAGGACGTGGTGTGGAGCTTCGAGACGCTGCGCGACAAGGGCCACCCGCTCTACCGCACCTACTACGCCGACGTGGTGAAGGCTGAGAAGACGGGCGAGCGCGCGGTCACCTTCACCTTCCGCGACGGCGGCAACCCCGAACTGCCGGTCATCATGGGCCAGCTGCCGGTGCTGCCGAAGCACGTCTTTGAGGAGCGCGACTTCGCCAGCACGACGCTCGACCCCATCGTCGGCAGCGGCCCCTACCGGATCACCGAGGTGCAGCCCGGCCGCTCGCTCGTCTTCGAGCGGGTGACGGACTGGTGGGCCAAGGACCTGCCGGTCAACCGCGGGCGCTACAACTTCGACCGCATCCGCTTCGACTATTACCGCGACCTCGACGTGGTGTTCGAAGCCTTCAAGGCCGGGGCCATCGATTTCCGGGTGGAGCATTCGTCGAAGAACTGGGTGACCGGCTACGACGTGCCGGCGGTGCGCGACGGCCACATCGTCCGCGAGGAGATCAAGCACCAGGACCCGCAGGGCATGCAGGCCTTCGTCTTCAACAGCCGCCGCCCGGTCTTCGCCGACCGCAAGGTGCGCGAGGCGCTGAATTACCTGTTCGATTACGAATGGACGCGGGCGAACCTGTCCTATGGCCTGTTCCAGCGCACCAAGAGCTTCTTCTCCAACTCCGAGCTGGCCTCCACCGGCCTGCCCTCGCCGGAGGAGCTGAAACTGCTGGAGCCCTTCCGCGGCAAGCTGCCGGAGGAGGTCTTCACCAAGCCCTTCGCGCCGCCGCAGACCGACGGGTCGGGCAACATCCGCCCGAACCTGCGCACGGCGCTGGCCCTGCTCAAGGAGGCCGGGTGGGAGTTGAAGGGCAACAAGCTGCTGAACACGAAGACCGGCGAGCCGATGCGCTTCGAGATCCTGCTGGTGCAGCCGGACATGGACCGCATCGTCCAGCCCTTCGTCCGCAATCTGGAGCGCGCCGGGATCGAGGCGGCCATCCGCGTGGTGGACACCGCCCAGTACCAGAACCGGATCGACCGCTACGACTTCGACATGGTCATCCAGCGCATCCTGCAATCGACCTCGCCCGGCAACGAGCAGCGCGACTATTGGCAGTCAGCCCGCGCCGACCAGCCGGGCAGCCGCAATCTGGCCGGCATCAAGGACCCGGTGGTGGACGCGCTGATCGACCGGGTGATCCAGGCCCCCGACCGCGAGAGCCTGGTCACCGCGACCCGCGCGCTCGACCGCGTGCTGCTGTGGGGCTGGTACGTCATCCCGCAATGGCACGACGACGTGCGGCGCGTCGCCTATTGGAACCGTTTCTCCCATCCGGCGGTTGCGCCCAAATACGGCTTGGCCTTCACCGACACCTGGTGGGTCGATCCCGACAAGAACGCGAAGCTCGCCAACACGGCCCGCCGCGCGGCGCCCTGAGACGGCAAACAGAAAGGCGAACCCGCGCGATGCTGGCCTACATCATCCGCCGTCTGCTGCTGATCATCCCGACGCTGTTCGGGATCATGGTCATCAATTTCCTGATCGTGCAGATTGCCCCCGGCGGTCCCATCGAGCAGATGATCGCCCGCGTCCAGGGCACCGCGGTGGAGGCGACCGCCCGCATCGGCGGCACCGGCGGCGGCGAGACCGGCGGTCCGGCGGCGCAGCAGGCCCAGGGCGGCGACACCGGCAGCCGCTACCGCGGCGCCCAGGGGCTGGACCCGGAATTCATCAAGCAGCTTGAGAAGGAATTCGGCTTCGACAAGCCGCTGCACGAGCGCTTCATCCACATGATGTCGAACTACCTGATGTTCGACTTCGGCAAGAGCTATTTCCGCGACCGCAGCGTCGTCGATCTGGTGATCGAGAAGATGCCGGTGTCGATCTCTCTGGGCATCTGGACGACGCTGATCGTCTATCTGGTGTCGATCCCGCTGGGCATCGCCAAGGCGGTGCGCGACGGCCAGCCCTTCGACGTCTGGACCTCCGGCGTGGTCATCGTCGGCTACGCCATCCCCAGCTTCCTGTTCGCCGTGCTGCTGATCGTCGTCTTCGCCGGCGGGCGCTATTTCGACCTGTTCCCACTGCGCGGACTGGTGTCGGACAACTGGGCGAGCCTGCCCTGGTGGCAGCAGATCCTGGACTATGCGTGGCACATGGTGCTGCCGGTGCTGTCGATGGTGATCGGCGGCTTCGCCGGACTGACCATGCTGACCAAGAACTCCTTCCTGGAGGAGATCAACAAGCAGTATGTCGTGACCGCCCGCGCCAAGGGGCTGGCGGAGCGGCGGGTGCTCTACGGCCACATCTTCCGCAACGCCATGCTGATCGTCATCGCCGGCTTCCCCGGCGCCTTCATCGGCATCCTGTTCACCGGCGCCCTGCTGATCGAGGTGATCTTCTCGCTGGACGGGCTGGGGCTGCTGGGCTTCGAGGCGGCGATCAACCGCGACTATCCGGTGATGTTCGGCACGCTGTACTTCTTCACGCTGCTGGGGCTCATCATGAACCTCGTCGGCGACGTGACCTACGTCGCCGTCGATCCCCGGATCGACTTCGAAGCGCGGAGGGTGTGATGAACATGCATCCGTTTCTGGCGCTTGCCCCCTCTCCCCTCTGGGGAGAGGGTTGGGGTGAGGGGGTTGCGCTTTTGCCGGACGCACCGCCACGCGCAACCCCCTCACCCTCCCCTCTCCCCAGAGGGGAGAGGGCAAATGCCCGTCGGGAGGGCTGTGCATGAGCGGCGACCGTTTCCTCGGCCTGCGTGTCACGCCGCTCACCCGGCGGCGGCTGGCGAATTTCCGGGCGAACCGGCGGGGCTTCTGGTCCTTCTGGATCTTCCTCGTGCTGTTCACCCTGTCGCTGGGCGCGGAGTTCATCGCCAACGACCGCCCGCTGCTCATCAAGTACGACAACGCGCTCTATTGGCCCGTCTTCACCGCCTATCCGGAGACCACCTTCGGCGGCGAGTTCGAGACGGAGACCGACTACCGCGACCCCTATGTGCGCCAACTGATCGAGGAGAAGGGCTGGATCGTCTGGCCGCCGATCCCCTACGGCTACCGCACCATCAACTACAACCTGCCGGTCCCCGCCCCGGCCCCGCCGTCGGCCGACAACTGGCTGGGCACCGACGACCAGGGGCGCGACGTGACGGCGCGGCTGATTTACGGCTTCCGCATCTCGGTGCTGTTCGGGCTGGTGCTGACCGCCTTCTCGTCCGTCGTCGGCATCATGGCGGGGGCGGTCCAGGGCTATTTCGGCGGCATCACCGACCTGCTGTTCCAGCGCTTCATCGAGATCTGGCAGGGCCTGCCCACCCTGTTCCTGCTCATCATCCTGTCCAGCGTGGTGACGCCGAACTTCTGGTGGCTGCTCGGGCTGCTGCTGCTGTTTTCCTGGACCTCGCTGGTCCATGTGGTGCGGGCGGAGTTCCTGCGGGCGCGCAACTTCGACTATGTGCGCGCCGCCCGCGCTCTGGGCGCCACCGACGCGACGATCATGGTGCGCCATGTGCTGCCCAACGCCATGGTGGCGACGCTGACCTTCCTGCCCTTCATCCTGAACGGCTCCATCACCACCCTGACGGCGCTCGACTTCCTGGGCTTCGGCCTGCCCCCCGGCTCCCCCTCGCTGGGCGAGCTGCTGGCCCAGGGCAAGGCGAACCTCCAGGCGCCCTGGCTGGGCCTGACCGCCTTCTTCGTGCTGGCGATCATGCTGAGCCTGCTGATCTTCATCGGCGAGGCGGTGCGCGACGCCTTCGACCCGCGCAAGACCATCGGCCAGCTCTCCACCGCCACCGGAACCGCCAACGAGGCGGGCGCGGTGGCGCAGAAGGCCGCGGAATGATGCCCTCAATGACCACCAGCCCAAGAAGGCGGAACCGCCCATGACCGACATGACGACCAATGGGGCCGACGATCTCCTCCAGGTCCGCAACCTCCATGTCGAGTTCCGCTCGGGCGGCGGGGCGATGCACGCGGTGAAGGGCGTGTCCTTCGACATCGCCAAGGGGGAGACCCTGGCACTGGTCGGCGAGTCCGGGTCGGGCAAGTCGGTCACCGCCCTGTCGATCCTGCAACTGCTGCCCTATCCCATGGCCCGCCACCCCCATGGCTCCATCCGCTTCCGCGGGACCGAGCTGGTGGGGGCGGAGGAGAAGGTGCTGCGCGACGTGCGCGGCGACCGCATCGCCATGATCTTCCAGGAACCGATGACCTCGCTGAACCCGCTGCACAGCATCGAGCGGCAGATCAACGAGACGCTGTTCCTGCACAAGGGCCTGTCCCGCGCCGCCGCGCGCAAGCGCACGCTGGAGCTGCTGCGGCTGGTCGGGCTGCCCAACCCGGAAAAGCGGCTGAACGCCTACCCGCACGAGCTGTCGGGCGGCCAGCGCCAGCGCGTGATGATCGCCATGGCGCTCGCCAACGAGCCCGACCTGCTGATCGCCGACGAGCCGACCACCGCGCTGGACGTCACCATCCAGGCGCAGATCCTGGAGCTGCTGAAGGACCTCCAGCGCCGGTTCGGCATGGCGCTGCTGCTCATCACCCACGACCTGGGCGTGGTGCGCAAGATGGCCGACCGGGTCTGCGTGATGAACCAGGGCGAGATCGTCGAGCAGGCCGAGGTCGCCGACATCTTCGCCCGCCCACAGCACGCCTACACGCGCAAGCTCCTGGCCGCCGAGCCGAAGGGCGACCCGCTGACCCCGCCCGCCGACGCGCCGGAGGTCATGGCCGCTGACAACCTCAAGGTCTGGTTCCCCATCAAGAAGGGCCTGCTGCGCCGCACCGTCGATCACGTCCGCGCCGTGGACGGCGTGTCGGTCAACGTGCGGCAGGGGCACACGGTCGGGGTGGTCGGCGAGTCCGGGTCCGGCAAGACGACTTTGGGCCTCGCCCTGCTGCGCCTGCACGCCAGCGAGGGGGCGATCCGCTTCGACGGCAAGGACATCCAGGGCTGGCAGGCCAAGAAGCTGCGCGGGCTGCGGCGGGAGATGCAGGTGGTCTTCCAGGACCCCTACGGCAGCCTGTCGCCCCGCCTGTCGGTCGGCCAGATCATCGGCGAGGGGCTGACGATCCACGGCATCGGCTCCGGCACCGAACGCGACGCCATGGTGGCCAAGGCGCTGGAGGAGGTGGGGCTCGACCCGTCCAGCCGCCACCGCTACCCGCACGAGTTCTCCGGCGGTCAGCGCCAGCGCATCGCCATCGCCCGCGCCCTGGTGCTGAAGCCGAAATTCGTGGTGCTGGACGAGCCGACCAGCGCGCTCGACATGTCGGTGCAGGCGCAGATCGTCGACCTGCTGCGCGACATCCAGGCGCGCAACAACCTCGCCTACCTCTTCATCAGCCACGACCTGCGGGTGGTGCGGGCGCTCAGCAGTCACGTCATCGTCATGAAGGACGGCAAGGTGGTGGAACAGGGCCCCACCCGCCGCATCTTCGAGGAGCCACGGGAGGAATACACCCGCGCCCTCCTCGCCGCCGCGCTGAACCTGGAGGCCGTCAAGTCCGACGCCGTGCGCATGTAGCGCAATTGCACTCAATGTCCCCTCTCCCCTCCGGGGAGAGGGTTAGGGTGAGGGGGTTGCGCGTGTCGGGATGTTCGGCACAAGCGCAACCCCCTCACCGGCCCTACGGGCCACCCTCTCCCCAGAGGGGAGAGGGTTATAAGGGTCAAATGTGATTGCCTTGGCCGCGAGAGCGCTTCGCCTTCGCCCTGACCGGCGCCGCCGTCGGGGACTCCCGCCCCGGCACCGTCACCTCGCGCCATTGGCCGGGCGCCAGACCGTCCAGCGTCCAGTCGCCGATGGACCAGCGGATCAGCCGCAGGGTCGGGAAGCCGACCGCGGCGGTCATGCGGCGCACCTGACGGTTCCGTCCCTCCTTCAAGGTCAGGGCGATCCAGCTCGTCGGGATGGCGGCGCGGAAGCGCACGGGCGGGTCGCGCGGCCACAGGCCGTCCGGCTCCTCCATCCGACGGGCCTCGGCGGGCAGGGTCGGCCCGTCGTTGAGCGTCACCCCGTCACGCAGGCGCTGCAACGCCTCCTCGGTCGGGACGCCCTCCACCTGCACCCAATAGGTCTTGGGCAGCTTGTGCTTGGGCGAGGCGATGCGGGCGATCAACGCACCGTCGTCGCTCAGCGCCAGCAGCCCCTCGCTGTCACGGTCCAGCCGCCCGGCGGCGTAGACCCCCTTCACCGGCACATGGTCGGCCAGCGTCGGGCGCCCCTGCTCATCGGTGAACTGGGGCAGCACGCCATAGGGCTTGTTCAGCAGGATCAGACGGGGCACGGTTGGCTCGAACGGGTTTGAAACGAACAACAACACTACAGGGGTTTGCGCCGTGACGCTGCTTTTCTGCTCCACCACCGACCGCTCCGACCGCTGGCTGGGCGAGCTGGACGCCCGCCTGCCCGGGCTGGAGGTGCGGGTGTGGCCCGAGATGGGGGACCCGGCGGACATCGAGATGGCGCTGGTGTGGAAGCCGCCGCACGGGCTGCTCGCCACCCTGCCGAACCTGAAGCTGATCGTGTCGCTGGGCGCCGGGGTGGAATCGCTGCTGCTCGACCCCACCCTGCCCGAGGTGCCGCTGGTCCGCATGGTGTCGGAGGGGCTGACCGTGGACATGGCCGGCTATGTGGCGCTTCAGGTGCTGCGCTGGCACCGGCTCCTCGACGAGTACAAGGCGCTCCAGCAGGCCGGGCGGTGGGAGCCGCTGGACCCCTGCCCGGCGTCGGAGGTGAGTGTCGGCATCCTCGGCATGGGCGAGCTGGGCATGGCCTCGGCCAAGACGCTGCTGAGCATGGACTACCGCGTGCTGGGCTGGAGCCGCACGCCGAAGACGCTGCCGGGGGTGGAGAGCTTCTCCGGACCCGACGGGCTGGCGGCGATGCTCGGGCAATGCAACCTGCTGGTCTGCCTGCTGCCGCTGACGGCGGAGACGCGCGGCCTGCTGAATCGCAAGCTGTTCGCCGCCCTGCCCAAGGGTGCGGTGGTCGTCAACGCCGCGCGCGGCGGGCATCTGGTGGAGGACGATCTGCTGGCGGCCCTGGAGAGCGGGCACATCGCCGGGGCCAGCCTGGACGTGTTCGCGGAGGAGCCGCTGCCCGCCGGCCATCCCTTCTGGACGCACCCGAAGGTGCATGTGACGCCGCACGTCGCCGCCGTCACCCACCCGTCGCGCTCCGCCGCCGTGGTGGCCGAGGCGATCACCGCCTTCCGCGAGGGCCGGCCGCTGCCGAACCTCGTGGACCGCAGCCAGGGCTACTGAAAACGGCCGCCGGTCAGGCGGGCACCGCCACAGGATTGGAGGCGCCCAGCTGCGCCTCCAGCCGCGCCTTGGCGGAGGCGGCCACCTCCTCCTCGGCGCGGATGACCGCCATGTCCTCCGGCGCCACGGCGCCCGCGGCGACCACCAGCTCGGCGAAGTCGGACAGGAAGACGCTGCCCTTCACGGTGCGCTGGACGAGCACGCTGCGCTTGTCCTCGGCGTCGCGCTTGCGCTTGATGAAGCCGAGCAGCGACAGCCGGTCGAGCGCGCGGGTCACCGCGGGCTTGGAGATGTTCAGCGCCGCCGCCAGACCGCGCACGGTGTGCGGCGGATCGGTCAGATAGACCTGGAGCATGATGGCCATCTGCCGCGCCGACAGGTCCGGCCCGTCCTGCCGGACGCTGGCGATCAGAGCCGTCCGCCACAGGCCGAGCGCTTTCAGGTTCCGTGCCATGTTTCCCCCCCGCGCCGCGTCTCTTGCCCCGAAGGCCCCCGCATTCGGAACGCGCGGCGAAGGAGTGTCCCCCAACCCGGCCCGGACAGGCAAGCGTTTCGCAGCCGGATCGATCGGTCAGGGTGTCGCGGGGGGAGGACTATGTCACGGGATGAGGGGGCTTTGCCCCCACCCTAACCCTCCCCCGCTATCGCAGGGGAGGGAACTCCGCTGGCC
>NZ_QLKQ01000117.1 GCF_003349955.1 Azospirillum brasilense
CTCTCGGCGGACCTTTGGTCCGCCGAGAGCGGGGGAGGGCCGGGGTGGGGGCAAGCGGTCCGCATCTGCTGATCGCCGGCGACGGCCCCGCACGACCCCGGATTGAGGCGATGTTCGGTGGGCGCGGACTTGCCCCCACCCCAACCCTCCCCCGCTTCGCAGGGGAGGGGGTTAGATTCCTCGGCCAGCAAAGTTCGGACGCCCTCGCCGCGCTCTACGCGGCCGCCGACCTGATGGTCTGGCCGGCGGTGAACGAAGCCTACGGCATGGCCCTGCTGGAGGCCCAGGCCGCCGGGTTGCCGGTGGTGGCTGGGCGCACCGGGGGGGTGCCGGACGTGGTGCGCGACGGGGTGACCGGGCTGTTGCCGCCGGTGGGCGACGCGGCGGCCTTCGCCGCCGCCGTCCGGGCTCTGCTCGACGATCCCGAGAGACGCCGCCGCTTCGGCGAGGCGGCGCGCCGCATCGCCGCCGCGGAGCACGATTTGACCAACGCGATGGACGTTCTGGACGGAGTCGTCCGACGTGCCGCGTGGAAAGGGAGCCCATGACCGACCTCATCATCCTGCGCCACGGGCCGACCGCCTGGAACGCCGCGCACCGTCTCCAGGGCGGCATCGACGAGCCGCTGTCCGACGCGGGCCGTGCCCGAGTCGCCACCTGGAGGCTGCCGCCGGACGTTCTGGGCTACCGCTGGGTCGCCAGCCCGAAGCGGCGGGCCTGGGAGACGGCCCGGCTGCTCGGCCTCGACCCGGCGCCGGAACCGCGTCTGGTGGAGATGGGCTGGGGCGACTGGGAGGGCCGCCTGCTGGAGGAGCTGCGGTCGAGCGGCGCCCTGACCGCGGACCGTGAACGGATGGGCCTCGACTTCCGGGCGCCGGGCGGCGAGAGCCCGCGCGACGTGCAGGCGCGGCTGATCCCCTGGCTGGCCGAGGTGGGGGCCGGCGGCGTGCCGACCGGGGCGGTGGCCCACAACGGGGTGATGCGGGCGCTCTACGCGCTGGCCACCGGCTGGGACATGGTGGGCAAGCCAGCCCACCGCCTGACCGACGGCTGCGCCCACCGCTTCCGCGTCGCGGAGGATGGGACGCCGTCGGTCGTGGCGATGAACGTGCCGCTGACGGAGCGGTGACTCAGCCGATCACAGGGCGAGATCGACCATCACCGGAACATGGTCGGAGGGCTTGGGCTCCCAGCCGCGGGCCTCGCGCAGGACGCGGTGGCCGGTCAGCGCGTCCTTCAGCGGCGGCGTGACCCAGATGTGGTCGAGCCGCCGGCCGCGGTCGGAGGCCGCCCAGTCCTTCGCGCGGTAGCTCCACCAGGTGTAGAGCTTTTCCGTGGGCGGAACGAAATGGCGCAGGGCGTCGACCCAGCCGATGGATTCCTGCATCGCCGTCAGCTTCGCCACCTCCACCGGGGTGTGGGAGACGATCTTCAGAAGCTCCTTGTGGCTCCAGACGTCGTTTTCCAGCGGCGCTATGTTCAGGTCGCCGACCATGACCATGCGGCGATCCGGGCTGCGCCGGGTCGTCCACCACTCGGTCATTTCGTCCACGAACTGAAGCTTGTGGGCGAACTTGTCGTTCTGTTCCGGGTCCGGAATGTCCCCGCCCGCCGGGATGTAGACGCTGTGCAGCTCAATCCCGCCGGGCAGCTCGGCGAAGACGTGGCGGCAGTCCTGCTTGCCGCACCAGTGCTGCACGTCGCGCGACGCGAAGGGCAGCTTCGACAGGATGGCGACGCCGTTGTAGCTCTTCATCCCGTGGATGTGGGCGTGGACGTAGCCCTTCTCGGCCAGCGGGGCCATGGGGAAGTCGGTGTCGACGACCTTGGTCTCCTGCAGGCAGATGACGTCCGGCTGCGCCTCGTCGATGAGGCGCAGCAGCAGATCCATCCGCATGCGGACGGAGTTGATGTTCCAGGTGGCGATGCGCATCGTCCGGTGAGTCCTGTTGCCGGCGTCAGGCGATGGTGACGGTGATGGAGCCGACGCCCTCGACCGCGCCCTCCAGCCGGTCGCCGGCGACCACCGGGCCGACGCCCTCCGGCGTGCCGGTGTAGATCAGGTCGCCCGGCTGAAGCTCGACCAGACCCGACAGGTAGGAGATCGTTTCGGACACGGTCCAGATCAGGTCGGCCAGATCGCCCTTCTGGCGCAGCGCGCCGTTGACCGACAGCGTCACCGAACCCTTGTCGGGGTGGCCGATGTCGGCGGCGCGGCGCAGCGTGCCGCAGGGGGCGGACTGGTCGAAGCCCTTGCCCATGTCCCAGGGCTTGCCTTCCTTCTTCGCCGCGTTCTGCAGGTCGCGGCGGGTCATGTCGAGCCCCACGCCATAGCCGTAGACATGGTCCAGAGCCCGCTCCACCGGGATGTCGCGCCCGCCGGTGCCGATGGCCACGACCAGCTCGATCTCGTGGTGCAGGTTGGCGGTCCGGGGCGGGTAGGGGATAGCGGTGCCGTCGGCGACGATGGCGTCGGCGGGCTTCATGAAGAAGAACGGCGGCTCGCGGTCCGGATCGGCGCCCATCTCGCGCGCGTGGGCGGCGTAGTTGCGGCCGACGCAATAGATGCGGCGGACCGGGAACGGGTCGCCGCCGGCGACCGGAACGGTGGGCTGGGGCCACAGGGGAATGGCGTAGGCCATGGCGCGCCTTTCTTTCGGAGGGGGTGCGGTTCGGGCAACCACCCTACCGGAAAGAGCACCGGAAAAAAGCCCCAGCCGTTGGGCCGGGGCTTTGGCGCGAAGACGCCCGGTCTGGGGGGGACCGGGCGTCGGAAGCTCCATTGTTTGGAACCCGTCTGCGGCAGGGGAATGAACCGTCGGCGGGCAACCGCGCCGGTATGCCTGTTTCCGGGGGGTCCGGGGTCAGGAGCGCGATCACTTCATAGGGGTAGAGGTGGAGCCGCTTCCGGGTGGAACCAATGCGTAACGGGAATGGGTGCTATGCATATGATGCGGATTGTGTGGTTCTTGCTGACAAAATCGGCACCTGCCTGCATTTTACACGACCAATAGACCAGTCAATAAACGACGGCTTTCACGTTGACCGACATCGACCGCCCCACCCCCTCGGACCGGCGCACCCGCCAGCGTCCGAGCAAGTCCGGAAAGATGGCCCTCGGCCCTCTGCCGGAGCTCGTCGGCTACAATCTGCGCAAGGCGCAGGTGGCCGTGTTCCAGAGCTTCCAGAACGCCGTGTCGCCTCACGACATGACGCCGGGACAGTTCGGCGTCCTGATCATGATCAAGGAGAACGAGGGCTTGTCCCAGTCCGACCTGGGCTCGGCGGTGGGCATCGACCGTTCGACCATGGTCGCGGTCATCGACCGGCTCGAGTCGCGCGGTCTGGTCATCCGGGCGCCCTCGCCCAACGACCGCCGCTCCTACGCGCTCCGCCTGTCCCCGGAAGGGGAGAAGCTGCTGGACGAGCTGATTCCGCGCATCCAGGCCCATGACAAGGCCATGGTGAAGGATCTCTCGGCCGAGGAGCAGGGGCAGCTCATCGACTTCCTGCGCCGCATCTCGCGGGCTGGCTGACGCCGATGGGTTGAGGGCGGCGTGCCCAATTCCTGGGCACGCGGCACCCGCCAATTGTTGACCTAATCTATTGTCCTGAAACCGTATTTTCAGGAAAGGCGCCGCCGCGCCCGGTCGGCGGCGGCGCTTCCGAAGGCGCGCAGGATCGCCGCCGACAGCGGGTTCTCCCAGAACCGCCATTCCGGGTGCCACTGCACGGCCAGCGCGAAGGCCGGCGCCCCGGCCACCCGCACCGCCTCGACCAGCCCATCCTCGGCCATCGCCTCCACGATCAGCCCGTCGGCCAGCCGGTCGACGCCCTGCCCGTGCAAGGAGTTGACGGTCACCGCCGCGGCGCCGCCGGCCAGCCCCTCCAGCACGCCACCGGGGGTCAGCCGCACGCGGTGCGACGGCCCATACTGCACGGCCAGCGGCGCCGCCTTGTCCTCGCGGTGGTTGGCGTAGCCCGGCACCTCGTGCACCCGCTGGTGCAGCGTGCCGCCCAGCGCCACGTTCAGCTCCTGGAAGCCGCGGCAGATGCCCAGCAGCGGCACGCCCATCTCCAGCGCGGCGCGGATCAGCGGCAGGGTGGTGTCGTCGCGCTCCGGGTCGTGCAGGGTGCCCGGCTCGCTGGGCGACCCGCCGTAGCGGTGCGGCTCGACGTTTGACGGGCTTCCGGTGACCAGCAGCCCGTCGAGCCGTCCCGCCACCTCGTCCATGTCCAGCGCCGTCCCCAACGCCGGGATCAGCAGCGGCATGCCGCCGGCCCCGTCCGACACCGCGCGGACATACTTGTCGCCGACGACGTGGAAGGGATGCTCCCCCATCATGCGGGTGCAGGCGGGAACGCCGATCAGCGGCTTGCGGGTCATGGCGGGGACCTCCGGACGGTGCGGACAGCCGATTATGCGCCGCCGCCGCGCCCCGCGCCAGGGGCGTGCCGCCAAGCACAAAGGGGATGCCGGGACAGAATTGTGTTGATTCGCATGCGAATTTGTCCCATATGCCCCCCTTCTCCGCGCCACCCGCGCGGAACATCTGCTGATGGGGGAGAACGATGGCGAAGACCGCTTCTCTCTTCCAATTGGGGATGGACTTGGGAAGCGATCCAAGGAAAGCCCAAACGGAAGGTCAAATCTCCAGCCGGACCAACGTGACTTCTGGTCCCTGGAAGGAATCCACAGACGACCGCAAGGATCATTTCATCGTCCGCGATGGCAAGGTCTGCGCCGGCACGCACCTGATCGTCGATCTGTGGGGCGCCGAACGTCTGGACGAGCTGGACCATGTCCGCTCCACGCTGATCGAGTCCGTGGAGGTGGCCGGGGCGACGCTTCTGCACATCCACCTGCACCATTTCACGCCGAACGGCGGCATCTCCGGCGTGGCGGTGCTCGCCGAGTCGCACATCAGCATCCACACCTGGCCGGAACGCGGCTACGCCGCGCTGGACATCTTCATGTGCGGCGACGCCCAGCCCATGAAGGCCATCCCGGTGCTGGAGCGCGCCTTCAAGCCCACCGGCGTGAAGTGCGACGAGCTGCTGCGCGGCGAAACCGGGTCATGAGCGACTCCGGCTCCGGCTGGTACGACGAGACGCTGCACAAGGACGTGGCCCAGCGCCTGCGCATGGGCCGCGTCCTGCATCGTGACCGCACCGCCCTCCAGGACCTGGTGATCTTCGAGAACCCGGTCCTGGGCCGCGTGATGGCGCTCGACGGGGTCGTCCAGACCACCGAGGGCGACGAGTTCGTCTATCACGAGATGCTGACCCATGTGCCGATCCTGGCCCATGGGCGGGTCCGCCGCGTCCTGATCGTCGGCGGCGGCGACGGCGGCATGCTGCGCCGCTGCCTGGAGCACAAGGCGGTGGAGCGGGTGACGATGGTGGAGATCGACCGCTCCGTGGTCGACCTGTCCATCGCCCATCTGCCGTCGATCAGCGCCGGCGCCTTCGACGACCCGCGCGCCGATCTGGTGATCGCCGACGGCTGCGCTTTCGTAAAGGAGACGGCGGAGCGGTTCGACGTCATCATCGTCGATTCCACCGACCCCCACGGGCCGGGCGCCGTCCTCTTCACCGAGGCGTTCTACGCCGACTGCAAGGCGCGGCTGACCCCCGGCGGCGTGCTGGTCACCCAGAACGGCGTGCCGTTCCTCCAGCCGGGCGAGCTGAAGGACAGCCACCGGCGGCTCGGCCGGCTGTTCGCGGACGCGAGCTTCTTCGTGGCGCCGGTGCCCAGCTACTACGGCGGCTTCATGGCCTTCGGCTGGGCCACCGACGACGCGGCGCTGCGCCGCCAGACGGCGGAGGCGATCCGCCCGCGCTTCGAGGCGGCGGGGCTGGCCACCCGCTACTACACGCCCGACATCCACGTTGCCAGCTTCGCCCTGCCGGCCTTCATGCTGGACGCGCTGAAGTAGAGTTCATGGCGGCTGGAACCCCGGCGGCTTGGCCGCCGCCGGGCAGGCGTTGGCGGGCAGGCTTTCCGACTCCACGAACTGGGCGGCCATGGCGACGGCGCAGTCGTCCGACGCGGTGACCAGATGGCCGGCGCTGCGGAAGACCAGATGCCGGCTCTTCGGCAGGGTCGTCGCGGCGCGCTCCGCCCACTCCGGCGGGGTCAGCGGGTCGTAGGCGCCGGACAGCAGAAGCACCGGCACCGCGCTGGCCACCGGCAGCCGCTCCGACGCCTCCTGGGCGGCGGCGGGCCATTGGGCGCAGACGCGCCGGCCGGGATCGTCGGCGGTGACGGCGCCGTAGGGGGCGAAGCGGCGGGCGGCCTCGGCCAGCCGCAGCGGGTCGGCGGAATTCACCGTCTCCCGGCATTCGATGGAGAAGGCCATGCCCTCCGCCGAGTCGGGGTCGCCCAGCCAGGGGGCGGGCACCCAGTCGGTCAGACGGTCGTAGCGCCCGCGCCACGCCCGTTCGATCAGGGCGGGCAGGCGGGGCACGCTCTCGCCCTCGGCCATCGCCTCCAACAGGGCCGACAGGGCGGCGGCGCTGTCCAGCCGTACCCAGCGCGGAATCTCCGGGTCGCCCACCGGCACGTCCACCGGGGCCTTGCCCAGCCGCTCCACCAGTTCCAGCAGATGGCGCTCCAGATCCGGGTAGGCGGCGCGGCACACGCGGTTGGCCGCGCAGTCGTCGAACAGCCGTTTGAACGCCCGGTGCGCCAGCCAGGGCGCCTCCTCCGTCGCGTTGACGTCGGGCGGGTAGATGGAGTCGAGCACCGCCGTGCGCACCCGCCCGCCGTGGCGCCGCAGGATCTCCAGCGCCACCCGCGTGCCGTAGGACACCGCGAACAGGTTGACCCGCTGCGCGCCCAGCGCCGCGGCGACGTCCATGGCGTCGTCGGCGGCGATGGGTGTGGTGAACATGGCGCCGTCCAGCCCGGCGGCGGTGAAGCGGTCTCGGCAGGCGGCGATGGCCGTGCGCTCCAGCGCGGCGCGGCGGTCCCGCGACACCGGGCGCAGGCGGGGGGAGGCGCCCAGCACGTCCAGCTCCGGGCAGTCGGTGTCCGGCTCGGCCCGCCCGGCGCCGCGCGGGTCGAACAGAACGACGTGGCGCGACCGGCGGAAGCCGGCGGTCAGCGACCACCACACCTCCATCCGCTCCTCCACCGCCTCGCCGCTGCCGAAGGGGGAGGCGCCGGGCCCGCCCTCCAGGAACAGGACGGGGTCGGGGGACGGCTGCTTGGCGGTGGACAGCAGGACGACGACCGGCAGCCGGAAGGCCCGCGCCGCCGGCCGGTCGCGCCGGTCGGGCACGCCGACCGTCCCGCACAGCGCGGCCTCGCCCTCCGGCACGGAGAACCAGCAGGGGCCGGGCACGAAGCGGGGGTCGGCATGGGCCGGCGCCGGGGCCAGCGCCGGGGCCAACGTCACCGCCAGCAGGGCGGCGGCCAAGGTCCCGAACCACCGATGATGGGCGCGTCTCGTCACGCGGGTCGATTGTCCTCAGCAGCGAAAGGGCGGGCGGGGATCGGCCGGGCGATGGCCCTTCCACCGGTCCCACCCCTTTTGATGCTTTCTCTTTGACCCAGCGGGGCGGGCTTGTCCAGGACAAGAGGAATTCCGTCCGTCCTGGCCCTGGCGCGTTCAGCCCCGCGACGAGCCCATCCGGACGGCGCCCCGCTCCGCCGGCTTGGCGCGGCTCCGCTCCCGCCACAGGGCGGGGATGGCGAGGCTGGCGACGCTGGCGAGCAGCAGGACCGCCTTGGTCAGCTGGTTGAAGGGTCCGCCGAACAGGTCGATCAGCAGGATCGCGTAGGCGACCAGGACGTGGAACAGGTAGACCTGCAGCGAATGCCGCCCCAGCAGCCGGAGGAAGGGCAGGTTGAACAGCGCGGTGAGCAGCCGGGCGGTGCCGGCGGCGACCGGATGGGACGACCGCGGCCCGGCGATGAGCAGCCAGGAGACGACGTAGGCCAGCGCCGCGAAGTTCGCGAGGTAGACGAGGCTGAACTCGGTGCGGTCGACGTAGCGCAGGAAACGCTCGCCGACGATCGGGCTGACCAACTCATGGACGAAGGACAGGTGCCAGGCCGCGCAGACCACCACGGTGACCAGCGCCGGAACCAGCCAGGGCGGCCGCTCGACCGGGAACCAGCGGTCGGCGTGGAAGCGGCCCCGCTGCACGGCGCTGCCGATCAGCAGCCCGGCGACGTAGAGCACCTGCCAGGCGAGCGGGTTGAACGGCCCGCGCACCGCCAGCCCGTCGCTGAGCCGCCCCAGCCCGTCGTCGAGCGCGCTCAGCACCGGCACATGCAGGCCCATCTGCACGGCGGCCCACAGCGCGGCGCTGCCCAGCGCGACCTTGCGGGCGTGGCCGTCGAGGATCAGGCGGAGCAGCAGCGGGGTCGCCGCGAGGTAGAGGATGTACTGGATCAGCAGATCCGTGAAGGTCGGGGAATGCAGAAGGAGCGCGCTCGCCAGCAGGGTGCCGGGCTCCAGTCCGGCCAGATGGCCGAGGAAGCCGCCCAGCGGCTCCCGCGCGCCGGGGACCAGCACCACCATGGCGGTGACCAGCGCGATCACCAGCATGGTCGAGACGTACAGCTCGCGGGCGCGGGCGAACAGTCGTCGCCGCGCCGCCTCGGGCGAACGCTGGGTCCAGACGCGGGTGTAGTACATCCCGGCGACGATGCCCGACAGCAGCACGAAGCCCTGGGCGTCCTGCACATAGCCGAGTTCGGCGTGGTTGACCTTGGCGAGCAGCACGCCGCCGGCCAGCACCACGTGGTTCACCATCATGAAGACGAGGAAATAGCCCCGCAGCCCGTCGAGCGTCGCGGAGCGGCTCATCGGGCGGCACTCCGCGGCGGCGGCCGTTTTGTGGGGGAAACGGCCGTTTTCATCGGTGCGTGGCGCATCTGTCGCGTCTCCGTCGCTGGTGTGGGCGTTCCTCGGGTCGCCCCATATTCGTCGTTAACGAATTGTTAATCCTTGGCCGAAGCCGTCCGGGAGAGCCTTTTCGAACAAAGGCTTCCCCGAACCGGTTCCGGATTCAGGCGTTCAGGCCTTTCAGGCGTTCAGGCCGCCGTCCACCGTCAGGGTGGCCCCGGAAATCTGACGGGCCGCCGGGCTGGCCAGGAAGGCCACCGCCGCCGCCACGTCCTCCGGCTTGCCGTAGCGGCCGAGCGGAGTCTGCGAGCGCAGGATTTCGGCATGGGCGCCGTCGGCGGGATTCATGTCGGTGTCGGTCGCCCCCGGCTGGACCAGATTCACCGTGATGCCGCGCGGGCCGAGTTCGCGGGCGAGGCCGTGCGTCAGGGCGATCTGCGCCGACTTGGTCATCGAATAGACGGTGACGCCCGGCGCGGTGATGCGGTCGGCGAGGCACGACCCGATGAAGACGATGCGTCCGCCCTCCTTCAGATGCGGGATGGCCGCCTGCGCCACCAGCACCGCAGCGCGCACGTTGACGTCCAGAAGCGCGT
This sequence comes from Azospirillum brasilense, assembly GCF_003349955.1. Lineage (GTDB taxonomy): Bacteria > Pseudomonadota > Alphaproteobacteria > Azospirillales > Azospirillaceae > Azospirillum > Azospirillum brasilense_B. The sequence goes on from NZ_QLKQ01000117.1 coordinate 9,458, forward strand.
CGATGTCGGCGAGGCTCATCTCGGCGACCAGGCCCTGGCGGGCGATGCCGGCGTTGTTGACCAGGATGTCGAGCGCACCGAGCGCTTCCACCGTTCGGCCGACCAGGGCCGCCATGGCCGCCGGGTCGGCGCTGTCGGCCTGGATGGCGACGGCGCGCCGGCCCTTCGCCTCGATCGCCCGGACCACCTCGGTGGCGCGCTCGGCCGACCGCTCGTAGGAGATCGCCACATCCGCGCCCTTGTCGGCGAGCGCCAGCGCGATGGCGGCGCCGATGCCCCGCGAACCGCCCGTCACCAGGGCGCGCTTGCCAACCAACTCACCACTCGGTTCAACCATGATCCGTCATTTCTGTGTCGTTCGATACAAAAATAGCTAGAGGCGTTCGGCGCCGCGGTCAATGTTTTTTGTGTTGATCGACACAGAAATGGAGCGCGGCTGTCCGAGGCCATTGCCCCCACGCCACGCCAGGATTAAATAGTGTTCGATGCAGAAATCACGTCCGACACCGTCCGCCGATGACGGGGCATCGGCACCGCCGCCCGCCCGTGGGCGCGGACGGCCGCGCGCCTTCGACCGCGAGGCCGCCCTGACCCAGGCCACCCGCCTGTTCTGGACCAAGGGCTACGAGGCGACCTCCATCGCCGACCTGACGGAGGCCATGGGGATCGGCTCACCCAGCCTCTACGCCGCCTTCGGCTCGAAGGAGGCGCTCTACGTCGAGGCGGTGAACCATTACCGCAAGAGCTACGAGGGGCTGGTCTGGGGGCGCTTCTTCACCGCCGGCACCGCCCGCGAGGCGGTCATGGGGCTGCTGATGGACTCGGCCGCGGCGCTCACCGGCTGCCGCGGCGACATCCCGCGCGGTTGCATGGTGACGCTCTCGGCGGTCGGCAGCGAGGGGCACGCCGAGCTGGGCGAGGTGGTGCGGTCGGCGCGCGCCTCGGCGGTCGACATCCTGACGGAGCGTCTGGCGCGGGCCGTGGCCGAAGGCGAGATCCCGGCCTCGGTCGATCTCCACGCGCTCGCCCGTTTCGTGCAGACGGTGCAGGCCGGCATGTCGATCCTCGCCCGCGACGGCGCGGAGCGCGCCGAGCTGGAGGCCGTGGCCGAGGTCGCCATGCTGGGGTGGGACGCCCGCGTCGGCGGCCGTCCGCCCCCCTGAGCGTTCCGTCGCTCACGGGGGTCGGCTTCGCCTGCCGATGAACAGGCGAAGCCGACAAGGTTGCCGTCAGGCGGCTTTGATCACGTCCTGCCAGTGACGGTGCAGGCGCGCAACGTCGCCGCTGGTCAGGATCGGCATGGCCTCCTGCAACTGGTCATCGGACCAATCCCACCACTTCATCGCGAGCAGCAACGCGATGAGATCGTCGTCGAAGCGCTTCCGGATCACCCGGGCGGGGTTGCCGCCCACGATCGCGTAGGGCTCGACGTCCCGCGTCACCAGCGCCCTCGTGCCGATCACGGCGCCGTCGCCGATGGTGACGCCGGGCATGACGATGGCCTCCGACCCGATCCAGACGTCGTTGCCGATCACCGTGTCGCCGGCTGGCCGATAGCCGTTCCGCGCGCCGGCGAAGGCCGGCACCTCGGGCATTCAGAAGAAGGGAAAGGTGCTGATCCAGTCGTTCCGGTGGCCTTGGTTGCCCGCCATGATGAAGGCCGCGCCGGATCCGATCGAGCAGAAGCTGCCGATCACCAACCGGTCGACGCCCTCGTCCGGAAGAAGAAACCGGGCGCAGTCGTCGAAGCTGTGGCCATGGTAATAGCCGGAATAATAGCTGTACCGGCCGACGACGATGTTCGGGTTGGTGACCTGCTGGTCCAGCGTGATGCCCTTGAACGGGCTTTCGAAGACGTTTTCCATCAAACCACTCACGGCTTGTGAGCCGCCATCCGGCGGCTTCCGGCCTGCGCGCGGGCGCAGGCGCACACCGCGGGCTCCCCTATCGGGGGGCGCGCGTTCAGGCTCTGCGCGTCGGACGCGTCAGAGCGCGATGCCGGTGGTACTTGGGGTCGCCTTCATGACGGGACTCCATACCGTGGAAAAGGCGGTTCGCCAAGGGCGAAGGCGGAGCAGCCCAACCGCTTGGTCCGGCACGCGGAAATCGGGCTTGACGGAAATCATCCGATAGCGGATTAATTGCTCCTCTGCACCAAGGAGAGGAGTCATGCAAACCTTGTGGAACGCCCTGCTGCGGCAGTGGCTGGACACCGCCGGCGACGATGCCGGGGTGGAGACGCTGAGCGCCCATCTGCGGCGCGACATCGGGCTGGACGGAACCGAAGCGGGCTATGTCCCGGCCCAACACATCCGGGAGCGGAACCTTTCGGACGCCCGGTCATTTTTGACGTTGCAAGCGTATCGCTGACCGGCGATACCCGATCCTGCGGTTTCCCTTCGGGGCCGCGCCTTCCTTCAACCCCTGCCTTTCTTCAACCCACGGAGACCACGATGAAAGCCATCGTACCCACCACCCCGAATCGCCGACAGGGCGATTGGTCCGCCCATACCGCCCGGCGAGCTAACGGCTCCCTTCTTCAACCCAGCGCATTGGAACGCGAATTCCGGATATCGAGAGGAAGCCATGTGTGTCTTTTTGGGGTTTTGCGGTCGTTCGGTCTTCGTTGAGCACGCCCACTGGGCCTCTCCGGATCGTTTTTTCGACGCCCGGCGGGATAACGGGGAATTCGTGATATGGCTTGGACGCCTGAACATCATCTACACACCGGCCCGATGGGGTCCTCGCTCGGGGAGGGTCGCTGATGCCGGCCCACATTCGCCCTGACGAGGTGACCACCGTCGTCCATGTGCTCGAGGCGTTTCGCAAGCTCGATCCCGACCTGCCGATCCAGTACGCGCTGTCCTTCATGACGATCGCGCAGAACGAAGGGATCTCCATCGGCGAGCTTGCGGAACGGCTGGGCATCGCCCAATCCTCCGCGTCGCGCAACGTCGCGGCCCTCAGCCGCTGGCACAGCTTCGGGAAGGCCGGACTCGACCTCGTCCAGGCCCAGGAAGACCCGCGCGAACGCCGCCGCAAGATCGTCACGCTCACCGACACCGGCCGCGCCTTCCTCGAGGAGCTGCGCGCCATCGTGAAGCCGGCGGTCCACACCCCGTCCGAACCGCGTCGCGCCCGTTCGGCCTGACCTTACCTGTCCGTCCGATGTGTTTGGTCCGCAGCGCTTGACCGGGCTGGCCCATCCTGCCACACCAGCCCCGGACCCACCGACGGACCCGCGCGCCATGACCTCCTCCGCCTGCCCCTGCTGTTCGGGCCTTTCCTTCGAGACCTGCTGCGGCCCGATCCTGGCCGGCGCGCCCGCCGCGACGGCCGAGGCGCTGATGCGGTCGCGCTACACCGCCTTCGTGCGCCACGACCTCGACCATGTGGAACGCACCCACGCGCCGGAAATCCGCGAGGACTTCAACCGCGCCGAGGCGGAGCGGGTGGCCGACGAGTGCGACTGGCAGCGGCTCGACGTGCTGCGCGCGACGGAGGAGGGCGACGAGGGCACCGTCGAATTCCTGATCCAGTTCCGCCGCGACGGCCAGGACATGCGCCACCACGAGCGCGCGTCCTTCCGCCGCATCGACGGCCAATGGCTCTACAGCGCTGGCGAGGTGAACCCGAAGGGCGAGCCGCGCCGGGTCGTCAAGGTCGGCCGCAACGAGCCTTGCCCTTGCGGGTCGGGGAAGAAGTTCAAGGCCTGCTGCGGCCGCTGAGGGCGGACCCGGATCATGGAACCCCGCTTCGCCTGCACCGCCTGCGGAAAATGCTGCCACGGGCTGTTGCCGCTGACGCTCACCGACGCGGTGGCCCACGCCGTGCGCTTCCCGCTGGCGCTGGTCTGGACGGTGGTGCGGTCGAACGCCAAATCCTACGACCTCGCCACCCGGCTGGGCACCAGCGTGCGTCTGCCCAACCGCAAGACGGTGGCGGTGCTGATCCAGCCCACCGCCTATCTGCCGAACCACTTTCCCTGTCCGGCGCTCCAGCCGGACAACCTCTGCGGCATCCACGCCGACAAGCCGTCGCGCTGCCGGACCATGCCCTTTTACCCCTACCGCGAGGAAAAGGATCAGGCCGATCTGCTGGTTCCGCGCAAGGGCTGGGAGTGCGACGTCTCGGCGGAGGCGCCGGTCGTCTACCGCAACCACGCCATCCTCGACCGCAAGGATTTCGACCGCGAGCGCGCCGAGCTGCTGGAGCAGGCGCCGGTCATGCGCACCTACGCCGACTATGTGCTGAAATACATGCCGTGGATCGTCAACGATCTGGCGAAGATGGCGGCGGCCCCGGCGGGGGGAAAGCTGGTGACCAGCCTGTCGTCCTTCCTGACGGCGACCCGGCGCACCGACGCGCGGGAGCTGGCGGCGGCCCAGGCGCCGCTGCTGCGGGCGATGGCCGAGCGCACCCGGACCGATCAGGCGCTGGCGGAGTTCCACAAGAACTACGCGGGCTGGGCGAAGGAGATGGAGCGGCTGGCGCAGCGGGGGTGATGGGGTATCCGCCTCTTCATTTTTACTCTATGAGCTTCCTCTGGCGGAAGTAAGTCGTGACCTCTTACTCAGCGAACGTAGTTTATGGCCCGAGTCGCAGGGACAGCCTGCTCGATTCGGTATGAAGACAGGAATCGGTCTAGACCGAACTGTCTAAAGAAGGGGTTGCTTAAACGCGATTGGCGCTCCAGTACGGGATGAGTTTTTAGAAGTCGAAGCGCAAGTGTTTTGCGTCTTCCATGTGATGGTCAGCTTGAAAGCCCATGAACCCATTGTAAGATATGGATTATTTCTGTTTCAGAACGAATTCATCAAAACCGTAGGAGGCCCTTCAATCAACAGGTTGGGTCTGGGGCGGCCCTCCTTGCACAATTTGCTGTGTCCGGAGAGGCTTGACACGGCCCCTGACGATGGCTCAGGTAAAGATATGAACTCTTCATCACGACCGCTGTTTCTCCGCTTTTTGCTTTGCGGAACAGCGTCATCCCCCTCAAGAAGCATGGAGGCCAAGAAGGCCAGACCGCCCTGACTCTGTCCGGCGTACGAAGCGTAGCTTGCTGAGCGGCTGCGTGGACACTCCCCGACCATGGTGTACCACCACCGAAGATCGGGGAGAGCCACTTGGGAAATACCGCGACACTTGGCACTGGCGCGGCGTGTGCTTTCTGGAAAAAGCGATTTTACGCTAACAGGCTGCGGAAAAACGAACATATTCCGGCCTTTTTCCTCCGCTGAGGCTTGGAA
>NZ_QLKQ01000118.1 GCF_003349955.1 Azospirillum brasilense
CGCGGATCTTGACGTTGTAATCGACCACCCGCTTGACCGGGACGAGGACCTTCATATCCCACCCTTTTCTTGAATTATGCAGGCGCACCTTCGCCGCTGGCGCCGAATCGGGCAGCTTGTGACAGCGCTGCGACCATAGGAGTTGACGTTTTGGCTGTCAACGCCGCCCACGCCGCAAGCGCGAAGGAGGCGGAATTGCATCAACGGTTTGCACCCGGAACCCAGAGCACGTCCGCCGTTCCGTTCGCGTTCAGTGTCCGGCCCAGCACGAACAGGTGGTCGGACAGGCGGTTGGCGTATTTGACCGCCGCCGGGTTGACCGGCTCCACCTCCGCCAGTTCGGTCATCAGCCGCTCGGCGCGGCGCACCACGGTGCGGGCCAGATGCAGATGCGCCGCCGCCGGCGAGCCGCCGGGCAGGATGAAGGAGGTGAGCGGGGCGAGGTCGGCGTTCATCGCGTCGATCTCCGCCTCCAGCCGGTCGACCTGCGACTCCAGGATGCGCAGCGGCGGGTAGGGCGGGTCCTCCGCCTCCGGCGTGCAGAGGTCGGCGCCCAGGTCGAACAGGTCGTTCTGGATTCGCGCCAGCATGGCGTCGGTTTCCGGCCGGTCCGCGGTGTGCAGCCGGACCAGCCCGATGACGGCGTTCGCCTCGTCCACCGTGCCGTAGGCGGTGACGCGCGGGTCGTGCTTGGGCACGCGGCGCCCGTCGCCGAGCGAGGTCTCGCCGCGGTCCCCGCCGCGGGTGTAGATGCGCGTCAGCTTGACCATGATTCCTGTGGGTGTCCTCAATCAGCCGTGGGTCAGGATGGCGAGCAGGAAGAGCACCAACGCCACCCCCTGGAGCGCGACGCGCATCCGCATCGCCCGGTTCGATTTGCGCGAATCGCCCTGTCCGCCGCGCGCCATGAAAAACAGCCCGGAGAACAGCGACGCCACGACGAGGCCGAGCGCCACGATCAGCAAAAACATGACGAGTCCGTTCATGACGCCATAATACCCCACGGTCCAGGTTACGCCTACACCGGCCAAACCGGTTACACGGGCATTCCGATGCGAGGCGCCTGTTGCGCTGACGCCCGGTCTTCTTACATTGTCGCGGACGACCCGGACGGCGAGAGGAATTCGGTATGCGGCGGCGGAGTTTCCTGAAGGCGGCGGCGGCCACCGGGCTGGCGGCCTCGGCCGGGGCCTTTCTGACGACGCGCCGCGCCGCGGTGGCCCAGCCGTCGGAAGCGCTGGCCGCCTTCCCCGACCGGTTCGTCTGGGGCGCCTCGACCTCCTCCTACCAGATCGAGGGGGCGGTGACCGTCGGCGGGCGCGGCCCCAGCGTGTGGGATACCTTCAGCCATTCCTTCGGCAAGGTGGCCAACGGCGACACCGGCGACGTGGCCTGCGACCATTACAACCGCTACGCCGAGGATGTGGACCTGATGGCGACGGCGGGGATGAACGCCTACCGCTTCTCCGTCGCCTGGCCGCGCGTCCAGCCGACCGGCACCGGCCCGGCCAACGCGGAGGGGCTGGATTTCTACGACCGGCTGACCGACGCGCTGCTCGCCAAGGGCGTCGCGCCCTGGCCCTGCCTGTACCATTGGGACCTGCCCCAGGCGCTCCAGGACCGCGGCGGCTGGACCAACCGCGACATCGCCGGCTGGTTCACCGACTACGCCCAGCTCGTCGCCGCGCGGATCGGCGACCGCGCCAAGCACTGGTCCATGCTGAACGAGCCGTCCGTCCACGCCATCTTCGGCCACGGGCTGGGCGGCCACGCTCCGGGGATGACCGGCAAGGGCAACTATTTCAAGGCGATCCACCATCAGAACCTCGCCCAGGGCATGGCGCTGAAGGCGCTGCGCGCGGCGGGCGGGGCCAAGGGCTGGCAGCTCGGCACCGTGCTGTCGCTCCAGCCGGTCTGGCCGGTCGGCGGGCTGGACGCCAATTACGCCGCCTCGCTGATGTGGGATGCGGTGTGGAACCGCGCCTGCCTCGACCCGCTGCTGCGCGGGGAGTATCCGGAGCTTTTGCGCGACGGCTTCGCCCCGCTGGTCAAGGCCGGCGACCTGGAGGCGATCCGCCAGCCCATCGACTTCCTGGGCATCAACTACTACAGCCGGATGCACCAGCAGCCGGACCCGGCGGGCCTGTTCGGCACCGGCTACGGCTCCCCGCCGGAGGGCACGCCGACGACCGGGATGGGCTGGCCGGTGGAGCCGGACGGCATCGCCGAGATCCTGATTGAGCTGAAGCAGGAATACGGCAACCCGCCGGTCTATGTGATGGAGAACGGCGCCGCCTATCCTGAGCAGACCGGGCCGAAGGGCTTCGTCCAGGACGACGACCGCATCAGCTACCTGCGCCGCCACATGCTGGCCGGGCATCAGGCGCTGGAGGAGGGGGTCGACTTGCGGGGCTGGTTCGTGTGGAGCCTGCTGGACAATTTCGAGTGGGCCGAGGGCTATCAGCGCCGCTTCGGCCTGATCGAGGTGGACCGCCAGACCCTGGAGCGCCGTCCCAAGGCCAGCTACCGCTGGTACGCCGACGTGATCCGCAGGAAGGGCGTTCCGACCTCGGCGTAAGACGCCGCTGTTCGGTGATGGGGACCGCGATCATGGCGCCTGTTGCCGCTGCCCAGCCGACGCGCTTCGCCATCCAGAAGGCGCGCGGCAAGGGCTGGAAGACACTGGAGGTCGGGGAGGATCTCGACCACGCCCGCGCCCGCTTCAACCTGATGGTGCGGGTGAACCCGCGCGCCTATTTCCGCCTGATCCAGCTCGACCACAACGCCGGCGCCGGCGGCGACGGGATCGAATTCAACTGGAAGCTCATCGAACTGCATGATCCCAACCAGGGGGGAGCGGCCGGGACGGGGCGCCCGCCGGCTCCGCCGAGACCGCCGCCGCGCGTTGCGGCCAGGGGCGCGACCAAGGGCGCAACTGCGGCGTCGCTGCGGCGGGAAAGGGTTCCGCTGCCGCTGCGCTTCTACGCCGCGGTGGTGCTGGCAGGGCTGCTGATCGGCGGCCTGCTCTACCTGCGTTACGGCCTGCCGGGGCCGTAAGGACGGCTCAATCCTCGGCGGTGTAGCCCTTGCGCCGCATGCACAGGGCGAAGATTTCCTTGCGGTAGCGGAATTGCGGCGTTTCCGGCAGCGGGCGGTAGGGATAGCCGCGCAACCGCATGGTGTTGTCCACCTGCTCGGTGCACTCGTCGTAGGCGGCGGTCGCCGTGGTTTCCGTGGCCGTCCATTCCCGGTAGGCCGGGGTGCTGCCGCAGGCCGCCAGCATCAGCGTTCCGCCCGCCAGGATCGCGTGTCTCAGAGTCGCCATGCCATGGCCTCCCACAAAACGCCTCGGCCGATCTATACCACGTTTTTGCGCGTGCATCGGTCAACGGATGGGGAATCCGCCGATCCTTCCGGATGCCACCGGCGAAGGGGGGACCTGATGCCGCTGCAACGCAGGCGCACAAAAATCGCGCCCGGGAATTCGCCGCAATCTGGTAACACGATCGCGCATCCACGATAGTGGGCGGGCGATGGTCGGTTGGTGTTTCGGACGGAGGATGGTCATGACGGGTGGTTCGCATCGCGCGCGCCGCGCGGTCGCGTTGGCTGTGGCGGTGCCGGTTCTGGCGGCGGGTCTGCTGGCGGGCGCTCCGGCCCGTGCGCAGTCGACGGCGGACATCCAATGGGCCCAGACCATCCTGAAGGACAAGGGCTACAACATCGGCGGGCGGGCCAACGGCCAGATGCACGCCGAGACGAAGGCGGCGCTCGGCAAGTATCAGGCCGCCCACGGACTGCCGGTGACCCACCAGCTCGACAAGGCGACCATCGCCAAGATGATGGGCGAGCGGGAGGGCAAGGCCCCCGCGACGGTCGGGAACCTCGCCCAGCAGAAGATCGGTGGCGGCGGCCCCGGCCAGGCGCCGCGCGAGCCGCAGCGCGAGGTGGTGCCCCGCGCCGCTCCCACCCAGCGAATCGACAGCGGGACAGGCAGTGTCGGCGGCGGTGCCCAGTTCAGCGCCGGGCCGCCGGTGACCAGCGGCAGCCCTTCGTCGGGCGGCCCGTCCGGCGCCTTCGCTTCCGCGGCCCCCAGCGCGTCCGCCACGGCGTCCTCTCAGGGGCAGGGGCCGGTGCCCCAGGCCGCGCCGCGGGCCAGCGTCACCGCAACCACCCCGTCCGGTCAGCCGGTCCCGGTGGTCGAACCGGCGGCTGACGGCGGGTCGATGCTGCCGGGCTGGGCCGCCAACGGCGCCCGCTATGGGGTAATGGGGGTGATCGGGGCGACGGTGCTCGGGATCGGCTTCGCGTGGTGGCGCAGCGGGCGGGCCAACGCCCCGCGGCCGTCGCCGCGCGACGACGGCCCGCGCGAGCAGCGCCGCGAGCCGAGCTTCGGCAGCGGCCGCCGCCGCGAGGAGCTGACCACCGGCGCCTTGCCGCCGCTCAGCAGCGGCGGGCGTGGACGGCGGTAGGCGGCCCGCCGGCTCAGGCCATCCCTCCGTTCAGGCCCTCCGTTCGGGTCCGCGTTCAGGCCATTTGCGACATCGGGCACATGGCGTTGCCGCAGCCCGACGGGTTGCAGGTGGGCATCGGCGCGGGCGACGGCTTCGACGCGCCGATACGCGGCGCCATGATCGCCTTCGACACCTCGGTCCCGCCGCAGGACGGGCAGGACAGGCCGCCGGCCTTTTGGGTGTCGTAATCGGCCATGCTCCTGAACCACTGTTCGAATTCATGGCCGCAGGCGCAGCGCAGGGCGTACAGGATCATCGCGGGGTTCCCGGGGTGGATGGGCAACGGATCGGCGGCGACCATGGCCGAGCTTAGCCGTTGCCCGCGATGAGGTGGATCAAACCGCCGCGCTCCGGTCCCATGAGCGGGTTCACTGCGGTCGTTCGGACAGGGCGACGCCCTCCGCGCTGGGATAGACCGATAGCAGCCGCATCGGCTTGTCGCCCAGGTTGCGGCCGCTGTGCCACGCCGCTTGCTCGATGTAGGAATCGCCGGCCTTGTAGACTTGCGTCGGCATGCTGTCGCTGGCGATGGTCAACTCGCCCTCCAGGATGTAGATGAACGGCGAGACGGCGTGCCGGTGGCGGATGATCTCGCCGCCGGGCGGCAGCTCGACCAGCCGCGCCGTCACCAGCGGTGTTCCCTCCGGGTAGGCGAAGGCCTTGCCGTCCGCCGTGGCGGTGGCCTGAAGCAGGGTCTTGACGATCGGCCCCGGTGCTGCCGCGGGCTTGTCCTGCGCCGAGGCCGCGCTGGCCAAGGCGATGAGCGCCGTGGCGGCAAGGGCGGCGCGCTGGATGGCCGCCGTCCGCAAACAGGTTCCTACGATCATCGCGGGCGCTCCATGCCGTGGTTTCGAAAAGGCACCGGCTGCCTATCCGTGGCGGCGCGTCGAAAATGGAGAATAACAGCGATGGAACGCAACCAATTGTCGCGGCCTGCGGCGAAGTGTGGCATCCCGGTGCCGTGAAACCTCAGCGGTGGGTCGTCACCCCCACCTGCCGGCACATGGACAGCATGGCGCAGGTGGAGCAGCGCGGGCGGTCGCCGGTGCAGATCCATTTGCCGAAGGGCACCAGCCGCTCGTTGATCTCCACCCAGTAATGGCGGGGCAGCAGTTCCATCAGCGCGACCATGGTGCGCTCCGGCGTCGGGGCGGCGACGAAGCCCCAGCGGTTGACGATCCGGTGCACGTGCACGTCCACCGCCACCGCCGGTATCCCGAAGCCGACCGCCAGGGTCAGCGCCGCGATCTTCGGGCCGACCCCGTGAAAGGCCATCAGGGCGTCCGGCGTGTCGGGAACCTCGCCGCCATGCTCCGTGATGATGCGGCGGGACAGCACCCGGATATCACGGGCCTTCGGTTCCGGAAAGGTCGCGCCGTCGAGCAGGCGGGTCAGCGCCTCCGGCGTCAGGGCGACCATCTGTTGCGGCGTGCGCGCCACGGCGAACAGCCGCTCGCACACCAGGATGGTGGTCTCATCGCGCGTCCGCGCGGAGATCAGGCTGCCGACCAATTGTTCGAAGGGGCTGCCATAGCCGCGGTCGCGCAACGCGAACATGGCCGCCTTCGGGCGTCCGGCCACGGCCAGGCGCAGGCGCCGGAACGCCTCGTCTATGTCGAAGGGCGCCTTGTCGGCGAGAGGGGGCGCGGGGCGCGGAGGCATGGTCGGTCGCTGGCGTGGTGAAGGGAGCCACACCGAAACAGCGGGCAGGGCCGGGTTGCTCCCCATTCCCCTTTGCAGCACAACGCGATTTCTGCAGATTAGAGATAACTAAAATAAAATGGGATTTGGAGCCGTGATGATGCAGGATTGGCCGCGGATGGCGAAGGCCATGTCTGGCGCAGTGTGGGAGTTGCGTGGGGCGCTCCCGAAGTGACGGAGGGCTTCTCCGCCAGCCTGAACTCCGTTGATCCGTGGCGGGACTGCTTCATCACAAAAATCATAAACGAAATCAGCACCTTAACCGATCCCACGCCCCCTCGGCTTCAGCTTCAGGGGTGGTGAATTTTCCGGGTAGGTCCGTATTCGCTCGCATGCCTTCTATGAACCAGGGACCGGATCGTGTGCGTCTTTCCTGAACCTTCAATCATCACGACGCATCTGTGGACTGCCACCGGTCACAAACTGTTTAGATTTCCGTTCTACACTCTCCTTGGTAGCGCTTAATGGGATGCGCTCGTCTCTCGTGTGCGAGGTCGGTATGAGGATTGTTTGGATTGTCGTCTTTTTGGTCGCGGGATTCGCTTCTGCTGGTACGATAGCCGACCTTTCGCACGCTCAGAGCGCCCCTCAACAGGCTGCTGCTGCAGCGATGGGCCTCGTGGGTGTTGTCGCGCCATATGTTCTGGCCCGCTGTCTTGAAAAGATCTTCTCGCCGAGCACTCGGACGGTGGAGGTCGTGAACTGGCCCCAACCTATTCCGGCGCCTTCATCTGAGTTGTTCCATGGGCGCGTCGCCGAGCGCGTTTGACCTCCCGCGTAGTCGAGAGAGCGAAGGAAACGAACTGCGTTTGGTATGGGGGATGGCGCTAATCGCCAGCCGCTAAGCCCATGTGGTTGAGGTGAGGGAGGGTGAGGGGGATGGACCCGCGCGAGATGATAGTGGTGCCTAAGGCGATGTCCAAAAGTACGGCATGGTCAACAGCCGACCTCCCGCCCCGATACTCGGTATTTCCAAAGTCTCAGAAAATGCCGCCTGGGTGGGAATGGAAGTCCGCAAGCGCCGTCTCGCCAGTCGGAACAGAGTTCTTGTTGCTGGTTAAGGCTCGCCCCGGAATGGATAAATGGAGCGCCATGCTCGTTCTGGAAGCTCCCCATGGTCGTGGCGTCATCGCGTGCTTAGAGCAACATGGGGCCTCTGGTGAGGGCATCCATATTCATGCCGATTGCGACGGTGATCTGTTGGTTGTTGGTCCAGAGTCAATTCAGGCATGCCACGCGGGGAGATTGCCAACCAATCCAACAGGGGCGCGCCGAATGACCCCATGGACACGCGAGTCGTTCTGGGATTATGCATGCAAAACCTTCCGAATTAAGCAGCCCATTCCACGCCAAGCCACCATGTTAGACCTATGGTAGCCGAGTCACTGAAAACCGCACTCTGCCGGCACTTCTGCGCGGACATCCTTATCAAGGAAACCGCAGATGGGCTAGCCGTGTCTGCTAGCGGCTTCGGGGGCGATGGTGGGGATCGTATCTGTTTCCTGATTGTGGATGTTGGAGAAAGCCACTACCTCGCTGACGACGGGGATTTCCTCGCCACGCTTGACGCGAGTGGGATGGACATCGCTTCGGGTACGCGCAGGCAGTTCATTGATGGCATTTTGCGTTCTGCAGGCGCTTGGTGGGATAGCGATACCTTCGTCATCCGGACAGATGTACGCGAAGGTCCTGCCGTCGCGGGCGAGCTGATCATGTTCATGACTGCGCTGGTGCGCGTGCGCGATGTGCGGTTCTGGACACGAGAGACGGTGCGGTCAACGTTCAAAGAGGACGTCACCGCGGCGATCCAGACGGAATTGTCAAGCGTTGCCAATATCAACGTTGGGGCGCCAGTCGACGCTGATCTGAAGGAATTCCCGGCTGACGTGGTGTTGGTCCCCAAGGGCGGCGGCGGTCGAACTGCTGTATATCTTGTTAATACCAATGATGGACTCAGTGAGGCCCTGGCACTGTGGCAAGAGGCGCGTCGCCTTAATAGGCCAGACATTAAGGTCATGGCGATCATGGAAGATGAGCAAAACGTCGCGCTTAATAAACGTAAGCTCCAGAGAACATTGAACCGCATAGATAACGCAGCTTACTTCCGGGGGGATGAAAAGGCAGTTATCGAACGGCTGCGGATTACGGCTGGGTTACAGGTCTTAAGAGCATAGTCAGGGCGCCTTTGGGCGCCCTGCGCGTTTCCGGCCGGCGCGCTGCCGAGCTGTCGCTCAGCCGCGATAGCCATCTTGCAGCAAGCTCTTTCCTGCCTCGGCGTGGCCGTCCTGAAGTACTCCATCACGTAGACCCGGACGGCGGTGGACAGGCTGTTGGTGTCCAGGGCCTTCACCCGTTCGGCGAGGCGGGTGCACAGCGCGCTGACCGTTAGGCTCTTCCTCTGCGTGATCTCCGCCAGCGCATCCCAGAAGGCCGGCTCCAGCCGCATGCTGGTCGGCTCCCCGGCGACGCAGACGTTCCTGACCTTCTTCGGCATGGCATCCCACCGTACGCGACGGTGCATTCTTATGTGTGCACAGTCACGGAGTTCGGGCCGGAAAACATGTAATGAACTTCACATAGAGCATAGATGGGTATGCTGCGGGGCTATGAGGCGACAGAGGGGCAGGCACCAGCCGACCCGACCGATCCGGCGCGCCCGGCCTGTACTGCGCATCGAGTCGTGACTGCGCCGGAGGGGATAGCCCTACCTCCCCATGCACCATACTGATGCAGCCGGCTTGTATGTGCCCTGCGCGGAGCAAGTTTATGTCAGCGACAATTGTCGCTCAAGCCGGAAGCCCGAGTCGCCTCCCTAGAACAAAAAATGAACGCGGCGCCGTCGCCGTGTTGCATCTACGTTGCACGGAATTTTTGGCAAGGCTTGTAAGCCGTTGATTCCTCAGTGAATCGGTTTGCAACCCCATGCAACACAAAACCCCGCCTTTGGGCGGGGTTTTGTGCCTGAATTCTCAGGGAATTAGGTGGCTGGGGCGCCAGGATTCGAACCTGGGAATGGCGGTACCAAAAACCGCTGCCTTACCGCTTGGCGACGCCCCAACCGAACGGCGCGATCCACGCCGGAAGGGTCGGGACCATAAGCGGAAACCCGACCCGATTGCAACAGCTTCGTTGACCCTTACCGCCCCTCGCGGCGCCATGCCATCAACAGCGCTCCCAGGGCCAGGGCCAGCACCGCGGCCACGGGAAGCAACGGCACCTCCGACACCCCCGTCACCGTGAAATCGCCGTTGGCGCGCAGGCCGATCCAGTCGTTGCCGGTCTGGGTCCGGTCGGGGCGGGTGCGGCGCACGTCGATGCCGGGGCGGACGCCGCCCTCCGTGTCGGAAATCCAATGCACGCCGCCTCCGGTCTCCTCGGCAACGCCCGACAGGCGGTCGCCGGTGGAGCGCACGTCGGCCAGTTCCGGCGGGTTGACGGCGCCCACCACGGCCAGGGCCGTGCGCTCGCCGTCGGTGATGCGGTAGATGCCCGGCTCGCCGGCGACCACGGTGGCGCTGGCGCGGCCCGTGCGGTCCTCGGTCATCTCCAGCGTCCGGGTCTCATCGGACGGGGTGGTGAGGGTGATGCTGCGCGGGTCGGGCTCCAGGGAACGGCGCTCTACCGTGATGCGGTTGCCGTCCACATGGGCGCGCAGGTCGTTCTCCTCCAGCTCCGGCTCCTTCATCAGCCAGTGGGCGAGGCGGCGCAGAAGCTCGGCCTGCGGGCCGCCGCCCTCGAAGCCGCGGCTCCACAGCCACATCTGGTCGGACGCCAGCTGCGCCACCCGGCCCTTGCCGACGCGGTCGAGGATCAGCAGCGGCCGGTCGTCGGCGCCGTTCATCACCACCGCGCCGTTGCCCGGCACGACCTCCACCTGATGGAACCAGCGGCCCCAGCTCGGCTCGCCGTCCGGGCGGTCGCCGGGCAGGCCGGCGGTCACCGGGTGGCGGCGGCCGACCTCCGTCACGGTCGGCTTGAAGGGACGGTCGATGGCCTGTCCGGTCGGCTCCGCCGGCATCACCTGCCCAAGCGGCGTGCGGAACAGCGACAGCGGCGTGGCGTAGCCCTGGCCGGAGGCCTCCAGCAGGGCGCCGCCCTTCTGCACATATTCGGCGATGTTCTCCAGATACATCTGCGGCAGCACGCCGCGTCGGCGGTAGCGGTCGAAGATGATCAGGTCGAACTCGTCCAGCTTGATCTCGAACAGCTCGCGGATCGGGAAGGCGATCAGCGACAGCTCGCGGATCGGCGTGCCGTCCTGCTTCTCCGGCGGGCGCAGGATGGTGAAGTGGACGAGATCGACCGACGGGTCGGCCTTCAGCAGGTTGCGCCACGTCCGCTCGCCGGCGTGCGGCTCGCCGGACACCAGCAGGACGCGCAGGCGGTCGCGCACCCCGTTCACCACCACGGCGGTGCGGTTGTTGGCGAGCGTCAGCTCCTGCCGCGCCGCCTCGACCTCCATCTCCAGCACGTTCTGGCCGCCGTGGTTCACCGGCAACTCCATGCGGAAGTCCTGGCCGACCGGCACGCGGATGGTGCGCGGCGGTCCGCCGTCCTGGCGCAGCGTCACCGCCGCGTCGGCCGACTGGCGGCGCGGCATGTCGTCGACCCGGATGGTCAGCTCCACCGGCTTGCCGACGAGTCCGTAGGCTGGCGCCTGGACGATGGCCAGACGGCGGTCACCCTCGTCGCGGTTGCCGGTCAGCAGCGTGTGCACCGGGCCGATCTCGGCCAGCCGGGCGAGGTTCTCCGGAACGTCGTGGACCTGCCCGTCGGTGATCAGCACCGCCCCGGCCATGCGGCGGCGCGGCACGTCGGCCATGGCGCGGTTCAGCGCGTCGAACAGGTGAGTCTCGTTGATGGCGGAGGCGCCGGACTCGGCGTCCCCGGCGCGGACCACCCGCAGCTCCAGGTCGTCGAAGGCCTTCAGCCGCTCGGTCAGCCGCTCCAACTCGGCCTCGGCGCGGGCGCGGCGGTCGCCGATGTTCTGGCTGGGCGAGGCGTCGAGCACGACGACGGCCACGTCCTTGATCGGCTCCCGCTTCTCCTGCACCAGCGACGGGTTGATCAGCGCCAGCACCAGCACCGCCACCGCCAGGGCGCGCAGCCAGACGCCGCGCGCCCGGCGGAAGACGGCCAGCGCCAGGATCGCCAGCGCCACCACGAACAGCGGCACGAGGAAGACCCAGGGGAGTAGCGGCGCCAGGGCGATGGAGGTTCCGTCAAGCAGGGTCACTGGCCGAGCCTCTCAAGGATCGCGGGCACATGGACCTGATCGGCCTTGTAGTTGCCGGTCAGCGCGTACATGACGAGGTTGACGCCGAAGCGGTAGGCCATCTCGCGCTGCCGCTCCCCGCCGGGGACGACGGCGTACAGGGGCTGGCCGTTGCGGTTCGCCGCCCAGGCGGCGGCCCAGTCGTTGCCGCCGATCAGCACCGGGGACACGCCGTCGTTGGCGCGACCCTCGCGCGCCTCGATCCACAAATTGCCGCCGTTGTAGCGGCCGGGGAAATCGTTCAGCAGGTAGAAGGACTTGGTCAGCACATGGTCGGGCGGGACCAGGGCCAGCGGCGGGATGTCCAGCCCCTGCACCATGCCCTGGAGCGCCTGGTTGCCGCCGACGGCGCCCGCCGACTGGTCGCGCGTGTCGAACAGGATGGTGCCGCCGTTGCGCATGTACTCGTTCAGCCGGGCGCGGGCATGGTCGCTCAGCGCGCGCTGCCCGCCGGACACCGGCCAGTAGAGCAGGGGGTAGAAGGCCAGCTCGTCGCTTTCCGGATCGACGCCCACCGCCCCGGCGGCCTCCACCGCGGTGCGGCGGGTCAGCACATCCACGAGGCTTTCCAGCCCGGCGCGCGAGGTGTCGTCCACGGTGCCGTCCCCGGTGCGCACATAGGCGAGGTAGGTCTCCGCCGTCACCTTGGTCGACTGCGCGTCGTCGGCGCGGGCGGGGGACCAGGGCGCCGCGGCCATGGGGAGCGCCGCGCCCAGCGTCAGCAGGACCGCGGCGGCGGCCCCGGCGCGGCGGCGCTTGCCGCCGCCCTTGCCGCCCAATCGCCAGCCGCCGAGCAGACCGCGCAGCATCAGGGCGATCAAGAGGTCGATCATGGCGAGCGTCAGCGCGATGCCGAGCAGCGCCGGCTTCAGCGCCACCTCGCCCCGCGTGCCGTAGGAGCCGCGGGCGACCCCGCCGGGCATGGCGCCCAACGGC
This sequence comes from Azospirillum brasilense, assembly GCF_003349955.1. Lineage (GTDB taxonomy): Bacteria > Pseudomonadota > Alphaproteobacteria > Azospirillales > Azospirillaceae > Azospirillum > Azospirillum brasilense_B. The sequence goes on from NZ_QLKQ01000118.1 coordinate 12,427, forward strand.
TCGATCCGGGTCAGCGTGGCGGTCAGGTTCAGGGCGCGGCGGGCCTCCTCCGTGCCGTAGAAGCCCGGCGGGTGGCGCGGGCCGAGCACATCGGCCCCGGCATCCCCGGCGATGGGGAAGGCGGCGGCCGGCGGCGGCACCAGCCGGCCGAAGCCGTCCAGCACCTCCAGCGGCTCCAGCGTGCCGCCATGGGCGCCCCCGGCGACACCGCCGCTCAGAGTCACCAGACGGCGCAGCATGTCGACGAACAGGCCGGACATCGGCAGGTTGGACCATTCCGGGCTGGCGGTGGTGTGGACGAGCACGATGTAGCCGTCTCCGCGCTTTTCCGAGGTGACCAGGGGCGTGCCGTCCTGGAGCCGTGCCCAGGTGCGGTCGGCGAGGTCCAGCGCCGGCTCGGCCAGCACCTGCCGCGAGACGGCGACATCGTCGGGGATGTGCAGGCCGGCGAAGGGGCTGCGGCCGTCGAAGGGCTGGAGCTTTGCCGGCTCCGACCAGGACAGGGCGCCGCCCAGCGCCCGGTCGCCCAGACGCAGCCGCACCGGGACCAGACGGTCGGGATTCTGGGCCAGCCGCGGCCCGGCGAAGCGCAGCAGGACGCCGCCCTTGCGAACCCAGTCCTCAATGGTCTGGGCCTCCTGCCCGGTCAGGGCGCCGATGTCCGAGAGGACCAGCACGGCGAGGTCGCGTTTGAGAAGCTCGTCCGGCTCGCCGCGGCGCACCTCGTTGTAGGGGGCCAGCGCCCGCTCCAGATAGTGCAGGTCCGACAGCAGCGGCTGGTTCTCGCCGTTGGCGCGGCCCGAGGCCAGCCCGACCGGGCGGCGGCGCCAGCGCTCGTCGAGCAGGACGGTGGCCCCGGCGGTGGTGTCGTTCTCCACGCGCAGGCTGGCGGCGTCGTTGCGCAGCTCCGCCGGTACCTCGAAACGGACCTCGCGGGTGAGCTGGCCGGCATCGAAGGTGACGGGCTGGCGGGTCAGCAGGCGGCCGTCGGCCCCGGACAGGCGCACGGTGACGCTGTCCGGGCGGGAGGCGTCGGCGCGCACCACGCGGGCCGTCAGGCCGGCGCCCTCCGACGACGGGGGAAGCAGCAGGTGCGGCGGCTTCTCCGCGGAATCGTCGAGGATCTCCAGGGAGCCCATGCGCTGCAGCATCTCGGCGAGGCCGCGGGCGGTGCGGTCGCCGATGCCGTCCGACAGCCAGACGGTGTGGGCGGAGCCCCGCGCGGCGAGCCCGCGCACCGCCTCCAGCGCGCCGGCGCGGTCGGTCGGCCAGGGGTGCGGCTCCAGCGCCTGGATCAGGCGGCGGGCTTCCGAGGCGGGCAGGGGCGGGCTGGCCTTCACCGCCTCGCCGCCGGCGGGCCGGGCGGTCGGCAGCAGGACGACCGGTCGGTTCTGCCGCTCCGCCTGCGACACCAGCTCCTCCATGGCGGCGCGGCGGCTCGTCCAGTCGCGTCCCGACGCCCAGCCGTTGTCGACCAGAAGCAGCAGCGGCCCGCTGCCCGGCAGGGCGGCGCGCGGGTTCAGCAGCGGCCCGGCGAGCGCCAGGATCAGCAGCGCGGCGACGATCAGGCGCAGGATCAGCAGCCACAGCGGGGTTCGGGCGGGGGTCTCCTCCCGCGCCGTCAGGTCGCGCAGCAGCCGGATGGCGGGGAAGCGCACCACCCGCGGAGCCGGCGGCGTGACGCGCAGCAGCCACCACAGCACCGGCAGGACGGCCAGGGCGGCCAGCACCCACGGAACGGCAAAGGCGATCGGTCCGAAACCCAGCATCGGCGTCTACGCTGTTGGAGGATGGGGAATGGAGTGCGAGGGCTTTGCCCCCTCCCTAACCCTCCCCCGCTCTCGGCGGACCAAAGGTCCGCCTGTCGCGTCAGCGCAAACCATAGGTTTGCGCGTGAGCTTCGCAGGGGAGGGGATTTTGCGTACTGGCCCTCCCCTGCGAAGCGGGGGAGGGAGGGACCCGCGAAGCGGGAGGGTGGGGGCA
>NZ_QLKQ01000119.1 GCF_003349955.1 Azospirillum brasilense
AACTGACCTTGCGCTCTGAAGCACAACGTCAATAGTCTCGTCAGACAGGACCTAACCCTCTCCCCGGAGGGGAGAAGGGATTCCCGACGCCCCTCGACGCTGTTACCGAGCGTTACAAATCTAATCCCTTCTGGACATATTCTGCGCGCGGCGCCGTGATAGCGTCCCGCCGGGATGGGGGCTGGGCCATCGGCACCCCTCCCGACGCGACTTTCCGGACGACGCCCGCAGGCGATGAAGGACCCGATGGATTTGGACACGCCCCTGAAACCGCCGCCCGCGCCCGGGCCGGACAGCCACGCCACGGCAGCGCCGGAGGCCCGCCGGGACCGGACGGCGCCCGAGGCCCAGCGGACCGACGCGCCCAAGCGCCGCTCGATCCTGGGCCGGGTGCTGGCGTGGCTGGTCGTGCTGGCGCTGATCGGCGGCGGGGTGTGGTGGTTCGCCTTCCGCCCGGCGCCGGAGACGGCGGCCCGTGGCGGCCCCGGCGGGTTCCGGCCCGGCATGCCGACCGCCGCGCCGGTGGTGACCGCGACGGTGGAAAAGGGCGACATGCCGATCCGGCTGAACGGGCTGGGCACCGTCTCGTCGCTCGCCACCGTCACGGTGCGCCCGCAGGTCGGCGGCCAGCTCACCCAGGTCGCCTTCACCGAGGGGCAGGCCGTCCAGAAGGGCGATTTCCTGGCGGAGGTGGACCCGCGGCCCTTCCAGCTCGCCGTCGAGCAGGCCGAGGCTCAGCTTCTGCGCGATCAGGCGCTGCTGAAGAACGCCCGGCTGGACCTGGAGCGCTACCGGCTGCTGGTCAAGCAGGACTCCATCGCCAAGCAGCAGCGCGACACCCAGGAATCGCTGGTCCAGCAATATGAGGGCACGGTGAAGGCGGATCAGGTGGCGGTCGAGAACGCCAAGCTGAACCTGTCCTACACCCGCATCACCGCACCCGTCTCGGGCCGCGCCGGGCTGCGGCTGGTCGATCCCGGCAACTACGTCACCGCGGGCGAGGCCGGCGGCATCGTCGTCATCACCCAGGTGCAGCCGATCTCCGTCCTGTTCACCCTGCCGGAGGACAACATCCCGGCGATCATGGCGCGGCTGCGCGACGGGGCGAAGCTGCTGGTCACAGCGTACGACCGGACGCGCGACCGCGTGCTGGCGACCGGCACCCTGACCACGGTGGACAACCAGATCGACGTGACCACCGGCACGGTCAAGCTGCGCGCCCAGTTCGACAACGCCGACCAGTCACTGTTCCCCAACCAGTTCGTCAACGTCCAGCTTCTGGTGGACACGCTGGCCGGCGTGCCGATGGTCCCGGTGGCGGCGGTGCAGCGCGGGGCGCCCGGCACCTACGTCTATGTGGTGAACGGCGCCGACAGCACGGCCTCGGTCCGCCCGGTGACGCTGGGCGCCAGCGACGGGGCGAAGACCGTCATCACCAAGGGCGTGCAACCCGGCGAGACGGTGGTGATCCAGGGCGCCGACCGGCTGCGCGAGGGCGCCAAGGTCGCGGCGACCGACGGCGCGGCCCAGCCGGCGACTCCCGCCACCTCGTCCGCTCCGGCCAGCGAGGGGCCGCGCCCGCAGCGCCGTCCCCAGCGCAACGCGTCGTAACGCGCGCCACCGCGATTTCCGGCCATGAACATCTCCCACCCCTTCGTCGTCCGACCGGTCGCCACCTCGCTGCTGATGCTGGCGATCCTGCTGGTGGGGGCGGTGTCCTACCGCTTCCTGCCGCTGTCGGCGCTGCCGGCGGTGGAATACCCGACGATCCAGGTCCAGACCTTCTTCCCCGGCGCCAGCCCGGAGGTGATGACCTCGTCGGTCACCGCCCCGCTGGAACGCCAGCTCGGCCAGATGCCGGGGCTGGTCCAGATGTCCTCGGTCAGCGCCGCCGGGGCGTCGGTCATCACGCTCCAGTTCGGGCTGGACCTCAGCATCGACATCGCGGAGCAGGAGGTGCAGGCGGCCATCAACGCCGCCGGGAACCTGCTGCCCTCCGACCTGCCCGCCCCGCCGATCTACGCCAAGGTCAACCCGGCCGACGCGCCGATCCTGACGCTGGCCCTGACGTCGAAGACGCTGCCGCTGACCCAGGTGCAGGACCTCGCCGACAGCCGCTTCGCGCAGAAGCTGTCGCAGCTTCCCGGCGTCGGTCTGGTCAGCCTCAGCGGCGGGCACCGCCCGGCGGTGCGCATCCGCGCCAACGTACAGGCGCTGGCGGCCTACGGCCTGAACATCGACGACCTGCGCAGCACCATCAACACGGCCAATGTCAACTCGCCCAAGGGCACCATCGACGGGCCGACCCGCAACTACACCATCAACGCCAACGACCAGCTCCGCCGGGCCGACGAGTACAAGGACCTCGTCGTCGCCTACCGCAGCGGCGCCCCGGTGCGCCTGTCCGACGTGGCCGAGGTGCTGGACAGCACCGAGAACACACGGCTGGGCGCCTGGATGAACGACACGCCGGCCATCCTCCTGAACATCCAACGCCAGCCCGGCGCCAACGTGATCGAGGTGGTGGACCGGGTGAAGGAGATGCTGCCCAACCTGACCGCCGCCCTGCCCGGCTCGGTCGATGTCGCCGTGCTGACCGACCGCACCGTGACCATCCGCGCCTCCGTCGAGGACGTGCAGATGGAGATGATGGTGGCCATGGGGCTGGTGGTCCTGGTGATCTTCCTGTTCCTGCGCAACGTCCCGGCGACGATCATCCCCAGCCTGTCGGTGCCGCTGTCGCTGGTCGGCACCTTCGCGGTGATGTATCTGGCGGGCTTCAGCCTGAACAACCTGTCCTTGATGGCGCTGACCGTCGCGACCGGCTTCGTCGTGGACGACGCCATCGTGATGATCGAGAACATCGCCCGCCATGTGGAGCGCGGCGAGCCACCGCTCCAGGCCGCGCTGAAGGGGTCGAAGCAGATCGGCTTCACCATCGTGTCGCTGACCGTCTCGCTGATCGCGGTGCTGATCCCGCTGCTGTTCATGGGCGACGTGGTGGGCCGGCTGTTCCGCGAGTTCGCCATCACGCTGGCCGTCACCATCCTGATCTCCGCCGTCGTCTCGCTGACGCTGGTTCCGATGCTCTGCGCCAAGCTGCTGCGCCACCGCGAGCCGAAGGAGATGTCCGCCATCGCGCGGCGCAGCGAGGCGTGGTTCGACGCGGTGATCGCCGGCTACGCCCGCACGCTGCGCTGGGTGCTGGACCGCCAGGGGGCGACGCTGCTGGTCGCCGTGGGCACGCTGGCGCTGACGGTGGTGCTCTACACCGCCATCCCCAAGGGCTTCTTCCCGGCGCAGGACACCGGCCTGATCCAGGGCGTGACGGAGGCCACCCAGTCCGTCTCCTATGCCGCCATGGCGGAGCGGCAGCGGGCGCTGGCGGTGGAGGTGCTGAAGGACCCCGACGTGGTCAGCCTGTCCTCCTTCATCGGGGTGGACGGCAGCAACACCACCATGAACAGCGGTCGCCTCCTCATCAACCTGAAGCCGAAGGAGCAGCGGACCGACCATGTGGCCGACATCATCCGCCGCATCCGCCACAACACCGCCGCCGTTCCGGGGATCGAGCTGTTCATGCAGCCGGTGCAGGACCTGACCATCGACGCCACGGTCAGCCGCACCCAGTACCAGTTCGTGCTTGAGGACGCGAACCCCGAGGAGCTGCGCGTCTGGGCGCCCAGGCTGATCGAGCGGCTGGCCGCGGTGCCGGAGATCACCGACGTCACCAGCAACCTTCAGGAGAAGGGGCTGTCCGCCGCCATCACCATCGACCGCGACACCGCCGCGCGCTACGGCGTCACCACGGCGGCCATCGACAACGCGCTGTACGACTCCTTCGGCCAGCGCATCGTCTCCACCATCTTTACCCAGGCCAACCAGTTCCGCGTGATCCTGGAGGCCGACCCCGACCGCATGACGGTGGACCAGCTGCTCACCTCCATCCATCTGCCCTCGGCGGGCGGCGGGCAGGTGCCGCTGGCCGCCTTCGCGCGGATGGAGGTGCGCAACGCGCCGCTCCAGATCAACCATTTTGGGCAGTTCCCGGCGGTCACCGTCTCCTTCAACCTGGCGCCGGGGGTCTCGCTGGGCGCCGCGGTCAAGGCCATCGAGGCGGCGGAGCAGGAACTCGGCCTGCCGGCCAGCGTGCTGACCCGCTTCCAGGGCGCGGCCCTGGCCTTCCAGGCGTCGCTGGGCAACCAGCTTCTGCTGATCCTGGCCGCCATCGTCACGATGTACATCGTGCTGGGCGTCCTCTACGAGAGCTACATCCACCCGATCACGATCCTCTCCACCCTGCCCTCGGCGGGGGTCGGGGCGCTGATCGCGCTGATGCTGGCCGGGCACGACCTGGACATCATCGCCATCATCGGCATCATCCTGCTGATCGGCATCGTGAAGAAGAACGCGATCATGATGATCGACTTCGCGCTCGACGCCGAGCGGGAGGAGGGCAAGCCGCCGCGCGAGGCGATCTATCAGGCCTGCCTGCTGCGCTTCCGGCCGATCCTGATGACGACCATGGCGGCGCTGCTCGGCGCTCTGCCGCTGATGCTCGGCTCCGGCACGGGATCGGAGCTGCGCCAGCCGATGGGCGTGTCCATCGTCGGCGGGCTGATCCTCAGCCAGCTTCTCACCCTCTACACCACGCCGGTGATCTATCTGGCCTTCGACCGGCTCGCCGCGCGCCTGCGCGGGCGCCCCGACGGGCAGACGGAAGGGGCCGCGCGATGAGCTGGGCCGCCAACCTGTCGGCGCCCTTCATCCGGCGGCCGGTGGCGACGACGCTGTTGACGCTCGGGCTGGCGCTGGCCGGGGCGCTGGGCTTCGTCGGGCTGCCGGTGTCGCCGCTGCCGCAGGTGGATTTCCCGACCATCTCGGTCACCGCCTCGATGCCCGGCGCCAGCCCGGAAACGATGGCGGCCAGCGTCGCGACACCGCTGGAGCGGCATCTGGCGCAGATCGCCGACGTGACGGAGATGACCTCCTCCAGCTCCGCCGGATCGACGCGCATCACGCTGCAGTTCGGGCTGAACCGCGACATCGACGGCGCGGGGCGGGAGGTGCAGGCCGCCATCAACGCCGCCCGCGCCGACCTGCCGTCCAGCCTGAGGAGCAACCCGACCTACCGCAAGGTCAACCCCGCCGACGCCCCGATCCTGATCCTGACCATGACCTCGGCGACGCTCAGCCAGGGGCAGCTCTACGATTCCGCGGCGACCGTGCTGCAACAGAAGCTGTCGCAGGTGGAGGGCGTCGGGCAAGTCAGCATCGGCGGCAGCTCGCTGCCCGCCGTGCGGGTGGAGTTGAACCCGCGTGCCCTGTTCCAGTACGGCATCGGGCTGGAGGACGTGCGCGCCGCCATCGCGTCGGCCAACGCCAACGCCCCCAAGGGCGCCGTCGAAGACGGGGAGCTGCGCTTCCAGATCTACACCAACGATCAGGCCCGCAAGGCGGAGGAATACCGCTCGCTGGTCATCGCCTACCGCAACGGGGCCGCCGTCCGCCTGTCCGACGTGGCCGAGGTGTCGGACAGCGTGGAGGATCTGCGCAACGCCGGCATCACCAACGGCAAGCCGTCGGTCCTGCTGATGCTGAACCGCCAGCCGGCGGCCAACATCATCGAGACGGTGGACCGGGTGAAGGCCATGCTGCCGGAGCTGCGCGCCTCCATCCCCGCCGACATCGACCTGTCGGTCTCCAGCGACCGCACCACGACCATCCGCGCCTCGCTGGCCGAGGTGGAGCACACGCTGATCATCGCCGTCGCGCTGGTGGTGATGGTGGTGTTCCTGTTCCTGCGCAACGCGCGGGCGGCGCTGATCCCCAGCGTGGTGGTGCCGGTGTCGCTGGTCGCCACCTTCGGCGCCATGTATCTGCTCGGCTACAGCCTGAACAACCTGTCGCTGATGGCGCTGACCATCGCCACCGGCTTCGTGGTGGACGACGCCATCGTCGTGCTGGAGAACATCGCCCGCCACATCGAGAACGGCATGTCCCGCACCCAGGCCGCGCTGCGCGGCGCACGGGAGGTCGGCTTCACCGTCCTGTCGATGAGCGTGTCGCTGGTGGCCGTCTTCATCCCGATCCTGCTGATGGGCGGCATCGTCGGGCGGCTGTTCCGCGAATTCGCGCTAACCCTGTCCATCGCCATCCTGGTCTCGATGGTCATCAGCCTGACCACCACGCCGATGATGTGCGCCGTCCTGCTGCGCGAGCCGCGCAAGGCCAGGGAGCCGGGCCGTGCCGTGGCCGCCCTGCGCCGGGTCGGCGCCTGGATCGGCGGCGGCACGCTGCGCCTCTACGACCGCACGCTGACGGCGGCGCTCGACAACAGCCTGCTGACCATGGTGGTCTTCGCGGCGACGGTGGCGCTCAGCGTCCATCTCTTCACGATCATCCCCAAGGGCTTCTTTCCGCAGCAGGACACCGGGCGGCTGATCGGCTTCATCGTGGCCGACCAGAGCACCTCCTTCACGCTGATGAAGGAGAAGATGGAGCGCTTCGTGGCGCTGGTGCAGGCCGACCCGGCGGTGGACACGGTGGTCGGCTACACCGGCGGCAGCCGGACCAACAGCGGCTTCATGGCCGTGTCGCTGAAGCCGCTGGCGCAGCGCGACGTCACCGCCGACGCGGTGATCGCCCGGCTGCGCACCCAGCTCACCCAGGTCCCCGGCGCCAACCTGTACCTGTCGGTCATGCAGGATTTGCGGGCGGGCGCGCGGCAGGCCAACGCCAACTACCAGTTCACGCTTCAGGGCGACACGCTGGACGAGTTGCAGACCTGGGCGCCCCGCCTGACCCAGGCGCTCCAGCAGGTGCCGGAGCTGACGGAGGTGAACTCCGACCAGCAGCAGCGCGGGCTGGCGCTGGAGGTGACGGTGGACCGCGACGCCGCGGCGCGGCTGGGCCTGTCCTTCAACCAGATCAACAACACGCTCTACGACGCCTTCGGCCAGCGCTCCGCCTCGACCATCTACAACCCGCTGAACCAGTACCGCGTGATCATGGAGGTCGCCCCCCAGTACCGCGAGGACCCGGAGATGATGAAGGACATCCTCATCAGCAAATCCGGCGGCGCGGTCAGCGGGACGCAGGCGACCAGCGCCATCGCCGGGGCGGCCACGGCCGACACCGAGGCCGCGCGCAACCAGCGCATCAACCAGATCGCCGCCACCGGCCGCACCGCCGCCTCGACCGGGTCGGCGCTCAGCACCGGCGTGGAGACGATGGTGCCGCTCTCCGCCATCGCCCGCGTCTCGCTGGAGAACACGCCGCTGTCGGTGAACCACCAGGGGCCGTTCGTCGCCACCACCCTCTCCTTCAACCTCGCCCCCGGCGTCTCGCTGGGCGAGGGACTGGCCGTCATCCGCCACACCATGGACCGGATCGGCGTGCCGACGACCATCCAGGGCAGCTTCCAGGGCACCGCGCGGGTGTTCCAGCAGTCCATCGGCGACCAGCCGGTGCTGATCCTGGCGGCGCTGCTGGCCGTCTACATCGTGCTGGGCGTGCTCTACGAGAGTTACATCCACCCGCTGACCATCCTCTCCACCCTGCCCTCCGCCGGGGTGGGAGCGCTGGTCGCGCTGATGGCGCTGGATAAGGAGCTGAGCATCATCGCCCTGATCGGGGTGATCCTGCTGATCGGCATCGTCAAGAAGAACGCGATCATGATGATCGACGTGGCGCTGGAGGCGGAACGGAGCGAGGGGCTGGACCCGCGCACCGCGATCCATCGCGCCTGCCTGCTGCGCTTCCGCCCGATCATGATGACCACGGTCGCCGCGCTGCTGGGCGCCCTGCCGCTGGCGCTGGGCTCCGGCGACGGGGCGGAACTGCGCCAGCCGCTGGGCATCGCCATTGTCGGCGGTCTGGTGGTCAGCCAGATGCTGACCCTCTACACCACGCCGGTGACATACCTGTACCTCGACCGTTTCCGGCTGTGGTGCCGCCGGCGCTGGCGGCGTCCCGAGGCGGGGGTCGCGGCATGATGGACGCTTTCGGCCATAGTAGCCCTCTCCCCTCTGGGGAGAGGGTGCCCGCGAAGCGGGCGGTGAGGGGGGTTCGCATATTGGTATGCCCGGCAAAAGCGCAGCCCCCTCACCCTAACCCTCTCCCCAGAGGGGAGAGGGGACTTGTCCTCTGGATGGACCTGACATGACGACAATCTTCGGGCGGCGCGCCCGTCTCCTGGGCACGGCGCTCGGCGCCCTCACGCTGCTGTCGGCCTGCGCGGTGGGACCGGATTACGAACGGCCCTCCGCCGCCGTGCCGCCAGCCTACAAGGAGGGCAGCGTCACTCCCGTGGCCTTCGCAGCTCCCCCCGTCCCGCGCGAGGACGGCTGGCGCCCCGCCGCCCCCGGACAGGCGGAGGCCGGACCCTGGTGGACGGTCTTCAACGACCCGGTGCTGGACGGGCTGATGCGCCGGGTGGAGGTCGACAACCAGAGCCTGAAAGCGGCGGAGGCCGCCTACCGGCAGGCCAAGGCGCTGTCGGACCAGGCGCGCTCCGGATTCTTTCCGGTCCTGTCGGTCAACGGCAGCGCCGACCGGGCCGGGCGCGTCGGGTCGGGCGACCGCAGCACCGCCGGCACCGGCTCCGGCACCGGCGTCAGCCGCAGCGGCACGCCGGTGACCACCTACGGTGCCGGGCTTGGGGCAAGCTGGGCGCCGGACCTCTGGGGCCGCATCCGCCGGTCGGTGGAAAGCAACGACGCCAATCTCCAGGCCAGCGCCGCCGACCTCGCCGCCGCCCGCCTGTCGGCGCAGGCGCAGCTCGCCACCGCCTACGTCCAGTTCCGCGTAGCGGACGAGCGCAAGGCGCTGCTGGAGCGGGCCATCGCCGCCTACCGCCAGTCGCTGGAGATCGCCCGCAACCGCCACGCCGTGGGCACGGCGACGCTGGCCGACGTCTTCACCGCCGAGACCCAGGTCCGCTCCACCGAGTCGCAGCTCGTGGCGCTGGGGGTGCAGCGCGCCCAGTTCGAGCACGCCATGGCGGTCCTGGTCGGGCAGGCGCCCGCCGCCTTCGCGCTGGCCCCGGCGCCGCTGACCGCGGCGGTCCCGGCGATCCCGCCCGGCGTGCCCTCCGCCCTGCTGGAGCGCCGGCCGGACATCGCGGCGGCGGAGCGGCAGATGGCCCAGGCCAACGCCCAGATCGGCATCGCGGAGTCGGCCTGGTACCCGGACGTGGTGCTGTCCGGCTCCCTCACCAACAGCGCGACGATCCTGCCGAAGCTCCTCCAGGCGCCGACGGCGCTGTGGGCGGTCGGGGCGCAGGTCGCCCAAACCCTGTTCGACGGTGGCACGCGGACGGCCGAGGTCGAGCTGCGCCGCGCCGTCTTCGACCAGAGCGTGGCGCAGTACCGCCAGACCGTGCTGACCGCCTTCCAGGAGGTCGAGGACCAGCTCGCCGCCCAGCGCATCCTGGCCCAGCAAGCCGCCGTGCAGGACGACGCCGTGCGGCTGGCGCGCGAGGCGGAGCGGCTGACCCTGAACCAGTACCGGGCCGGTACCCTGCCCTACAGCAGCGTCCTGACCGCCCAGACCGCCGCCCTGTCGGACGAGGAAAGCGCCCTGTCGGTGCGGCAGAGTCGCCTGCTGGCCGCCGTGTCGCTGCTCCAGGCGTTGGGGGGCACTCCGCCGAATTTTTAATCCGGGGAAAGGCCGGACTACCCCTTCGGACTCCGCATCGGAAGTGGTGCCGGAGACAGGCGACCAATCCTTTGGAAAAACGGGTAAAATCCGCGCAAATGCGGACCATGGGGGCGGTGCCGGGGCTATTCCGCTGGACGGGCTAGCCCGCAATTTCAGTAACGGCACCAGGAACTTGGGATTTATCTGAGTCCCGTGCGTTCAACCCCAAAGAAAAGCAGGCGCAGCATGATCCTCGATGCTCGCTCGGTGTCCTCGGGCACCAACCTCGACGCGGACCTCTGCATCGTCGGCGCCGGCGCCGCCGGGCTCGCCATAGCCCGTGCGCTCGCCGGTTCCCGCTGGAAGATCGTCCTTCTGGAAAGCGGCGGGCTCGACCCCGACGGCCACACCCAGTCGCTCTACGCCGGGGAGAATCTCGGCCTGCCCTACGAGCGGCTGTCCACCGCGCGCAGCCGCTATTTCGGCGGCAGCACCAACTGCTGGGGCGGCTTCTGCCGGCCCTTCGAGCCGATCGACATGGAGGCGCGGCCCTGGGTGCCGAACAGCGGCTGGCCCTTCGGGCCGGAGACGCTGGCTCCCTACTACGCCCGCGCCCACAGCCACCTGAACCTGCCGTCGAACATCTACGACAACGGCCATTGGGAACAGACCCTGGCGCCGGACGGGATCGAGCTGATGCCGGTCGAGGGCGGCGCCCTGGAGAACCGGATCGCCCAGATCAGCGACCAGCCGCGCGTCGGCGTGACCTCCGTCGACGAGATCGTCAAGGCCGCGAACATCGCCTGCTACCTGAACGCCAACGTCACCGAGTTCGAGACCAACGACACCGCCACGGTGGTCGAGCGGGTGCGCTGCGCCGCGCTCAGCGGCGCCCGCTTCACGGTCACCGCGCGGCAGTTCGTCCTTTGCTGCGGCGGCATCGAGAACGCCCGCCTGCTGCTGCTGTCCAACCGGGTGCAGAGCGCCGGCCTGGGCAATGGCCACGATCTGGTCGGCCGCTACTTCACCGACCACCCGCGCATCAAGGCCGGCTCCGTCCGCCTGACCGATCAGGCGCGGCACCGCCGCCTCTACGACATGACGCTGACGCTGTCGCGCCGCCGGTTGAACGCCAAGCATCTCCCCGTCTCCGCCTCCCTGTCGCCGACGGTGGAGACCCAGCGCCGGCTGGGGCTGATGAACTCGCGCAGCTATCTGGTGGCGCAGTACCATGGCGAGGCGACCGCCGGGGTGCGGGCGCTGCACGACCTGCGCATGCTGATGTCCGACCGCCGCAAGTTCGGCCACGCCGAGGGCGACCTCAAGGCCCTGCTGCGCGAGGCGGTGCCGCAGATCGCGCTGCATCTGCCCAACTTGGCCTACGCCATGTTCGACAATGTGGTGAATCCGGCCTGGGTGACGCGCAGCTTCCTGCTGGAAACCATCGTCGAGCCGGTGCCCAACCCCGACAGCCGGGTGACCCTGGCGGCGGAGCGCGACGCGCTGGGCCTCAACCGGGCCGACACGGTGTGGCGCCTGACCGAGCAGGACCGCGACAACTTCCTGCGCACCAACGAGCTGGTGCGGACGGAGCTGACCCGCAACGGCCTGATCACGGTGACCGAGGCCGACCCGCAGGAGGCCGCCGAGCGCGCCTGGGCGGAGCGCATCTCCTGGTGCTGGCACCATATGGGCACCACCCGCATGCACGACGACCCGAAGCAGGGCGTGGTCGACGCGCGCTGCAAGGTGCACGGGATGCACAACCTGTACATCGGCGGCAGCTCGGTCTTCCCTAGCATGGGTTGCGATCACCCGACCATCAACCTCGTGGCGCTGGCCTTCCGCCTCGCCGAGGAGGTGTCGGCCCAGCTTCAGCACGACCGCGCGGTCACGCTGGAGGGCCAGCAGGCGGCGTGAAACGCCGGTCCGGAACGGGCGGGGAGCGCTCTTCCCGCCCGCAACCTCCAATCCCCGCCTCAATCCCGGCCCCAATCCCAGTTGACCGAGAAATCAACTCAACTACTCTGGAGCCAAGAACGGTTCGAGGGACAAGGGACGTTGGGGACGGGGATGGCGGACGATATCGGGACGGGAAATCCGGACCTCATGCTGCGCTTTCAGGCCATGCTGGACACGGTGCCGGACGGGATCGTCATCATCGATGCCGAGGGGCGTATCCAGACCTTCAACCCGGCCTGCGAGCGGCTGTTCGGCTGGACGGCCGCCGAGGTGATCGGCCACAACGTCAAGATGCTGATGCCGCCGCCCTACCGGGAGGAGCATGACGGCTATCTGGAGCGCTACCACCGGACCGGGGAGCGCCGGATCATCGGCATCGGGCGCGAGGTCACCGGCCTGCGCCGCGACGGCACCACCTTCCCGATGGAGCTGTCGGTCGGCGAGGCCTGCCGGGAGGCCGGCGGCGACGCGGTCTACATCGGCATCATCCGCGACATCAGCGAGCGCAAGCGGGCCGAAACCGCCCTGCGCGAGCGCGAGGCCCGCCTCACCTCCATCCTGGAGACGGTGCCCGAGGCGATCATCGTCATCAGCGAGCGCGGCCTGATCGAATCCTTCAGCCCGGCGGCGGAGCGGCTGTTCGGCTACAGCGCCGCCGAGGTGACGGGACGCAACGTCAGCCTGCTGATGCCCTCCCCCTACCGGGAGCAGCACGACCGCTACATGGACCATTACCTGACCACCGGGGAGCGCCGGATCATCGGCATCGGGCGGGTGGTGTCCGGCCTGCGCCGCGACGGCTCGGTCTTCCCCATGGAGCTGGCGGTGGGCGAGGTCCAACTGGCCGGGCACCGCTGCTTCACCGGCTTCATCCGCGACCTGACCGAGCGGCAGGCCACCGAGAAGCGCCTTCAGGAGCTTCAGGCGGAGCTTCTGCACGTCAGCCGGGTCAGCGCCATGGGCCAGATGGCCTCGACCCTGGCGCACGAGCTGAACCAGCCGCTGACCGCCGTCATCAACTACGCCAAGGCGGTGAAGCGCCTGCTCGACCGTCCGGACGGGGCGGACAAGGCGCGCGAGACGATGGACAAGGCCACCGCCCAGGCCGCCCGCGCCGGCCAGATCATCCGCCGCCTGCGCAACTTCATCGAGAAGGGCCAGACCGAGCACACGGTGGAGAGCATCGGCAAGGTCGTGGAGGAGGCCAGCGCCCTCGCCCTGGTCGGCGCCAAGGAGCGCGGCGTCCATGTCCGGCTGGAGATGAGCGGCGACGAACGGCCCGTGCTGATCGACAAGATCCAGATCCAGCAGGTCGTCCTCAACCTCGTCCGCAACGCCATCGAGGCGATGGCCGAGTCGGAGATTCGGGAATTGACCGTCGCCACCGGCCCCGACCCGGACTCGGCGGCGCTGATGCGCGTCACCGTCCGCGACACCGGCCCCGGCCTGAACGAGACCGTCCTGGCCCAGCTCTTCCAGCCCTTCGTGACCACCAAGGAGAAGGGGATGGGGCTCGGCCTGTCGATCTGCCGGTCGATCATCGAGGCCCATGGCGGCCGCCTGTGGTTGGAACCGGGGGACGGAGGGGCCACCTTTGCCTTCACCGTGCCGGTTGCCGGAGAGGATGATGCGCCCTGAGACCCCCTTGCCGCCCCCGTTATCCCCGTCGGAGATGACGGTCTTCGTCCTGGACGACGACGAGGCGGTGCGCGATTCCGTGGTGATCCTGCTGGAATGCGAGGGTTTCCGGGTCGAGAGCTTCGCGTCCCCCCTCGCCTTCCTGGAATCGGACGCGCCGTCGCGCCCCGGCTGCCTGCTGGTCGATGTGCGGATGCCGCAGATGAGCGGGCTCGACGTGCAGGAGCGGCTGGTCCAGGAGGGGCGCGGCCTGCCGGTGATCGTCATGACCGGCCACGCCGACGTGCCCCTGGCGGTGCGGGCCATGAAGGCCGGCGCCGTCGATTTCGTGGAGAAGCCCTTCGACGAGCAGGCACTGATCGGCAGCGTCAAGGCCGCCCTGGCCCGCGCCGTTCCGCCCGCGAC
>NZ_QLKQ01000012.1 GCF_003349955.1 Azospirillum brasilense
AGGAGGCATGTGGACGGGCGGCAACGCCTGAAGCTGAGCCTTACTAATCGCTCGATCGGCTTGATCCTTCATGAACGTCGCGCGCAGCGGCAAGCCGCTCACGCGCTCGGATTATGCATCCTTACCATTCTCGACTTTACGCACGACCCAAGGAAAAGGGCGCCCGCAGCCATGCGAGCGCCCTTTTCGTTTTTGCAAAACCGCCTACTCGCCGAGATCCTTGAAGCCCATGTCGCTGTCGGCGGCGGTGACGAACCAGTTCTTCGGGTCGCCGATCAGCGGGGTCAGTTCCGGACGGTCGGCCGCGGGGCGGGCCATCATCCGGGTCGGCTGGCGCAGACCGTTCTTCAGGCACAGGAAACCCATCATCGACAGGGGACGGGCGGCCTGCGCGTTCAGCGTGCGGCAGAGCAGGGCGACCAGCCGGTCGCGCCGGGCGCGCTCGACCAGCAGGGCGAAGGCGGGCATCAGCCAGCCCGGACGGGCCAGATAATCGCAGACCACCCCGACGCTCTCGCCGCGCCAGCGGTCCACCCGCAGCACCACATAGGCCACCACCGTGTCGCCGCGCATCACGAGGAAGCGGCGGTGCCGCGCCGCGTTGGGGATCTTGTCGAAGCGCCACTGGAGATAGGCGTGGTCGCGCCGGGCGGCGCAGAGATGCTGGGGGGCCGCGGCCTCCCACAGCCCGTCCATCCGCTCGTCGAAGCGCTCGACCTCGACCAGCCGGGCGCCGAAGGTCCGGGCGGCCGCGTGGCCGACCAGCGAAGCGGCGCTCATCGCCGGCTTGCCCAGCCGCGCCATCAGGCGGGCCAGTCCGCCGTCATAGGGGCTGACGCGCAGGCAGCGCGGCGGATCGATCACGCGCAGATAGGTCGGGACGTTGCCGAGATCGAGCCAGCCCGCCCGCTTGTAGGACTTGTAGGCGGCGTCGGTCATCGACAGTGAGACGCTCACCTCGCTGGCGGCGGCGTGGGTCTCCGACAGGCCCGGCCCGACGCCGCGCAACCGCCATTCCGGGGCAACCATCAGGTCGATCGCCCAGGAGGCGCGGTGCACCCGCTGCCCCACCTTCAACGCGAAGGGAATGCCCGCCTGCTGGCCGACGATCCCCCCGTTCCGCTTGCAGACCCAGAGCTGCATCCCCTCCGGATCGGGGGTCGGCGGCTCCTCGAACAGCCAATTGAAATGGGTGTCGTCCAGCAGCGGGGAGTCCGCGCCGAAGTGGTCGCGCTGGAAGGACTCCAGCGCGACGCGATCCTCGGACATGAACCGTTCCACACCCCGCTGAAGCCAGGGCATTGCGGTCATGCGTCGCTCCCATCCACCTCGACCGGCTGCACCAGCGCGGCGTTGCGCAGGATGCGGCCCGACGTGCGGCGCTTCAGGACGATGTCCTTGTAGACGCGGCGGACCTGCTCGACCGACAGGTTGAGGGCGCGGGCCGCCTCGTCCTCCGGCACGCCGCGGCCGTAGGCGCAGAGCGCCAGGTCCAGCTTGTCGTAGGGGATGGCGTAATAGAACTCCTCCTGCGACTGCGGCAGGGTGTAGGTGTCGGTGCTCGGCGACTGGCTCTGGATGTCGTCGGGCAGGCCGAGCCAGGCGGCCATCTGGTAGACCTGGGTCTTGAACAGATGGGCGATCGGCTTCAGGTCGGCCAGACCGTCGCCGCCGCGCACGAAGAAGCCCAACTCATACTCCAGCCGGTTCGGCGTGCCGAGGACCGCGTAGTTCAGCCGGTCGGCGTGGGTGTATTCCATGGTCTTGCGGACGCGCTGCTTCAGGTTGGTGGCGGCGACCACCGACAGATAGACGTCCACCGGCATGCGGCTGGTCTGGCGGTCGCCCTCCGGCGATTCCACCGTCATGGTGAAGTAGTTGACGCGGTCGGCGTCGAGCAGGCCGGCGGCCAGGCCGATCTTCTGCTTCCAGCCCGGACCGTATTCCGGGAAGAGGCGGCGGATGGCGCTGTCGCGGCGCTCGTAGCAGCCGAGCGCGGTCAGCGGAGCGGTCAGATTCTCCATGATCGGCTCGACGCCCAGGCTCTCGCAGAGCAACCGGCCCCGGCGGGTGCTGTCGGGCGAGGATTCCTTCTCCGGCATCAGGATCGCCAGGACGCGCTCCGGCCCAAGCGCGCGGACGGCCAACGCCGCGCAGACCGAGCTGTCGATGCCGCCGGACACGCCGAGCACGATGCCCTGGCGCTTCAGGTCGTGGGCGACGGTGCGCTGGATGAACTGTTCGATCTCCCGGGCCG
This sequence comes from Azospirillum brasilense, assembly GCF_003349955.1. Taxonomy (GTDB): domain Bacteria; phylum Pseudomonadota; class Alphaproteobacteria; order Azospirillales; family Azospirillaceae; genus Azospirillum; species Azospirillum brasilense_B. The sequence continues at coordinate 2,258 of NZ_QLKQ01000012.1, forward strand.
CGGCCGCGCAGTCGAGCGAGAGGGCGTTGGCGTCGAAGGGATGCAGGGCGTTCAGCATGGTGTCGGTTTTCCCGGTTGGCGTTGTTGCATCGACTGTGAGAAGGGGACTGTGAGAAGGCGACTATGGAAAGGACTGTGCCTTGGGGACCGCGCCAGGCCGCCGGATCAGGCGGCGGCGCTGTCCAAATGCTCTTCGAGAATGTGGATGGGCGCGGCGTCCAAGCGGGCGCGGAGCGTCGAGGCCCGGCCGGGAAGCTCGTCCAGCACGTTCCGGGCGAGCATCTGGAGGGTGAGCACGCCGACCAGGGCCATCTCCTCGCGCTCGCCGGCCATGCGGCCGTCGGTGCGATGGGCCTTGGCGGCGAGGGTGGCGACGCCGGCGGCGTCGACCAGCCCGTAGCGGTTCAGCGCCTCTTCGGACAGCAGGTCCCGCACATAGGCCGGGGCCTGGGCGCCGAAGAGGGCGGTGGTCATCGGCGCGCGGTAGGGGCGCTTCGGGCGGTGGAAGATTTCCGCCGGCAGCAGGCGCGAGGCGACGCGGCGCAGCGCCAGCTTGTCGCGCAGCCCCAGCATCTTGACCCGGTCGGGCAGGGCGGCGCAGAGGTCGTCCACCTCCGGATCGAGGAAGGGGTAGCGGACCTCGATGCTGTTGGCCATCGCCACCCGGTCGCCCTGGCTGGTCAGCAGATAGGGCGACATGAAGGCGGCGATTTCCGTCCACTGGGTGCGGGCGAGCGGGCTCCAGCGTGACCAGCCGGCGGGCAGATGGGCGGACACGACGTCGTCGAAGGCCTGCGCGTTGGCGGTGGAGCGCACGTCCGGCGCCAGCAGGCGCTGGGTCCAGGCGGTGTTCTGCCAGCGGATGCGGTGGGCGTAGAAGGGATCGTCGGTCTCCGTCATGCCGCGCTTCCAGAAGGCCTGCCAGAGCGGGCTGTCCTTCTGGCCGCTGGTGGCGGCGTAGGGATGGATGCGGCTGAGCAGCTTCGGGCGCGCCGTGGAGTGCGGCTGCCGCGCCCAGAAGCGGCGGACCTTGTCCTCCTTGAAGATGTCGTAGCCGGCCAGCCATTCGTCGGCCCCCTCGCCGGACAGCACGACGCGGATGCCGCTGTCGCGGACGAGGCGGGAGAGCAGGAAGAGCGGCGCCGGGGCGGTGCGGACCAGCGGCGATTCGCCGTGCCAGATCACGTCGGGCAGGGCCGCCTGGATGTCCTCCGCCGTGCAGAGGATGTCGTGATGCTCCGTCCCGACATGGCCGGCGACCAGCCGCTGCTGCGGCGTCTCGTCGAAGGCGTTGTCGGCGAAGCGCACACCGAAGCTGTGCATCTGCGTGGTGTCGAGCTTGCGGGCCAGCGCCGCGATCACCGAGCTGTCGAGCCCGCCGCTGATGTAGACGCCCACCGGCACGTCGGCGCGCAGCCGCAGGCGGATGGCGTCGAGCAGCTTCTCCTCCAGCCGGTCCGCCGCCTCGTCCAGCGTGATGCGGGACAAAGCGGGATCGCCGGCCATGTCCGGCTCCCAATAGCGGGCCTCGTGCAGGCGCAGGTCGGCGTCGATGCGGATGGCGGTGGCCGGCGGCACGCTCTGCACCCCGGCGAAGACGCTGCCCTGGGGAGCGACGCTCCAGTGGGTGAAGACCTGGGCGAGGCGGGCGGCGTCGAAGCGCGGCTCGATCCGCCCGCCGCCGAACAGGGCCTTGGCCTCCGACGCGAAGGCGAGATGGTCGCCGCTGCGGGCGTAGAACAGCGGCAGGATGCCCAGCCGGTCGCGGACCAGCCACAGCTCGCGCTTCACCGCGTCCCACAGGCCGATGGCGAACTGGCCGTTCAGCTTGGCCCAGGCGGCGGGGCCGTACTCCTCGAAGGCGTGGACGATCACCTCGGTGTCGGTGCGGGTGTAGAAGCGGTGCCCGCGCGCCTCCAGATCACGCCGCAGTTCGACGTGGTTGAAGATCTCGCCATTGAAGGTGATCCAGAGAGTCCGCTCCTCGTTGTGGATCGGCTGGAAGCCGCCCTCCAGGCCGACGATGCTGAGGCGCGCGTGGGCGAGCCCGATCCGCCCGTCGCGGTAGAAGCCGTAGCCGTCCGGGCCGCGATGCCCGATCATGGCGATCATGCGCTTCAGTTCGTCGAGTCCGGCGGGCTCGGCACGCGGCCCGGCGAGAACTCCGGCGACACCACACATCGCACGCTCTCCTGTGTGTCTTGATCCGGCGGGAAAGGGATCGGCGGTAAAAAAAAGTCAGGCGGTTTCGGCGAGCGTCGCGCGCCGGATCTTGCCGGAGTCGGTCTTCGGCAACTCGTCGCGGATCTCGATGAATTTGGGCACCAGATGGCTTTCCAGGCGGCCCCGGCAGTGCTGGCGGATCGCCATTTCGGTCAGGGTGGCGCCGGGGCGGACGACCAGATAGGCCTTCACCGCCATGCCGTCGGCGGGGTCGGGCACACCGAGGACGGCGGCCTCGACCACGGCGTCCAGCTCGTAGAGGGCGTTCTCGACCTCCTTGGGGCTGACCTTCTCGCCGCGGCACTTGAACACGTCGTCCTTGCGGCTGACGAAGTAGAGGCAGCCGTCGGCGTCCATGGTGAAGAGGTCGCCGGTGTAGAGCAGCGTCTCGCCCTGCGGCCCGCTGCGCAGGCGCTTGGCGGTTTCCTCCGGGCGGTTCCAGTAGCCGCGCATCACGTTGGCGCCGCGGACCACCAGTTCGCCGACCTCGCCGGGGACGGCGCGGTTGCCCAGTTCGTCCACCACATAGGCTTCGCAGTTGGGGATGGCCCGGCCCACCGAGGCGGTCTTGGTGCCGAGGTCGCGCGGGTCGAGGTAACAGATGCGGGTGCAGCATTCCGTCATGCCGTACATCGAATAGAAGGCGGCATCCGGGAAACGCTCGCGCAGGCGGTCGATGTGGGCGGTCGGCAGGGGCGCCGCCGCGTTGGTCAGGTAGCGCAGGGAGGACAGGTCGGCGGTCTTCATCGCCTCCATCCCGAGAAGGGTGGAGAAGAAGGTCGGCACGCCGGGCAGGCCGGTGATGCGGTGCTTCACCATGCGCGCCAGCGTTTCCGCCGGAAAGGCGAAGGAGCGTTCCAGAACCACCGTGAAGCCGACGCGCGCCCCGGTCAGGATCTGCGACAGGCCGTACCCGAAGGTCAGCGGCAGGACGCACATCACGACGTCGTCGGGCGTGTTCTCCAGATAGGTCGAGATCGACCAGGTGGTGTTCACCAGCGCGGCGTGGCTGAGCATCACGCCCTTGGGCCGCCCGGTGGTTCCCGAGGTGTAGAGGATGGCCGCCAGATCCTGGTCGATCAGGCCGCGGTCCTGCGGTGCGGTGCGTCCGGACGATGCATCCGGATGGGCAGCCACGATGTCCGTGAAGGAGAGCCCGCCGGCCCCGGCCGGCACAGCGGGCCCAACCCACAGCGTGGTGGCGAGGTGAGGCGCCTCGCCAGCCGCCGGCACAACCTGCCGGGCGAGCGCGGCGGGCGCGATGAGCGCCCGGACGCCGGCGTCGGTCAGGATGTAGGCCAGCTTGTCCGCCTTGGTGGACGGGTTGACGGGGACGTAGACGGCCCCGGCCTTCAGCGCGCCGAACAGGCCCGCGACATACTCGATCGAGTTCTCCAGCATGACCGCCACGCGGTCGCCGCGCACCACCCCGGCGGACTGGAGCGCGCAGGCGACGGCGTCGCTCTGGCGGTCCAGCTCGGCGAAGGTGACGGCGTTCTCACCCGCGATCAGCGCGGTGTGGTGCGGCCGCCTGACGGCGGTCTCGCTGAGGAACTGATGAAGCAGGTGCGCCATGACGCTGTTCCCTTGCCTGGCTTCGGTGACTGTCCCGATGACCCGTTCCGTCCTGGCGGATGGATCAGGCGGCGTCCTTCAGGGTCCGCTTGCGCTCGACGTAGGCGGCGATGCGGCTGACCGACTCGAGGTTGTCGGCCACCATGTCCTCGTCCTCGACGATGATGCCGAAGTGCTCTTCCAGGAAGGCCACGACGTGCATGATGCCGGTGGAGTCGATGATGCCGCTCTCCAGCAGGGATTCGGCGTTGTCGAAGCCGGAGTCGCTGCCGAGCAGGAAGTTCTCCACGATGAAGGCGCGGATTTCCTGGGTGGCGGGTGCGCTCAGGGTCGTCGGCTCGGTGGTGATGGTGGCGGTCCGCATGTCGCTGGCAACTCCTGTGGGTTTGGTCGTCGATCCTTGGCCGGCAGTTCGGGACGGTGGTCGGTCTCTGCGGGAGTTACTCCAAAGGGGCCGGTCCGTTCCTTTCGGTGTTACCGCCTCGTTGCGTCGGATTGGGAAAGGCTTCTTCCCGCTCTTTGTCACGAGGTTCCGGCAACGCCGCCGAGTACGTCATTCTTTATTGCATTCGAATGCGGTGTTTTCGAGAGTGCAAAGGATGATCGGGCGGTGAAGACAGTGGCTAACCACTCAGGGTCATTGCAATTGAGCAGGGAATACCTTCTCGTACTCTTGGGGAACCCTCTCTGACTTGCGGCGTAGGCGGGCCTATCGCTCTCGTCATGGTTGCTGAGGGGCGGGCGTGCTTTCCCTCGCCCCTCTGGGGAGAGGGTGGCCCGAAGGGCCGGGTGAGGGGGGTGCCCGTGGCGCAAAGTCCGGCAAAAGCGCAACCCCCTCACCCTAACCCTCTCCCCAGAGGGGAGAGGGGACATGGGAAGCGCTTGTCATAAGGCCAGGATCACGCCGCCGGCAGCGGATCGCCGTGCGTCGGGGTGGGGGCTTGCGTGACGCCGTCGCCTTTGCGCTTGCGCAGCCAGGCCGGAATGCCGGTCACCTGCACCGACAGCCAGTCCACCGAAGCATCGTCGGAAATCGGCACGGCGTGCAGCCGCAGCGGGTCGGCCTTTGGGCCGTTCCAGCCCGGATCGATGGTGCGCGCGGTGCGATAGCCGGCCTGCCGGATGATCGCCACCTCGCGGTCGCTGAAATCGCCGTTGGGGAAGGCGAAATGGCGGCAGGGCAAGCCGGTGGCCTCCTCCAGCTCGGTCTTGCACAGCGCGATCTCCTCGGCGCAGCGCTGGTCGTCGCATTGCAGGAGGATCGGGTGGGTGCGGGTGTGGGCGCCGTAATCGGTGACGGCGGCCAGATGCCGGACCTCGTCCCAGGTCAGCGACTGGCGGTCGGCGCCGTCCCGGTCGGGATCGTCGCCGGCTTCGGCGAGCCGGCGGCGTCGCTCCGGGTCGGGGAGACGTTTCAGAGTCTCGGCGCCGATCCGCCCGGCGGCGGCGGTCTTCCACCAATAGGGGCGGGCGGTGCCGACCACGCGGCTGCACAGGTAGATGGTCGGGCGCACGCCAAATTCTGTGAACAGGGGTTCCAGGCGGGCGTTGTTGCGGTGGCCGTCGTCGAAGGTGACGACAAGCGGATAGGGCGGCAGGTCGCCCCACCGCCCGCTTTCCAGCGCATCGGCCACCGCGTCCAGCGTGGTGAAAGTGTAGCGTTCGGCGTACCAGGCGAGGTGCGCGCGCATCACCTCCGGGTCCGGATCGTGATACACGACGATCGTCACGTTCCGGCGCGCGAACAGATTTCGGAACAGGGCACCGACTCCCGTCCAGCGCACGATTCCGGCCGCGATGGCTTGCTTCATGGGGATTGGACCTCTGCTGTGTGTCCGGTCCTTCGTTCTGTCTGGCGAGGCGGTTGCGGACCGGTTGAAAGGCAGGACGGGCCCGGTTCGGAACCGGGCCCGGATCGGCGGGATCGTCAGCCGGAGCGCGCCCGGCGCGGCCCGATGGATGCCGTGGGCGCCGGCTCGGACATCCAGCCGCGGGCGTTGCGTCGGTAGATCTCCACGATGCGTTCCCGGTAGACGGCGATGTCGAACTGGCGTTCGAAGCGGCGGCGGGCGCCCTGGCCCAGCCGGCGGCGCAACTCCGCGTCGTCGATCACGCGGGCCAGCGCCTCGGCCAGGGCCGTCCGGTCGCCCGGCGGCACCAGCAAGCCGGTCTCCTCGTCGGCGATGGCGTCGCCGACGCTGCCGACCGGGGTGGCGACGATGGTCAGGCCGTTGGCCATGGCCTCCAGCACCGACATCGGCAGACCCTCGAACATGGAGGGCTGGACCAGCACATGGGCCTGCACCAGCTCCTTGCGGCAGCCGGTCTGGTCGAGCCAGCCGGTGAAGCGCACGCGCTCCTCCAGCCCCAGCGCCTTGGCCTGGGCGCGGTAGGTCTCCAGGTCGCCGTCGCCGGCGATGGTCAGTTGCCAGGAGCGGCCGCGGCACGCGTCGGACGCCAGGGCGTCCAACAGGACGTCGATGCCCTTCAGCTTGATCAGGCGGCCGAGGAACAGCAGGCGCACCGGCCCGTCCTCCGCGCGCTCCGGGATCGTCTCCGGCCCCGGAACGGCGTTGTGCAGCAGGGTCGTGCGGCGCACGGCCGGGAAGGTGGTGACCACCCAGTTGCGCCAGTATTCGCCCAGCACCACCACCTCGCTGGTCATCTCCATCATGTGGCGGATGGCCCAGCGGGACAGCGGCTTGGCGTCCTCGTAATGCTTGGGGAAACGGCCCCCGTGCAGATGCAGGACGACCGGCACCCGGAACAGCGAGGCCATGGCGACGATCAGCCCCTTGCGGAGCACGCTGCCGTATTCGGCCATGTGGATGTGCACGAGCTGGGCCTTGCCGGTCGCGAAGCAGCCGAACAGGCGCAGCATCGCGGCGGCGAAGTAGAAGGGCATCAGATGAAATTTCGCGTCCGGCCCATAGCTGTCGATCACTTCGAACTTCACGTCGGGGCGGTTCTCCCGCAGGTCCGTCGTGAAGTTGTCGACGATTCGCCCCATGCCGCCCTTTTCGAGCGTGCCGCCGGGTGAAACGATGTAGATCATATCCGCTCCTGACTGTCGCGCTCCCCTCGCGAAGCTTCAGGGAGGAAGGAATTAAAGGACCCCGCGGAAAAATGGGTTCTTACTGTCGGCCCGCGCGGGTCAGCGATGGCTTGGCCGCCGCGGCGTCGGGCAGCGCTCCCAACGAGGGGCGCCGGACGGCGTCGGGGCGGTTCAGCTCCGCATAGATGTCCTGAAGGCTGCGGCCGTAGGACTCGATGACGAATTTCTCCAGGAACAGCCGGCGACCCTGTGCCGACAGGCGCGCGTAGAGCGCCGGCCGGGCGGCGAGGTCGCGGATCGCGTGGTCCAAAGCCTCCGGGTCGTTGACCGGGACGATCCGCGCCGTCTCACCGTCGGTCAGCACCTCCGGGATCGAGCCGACCGGGGTGGTGATGACGGGCATGCCGGTGGACAGCGCCTCCAGGATCACCATGGGCAGCCCCTCGTGGGTCGAGGGCAGCAGCAGCATGTCGTGATCGCGCAGATGGGCGTGCGCCTGCTCGCGGGAGATCCAGCCCTCGAACCGGCACTCGTTGTCCACGCCCAGCTCCGCCGCCATGCGGCGGTAGCCCTCGACGTCGCCGCCGCCGCCGATGGTCACGCGGAAGCGGAAGCCCCGGTCCTTCATCAGCCGGCAGGAGCGCAGCAGCGTGCCGATGCCCTTGCGCTCCGACAGGTTGGCGAGCACCAGCAGCGACACGATCGCCCCCTCCGGCGGCGCCGCGCGGACGGGCAGGTCGGCGCCGATGTCCGGCACGGCGTTGTAGAGCACGCGGACCTTGTGCGGGTCCGTCCCGACCGACTGCACCAGGAAGTTCCGCCAGCTCTCGCCCAGCACCAGAGCGATGCCGCAGCGGTCGAACAGCCAGCGGCTGATCGCGCGGGACACCGGCCCCTTGTCGAAATACTCCATGAAGGACGCGCCGTGCAGATGCACGACGGTGGGGCAGGAGAACAGCCCGGCGAAGAGCTGGACCACCGCCTTGCGCCAGACGCTGGCGTTCTCCGACACGTTGATGTGCACGACCGTCTGGCGGCGGCGCAGCATCAGGGCGCCCAGCCGCGCCAGCGTGCCAGCCAGATAGACCGGCGACAGCAGGGCGCTGCCGGTGCCGCGGGTGTCGAGCACCACGGTTTCCGGGGCGGCGGGGCTGTTCTGGAAGGCGTCGACGATGTAACCCGTCATCCGCCCGATCCCCCCGCCGCCGTCGAGCGCGCCGGGGGTGGCGAAGACAATGCAAGCGCGGGACGCCTTCTTGCGCCGGAAACCCATGTCCATCAAACCCATGCTTGACCTCACGCCGCGCCGGGAGCCGAAAAGATGGCCTGACGCAGCCGGCGCCGCAGCCCGACCGGCATCAGCGAATGCATCAGGAAGGTGGTCAGCGCCATCGGGGTCGGCGCGCCGTCCCGCAGCGCCGATTTCAGGATGCGCTTGCGCACCGCCGGGGTCCGCGCCGCCTGCTCGCCGCCGGTGGCCTGGAGCAGCAGGCTGGCGTAGGCGCGGGGCGACAGCCGGGGCCGCACCGACTCCGCCCAGGTCAGGGCCATGTCGATGTTGTGGCAGGTGGACAGGGTGATGCGGTCGGATTCGGTGTAGTGGATCGCCAGCACCTCCGGCACCGTCACCAGGGCGCAGCTTTCGATCTGCCCGCAGGAGATCAGCCACTCCCAGTCGTCGAAGGCCGATTTCGGGATCGGCTGGCGCTGGAGCAGCGCTTTCGGGGCGAGCAGGGTGGTGGTGGGGGCGAAGGTCTCGCCCTTGAACAGCCCGTGGCGGACGAACAGGTAGTCGCCGATCCGGTCCCGCGGGGTGCACAGGCGCCGTGGCCATTCGAAGTCGCCGCGGGCCGTCACCACCTTGCAGCGGCAGCTCATGATCGGGTAGCGCACGCCGGGCGGGCGGGCGGCCATCTGCAAGGCAATCTTGCCCGGCATCCATTCATCGTCGTCGTCGAGGAAGGCGATCCAGGAGCCCTTCGCGCGGTCCACGCCCAGATTGCGGGCGCCGGCGGCGCCGCGGTTCTGTTCCAACGCGATCACGGTCAGGCGCGGATCGCCGAACGCGTTCAGGCGCTCCTCGGTGGCGGGATCGGGTCCGTCGATGACGACGACGACCTCGAGCGGGGCGTAGGTCTGGGCCAGGGCGCTTTCCACGGCCCGCGCGACCATGTCCGGCCGGTTGCGGGTGGGGATGACGACGGTGACCATCTCTTGCGGGGACGTCATGACACTACCTTCTGTCGCGACGGAGAATGCGGGGGGCGGAACATGAGGGGGCCTCCTTCCGTCAGCCGGGCCGGGCCGGACCGCTCCAGCCGGCGGCCGGCGGCCCGCCGTAGGAGGTTCCGTAGGGGGAGGAACTGGCGAAGCCGGCGTTGTAGGCCTGCTGCTGGTCCTGCATCCGGGCCTGCATCTTCGCCCAGCGGCGGCGCTGCACGAGGCGGGTCACCGCGATCACCAGCACGATCCAGTTCAGGGAATGGCGCTCCAGGAACACGCTTTCCGACACCGAGATCAGCAGGAGCGCGCAGCCGACGGTGAAGATCCAAGCGGGCTCGGCGCGGTTCTCGCTGTAGCGGATGGCGCCGAAGCCCTGGATCAGCAGGCGGCCCATCAGCATCGCCGTCAGGATCACGCCGGGCAGGCCGAGGTCGAGCCACGCCTCCATCCACCCGTTGTGGGCGGAGTTGATGCCCCAGCCCTGGGTGAAGGTGCTGCCCGGACCGTAGGCTCCGTACCAGTAGGCGCCGTAGCCCCAGCCGAGCAGGAAGCGGTCCTGGATGGACATCAGCGTGTGTTCCCACAGCACGGTGCGTCCGGTCAGCGTCGGATCGCGGCCCAGCATGTAGAGGATGTCGTGCCAGAAGGTTGTGCCGCTGGTGATGCCGACCACCGCGACCAGCAGGACGAAGGCCATGGCCGGCGCGAAGCTGCGGATGCCGCCGCGCACGAAGCCGCTGACCAGCAGCAGGCCGGCGACCAGGATCGAGGTCACCAGGCCGGTGCCCGACCGGCTCATCACGATCAGCAGCAGGGCCATCAGCAGCAGCGGGCGGACCACCCAGCGCTTGCCCTCGCGCGTCCAGTCGAGCCACAGCAGGCAGAGCACCAGCCAGACCATCATGCGGCCCGTCACGTTCTTCTGCCAGAAGATGCCCTTCCAGGCGCCGACATGCTGCTCGTGGTCGAGCCCGACCGCCGGCATGGCGAAGACCGAGGCGTAGGACAGAACCATCAGGATGGATAGGCCCGTCGCCAGCATCCGGACGATTTCCGGGAAGGTGTAGCGCAGGGCCAGATAGACGGCGAAGGCGGTGGTGAACAGGAAGGCCACCGCGCGGCGCAGCGTCACGTCCGGGTAGATCGACCACAGGGCCGACAGGAAGGCCAGCGCCACGATCAGCGACACCGCCGGGCTTCCCGTCGGAATGCGGAAGGCCAGGCTGGGCCGCAGCGCGATCAGGCCCAGGATCATGACGTAGACGGCCATGAAGTAGATCACCGCGCCCGGCGCGTCCGGATCGGTCGTGCCGCCGCCGGTCAGCAGCGCCGGGAGCACCGACCCGCCGAACGAGACGATGCAGAAGACGGTGATGCTCTTTTCCAGAACTTCGAGGACTTTCATGGGGCCGCTGTTCCGGTGAAAAGGGCTGCTATGGGCAGTGAACGCCCATGACGGGCGCACCGCATCGTTTTCTGAAGATGCCAACCCGATGCCCGGACCTGTAGCCGGGCGGAGGCATTAGGCCTAAGGAGGCCGTCCCCATCGGGGCTACCCCCGGTTGGGCCATCCACCCCGATCTTGCGGGCCCCGCAGGGCCTATGACGGCCGTTCCCGCCGGCTCCGGAGCGGACTCCAAAAAGGGAAAGCCCCTCTCCCGGGTGGGAAGAGGGGCCTGGATGGAGCGCCGCGGGGTCATGACCCGTCGCCCTTGAGGACGATCACCGCGGTCTTGCACAGGATGTAGAAGTCGAACAGCAGGCCGCAGTTGCGGACGTAGAAGACGTCCATGGCGACGCGTTCCTGGAAGGTGGTGCGGTGGCGCCCCGACACCTGCCAGTAGCCGGTCAGGCCCGGACGGACGGAGCCGATGACCTCGGCCGACGCGCCGACCTCCGGCAGTTCCTTGGGCATGTAGGCGCGCGGGCCGATCAGGCTCATGTCGCCCATCAGGATGTTCACCAGCTGCGGCAGCTCGTCGAGCGAGGTCTTGCGCAGGAAGCGGCCGACCGGGGTGATGCGCGGGTCGTAGGTCAGCTTGTGGTAGGTCATGTACTCTTCGCGCATCTTCGGATCGTTCTCCAGCAGGCGCTGGAGATGCTCCTCCGCGTTGATGTGCATCGAGCGGAACTTCAGCACGTCGAAGGTCTTGTCGCCGCCGGCCCAGCGCTTCTGGCGGAACATCACCGGGCCGGGGCTGTCCAGACGGATCGCCGCGGCGATGCCCAGCATCAGCGGCGCCACCGCCACCAGCAGGATGCCCGACAGCAGGATGTCGAGCGCGCGGCGGATGCGCAGGTAGCTGGTCGGCGGACGGACCGAGACGCGCAGGGCCAGCGAGCCGTGCAGGTTGTGGTAGGTGGCGTCGACGGCGCTGACGTTGCCCTCGCCCAGCAGGCAATAGACCTGCTTGAAGGGCAGCCGGCCGACCAGCGTCGTCAAATCCGCGCCATGGCGCCCGATGTCGGCGACGATGGCCGCCTGGGCCTGCTGGGCGTAGGCCGGGGACTTGGCGAGCAGGTCGGTCGAGCCGACCACCGGCAGGTTGGCGACGCGGGTCTGCCACAGCGTGTTGTCGTCGTCGAAGAAGCAGACCGGGCGCATCCCGAGCCAGGGCAGGCGCTGCAGCTTCTCGGCGATGGCGGCGCCCTGCGGGCCGGCGCCGACGATCACCACCGGGGTGCGCCAGTTCAACGCGCTGGCCATCAGCCCGTGCACCAGCAGCAGGTCGGCGGCGTAGGTGATCGCGAAGCCGATCAGGGCGACCGAGAGCGCCTCGACGAAGAAGGAGCGGAAGCCGTCCATCACGATGAAGGGCACGGCCAGCACGGCGACCGACAGCAGGGCCGCCTGGAAGGTGCGGCGGGTCCGCTCCAGATAATCGAAGCGGCCCAGAGAATAAATTCCGAAAACCGATTTCACCAGCGGCACCAGCATCAGGCCGGTGACCAGGGCGCGCTGCGACAGGTCCGCTTCCGCGGTCAGGGTGTCGCTTCCGAACAGCTGGATGAGCGTCCAGCCGAGCAGGGCGAGCATGAAGCCGTCGGACAGAGCCAACAGCAGCCCGGGTCCCACCGTCGGCATGGCCGTCTTCTTCACCGGGGCCAGATTGATGACCGCTTCTGGGTCGAGTTTGCTCATCGCAGGTCCCATTTATGTGTGAAACGGAATGTCATCCGTCTCGCGCCTGACCTAACGCGCCGCAGCGAAAGACGGTTTCTCATCAGCTTTTTCTTTGAGTCCTTCTGTGTTCAGAAAGACACACAAATATCAGCGCGTTCTCCGCCTCTGTGCAGACAGATCAGAAGGTTGCGCTGTTCTCCACGAATTAGGATAAAGGCTGCCGTCAATCAACAAATCACAAGAGGCCTCCTCCGCCAGCGGCGATACCCCTTACATGCCGCATGGTTTCAGTGGGGTGAGTTTGAAGAGATTAAGGAAAGTGGGTAACTTCGTCCGGATCATCCGGATCGGTGACGACGCTGCCACCGCCGATCCCCGGCTACCTCTTTCCTTCCCGCAAATTGGGGGTATTCGGGGGATGTTCCCTGTCCCCTATGGTGGGGGCCGCCGCCGGGTGGCGGTGGGGTGCGCCGGGTTGGTCTGCCCGTCCCGCCGAGGCGATGGCGCGGACGTATCCCATAAGAATCCGGTGGGCGATTCCGGATGAGACGCCGTCTCGAACGCCCCGTTGATCGCGGTGGAGTGCCCTCGCAGGCTGGATCGGTTGTGTGCCTGACTGGTGGACCTTGTTGCCCCCACCCTAACCCTCCCCCGCTGTCGCAGGGGAGGGGACTGCCGCCGCTTCGCGATCATCTCCCTCCCCTGCGACAGCGGGGGAGGGCCGGGGTGGGGGCACGGGTTGCCATCGGGATACGTCCGAAGAGGGCGACGACGGCACCAACGCGAAATTGAAACGTCCCGGTCCGGTTCCAATCATCGGAATTGCGTTCGCGGGTGCGGCACCGCCGCCCCACCGGAGTTCTAGGCGGAGTTCCTGATGGCGTCCGAAGCAGCGACGATCTTGAAACACGGTTGGCTGTTCATGCTGGCCAACGTGGTGAACCGGGCTGCCGGGCTTCTGCTCCTGCCGCTCTACACCCGTCTTCTCAGCCCTTCCGAATTCGGCGTCTACGCGCTGGTGGTGGTGGTCGCCGACCTGCTGGCGGTCATGCTGATGATCGGCATGAACAACGCCTTCACCGCCGTCTATTTCGAACACGCCGAGGAGAGCGACCGGCGGCGGGTCGCCAGCACCTGCCTGCTGGCGGTGGTCGGCACGTCGGTGGCGATGGTCGGTCTGGCCTGGCCGCTTGGCATGGCGGGAAGCTGGGCGATGTTCGGCGACACCGGCCACGCGGCGGTGATGGCGATCGCACTGGCCGGCGTGGCGCTGACCACCCTGTTCGAGCTGGCGCTGGCCTATTACCGGGCGCGCAAGCGGTCGGGGCTGTGTCTGCTGGTGTCGCTGGCCAAGGTGGTGGCCCTGCTCGCCTTCAATCTGCTGTTCCTGTGGGCGCTCGGCCTCGGGGTGGAGGGCATCTTCCTGGCGAACGGCGCGTCCTTCCTGGCGCTCGGCCTCCTGCTCGTGGTGGCGATCCTGAAGGACACCGGCTTCTCCTTCTCCTTCCCGATCCTGAAGCGGGTGGCGGCGCTGGGGCTGCCCTACGCGCCGCAGTCGCTGCTGGACATCGCCAACAACTTCGTCTCGCGCTGGCTGCTGAACATCCTGCTGTCCACGGCCGCGGTGGGCCTGTTCGCCTTCGGGATGCGGCTGTCGCAGATCCTCTTCATGTTCCTGACCGCCTCCTTCCTGCAGATCTGGTCGGTCAGCCGGCTGGAGTCCCAGCACGGCGCGGCGGACCACGCACAAGCGGATTTCGTCTTCCACCTGTTCGTCGTCCTGCTGACCGGGGCCGGGCTGGGGCTGGCGCTGACCGCGCCGGAGATCCTCTGGCTGATCGCGTCGGCCGACTACACGCCGGTCCTGACCAGCATGCCCTTCCTGGTGCTGGCCTATGTGCTGCACGGCGTGCGGATGAACCCGGAGGTGGCGATCCTGAAGGCCAAGCGCGTCGGCGTGCTGCCCTGGATCTCCGCGGCCAGCCTCGCGGTGGGCTCGGCGCTGGCGCTGGCGCTGGTCTGGCAGTGGGGCCTGCTCGGCGCCGCGCTGGCCAACCTGGGGCGCGAGGTCTTCCAGATCGTCCTGACCGAGACGGTGCGCCGCCGCATCTGCCGCGACGAGCTGCCGCTGAACGCCGTGCGGATCGGCTGGATCCTGGTGCCGGCGGCCTTCGCCTATGCGGCGGGCTGGTATCTGTTCGGCACGGAGGTCGATCCGGCCTTCACCGCCGAGAAGGTGCTGCTGGTGCTGGTGTTCCTGGCCGCGGCGGTGTTCGGACCGGGCATGGGCTCGGCGGGTCGGGCGCTGCTGGGCAAGCTGCTGCTGGGCCGCGTCCGCCGCCTGCAATCGGCGTCCTGAAGGCGCACGCCCTGAAAACGGAAAGGGCCGGCGGATCGCTCCGCCGGCCCTTCCTCGTGGTCCGCTTGCGCGGTCGTTACGCGGCCTGATGCTCGAGCATCAGGTTCGCGGCGTCCATCGCCAGCAGGTGCGCGAGGTCGATCGACGACGTGTCGATTGCGGCCTGCACGTTGTCCGGCTGAGTGGTCGTCGTGTCCTGGGCCAGGGCGTGGGCCAGCAGGTCCGCCGACAGGGCCTGGGCCGAGCCCGGCGGGTTGATGGTGCCCACGCCGGTCCCGTCGGCGATGGTCGCCTGCGTCGGGTTGGAGAGCTTCAGGTTGAAGGTCTCGACGCCCTCGACCACGTCGTCGCTCAGCACCTTGACGGCGACCGTCTTGGTGGTCTCGCCGGCGGCGAAGGTCAGCTTGCCGCTGGTCGCCAGATAGTCCGAACCGGCCTTGGCCGTGCCGTCCGCCGTGGCGTAGTCCACCGTCACCGTCTGGCTGTAGGCCTGGGACAGCTTGATCGTGAACACCGCGTCGGTGGTGACCGGGCTGGTGGCGGTGCTGCTGTACAGCCCCGCCTTGATGGCGTTGTACTTGGTGTAGTCCACCTTCCAGCTGTCGTTCATGATGCCGCCGGTGTCGCCCGAACCGGGGCTCCAGGCCCAGTAGGTCCAGCTTGCCCCCTGCTGGCCCGCGGCGAGGTCGATCTTGCCGTCGCCGTTCCAGTCGCCGTTCATGTACTGGATCAGCTTGGGCATCCACGCCTTGTCGATGGCGGTCTCCATACGGCTGCCGAACTCGCCGACCAGGATCGGGGTCTCGTCGTTCTGGATGAAGTGGCCCCACATCTGGTCCCACTTCGCCGGCATGTTGTTCGGGAAGTTGTTGGCCTTGAACCAGTCCATCATGTAGAGCGACGGTCCGTAGTCGTGGACCGAGTAGACCAGCTTGCCCGGCTCGTTGAACTTGACCTCGTAGTTCTTCTCGCCCAGCAGGTTGCCGCCCCACCAGTACCACTGGTTCTGGTAGGTCTCGACGCCCTCGACGATCAGCAGCCAGTCCTTGTTGACCGACTGGATGGCGTTGCCGATGCGCTCCGCGGCGCGGGCCCAGTCGTTCGGGCCGCCGTCGCCCCAGGTGGCCGGGTTGTGCGGCTCGTTGTGCAGGTCGGCGCCGATGACGGCGTCGTTGCCCTTGTAACGGGTCGCCAGCATCTTCCAGTTCTCGATCATCTTCGATTCCGGGTACTGGCTGGTGTACCAGAGCCCGTTCTCGTTGGCCGATGCGCCGTCGCCGGAACGGTGGTGGTCGAGGATGATCTTCATGCCGATCTTGTCGGCGTAGTCGATGATCTTGTCGAACACCTCCAGCGAGGTCTTGCCGCGCAGGTCCGGGTTCTTCGAATAGTCGATGCCGGTGGGCATGCGGCCGTTGTCGAGCATCGCGTCGGAGTAGGGCAGGCGGATGGTGTTGAAGCCCAGATCCTTCATCTGGTTCATGTGGCTCTGGTAGCTGTCCATCCACAGCCCCTGCGGCGCGAAGGCGTAGCCCTCGGCCCCGAACCAGTTCACGCCGGTCAGCTTCACGGCCTTGCCGCTGCTGTCCATGATCTGGCCGCCCTCGGTGTGCAGGAAGCCCGGCGCGATGCCGCTGGTGTTGCCGGTCGGCTCGGTCACCGACACGTCGCTGACCGACAGGGTCGGCTTGGTCGGGGTGGGGGCCGGCGGGTTGGTCGGCGTGGTCGGGTTGGAGGAGCCGGGGAAGAAGCTCTTGTCGGCGTCCACGACCAGGGTGCCGTTCCACCACATGCCGGACTGGCCGGCGATCACATCCTTGCCGTCGAGCGCGCCCTTGTCATAGGTCACGATGCTGTCGGTGGGCAGGACGGACTTGCCGTTGATGGTGATCTTGTTGACCAGCAGGTTGCGGTCCTGGCCGTTCACCGTGGCGTCGTTGTCGTACTGGATCTGGACCTTGTGCGCCTGATCCGCCGGAGCGTTGATCGAGAAGACGTAGTCCTTGGCGGTCGTGCCGGCGACGCCCTCGCCGACCTTCTTGCCGTCGATCAGCAGGTTGAAATGGGCGTTGGTGCCGCCCGCCTCGTTGCCCTGCAGGTTCAGCACGACCTGGGTGGTGCCGGCGCCGGGCGCCGGCGGCGTGGTCGGGGTGGTGGGGTTGGTCGGGTTGGAGGAGCCGGGGAAGAAGCTCTTGTCGGCGTCCACGACCAGGGTGCCGTTCCACCACATGCCGGACTGGCCGGCGATCACATCCTTGCCGTCGAGCGCGCCCTTGTCATAGGTCACGATGCTGTCGGTGGGCAGGACGGACTTGCCGTTGATGGTGATCTTGTTGACCAGCAGGTTGCGGTCCTGGCCGTTCACCGTGGCGTCGTTGTCGTACTGGATCTGGACCTTGTGCGCCTGATCCGCCGGAGCGTTGATCGAGAAGACGTAGTCCTTGGCGGTCGTGCCGGCGACGCCCTCGCCGACCTTCTTGCCGTCGATCAGCAGGTTGAAATGGGCGTTGGTGCCGCCCGCCGGGTTGCCCTGAAGGTTCAGGATGACCTGGGTGTTGCCGGCGGGGGCCGGCGGCGTCGGGACCGGGAAATAGTCCTTGGTCAGGGCGAAATCGAGCGAACCGTCCCACCACATGCCTTCCTGGCCGGGAATCACGTCCTGGCCGTCGGCGGCGCCACGGTCGTAGGTGACCAGCGAGCTGGTGGAGGCGACGGGCTTGCCGTTCACTTCCAGCGACTGGACGAGCAGGTTGCGGTCCTGCCCGTTCACAAAGCCGTCGTTGAAGTAGACGATCTGAACCTTGTGCGCCTGATCCGGTGCGACCTGGGCCTTGAAGGTGTAACGGCCGGCGCTGGTCGAGCTGACCGTCGCCTGGCCGATGTTGACACCATCCAGGAGCAGCCGGAACTGCGGCCAGATCCCGCCGGCAGCCTGCCCCGAGGCGTTGACGACGAAGGTCGTGTCGACGAGACCCGTGGTGGTCGTTGCCATTGGAAGTAACCTCTCTCCATTTTCGGTGGAGCAAAGGTGAGGCCCAATTGGTTAACGAGGTATTTCGGATTTTAGGGAAATGCGGCTCAAAAGCCACGACAGGCTGTGAAAAGAATGAGGCGCGAAAAACCGCCTTTGCTGCGGTTTCCGCGCCACAGTGGGGCCTTGCGGCCACGGGGAGGGAGAAGTGTAAAGTCTTGTTACAGAAAGGTTTCCAAAATCCGCCGTCTCAGCCCTCGTGACCTTTGTGAGCCACCATGAAGACCTCCGGGCGGAACAGGTAGAGCTGGCCGAGCTTCCCGAGCTTGCGTCGCAGGGTTAACGGCATCGCCCCCATGAAGGATTCCACCGCCTTCACGTAGGCGAGGTACCCGCGCCCGGACCCATGGATGTGCATGCGCCGGCGGACCGCCATGGGGGCGATGTAGACCGCCTCCATCCGGGCGAAGCCGGCCTCGCGCAGCGCGCGCTCGGTCTCGCTCCAGGTGTATTCGCGCAGATGCATGCAGATCGGCTCGTCCAGCCCGAAGACCTCCGACAGGTCCATCGGCCCGGCGTGCTTGTGCGGCATGCTGAGCACGTAGCGGCCGCCCGGCTTGAGGATGGCGTGCACGTTGGACAGGTGCACGGACACGTCCTCGGGGTGGAGATGCTCGATGACGTGGGTGGAGACGACGGCGTCGTAATGGCTGCGCGGCTCGAACTCGGCGAGGTTCACGCCGTCGCAGCAGCGCCACGTCACGTTGGAGCGCTCGTCCGTCCAGCGCTCGCCGCGCTCGCGGGTGATCTCGGTGGCGACGCAGCGGTGGCCGTGGCGGGCGAGATAGCTGAGCAGCCGGCCCTTGCCCGACCCGACCTCGTAGACGTCCCGCGCACCCTTGAGCAGCGTCAGGAAGTGGCGGAAGTCCAGCTCATCGTTCTGGGCCGCGGTGTCCACCGCGTCGTTCAGCCAGGGGCACGCGCTGTAGAGGGTGGTGTAGTTCCGCTCGAACACCGTCCAGCGCTCTTCGCGGCGGGAGTCCAGCAGCTCGCGGGCGAGCTGGCGTTCCAGGTCCCAATGCTGGCGGACCATGGTTTCGCTGAGGGGGTAGTTCGGGGCCAGACCGAACTTCCGCTTGTAGCGGGCGACCAGCTCATCCGACGTCAACGTGTCCACAGATCACCTCGTTGGGAGAAACGCTGCTGTTCCGCTAATCTAAGGTCGCTGTCGGAAATCCTTACAGGCGCGGACGGCGGAGCGGGCCGCGCGATCGGGCGGGGTAGCGGGGCCGGAAGGGGTACCGCGCCGCCTGCCGGACGGATTCGCCCCGACCGGCACTTATCCGGACCGGTTGCGCCCACGCAGCGCCTGCACCGACGCCTCGTACAGCGGCAGCGGGCGCGACGCCGCGTCGTAGGGGGAGGGATGGGGCTTCAACTCCGGCATCTCCCGGGAGATGTAATTCAGGTCGGAGCGCAGGTGCCACCAGCACAGCTCGGCCAGCCGGGCGTTCCCGGCGATGTCGCCCAGATACTGCCCGGCCAGGAAGGCCATGGCGCGGTCCTTCTCCGCCCGCGACCAGGAGCGCGGCAGGTGCTTCTCGTTCACGTCGAACTCGGTGACGTGGATGGGCAGGCCCAGCCGGTCCATGGCCCGCAGGAAGCCCTTCATGCCCTCGCGGTCGTAGGGCTTGCCGGCCATCAGGTGGCTTTGCAGCCCCACCCCGTCGATCGGCACGCCGCGCTTGACCGCGTCGGTCAGCCAGGTCTGGAAGTAGGCGCGCTTGCGCTGCTGCCAGCCCTCGTCGATCTCGATGCCGAACTCGTTGATGACCACCTTGGCGGAGGGGAATGCCGCGCGGATGTGGTGGAAGAAGGGATCGAGCCAGTCCGGTCCCTTGGCGCCGCCGGCCACCACCCACCACATGCCCTTGCGGAAGCCGTAACGGTCCTGCTCCTGCGGGTGGCTGCGCTCGGTCTCCCAGAAGAAGGCCTCGTTCATCACGTCGATGCGGTAGAAATTGTCGCCGTAGCGCTGCTTGACCGCCGCGACCATGGCGGTGAAGCGCGGCCAGTAATTCTCCTCGGACAGCGTGCCGTTCGCCGAGAAGTACGCGCTCTCGCCGATGCCCAGCGCGCGCTGGCGGCTCGCCGGCAGCGTCATGTAGTCGGGCATGCCCATGTGCTGCCACAGGGCGCAGTGCCAGTTCGGCTTGGCGCCGATGCGGCGGGCCAGCTCCACCCCGGCGTCGAAGCGGCCCCAGTCGAAATTGCCTTCCTGTGGCTGGAAGACGGCCCATTTGCCGCCGTTCTCGGGCGTCACCACGTCGCATTCCCGCGCCATCAGCGTGTCGAGCATGGGGTCTTCCGGCTCGATCAGATGGTCGCGGGCGGCGCCATGGAGGATGCCGGCGGCCCGGCAGGCGTCGCGCAGGGTGGGGTTGGGCACCGCGGCAACGGACGCCGCCTCGGCGACGGCGGGGCCGGCGGCGGCCTTGCAGCTGGCCAGAACCGCGGCCGCGGCGGCGGCGCGCAGCGCGTCCCGGCGCGTGAAGGAGAGGGTTTTCGGCGAGGTGGCTTTTGGCGAGGTGGCTTTTGGCGAGGTCTGGGCCATGGGCTTCGGGCCTCGTGTGGTTTGATGGGAAATGAAAATTCCCTCTCCCCCCTGGGGAGAGGGTTAGGGTGAGGGGGTTGTGCGTGTCGGAACGTCCCTCACAAGCACAACCCCCTCACCGGCCCTCCGGGCCACCCTCTCCCCGGAGGGGAGAGGGCTATGCGGGCAGAGGTGAAGGAGACGTCGCTTACGGCGCGGCGCGCAGGGTCTGGTCGCCGTAGTATTTCCGGGTGGCGACGTAGCTGTTGTACGGACCCTGGTAGCCCTTGCTGGCCGCCTTCTTCAGGTTCACGTCGGTCATCACGCAGACGAACTTGCTGTGGTCGATCGGACCCAGGTCGGCCACCGCGTCCAGGTCGCTCGCCGTGGTGTGGCCCCAGCGGGTGACGAAGAGCACCTTGGAGGCGGCGCCGCAGACGATGCGGGCGTCCGACACGGCCAGCGCCGGGGCGGTGTCGAACACCACCAGATCGAAGCTGGGCGACAGGCCGGCCATCAGCTGCACCAGGCTGTCGACGTTGAAGCGGTCCAGCGTCATCGGGTTCAGCTTGCCCGCCGGAACCATGGCGAAGGGCACGTCGTCGGAGGTGTGGACGATCTCGTCCAGCGTGGCGTCACCGGCGATCCAGTCCGACAGGCCCTTCTTGGTGGACAGGTCGAACAGCCCTTCCATGCGGGAGCGGCGGAAGTCGGTGTCCACCACCACCACCCGGCGGCCGGCCTGGCTGGCGACCTGGGCGACGGCGAGCGTCAGCGAGGTCTTGCCGTCCTGCGGGCGGGCCGAGGTCACCGCCAGCGCACCGACCGGGCCGAGATCCGACAGATGGTTCCGGAACAGGGCGCGCAGGGATTCGCTGAACAGCGAGAAGGGGTGGCGCTGGAAGATCTTGTAGAGCCGGCCCTTGGCCCCGCGGTCGCTGTGGTGCGGCACGATGTGGACGGTGCCGACGCCTAGGATGCGGCGCACGGCGTCCGGGGTGTGGATGCGGCGCTGGAGAAGCTCCAGGCCGAAGACGCTGAAGATGGCCAGGGCGAGGGCGGCGACGAAGCCGGCCAGCAGCAGGAGGACGCGGAAGGGACCCGACGGCTCGTGCGGCACCTGCGGCGCGGAGACCAGCTTGACGGCGGCCGGGAAGGCGCGGCTGTCCTTCTGGGCCTCCACCTCTTCCAGACGGCCCAGCAGGCTGTCGAGAAGCTGGCGCTTGGCGGTCGCCTCGGATTCCAGGGTGCGCAGCGGGATGGCCTGCTCCTGCATGGTGGCGTAGCTGCCCTCCATGCGGGTGATCATGGAGCGGAGCGCGGTCTCCTGCTCGACCGCGACCTGGGCGGCCTCGCGGACGCCGTTGATCTCGCGGCGGATTTCCTGCTGGAGCGAGGAGTTCGCCTCGTTCAGGCGGCCCTGCAGCTCGACGATGCGCGGGTGCTTCGGGCCGTACTGGCGGGAGAGCTGGGCCATTTCCGTGGAGATGGCGGCGACCGTGGCGCGGAGCTGGGCGACGACCGGGGAGGCGATGCTGCCGCCGATGGCGTTCCAGTTGCCGGCCTTCAGATTGCGCTCCAGCGTGTCGGCCTGGGCGACCGAGCGGGCGCGGATGGCCGAGGCCTCGCTCAGGCGCAGGCGGGTCTGCTCAAGCTCGTTCTGGGCCATCAGGCCGGTGCCGCCCTTCAGCAGGCCGCCCTTGACGCGGGCTTCCTCGACCTTGGCGTCGGCCTCGGCCACCTCCTTGCGCAGCAGGACGATGCGGTCCTGCAGCCAGGAGATCGCGCTGGTCGACAGGTCGCGGTCCATCTGCTGGCGGGTTTCCATGTAGCGGCGGACGATGCCGTCCACCACGTCGCGGCTCAGCTGCGGCTCCTTGGAGGTGAAGCGCACCTGGATCACGCGCGACCGGCCGACGATGGCGACGTCCAGCTTGCGGTGGATGCGCGCGATGATCTGGTCGTTGCCCAGCGCCGCGTGCGCCTCGCGCGCCCGGATGTCCTGCGCCACCTCGTCACCGTGGCTCAGCAGCCAGGCGACCGGGGCCGGCGGGGTGCCCTCCCAGAAGCGCCCGGCGAGGTCGCGGCCGTAGGCCACCGCGCGCTCGACGAGCGGAAGCGTCTCGTCCTCCTGCGCCGGCGGGTTGAATTCCGGATGCTGGGCGAGCTGGAGATCGTTCACCACCTGGTTCAGCACCTGGGGCGACTTCAGGATCTCGATCTCGCTCAGGATCGCCGCGTCCTCGGTGGGGATCGCGCCCACCACCTGCTCGACCTCGCGGACGACGCGGACCTGCCGGTTGTCCACCAGCAGAAGGGCTTCGGAGGTGTACTGGTCCTTGAGCGTGGAGACGCCCAGGGCCGACAGGCCGGTCAGCACCACCACGATGGCCGCGATCAGCCACTTGTGGCTGCCCAGCACGCGCAGGATGAAGCGGAAGTCGGGACCCATGGACGGGGTCTGGGATTCGAACTCGCTGCGCCGGGACGGGCCGGGGGCGGCGGGCCATGCCGGAACCGGAGCCGGTGGACCGCCGTGGTGGCCGCCATGATTGACTTGGGGCAGATTTTCCACGTCTCAAAGCTCCTTATGCATGGGCGCTGGTGCGGGGGCGCTGGACGAACGCATGGCGGCACGGCGCATAAGCATGACGGTGTGGGCGAAGCCGAAAGCGCCGACGCAATAGCGGCGAAACAGGCGGCGGGGCTCCTGGACCAGCCGGAACGCCCATTCCAGCCCGATGCGCTGGATGGCGGCGGGGGCCCGGGTGAAGCGCCCGGCGAGGAAATCGATGATGGCGCCGCCGTTGACGATCAGCACCTTATGATCCAGCGCGCGCTTGAGCTGGGCCGCGACCTCCTCCTGGCGGGGCATGCCCATGGCCAGGATGATGACGTCGGGCTCAATCTCCCGCGCACGGGCGATGTAATGCTCCACGGAATGGAACCCGTGCTGGGCATCGACATAGTCGTGCGGGGTCCGCTCCTTCAGCCGCTCGATCCCCTCGTCCAGCCAGGGCGCCGCGGTGCCGTAGACGGCGACCCGACGGGGCGACAGGTTGCGGAGGAGAAGCGGGATGAAGTCGGTGCCGTTCATGTTCAGCCCGACCGGCTGGTCGAGCCAGGGCAGGGCCGTCTCCAGCGCCACCCCGTCCCGCAACAGGACGTCGGAGGCGCGGAAGGCCGACCACGCGGCGGAGGACCCCGCGCAGAGGTTCACGCCGTGAGCGTTGAGGAACGACAGGATGGTCGGACGCTCGACGGCTGACAATGTCTTTATCAATGCATGGCGCTCGTCCTCGCAAGAAATACACCGTATTCTCTCGATCAGTGCCAGGACGTCACGAGGGGTCGGCATGCACATCTCCTAACCAAATCTGCGAAGCGACGACGGTTACGTTGTCTCTGGAACGATGATGCCCGATGGTTTGCGGTGCAGTAAGACGATATTGCTTGCTAACACTTTCGATTGGTGGCAGCCGGTAAGACCGTTACCGGGTACCCCTTTCGACACGACCGCCGGACAACAGGGAATGATGTGGCCGGCACCGCCCCTTTTTCGCAGCGGTGGGATGGGAGAGGGGGAAGTTCAGGCGAATTAGCCCGGCCACGCCGGGGGAACCCCTGAATCGGCTTGCCCTATCCTATGGCTCCGACCATATAGGTACGCCCGTGGGGCACCGGTGTGCGGAAGAGGGGGTGGGCGTCCGCCCCGCGGCGCGTCACTGTTCGAGACCCGGCGAAGCCCCCCAAGACCGCCAGACCCCGACCAGCCCTCGGCCAGTCCCTTGATTTCTTGTGCCGATCTCTCCGGGGCCGGCGATGGAAGAAGACCAGTTCATGAGCAACGACGAGACCACCCCCCGCCAAGCCGGCACCGCTGACGAATTCGACCGCCGCGACGCGCTGCGCGCCATCGCCGCTGTGGTGCGCGGCGACGGGATCGAGGTGGACGCCGACAGCACCCCGGCCCGCTGGTCGGTCGCCGTCGTCCACGAGGTGGTCGTTCCCGGAACCGACCGGAAGCTGAAGCTGCGCTTCCGCGTGGCGCTCGGCCCGCTGCCCGACATCGAGGCGGAGCTGTGGGGCCTGATGACCGCGGAGGAGGGCTTCGGCCGTCCCCAGGCCAAGGCGCTGGGCAAGCGGGTCAAGGCGGCATGCCTGTCCTCCGCCGCCATCGAGAAGGCGCGCGGCCGGGTGGACGGCTGGTTCGCCTCCATGGCGCAGCGCGCCAACGGCTTCGGCGAGGCGTGGCGGCCCAAGGGCTTCGCCGACGAACTGGGCCGGGTGATCGGCTTCGGCGGCCGCATCCCGCGCCTGCAAACCCTGCTGGACGCGCTGGAGGAGGCCTTTTCCACCGCCGCCGCCCGCGCCGGCCTGAAGGTCCGGCGGGAGCGGTTGGAGAACGCCTCCGGCCTCGGCGTCTATCTCGACAGCTTCGCCACGGCCCGCGCCATGGTGCGCAAGCTGCGGCTGTTCGTCGGCCCGACCAACTCCGGCAAGACCCACGCCGCCATGGACCGGCTGGCCGAGGCGCCGAGCGGCTGCTACCTCGCCCCGCTGCGCCTGCTGGCGCTGGAGGGGCAGGAGGCGCTGGAGACGCGCGGGCGGGCCTGCAGTCTCGTCACCGGCGAGGAGCGCGACGTGCGGCCCGGCGCCTCCTTCACCTCCTCGACCATCGAAATGGTCAACACCTCCAAGGTCTGGGGCGCCTGCGTCATCGACGAGATCCAGATGATCGGCGATCCCGACCGCGGCTGGGCCTGGACCCAGGCGGTGGCCGGCGTGGCCGCCCCGGAAATCCTGATGACCGGCTCCGCCGACGCCATCCCCTACGTGCAGCGCCTCGCCACCGCGCTGGGGGAGGAGCTGGAGGTCGTGGAGTTCACCCGCAAGTCGCCGCTGCGCGTGCAGGAGGAGCGGGTGCCGCTGGAGAATGTGCGCCGCGGCGACGCGGTGATCGCCTTCTCGCGCAAGGACGTGATGGGGCTGCGGCGCGAGCTGCTGGCCCGCGATCACACGGTGGCGGTGATCTACGGCGCCCTGTCGCCGGAGGTGCGGCGGGCCGAGGCGCGGCGCTTCCGCGACGGCACGGCGGACGTGCTGGTGGCGACCGACGCCATCGGCATGGGGCTGAACCTGCCGGTCGCCCGCGTCGTCTTGTCGACCACCCGCAAGTACGACGGTCGGGAGGAGCGTGACCTGAACTCCTCCGAAATCCGCCAGATCGGCGGACGGGCGGGACGCTTCGGCATGCACGAGGAAGGCCGCGTCGCGGTGCTGGAGGGCGAGAACATCAACCCGGTGCGCCGGGCGCTGACCACCCCGCCGGTGCCGCCGGAGGACCCGCGCGCCTGGATCAGCCCCAACCTGACCCACGTCGAGGCCATCGCGCGCGAGCTGGACACCGACAGCCTCGCCAAGGTGCTGCGCACGGCGGGGCAGGAGCTGCTGCGCGCCAACCAGACCTTCCGCATGACCGACCTGGAGCAGCGCATCCAGGCCGCCACGGCCGTGGACCGGGCGAAGCTGCCGCTGGCGGAGCGCGACATGCTGGCGCGCTGCCCCATCGACGTGCGCGACCAGAACAATTTGCGCCTTCTGGCGCTGTGGGCGACCAACCAGGGCAAGGGGATCCGCAACTCCGCCCCCGACGCCGCCGAGCGGTTCCATCACCGCGTCGGCACCGACGTGGAGCTGGAGAAGGCGGAACGCGCGGTGAAGGAGCTGACCGCCTACGCGTGGCTGGCCTACCGCTTCCCCGACGCCTATCCGGACATGGACCTGTGCCAGGAGCGCCGGGCCATGCTGAACGCCTTCATCGAGCGGACGCTGGCCGAACGCTCGCTGGCCCGCGCCTGCCCGGTCTGCGGCACGCGGCTGAAGGCCAACCACCGCTTCCGGGTCTGCGACAGCTGCTACGCCGGTCGGGTCGAGGAGCGGCAGGGCGAGCGGCACGGCGAGCGGCGCGGGCGCCGTCCCGACGGGGGGCGCGGCCCGGACAAGGGGGCGGCCCCGGCGGAGGGTGGACACCCGCAATTCCACCACCCGCTGCCCGGCCGCAAGCGTGGCAAGGGCGGGGCGGGGCACCGTGGGCGACGGCCGGCCGGAGGGTGAGGTTCGTCCCTCTCCCCTCTGGGGAGAGGGTGGCCCGAAGGGCCGGGTGAGGGGGTTGTGCGTGGCGGCAGGTCCGGCGCAAGCGCAACCCCCTCACCCCAACCCTCTCCCCAGAGGGGAGAGGGGGTTCCGAGCCCTCACGCGGCCGCGGTTCCGCTCTGACCGCCGTCCTCCCGGCGGGTCCAGGTGATTTCCTCCGTGCCGCCACCCTCGGTCAGGAAATAGCGGCGCAGCGGCACCAGATCGGCGCCAAGCTCGTAGACCAGCGGGCGGCTGGTCGGGATCTCGAACAGCGGGATGTCCTGGTCGGGTACCTTGTCGAGATGCTTCACGAGGCCGCGCAGGCTGTTGCCGTGGGCCGACACCAGCACCCGCGCGCCCAGCCGCAGGGCCGGGCAGATGCCCTCCTCCCAGAAGGGGATCACCCGCTCCGTGGTGTCCTTCAGGCTTTCGCCGCGCGGCAGGTTCGCCCGGCCAAGCCCGGCGTAGCGCCGGTCCGACACCGCGGAGCACGGGTCCTCGGGCTCGACCGGCGGGGGCGGGACGTCCCAGCTCCGCCGCCACAGGAAAACCTGATCGGCGCCGTGGCGGGCCGCCGTCTCCGTCTTGTTCAGCCCCTGGAGCGCGCCGTAATGGCGCTCGTTCAGGCGCCAGTGCTTGTGCACCGGCAGCCACATCCGGTCCATCTCCTCCAGCACGATGTCGAGCGTCTTGATCGCCCGCTTCAGGACGGAGGTGAAGGCGACGTCGAAATCGAATCCGGCCTGCTTCAACAGGCCGGCGGCGTGACGGGTCTCGGCCACCCCCTGTTCGGTCAGATCGACGTCGGTCCAGCCGGTGAACAGGTCCGAGCGGTTCCAGACGCTCTGACCATGCCGCAGCAGCACGAGCCGATGCATGGGTTCCCTCCTCCTCACGTGACGGTTGCTCCTTCCGGGAACGGGAGGACGGGGGAAGGGTTCCGGCCAAGGCGTCACAAATGGCGCAGCTTTGTGTCAATTTCGAAACGCACAAGACACATTCGGACAACAAATGCGGGGTAACCTGCGGAGCAGGCGACATTATACGCCCGGCGCGTTGCGCAGCCGGACTGCGACGCCGAGCCAACTTGCGTTCCGAGGCCGCCATGCAGCATCATGACCTCCTCTCCAGGACCGTTTCGACCGATCGGGACATCACCCTGGAGGCGCTTCGTGTGTTCACCTACCTGAGCCGGCGGCTCCACTTCGACCGTCCCGTGCCGGTGCTCCAGTCCGAACTGGCTGACGCGCTCGGCATGCAGCGGCCCAACGTCAACCGGGCCATCAAGCTGCTGGAGACCAAGCAGATCCTTCTGCGGGATTCCAAACTGGGGCGTGCGATCACGTTCCGGTTGAACCCGGAACTGGAGGGCGGCCGGGCCTGAAACTGGTCCGGAATGATTTTCGAAACGCGTCACCTTGTCTTCACGAACTCGGCCCTCAAGAAAGCCTTCGGCTGGTACCAGAAGGTGCCGAATCAGACCGATCTTCCGTTGGGCCTGATCGCCTCCGTCGTTCCGAAATCGGACGGAGGCGTGGTGGTCATGGTGCAGCAGGGGGCGGCGAAGGTGCGGGACGTCGCCTTCGCGCCCAGCAAGACGCTCGGCATCCTCCTGCTGTTCTGCCGCCGCCAGAAAATTCCCATCCCGCGCGACGCCGAGAAGGACATCTTCCCGTCCGATGACGGGCTCATGATGACGGTCCGCGGCAGTTGCAACACGACGGCGCCGCCCCCGTGATCGCCCCTTTGGTCGCCTCCGGCCGAATCAATCGGTTCCGCCGCCGCCGGACCGGGCGACGGCCAGGGGAATGTCCGACTCGGTGAAGCGGTAACCGTGACCGGCGGCGAAATCCACCAGATCGCCCAGGGTCAGCAGACCGCGGGATGCCCGCCGCAGCGCCGCGCGCAGGGCGGGGTCGGCCTCGACCGCAACCAGGAATCGGATGTAGTCGCCATGACACATGCCCAGACCTCCTGATGCCGTTGCGGCGTTGCAGACACAAGCAATGGAGCGATGCGGACAGTCCGTCATCTTGATATCGGCTATTTGCCTAAAATTGTATATAAAAGACGGGACGAACGGTGCGGCGTCCTGCCGCACCGTTCGCTATCCCAAGACGATCGGGGTCGGGCGGTCACTCGCCCGGCTGCTGCGCCGTCTCGGCGGGGCTTGAGCCCGACGCGATGCCTTCCGGCGTGATCGCCGCCACCGGTTCGCCCGGTCCGGAGGCGGCGCGCAGCGCCCGTGCGGCGGCTTTCAGCCCGACATCGGACCGGCGGTCGGGCATCAGTTCGAACAGCAGCAGCGACCGCCCGTTGACCGGGATCTCGTCGCCGGTCTGGGCGGTGGCGACTTCCAGCCGGTCGGGCTCGGTGGTGTCGACCAGGGTCAGCCAGCGGCTGCCGCCGGCGACCTCCGGCAGCTTGAAGGGCACCACGTCGTGGTAGGCGTTGATGATCAGCAGCAGCGTGGCGTCCGACGCCGCCTTCTTGATGCCGGTGGCCTGGGCCCGCCCGTCGAGCAACATGCCCAGGCAGCGCGCCATCGGGTCCTGCCATTGCTCGGTCGTCTTCTCCTCGCCGGCGGGGGTGATCCAGGTGAGGTCCTTGACCTCCAGGTCGGGGTTGTAGGCGCCGGTGAAGAAACGCCCGCGCCGCAGCAGCGGATGGCTCTGCCGCAGCCCGATCAGGTGGCGGACGAAGTCGGTCAGCGCCCAGCCCTCGTCGCTGACGCCCTCCCAGTCGATCCAGCTGATCTCGTTGTCCTGGCAATAGGCGTTGTTGTTGCCGTTCTGGCTGCGGGCGAACTCGTCGCCGGCCAGGATCATCGGCGTGCCTTGGGACAGCAGCAGCGTGGCCAGCAGGTTGCGCATCTGGCGGAAGCGCAGGGCGTTGATCTCCGGATCGTCGGTCGGCCCCTCCGCCCCGTGGTTCCAGGAGATGTTGTGCGAATGGCCGTCGCGGTTGTCCTCGCCGTTCGCGTCGTTGTGCTTGTCGTTGTAGGCGACGAGGTCGTGCAGGGTGAAGCCGTCATGGGCGGTGACGAAGTTGACGCTGGCCCAGGGCTTGCGGCCCCGCCGGTTGAACATGTCCGCCGAGGCGGCCATGCGGGTCGCCAGTTCGGGCAGCTTGCCCTCGTCGCCCTTCCAGTAGGAGCGCACGGTGTCGCGGAACTTGTCGTTCCACTCCGCCCAGCCCGGCGGGAAGCCGCCGACCTGATAGCCGCCGGGGCCGCAGTCCCACGGCTCGGCGATCAGCTTGACGCGCGACAGCACCGGGTCCTGGCGGCAGGCGTCGAGGAAGCCGCCGCTGTGGTCGAAGCCGTAGGTCTCGCGCGCCAGGATGGTGGCGAGGTCGAAGCGGAAGCCGTCCACATGCATCTCGGTCACCCAGTAGCGCAGGCTGTCGGTGACCATCTGCAGGACGCGCGCATGCACGAGGTTCAGCGTGTTGCCCGTGCCGGTGTCGTTGATGTAGTAGCGCGGGTCGGGCGCCAGCCGGTAGTAGGAGGCGTTGTCGATGCCCTTGAAGGACAGCGTCGGCCCCATCTCGTTGCCTTCGGCGGTGTGGTTGTAGACGACGTCGAGGATCACTTCGATCCCGGCGTCGTGCAGGCGGGCGACCATCTCCTTGAACTCGTGGATCGCGCCGGTCGCCATGTAGCGCGGATCGGGCGCGAAGAAGGAGATGCTGTTGTAACCCCAGTAGTTCCGCAGCCCCTTTTCCAAAAGATAGCGGTCGTCCACGAAGGCGTGGACCGGCAGAAGCTCCACCGCCGTGACGCCCAGCGAGCGGATGTACTCCACCACCTCCTGCTGGGCGAGGCCGGCGAAGGTGCCGCGGTACTGCGGCGGCACCGCCGGGTGCCGCATGGTGTAGCCGCGCACATGGGTCTCGTAGAAGATCGACTTTTCCCAGGGGATCGCCGGGTGCCGGTCATGGCCCCAGGTGAAGGCCGGGTCGATCACCACGCATTTCGGCATGCCGGGGGCGCTGTCGCGCCGGTCGAAGGACAGGTCGCCGCGCGGTGAGCCGACGCGGTAGCCGAAATGCGCATCCGACCAGCGAAGCGGCCCGACCATGTGCTTGGCGTAGGGGTCGAGCAGCAGCTTGTTCGGGTTGAAGCGGTGGCCCGCCTTGGGCTCATACGGCCCGTGCACGCGGTATCCGTAGACGGTGCCGGGCCGGGCGTCCGGCAGGTAGCCGTGCCACACCTCGTCGGTGTATTCGGGCAGCTCGATCCGTTCCAGCTCGCGGCGTCCCTCCTGGTCGAACAGGCACAACTCCACCTTGGTGGCGTTGGCGGAAAACAGCGCGAAGTTGACGCCCAGCCCGTCCCATGTGGCGCCGAGAGGGTAGGGAAGACCTTCCCGGATGCGGGACTGGCGGAAAACCTTAGGAGCGAACGGCGGCTTCTTCACGGTTTGAACCTCGTGTGGGCGCGTTGCGGCATGAAGCAGCACAGGAACGCGCAGACCGCCCCGGTGATCCCGTCATCGGCACAATTTCCGATGAATGCCGGAGCCCCCACCCACGGCCGAACCGCTTTTGCAACCCTTCACCCAAAGAATGGGTCCTGTATGAGCATGGTCATAGTCGTCATGGCGAGTCGCGCCGATAACTATCGCATGCTATCATCGGTTCCAGACAATAAAGGCAAATAAACTTCTGGGGGATGTCCGGGGGCTTCTCGATGAAAGGCTGAGGAGGCGGATATAACGCAAATGACAACTTTCGCCTTTCCATGCCGCCGCCGGGTCTTTAGGGCGGAAGACGCAGGAAGATCAATGAGGAGCAGGTCCGGTCGCCATTCCTCTCCGGCCTTTTCGACCCAGACGCGATTTCCTGCCCGGCGACCCGCGAACCATTGAGTGTCTTGCCCATCCATCGATCATCGCTCCAGGCACAGGCTTCGCCGGTGACCTGCGGCATCGTGCATCCGGCGGGCCGGCGACGCCCTCTCCGTTCCGCCTTACCAAGACGCCCCCGCCCATGATCCGGCTCTCGGTCAACGCCCTGCTGAACTTCCACCCGAAGGCCATCCTGGCGACCATCGTCCTGGTGATGACGCTGCTCGGCGGCGTGGCCTGGGGTGCGCTGTCTCTGGTCGATTACGTCAGCACGCTCGACCGCGCCGAACGCGGCACCCGGCAGGCCGCGGCTTTCCTCGAAGGCCACGCCGACGCGGTGCTGGACGGCGGTGCCGCCGCCCTGGCGCGGGTGGCCGACCGGTTGGAGGCGGGCGGCATGGCGTCGCTTCCCGACCACGCGTTGGGCGAGGCGCTGGCGGCGTCGCGGTTCGGCGCGCTGTCGATCCTGGACGCCGGCGGCAACACGGTGTTCGGCCCCTCGATCCACCCCGACGGCGGCATACCCGACGGCGGCATCGCCAGCCTGTTTCGAGGGGCGGAGGGCGGCCTGGAGCTTCTGCACGGACAGGTGGACGGGCTCGATTCCATCCTGATGGTCCGCCGCATCCTTAGGCGCGGGGGGGCGGGCGAGGGCATTTTGGAGGGGGCGATCCTGCTCGCGCTTCCCTCCTCAAGCCTGCACACGGTGCTCGACGTGTTCAGCGACGGGCGGCACAGCGTCGCCGGGCTGTTCCGTCTGGACGGCACGCGGCTGGCCGGCATCGGAGGCGACGGCGCCGGGATCGGCCCGCTCCCCGCGCTGGAGCCGGGGGAGGAGGGCGGCGAGGGCGACTGGACGGTCGGCGGGGACGGCGTGGTCATCGGCCTGAAGCGGATGCGCGACTTCCCGGCGGTGGCGGCGGTCGCACTGCCGCGCAGCGTCGTTCTGGAGCCGTGGAGCGGCCGCCTGCAGCATGGATTCACGATGGTCGGTGTCAGCGTCCTCGCGCTGTTCGGGCTGGCGTCGCTCGGCTGGGCCAGCCTGCGGCGCGAGGCGGCGGCCCGCGACGCGCTGCGCGACGCCAACGCCCGGCTGGAGCAGCGGGTGGAGGAGCGCACCGCCGACCTGCGCTCCCTCAACCAGAAGCTCGTCCGCGCCCTGGCCGAGAAGGAGCGCGCCAACCAGGCCAAGGCCCGCTTCCTGTCGGCGGCCAACCACGACCTGCGCCAGCCCTTCCAGGCGCTGCGCCTGTTCCATCATCTGCTGATGGAGCGGCTCAAGGAATCGCGCGAGCGGTCGATCGCCGAGAAGATGGGCGAGGCGCTGGACAGCGGGGAGAAGCTGCTGCACGCGCTGCTGGAGGTCGCCACGCTGGACGCCGGGGTGGTCCGCCCGAACATCGCCGACGTGCCGGTCGCCACCGTCCTGGACGGCGTGGCGGCGGAGTTCCGGGGCTTGGCGGCGGACAAGACGCTGGATCTGCGGGTGCGCGGCTGCGCCGCCATGGTGCGCACCGACGCCACCCTGCTGACCCGGATGCTGGGCGACCTGCTGCGCAACGCCATCGCCTACACGCCCGCGGGCGGCGTCGTGGTCGGCTGCCGGCGGCGCGGCCAATGGCTGCGCATCGAGGTGTGGGACACCGGGTCCGGCATCGCGGCGGAGCATCTGGACGCCATCTTCGAGGACTTCGTGCAGTTGGGCAACCCGGAGCGCGACCGTCGCCGCGGCCTGGGGCTGGGGCTTCCCAAGGTGCGCCGCAAGGCCGCGCTGCTGGGCCACGCGGTGGAGGTCCGCTCGCGCCCCGGCCAGGGGTCGGTCTTCTCGATCATGGTTCCGCTGGCGGCCAGCGAATCGCGGACGGACACGGTGTCCCCGGCTCCCGCCGGCCGGGCGGAGGGTTCCGACACCCGCCTGATCCTGATCGTGGAGGACGACCCGGTGCAGAGCGCCGGGATGCAACTGCTGCTGGAAAGCTGGGGGCACGACATCCTGGTGGCGGCGGACGGGCCGGCGGCGCTGGCGACGCTGCGCGCGGCGCCGCGCTGTCCGGACGTCATCCTCTCGGACTTCCGACTGCCGGGGCCGCTGACCGGCGCCGAGACGATCGCCCGCGCGGCGGAGCAGCAGGGGCGTCCCATTCCCGGCATCATCCTGACCGGTGACACCGCCCCCGAACGCATCCGCGAGGCGGTCGCCGCCGGCTGCCGCCTGTTGCACAAGCCCGTCACCCCCGACGTCCTGCGCGACGCGCTGAACGCCCTGGGGACGGAGCGCCAGCCGCTCCGTCAGCCGTCCGCGGCCTGAGGGGACGGCCGTAATGAGGGCTGCATTAATCATTCGTGAAGACCGCAAAGGGTACTCTGAAACCGTGATCGGAGGCGAACACGGCCATGCAGCAGCGTCCTCTCACCCGTCTGGATCAGGTCCAGCTCGACGCGGTGGTGCGCCGGCACGAGATGTTTCGGAACGCCCGCATCGGCGGGGCGCGGGCGACGCTGTCCTTTTTCGACCTGAACGGGCTCGACCTCGCGGGGCGTGACCTCGCCCACGCCGACTTCGTCGGGGCCAGCCTGCGCGGCGCCAATCTGGCCGGGGCGCGGCTGGACTGCGCGTCGATGTTCGCCACCGACCTGCGGCTGGCCAACCTGGAGAACGCCAGCCTGATCAAGGCGGACCTGCGCGGCGCCTGCCTGCGCGGCTCCATCCTGATCGGCGCCAACCTGTTCGAGGCCGACCTGCGCGACGGCTCGCTGGCGGAAAAGGACCGCGACGGCAGCCTGCGCATCCTCAAGGTGGAGTCCCAGCCGACGGAGGCGTCGGGGGCCGACCTCTCCGGCGCAAACCTGACCAACGCCCGGCTGTCCGGGGCCATGGCCATCCACACCGACTTCACCGACGCGCTGATGCGCGGGTGCAAGCTGGTGCGCGCGACCATGCGCGGTGCCAACTTCACCGGATCGAATCTGGAGGGGGCCGACCTGTCGGGGGCCGACCTGCGCGGCGCCTGCCTGCGCGGCGCGGTGCTGACCGGCGCCACCATGGTGATGACCGAGCTGGCCGACGCCGACATGGAGGACGCGCTGACCGACGATCCGGTGGGCCGCGTCGTCGCCGAACTCGGGCGCCCGCTGGACGAGCTTCTGCACGAGCACATCCGCTGGGTCGGGTCGAGCGGGGCGGAGGGAACGGCGCTCGACCTGTCCGGCTTCGACCTGCGGCACGCCCCGTCGCTGGCCCACACCTGCCTGACCATGCTGCGGGCGGTGGGGGCGACGCTCTACGGGCTGGACCTGACCAACGTCCAGCTCCAGGCCGCGGTCCTGGAGAAGGGCGATCTGCGGCTCGCCAAGCTGGTGGGCGGCGACCTGCGCGGCGTGAACCTGCGGCTCGCCAAGCTGAACAACGCCGACCTGCGCAAGGCCAACCTGCGCCCGCTCTACTTCGACGAACGGCGGTCGATGCAGTCCGACCTGTCGGGCGCGCGGCTGCGCTACGCCGACCTGCGCGGCGCCTGTCTGCGCGAGGTGAATTTCGCGGGCGCCGACCTGTCCTTCGCCAATCTGGCCGGCTGCGACCTGACCAAGACGGACCTGACCAACGCCCGCATGTTCGGGGCGAAGCTGGAGCGCCGCGCCCTGTCGGACGGCGCCATTCTCGACGGTGTGGCGGGGCTCAAGCTTTAGGGCTATATCTGTTGCGGATGTCTTGCGGGAGTGCGGTCCCATGTCCGGGCGCGTCGGTGCGGTTTGCGGTGGCGTGGTGTTCGGCACCATGGTGTTCGGTCTGGCGCTGGTGGTCGGGCTGACGGTTCCGTCCGGCCCGGCGCAGGCGCGCTCGTCGGTGTTCCTGTCCTTCGGGGGGCCGGTCTATCCCGACTATCCGCCTCCCCACCGGCATTTCCACGGCTATCCGCCGCCGGTCTACGGGCCTCCGGTCTATGTGGTGCCGGCCCCGCCGCCGGTGGTGTATGTGCAGCCGGCGCCCGTCCCGGCCCCGCCGCCCGCGGTGGTTTTCACCGAACCCGCGCCGGCCCCCATCGCCGCCACCCCGGCCGGCCCGGCCTACATGGCCCGCAACGGTCAGCTCTGCCGGGAGTACCAGACGACGGTGATGATCGGCGGTCTGGCGCAGCCCGGCTACGGCACCGCCTGCCGTCAGCCGGACGGAAGCTGGCGGGTCACCAACTGACCGATCGCCCCACCCATCGCCCGGCACAGCCGTTCCGCGCCGCACTATGCCTCCTAAGACCGTGACGGCGGCGCGGAATGTGGTATATCCGGGCAGCGGTTCAGCCCGAGGAGAGTTCTTTGCCCGCCGATACCCGTGCTCTTGGCGCGCCGGCGCCCAGCGCGTTGGCCGATGAGTCGTCGACTGTGCCGGCCGGTCAGCCGCTGGTTCTGGCCCTGCCCAAGGGACGCATCCTGAAGGAGCTGCGCCCGTTGCTCGCCCACGCCGGCATCGAGCCGGAAGCGGCGTTCGACGACGCGGACAGCCGGCTCCTGCGCTTTGCGACCAACATCCCGAATCTCAGCATCATCCGCGTCCGGTCCTTCGACGTGGCGACCTTCGTCGCCTTCGGCGCCGCCCATCTGGGCGTGGCCGGCAACGACGTGCTGATGGAATTCGACTATCCGGAAATCTACGCGCCGCTCGATCTCGGCATCGGAAAGTGCCGCCTGTCGGTCGCCGAGCCGGTCGAACTGGGGGAGAGCGACGATCCGTCGCGTTGGAGCCACGTGCGCGTCGCGACCAAATACCCGGAGGTCACCAGGAAGCATTTCGCGGCGCGCGGGGTGCAGGCGGAGTGCGTGAAACTGAACGGCGCCATGGAACTTGCCCCGACCCTCGGCCTGTGCCGCCGCATCGTCGATCTGGTGTCCACCGGCTCGACGCTGAAGGCCAACGGGCTGGTGGAGATCGAGCACATCGCCGACGTCACCTCCCGGCTCATCGTCAACCGGGCCGCCTTCAAGACGCGGCCCGAGGAAATCTCCGGCTGGATCGACCGCTTCCGGGAGGCTGTGAATGCCCGTCAGGCTTGATGCCCAGGACCCCCGCTTCGCCGACGGTTTCGCCAAAGGTTTTGAGGGGCTTCTCCACGCCAAGCGCGAGACCAGCGAGGACGTGCAGGCCCTGGTCGCCGGCGTCATCGACGCGGTCCGCAAGCGCGGCGACGCGGCGCTGATCGATTACACCGCCCGCTGGGACCGCCAGACGCTGACCCCCGCCACCCTGCGCATCTCGCAGGAGGAGGTGGACGCGGCGGTCGGCAGATGCAGCGATGAGCTGCTGCGCGCGCTCGACACCGCGGCGGAGCGCATCGAGAGCTTCCACCGGCTTCAGGTGCCGGAGACCACCGACTACCGCGACGCCCAGGGCGTGCGGCTGGGCGCCCGCTGGACGGCGGTCGGGGCCGCCGGCCTCTATGTGCCGGGTGGCACGGCGTCCTACCCCAGCTCCGTCCTGATGAACGCGCTGCCGGCCAAGGTCGCCGGGGTCGAGCGCATCGTCATGGTGGTGCCGACCCCGGACGGGGCGATCAACCCGCTGGTGCTGGCCGCCGCCAAGCGCTGCGGAATCACCGAGATCTACCGCATCGGCGGCGCCCAGGCCGTCGCCGCCCTGGCCTACGGCACGGAGACCATCGCGCCGGTGGACAAGATCGTCGGCCCCGGCAACGCCTTCGTCGCCGCCGCCAAGCGGCTGGTCTACGGCACGGTCGGCATCGACAGCATCGCCGGCCCGTCGGAGATCCTGGTGGTCGCCGACAACCGGAACGATCCGGCCTGGATCGCCATGGACCTGCTGTCCCAGGCGGAGCACGACACCTCGGCCCAGTCGATCCTGATCACCGACGACCCGGCCTTCGCCGACGCGGTGGCGGCGGCGGTGGACCGGCATCTGGAGACGCTGCCGCGCGCCGCCATCGCCGGGGAAAGCTGGCGGGAGCACGGCGCCATCATCGTGGTGCGCGACCTTCTGGCCGAGTCGCCGGCCCTGATCGACCGTCTGGCGCCGGAGCATCTGGAGCTGGCGGTGGAGGACCCCGACGCGCTGGCGGCGAAGGTGCGCAACGCCGGGGCCATCTTCCTCGGCCGTTACACGCCGGAGGCCATCGGCGACTATGTCGCCGGGCCGAACCACGTCCTGCCGACGGCGCGTTCCGCGCGCTTCTCGTCGGGCCTGAACGTGCTGGATTTCATGAAGCGGACGACCTTCGTCGCCTGCGACGCGGAGAGCGTGGCGGCGATCGGCCCGGCGGCGGTGACGCTCGCCCGGTCGGAGGGTCTGGACGCGCACGCGCTGTCGGTGGCGCTGCGCCTGCCGGAGGGAGGTCAGGGGTGAGCACGAAGGGCAACCGCCGCATCGTCCATGTGACGCTCGACGAAAAGACCGTGATCCGGCGCAAGCCGGAGGTGGAGCACGAGCGCGCGGTTGCCATCTTCGACCTGCTCGAGGACAACGAGTTCTGCCCCTGCGACCACGCGGACGACGGCCCCTACCACCTGCATCTGTCGATCGAGGACAACCGGCTGGTCTTCGACGTCCGGCGCGACGACGACAGCGCGCTGGACAGGATCACCCTGCCGGTGACCGGCTTCCGCTCCGTCGTCCGGGACTATTTCCTGATCTGCGAAAGCTATTATCAGGCGATCAAGCGCTCCACGCCCTCGCAGATCGAGGCGATCGACATGGGGCGCCGCGGCCTGCACAACGAAGGATCGGAGATGCTGCGCGAACGGCTGGCCGGAAAGGTCGAAATGGATCTCCAGACGGCGCGTCGGCTGTTCACGCTGATCTGCGTCCTCCATATCCGCGGCTGACGGGGTCGGGCGGCGCATGGCCCCGGTGCTGCAACCGCTCCCCGTGACGAGCGTGTTGTTCGCCTGCACCTACAACATGATCCGCTCCCCGATGGCGGCGGCGATCATGCGGCATTTCCACGGCACGCGCGTCTATGTCGATTCGGTCGGCGTGCGCGAGGGGGACGAGGTCGATCCCTTCGCCGTGGCCGTGATGGAGGAGATGGGCATCGACCTGTCGCGCCATCGCTGCCGCAGCTTCGAGGATCTGGAGGACACCAACTTCGACCTGATCGTGTCGCTGTCGCCGGAGGCGCAGCACCGCGCCATCGAGATGACCCGCACGATGGCCTGCGACGTGGAGTTCTGGAACACCTTCGATCCCACGCTGGTGGACGGCAACCGCGAGGCGATGCTGGAAGCCTACCGAAAGGTGCGCGACGGACTGCTGAGCAGGATCAAGGAGCGGTTTCCTCTGTCGCGAGGCCCGACGGTGTGACCATCCAGCGGTTCGGCGGCGGGATTTCGGGAAGTGCTTTTTCAAGGTTGGGTTGAGGTGGTATTGAGATGAATCATCGAATGACGTGTGCTCCGCCCCCTAGACTTTAGCGGTCCCTGAGAGGTTCCCCGCCTGATGCTCGCCGGTCTGCCGTCCCGCCTGTTTCGTGCCACCGGCCTGCGGAGTCTCCGGCTGCGTCTGATGGGCGTCGTGCTGACCTCCCTGGCCCTGCCGCTGGCCGGGGCGCTCTACTTCTTCGACCAGCAACTCGACCAGCGGCTGAGCAGCGCCCGGGAACTGGCCCGGCACCTGACCGAGGACGGGGTGGAACGGCAGCGCGACCTGATCGGCGAAGCGCGGAATCTGCTGGGCATTCTCGCCCTGGTGCCGGCGGTCCGCGACGCCGCCCACGGCAACACCGACGCCTGCGTCGCCACGCTGGCGCCGATGCCGCGGCAGCACCGCTGGACGACCGGCGTGTGGGTGACCGACCCGAACGGCCTTCTCATTTGCGACACGACCGGCCCCGGTTCCGGGATGAGCCTGCGCGAGCGCGAGTATTTCCAACGGGCGCTGGACGCCAAATCCTTCGTGCTGAGCGAGGTGGTGATCGGCAAGCGGTCGGGAAAGCCGCTGATCCTGGCGGTGCAACCTGTGCTGGTGAATGGCGAGATCGAACGGGTGCTGGGTGTCGCCATCGATCTGGCCTGGCTGACCGATCTCGTCAAGGTGACGCGGCAGGACGACGCGCGCATTCTGGTGCTGGACCGCCATGGGGTGGTGATCGCCCGCCAGCCCGATCCGGAAGGCTGGGTCGGGCGCAACCTGACGGACTTCCCGCACATCCGGCGCATGCTGGCCGAAGGCAGCGGCGCGTTCGAGGGCGAAAGCGCCGACGGGCTGAACCGCATCTGGGCCTTCCGCCATTCCCCGGAAACCGACACCGTCTTCGCCGTGGGCATGCCGACCGGGCCGATCGTGGCGGATGCCCAGCGCGACCTGCTGCGCGGGCTGGTCCTGCTCGGCATCGCCGGGCTGCTCAGCGTGGCGGCGCTCTGGTCGCTGCTCCACGCCTCGGTCCTGCGCTGGATGCGTGTTCTCAGCCAGGCGGCGACCCGGATCGGCGCCGGTGACGTCGGAACCATGGTGGAGGCGCGCGGTGCGCCCGACGAGATCCGGCTGGTCGCCAACGCCTTCAACGACATGTCGGGCCGGCTGAAGCGGCGCGAGCAGGAACTGCGCGCCGCCATGGAGGAGGCCCGCGCCGGCAGCCGCGCCAAGGAGGAATTCCTGGCGACCATGAGCCACGAGATCCGCACGCCGATGAACGGCGTGATCGGGTTCGCCGACATGCTCCTGGAGACCCCGCTGACGGCGGAGCAGCGGCGCTACGCCTCGCAGGTGCGGGAGGCCGGGCGCTCCCTGCTGACCGTCATCAACGACGTGCTGGACCTGTCGAAACTGGAGGCGGGCAAGCTCGATCTGGTCTGCGCGCCGTTCCGGCTGGACGATCTGGCCGACCGCTGCCAGGCCATCGTGCGGCTGACCGCCGAGCAGAAGGGGCTGGAGATCCACACCTCCGTCTCGGCGGCGGCGCGCGGCTATGTGATGGGCGATCCCGACCGGGTGCGCCAGATCCTGCTCAACCTGCTGGGCAACGCGGTGAAGTTCACCGACACCGGCAGCGTCCGCCTGACCGTGAAGGCCATGGGCGACGGGTCCGGCCCGCGCCGCTACACCTTCACCGTCAGCGACACCGGCATCGGCGTGCCCGAGGACTGCCAGCGCGAGCTGTTCCAGCGCTTCAGCCAGCTCGACCGCGGGCGCGGCGGCACCGGGCTGGGGCTGGCCATCTGCCGCCGTCTGGTCGAGCTGATGGGCGGCGAGATCGGCGTGGAGAGCCGTCCCGGCGTCGGCAGCACCTTCTGGTTCAGCCTGCCGCTGCAGCCCGCCAGCGCCCCGGAGCGGGACGACCCCGACGGCGGTGTCCCGCCCCACCAGCCGTCCAGCCGCGGCGCGCGAATCCTGCTGGCCGAGGATCTGGCGATGAACCGCGATCTGGTCATCGCCATGCTGACCCGGGCCGGTCACCATGTGGACGCCGTGTCCGACGGCGGTGCGGCCGTGATCGCGGTGCAGGAGCGGGCTTACGACCTCGTCCTGATGGACGTGCAGATGCCGGTGATGGACGGGCTGGAGGCGACGCGGCGCATCCGGGCGCTGCCCGGCGCGCCGGGCCGCATCCCGATCCTGGCGCTGTCGGCGGGCGTGCTGGCCGTGGAGGTGGAGCGCTGCCGTCAGGCGGGGATGGACGATCATCTGGCCAAACCCTTGGAGAAGAACCGTCTTCTGGCCGCTATCGATCATTGGAACGGCGAAGGGCGGCGCACCGGCATCGACGCCGGCCCAAGCCGTCTGGCCAACACGCCGGCCGATTGAGCCTCCCGCAGCGATGCGGCTCAATGATTAAGAAAAATTAAGGCTTTTGTGCTAAAGCTGGGCCGAAAGGTTCCGCCAAGGCGGTTCCGGTTTGACGGTTCCGGTGTTCCATGAAGGTCGCGCTGCCTCCACTCGCCCCGCTTCCCGAGCGCAAGCCGGATGTTCCCGCGTCGCCGTCCGCCGCGGGCGCGGCGTCGGGCGCGGCGTTCCAAAGCGCGCTGGCGGACGTCCAGCCGGTTCCCCGCGGGCGGCTGGCCAACGGGCAGAAGGCGCCGCCCCTGCCGGCGGCGAAGCCGGAGGCGCCGATCCAGCTTGCCGACGGGACCCGCGTGCCCTTTCCCATCCGCAAGCCCGAGGCCGCCCCTGGCGCCGCCGCAACGGCGGTTGCCGCGTCGGGGACCCCATCGACGGTGATCGGCGCCGCCCTGGCGAACAGCCCCGCGGCCGGGCAGGTGGTTCTGGCGGCTCAGCAGGTCGCCGGCCTGTCGGGCCACAGCTTCA
This sequence comes from Azospirillum brasilense, assembly GCF_003349955.1. GTDB lineage: Bacteria > Pseudomonadota > Alphaproteobacteria > Azospirillales > Azospirillaceae > Azospirillum > Azospirillum brasilense_B. The sequence continues at coordinate 43,615 of NZ_QLKQ01000012.1, forward strand.
CCGCCATCCTCGCCCAGGCGACCCAGGAAAGCGGGCTGGACCCGGCGGCCCGCAACCGCTCCAGCTCCGCCGCCGGTCCGTTCCAGTTCCTGGAACGCACGTGGCTGGACCTGTTCCGCCGCCACGGCTCCGCCTACGGCCAGGGGGAATTGGCGAGCGCGATCCAGAGCCGCAACGGCATTCCCTCGGTCAAGGACCCGGCGGTGCGCCGCCAGATCCTGGCGCTGCGCCACGACGTCGACCTCTCCGCCGGGATGGCCGCGCGCTACCTGTCCGAGGGCCGCGACCGGTTGGAGGAGCGGCTGAAGCGCCCGGTGTCGGAGACCGAGAGCCGCATCGCCTATGTGCTGGGCGTGGGCGGGGCCGCCAAGCTGATCCGCGCCGCCGAGTCGTCGCCGAGAGCCGCCGCGGCGGAACTTCTGCCCTCCGCGGCGCGGAGCAACCGCGGCCTGTTCTACGACCGGGCGTCGGGCCGGGAGCTGACGGCGTCGGAAACCGTCGCGCGGCTGACCCGCCGCATGGACACCGACCAGAAAGAGATGTTCGAACGCATCGCGCAGGCCGCGGAACCCCGTGTCCGGCTCGATGGCGGCCCGTCGCCGCTCAGTTCTTTCCAGTCGGCGGCGCTTGGCGGCACCGCGGGCATGGACGCGGGCGGCGCGGGGGAGTATGAAAACGGCGACGGGAACCCGCTCGGCTGAACCGCCGGCTGTTTCCGTCCCATCTGGAAGGCTTTGGCCAACCCCCACGCCGGAGGCTCACCGCCCCCGGTGGAATCCCCCTTGACCGGGCGGCTTCGGGAGGTCAGTTATTGCCTCGAAACTGTTACGGACTTAAGGGGCTATGGCTAAGGAAGATCTGATCGAGTTCTCCGGAACCGTCGTCGAGCTGCTGCCGAACGCGATGTTCCGTGTGAAGCTCGACAACGAGCATGAAGTGCTGGCGCACACCTCCGGCAAGATGCGCAAGAACCGCATCCGCGTGCTGGCCGGTGACCGCGTCAACGTCGAGATGACGCCCTACGACCTGACCAAGGGCCGGATCACGTTCCGGTTCAAGTGATTGAACCGGTTTCCCGCGTTGAACCGGTTTCCACCGTCGGCCATCCTCCCCGCGTTATGAGCACCGAAACCACCCACCGGCTCGTGCTGGCGTCCGCCTCGCCCCGCCGGCTCGACCTGTTGCGCCAGATCGGCGTGGTGCCCGACGCGGTCGACCCCGCAGACATCGACGAATCGCCCCTGCCGCGGGAGCTTCCGCCCCAGCACGCGCTGCGTCTGGCCGGCGAGAAGGCCGCCGCCGTGGCCGCGCGCCATCCCGGCGCCTTCGTGCTGGCCGCCGACACGGTGGTCGCCTGCGGCCGCCGCATCCTGCCCAAGGCGGAGGAGGAGAAGCAGGCGCGCGCCTGCCTCGCCCTGCTGTCCGGACGACGGCACCGGGTGTTCGGTGGAGTCGTGCTGTTGTCGCCCGCAGGGGAAGGGGAGGCGTTGCGCCGGTCGGATCGGCTGGTGCGCACCGACGTGACCTTCAAGTCGCTGTCCCACGAGGAGACCGAGTCCTACATCGCCTGCGGCGAATGGCAGGGCAAGGCCGGCGGCTACGCGATCCAGGGCCGGGCGGCGGCCCATGTCCGCTGGATCGGCGGTTCCTACAGCAACGTGGTCGGGCTGCCCCTGTTCGAAGTGGCGGCGCTGCTGCGCGGCGCGGGGTTCCCGCTGCCGTGACGGGGAGCACCGTCGGCGCCGCATCGGACATCCTGATCGACCGCGACGGTCCGCTGACGCGGGCCGCCGTTCTGACCGGCGGCCGGCTGACCGACCTCTACATCGACCACGCCGAGCGGCCTTCGCTGTTGGGCCATGTGTTCCTCGGCCGGGTGGAGCGCATCGCGACGGGGCTGGATGGCGCCTTCGTCGATCTCGGCACCGGAAAGTCGGGTTTGCTCTCGGCGCTGGACGCCCGCGGGCCGAAGGGGCGCCCGAAGGCCAAGGGCGAGCGCATCGGCAACCTGCTGCGCACCGGCCAGACCGTGCTGGTGCAGGTGAAGGCCGACGCCACCGGGTCCAAGGGACCGTCCCTGACCATGGACATCACCCTGCCGGGCCGCTTTCTGGTGCACGCGCCGCTGGGACGCGACGTGGCGGTGTCGAAGCGGCTGGGCAGCGGGCCGGAGCGCACCGAACTGGCCCGCCGCATCCAGGACATCGCCCCCGGCGCCGGCTGGATCGTCCGGGCGGGCGCCGCCACGGCGCCGGACGGGCTGCTCGCCGCGGAGTCGGACGCGCTGCATCTGGCGTGGCGGTCCATCCGCGACGCGGCGGAGCGGGGCGGTGGGCCCGCGCTGCTGCTGCCCGGCCCCGACGCGCCGCGCCGTGCCCTGATCGAGCATGGGGCGAGTGTTCCGTCGCGGATCATCGTGGACGACGCGGCCTTGGCCCGCGACCTCGCCGACTGGTGCGCCGACCGCGCGCCGGATCTTGAGGTGCGTGTGGAGCCGTTCGACGCTCGGCTGTTGGCCGTGCCTTCCGCCGATCGGACAGGAGGGGGCCGGCAACGGCTGTTCGACCTGCGCGACCTCGACGCTGAAATCGAAACGCTGCTCGGCACGCGGGTGCCGCTGTCCGGCGGCGGGTCGCTGGTCATCGAGCGGACCGAGGCGATGACCGTGGTGGACGTCAACGCGGGGGAACGCGGCAACCCGCTGGACGTCAATCTTGAGGCGGCGGCGGAGATCCCCCGGCAACTGCGCCTGCGCAACGCCGGTGGGATCGTCGTCGTCGATTTCGTCAACATGCGCAACCGAGGCGACGCCGAACGGCTGCTGAACGCCCTGTCCCGCGCGGTGGAGGACGACCCGGCGCAGACCCAGGTCTATGGCCTGTCGAAGCTGGGTCTGGTGGAGATGACCCGCGCCCGGCGCGGCACGGCCCTGGCCGATTTGCTGGGCGCCGGCCGCAGGGGCGCGGCGGAGGACTGAGCGATGAACGACAACCAGAAGCCATCTGAGAAAGCCTGCCCGATCTGCGGCCGCCCGGCGGTGGAGGAGACCAAGCCCTTCTGTTCCAAGCGCTGCGCCGATGTGGATTTGTCGCGCTGGCTGGGCGGCGTCTACCGCATCGAAAGCCCCGACCGTCCGGACGCCGAGGAGGCCGACGAGCGGGAGTGACGGGGCGGCGAAATTCTGCATTTTAGGGCTGGACAGGCCCGGCGAATTTGCCTACAAAGCGCGCCTCGACGCGCCGCGGTCATCACCGCGGCGTCGGTGCCCAGGTAGCTCAGTTGGTAGAGCAGGGGACTGAAAATCCCCGTGTCGGCGGTTCGACTCCGTCCCTGGGCACCACTTCTTCCCCTCATGGGGTTGTGGTGTTCCGAACGCTCCGTCATCCGCGGGGCGTTTTTTGTTGTCCGCGCTGCGTCTCCCGGCCCGGCGGGCGCGCGGAAGGGGTGGCGTTCCCGCTGCGGCAACCGTATCGTGCGTCGCGCAACGATCCGGCGCGGATGGCAGGATGCTCGATCAGCGGACAAGCGCGTTTCTTGAAGACTTCCTGGCGAAGCCCGGCGGCGATCCCGAGCGGCTCGACCGCTTCCTGCTGCACGGTCCCTACCGCGGCCGGCGCGGCGGCCGGCCCCGGCTGAAGCTGGCCTTCCACGACTTCTGGCCGGAATTCGACACGGGCACCAATTTCTTCATCGAGATCCTGTCCAGCCGTTTCGACCTGTCGGTGGTCGAGGACGACAGCGACCTCGCCATCGTGTCGGTCTTCGGCGGGCGGCACCGCGAGGCGCGCAGCCGCCGCACCCTGTTCTTCACCGGGGAAAACGTCCGTCCGCCGCTGGATGGCTTCGACATGGCGGTGTCCTTCGACCGCCTCGACGACCCGCGCCATTACCGCCTGCCGCTCTACGTCATGCACGCCTACGAACACATGCGGGAAGGGGCGGTGCCGCATTTCTGCTCCCCCGTGCTGCCGCCGGTGCCGCCGACGCGGGCGGCCTTCGCGGAGCGCGGCTTCTGCGCCTTCCTCTACAAGAACCCGAACGGGGAGCGCCGCAACCGCTTCTTCCCGGCGCTGGACGGGCGGCGACGCGTCGATTCGGTGGGCTGGCACCTGAACAACACCGGCAGCGTCGTCAAGATGGGCTGGCTGTCCAAAATCCGCGTCTTCGAACGCTACCGCTTCGCCTTCGCCTTCGAGAACGCCAGCCACCCCGGCTATTTGACGGAGAAGATTTTGGACGTTTTCCAGGCCGGGGCGGTGCCGCTCTATTGGGGCGATCCTGACCTGGAGCGCGAGGTGGCGGCGGGCAGCTTCATCGACGTCTCGCGCTTCGCCACGGACGAGGAAGCGGTGGATCACATCCTGGCGGTGGACGACGATTACGACGCCTATTGCGCCCACCGCGCCGTGGCGCCCTTCCTGGGGACGGAGGAGTTTTATTTCGACGCCTACCGCCTCGCCGACTGGATCGAGAGCCGGTTGTAAGAGCCGGGAGGGGAGGGGGAGGCGATGGCGCGGGTGTTGCTGAATTACGCGGACGGGGCCTTTCTGGCGGCGCAGAAGCGCAACGCCCGCAGCGGGATGGAGGTCGGAGGTTTCGACTCCGTGGCCATGCTGGGGCGAAGCCACATCGACCCGGCCTTCGTCGAGCGCAACCGCTTCATCCTCGACCAGCCGCGCGGCGCGGGCTATTGGCTGTGGAAGCCCTGGGCCATCTGGACCTTGCTGCGCAACCATCTGAAGGACGGCGACGTGCTGTTCTACTGTGACAGCGGCGCCCATTTCGTGCACCGCGCCGACCCGGTGATCGACCTGTGCCGGGAGCGGCGCGACCTGCCCATCCTGCTGTTCACGCTGCAGGACGAATTCAAGAACCGTGGCTGGACCAAGCGCGACTGCTTCCATTTCATGCGGTTGGACCGGCCGGAATACACCGACGCCACCCAGATCCTGGCGAGTTTCATCGTCTGCGAACGGACGCCGGAAACCATCGCCTTCGTCTCCGAATGGCTGCGCTTCGCCCAGGACGAGCGCATCCTCACCGACGCGCCGAACGAGTGCGGCAAGCCCGACTACCCGGAATTCCGCGACCACCGGCACGACCAGAGCATCCTCAGCCTGCTGGCCCGCCGCCGTGGGGTGAGCACGATCCCCGACATCTCGCAATGGGGCGATGATCGGCGTCCGCCGGAGATCCCGCGCATCCTGCTGCACACCCGCCAGCGGGACTGAGAGGGCCCATGGACCAATCCGAGACCGCCGAACGGGCCGCCGCGCTGCACCGGCAGGCCGTCGCCGCCCAGCGCGAGGGCCGCGTCCGCGACGCCGTGGCGCTGTTCCAGCAGGCGCTGGCGCTGCGCAAGGACGTGGAGACCTACCTGGATTTCGGCGGCCTGCTGGCCGGGTTGTCGCAATGGGGGCCGGCGGGGGCGGTCTATGCGGCGGCGCTGAAGCTGGCGCCCGCCTCCCCCGACGCCCATTACGGGGTGGCGCTGTCCCTCCACGCCCAAGGGCGCCCGGCGCAGGCCGAGCCGCATTACCGGACCGTCCTGGCGGCCTGCCCCGGGCTGGGCGAGGTGTGGAACAATCTGGGCGTGGCGCTTCAGGACCAGGACCGCCCGGCCGAGGCCGAAACCGCCTACCGCGAGGCCCTGCGCGACCGGCCGCAGGACGCCGGCACCTGGAAGAATCTGGCGGTCGCGCTGGAGGCTCTGGGCCGGACCGGCGAGGCCGAAACCGCCTACCGGGAGGCGCTGTCGCGCCATCCGGAACATGGGGTGTCCTTGAACAACCTCGGCGTTCTCGTCCTGGCGGCCGGTCGCGTGGACGAGGCGGGGCGGATCGGCCGCCGCATGGCGGCGCTGAACCCGGCGGACCGGCACGGTTGGATGCTGCTGGGCAACGCCGCCCACGCGGCCGGCCGCTGGGCCGCAGCGGTGCGGGCGAACGCGGTGGCGGTGCGGCTGGCGCCGGACGATGCCATCCTGCGCCACAACCTCGCCAACGCGCTCGCCGCCGCCGGACGGCGGCAGGAGGCGGTGGCGGAGTACCGGGCGGTTCTCGGGCTTCGGCCCGACATCCCGGCGGCGGCGGTCAGTCTGGCGGCGGAACTGCTCGGCCTGCACGACCTGCCCGGTGCCCAGGCGGTGCTGCGCGGCGCGCTCGGGCAGCATCCGGATCATGGCCCGGCGTGGCGGATTCTCGGCCGGACGCTGGCCGGGGCCTTGCGGCCGGACGCCGCGCTCCACGCGTTGCGCCGGACGGTGGCCCTCGATCCCGGCGACCAGGCGGGATGGGAGGATCTGGCCGCCGCCGCGATCCTGGCCGACCGGATCGCGCCGTCCATCGAGGCCCTTCGCCGCGTCCGCCGGCTCGCCCCCGCCTACAACCCGGCGCTGGCGCAGCTGGTGCAGCAGCAAAGGCACGCCTGCGACTGGCGTGACCTGCCGGCGCTGGAAAGCGACCTGATCGGCCGGCTGCGCGCCGGGGCGCTGGGCGTGCCGCCCTTCGGCCTGCTGGCGGTGGACACGACCCTGGCGGACCAGCGGGCGGCGGCGGAGCGCTGGGCGCGGCAGAAGGCGCACGGTGTGCCGGCGGTGGCGCGTTCCGCCGTTCCCGGAGATGGTCGCATGCGCATCGGCTACCTCTCCGCCGACTTCCACGAGCACGCCACGGCCTATCTGATGGCGGAGCTTCTGGAGCGGCACGACCGGACGCGCTTCGCCGTGACCGCCTATTCCACCGGCATCGACGACGGCAGCGCGATGCGCCGCCGCCTGACCGCGGCGGTGGAACGCTTCGTCGATCTGCGCGACCGCTCCGACCTGGACGCCGCGCGGGCCATCGCCGCCGACGGCATCGACATCCTGGTGGACCTGAAGGGCTACACGGCCTTCGCCCGCACGCCGATCCTGGCGGCGCGGCCCGCCCCGGTGCAGGTGAACTGGCTGGGCTATCCCGGCACCATGGGGGCGGACTTCATCGACGTCATCCTGGCCGACGCGGCGACCATCCCGCCGGGCGAGGAGGGCTTTTACAGCGAGGCGGTGGTGCGGCTTCCCCACTGCTACCAGCCCAACGACCGCCACCGCGCCATCGCGGAGCGCACCCCGTCGCGCGCCGATTGCGGGTTGCCGGAGGACGGCTTCGTCTTCTGCTGCTTCAACAGCCCCTACAAGCTGACGCCCGCCGTATTCGACGTCTGGGCGCGGCTGTTGCGCGCCGTTCCGGGGAGTGTGCTGTGGCTCTACGCCGGCAACCCGCTGGTGGTCGGCAACCTGCGGCGCGAGGCGGCGGCCCGCGGGGTGGCGCCGGACCGTCTCGTCTTCGCGTCGCCGCGCCCGCTGGCGGAGCATCTGGCGCGCCACCGGCTGGCCGGCCTGTTCCTCGACACGCTGCCCTACAACGCCCACACCACGGCCAGCGACGCGCTGTGGGCCGGGCTTCCGGTGGTGACCTGCCGGGGCGGGATCTTCGCCGGGCGCGTGGCGGCCAGCCTGCTCGACACGGTGGGACTGCCGGACCTGATCACCGATTCGCTGAAGGCCTACGAGGCGCTGGCCCTCGACCTCGCTTGCGATCCGGCACGGCTGGCCGGGCTGAAGGCGCGGTTGGCGGCGGCGCGGACGGCCAGCCCGCTGTTCGACGGCGACCGCTTCGCCCGCGATCTGGAGGGCGCCTATCGCGCGATCTGGCAACGATTCACAGCGGCGGGAGACCCGCGATGACGACCACGGACCGGCGGCTTCACATCGTCGTGCCCTACCGCGACCGCGCGGCGCATCTGCGGGAGTTCGTGCCGCGGGTCGGCGCTTACTTCGCAACGCTCGCCGAGCCCATCGACTACCGCGTCACCATCGTCGAGCAGGAGGCCGGGCTGCCCTTCAACCGGGGCGCCATCAAGAATGTTGGCTTCCTGCTGGGCGAGGCGGAGAGCGGCTACACCTGCCTGCACGACATCGACTATCTGCCCGTCGACGCCGATTACTCCTGGGTCGACCGTCCGACCCCCATCCTGTCCTTCGGGGCGGAGCAGCGGCCGGTGGCGCCCGGCCGCTCCGACCAGACGGTGACCACCGACCTGGAGAGCACGATGGGCGGCGTCCTGCTGATGCCCAACGACGTGTTCCGGCGGATCGACGGCTATTCCAACGCCTATTGGGGCTGGGGCTACGAGGATTTCGACCTGTCGCTGCGCATCCGCTCCCGCCGCATCCCGACCGCGCGGCGGCCCGGCCGGTTCGAGCCGCTGGACCACGACAACGAGGGGTTCAACCCCGACGCCTCGGCCTCGCCCATCGCGCGGGTCAACAAGCGGGTGTTCCAGGCGAACTGGGCCGGCGGGACGATCCCGGAGGAGGACGGCCTGTCCAGCCTGTCCTTCGAGATGCTCGACCGCCGCCCCTGCGACGGCGCGCCTCCCGGCGCCGAGGGGCGATGGGAGATCGTGCGCGTCCGCCTGACCATGGCGCCGCTGCCCGGCCAGCTGGCGGCCTTCCGGGCGCGCTGAAGCTGTTACCTTTCGGGACACCGGCGCATCTGCGGGAAGACACCGGCGCGCTCGGATGCGTATAGTGCGCCGCTCGCGGCGGCTCTTGGCCCGCAGGACGAACACCCGCGAAACGACGAAGCGGAATGGACATGACCAGCCACGAAGACGTCTTCGACGCGCCGGAGACGCGGCAGCCGACCATCCTGGCGGTGTACAATCAGAAGGGCGGCGTCGGCAAGACGACCACCTCCGTGAACCTCGCCCTGGCGCTCGCCGCGCTGGGCAAGAGCGTCGTCCTGATCGACTTCGACCCGCAGAGCAGCGCCACCAGCAACTTCCTGCTGCGGGAGAAGGCGCGCGTCGGCATCAACGACCTGCTGAGCCAGGACACCTTCGTAGAGGACGCCATCACCCCGACCAGCTTCGACGGGCTGTCGATGATCGTCGGGGCGCGCAAGCTCTATTCGCTGGAACACGCGCTGGACGCCCGCGGCGGCTCGCAGCGCGGCCTGCGCAAGGCGCTGCACTTCTCGCGCAACCCGCCGGATTACGTGGTGATCGACTGCCCGCCGGCGCTCGGCCATCTGGCGGCGGGTGCGCTGGCGGCGTCGGACCGGCTGGTGCTTCCGGTCTTTCCGGGGCGCTACGCGCTGGACGGGCTGAAGCGCACCCTGTCGGTGGTCGAGCACATCCAGAAGGGCATGAACCCCAACCTGTCGGTGGCCGGCATCCTGATGCTGTCGATCACCAACGACGAGGTCGGGCGCGAATCGCTGACCCTGCTGCGCTCCGAGTTCCCGGAGCTGATGTTCCGCACGGCGATCCCCTACGACGTGGACGTGGTGAAGGCGACCTACCGCCGGATGCCCGCCGCGATCTTCAGCCCGGAGGGGCGGACGACCACGCGCTTCCTGGCGCTGGGCTGGGAGATCGTCCACGGCCGCGGCTCCTCCCCGACCGACGAGCAGCTGAAGCCGGCGCAGGACCGCATCCGTGCGTGGCACGCCGACACCGATTCCTCCTACACCGCCCGCCGCGCGGCGGCACCCGACGAGGGCGACGAGTCCACGGGTGGCGGCAACGGACGCAGCGCTGGGGCCGAGGCGCCGAAGGGCGGCGGCGGCCGGGCGCTGGTCGCGGCGGCGGTCGGGCTGATCGTCGGCTTCGCCCTGGGCGCGCTGTTCGGCCAACCGCTCCTGGGCGGCGTGCTGGCCGGCCTGGGGGGCTGACCAAGTTCATCGTCTGTGCGCGACGCCCAGGACAAGCAAGCAAGATTCGACACGGATTTCACGGATTCAGACACGGATTACGCGGATTTTTTTCAATCCGAGGCCACGCTCCGCAAATTGCACCGAGCCGAAGGACTCCGTGAAATCCGGTTCAATCCGTGAAATCCGTGTCGAATCTTGTCTGCCAACGGAGCGACGCGGCTCCAACGCCTACAGCACCGCCTTGCGGGCGGAGAGCAAAATGCTGGTCTCGGTGGAGGCGATGCCGGCGACTTGCCGGACGCGGCGCAGCGTGTCGTCGAAGGCCTCCAGCGACTCCGTTTCGATTTCAGCGACGACGTCCCAGCGCCCGTTGGTGGTGTAGACCGTCCGCACCTCCGGAAAGCCGTGCAGGCGGGCGATGACCGTCTCGGCGGCGCGTCCCTCGACCTCGATCATCGTGATGGCCCGGACCATGGCGGGCCGCAGATCCTTGCGCAGCAGCACCGTGAAGCCGGCGATGACCCCGCTTTCGACCAGACGGTCGATGCGGGCGCGCACGGTCGCGCGCGACACCTTCAGCGCGGCGGCGAGGCCGGCGACGGGCTGGCGCGCGTCGGCGCGCAGCAGGGCCAGCAGGCGGTGGTCCAGGTCATCCATGCCAAAATGATAAGCCGGGCTTGGCAAACTGTCAAAAACGCCGCCGTTTGTTGGCACTTTTCCGTCTTTCTGCCGCCGGTGCCGCCCCCGATAGTCATGGGAGGCACGATCGCACAGAGAGGGGCGGCATGGCGTCGGCGGATCGGGACGATCAGCGCTTCGTGGAGATCATCGGCGTTCCCATCGAGGCGGGGGCCGGCCATCCCGGCGCCCTGATGGGGCCGGCGGCGCTGCGCACGGCGGGGCTGGTCCGCGCCCTGCGCGAGCTGGGGCACGAGGTCCGCGACCTTGGGGACCTGACGCCCGGCCCCTGGGGCGAGGACGACGCCGCCACGGCCCGTCTGGCGGAGATCACCGCCTGGTCGCGGGCGCTGGCCGACCGCTCCTACGCCATGATGCAGGCGGGCGGGGTGCCGGTCTTCCTGGGCGGCGACCACAGCCTGTCCATGGGCTCGGTCACCGGGGTGGCCCGCCACTGCCGGGAGACGGGCACGCCGCTGTTCGTGCTGTGGCTGGACGCCCACGGCGACTTCAACACCCCCCACACCTCGCCGTCCGGCAACAGGCACGGGATGCCGGTGGCCCTGCTGTGCGGGGAGGACGGCTTCGACGACGTCTTCCCGCCGGAGCAGCGCGCCACCGTGAACCCGGCGCACGTCCATCTGTTCGGCATCCGCTCCCTCGACCCCGGCGAGCGGCGCCTGCTGCGCGCCCGCGGGGTGGATGTGGTGGACATGCGGCTGATCGACGAGCACGGGGTCGGTGTCCACATGCGCCGCATCATCGAGCGGGTGCGGCAGGCCGGCGGCCATCTGCATGTCAGCCTGGACGTGGACTTCCTCGACCCCGCCATTGCGCCGGCGGTGGGAACGGCGGTGCTGGGCGGGGCGACTTACCGCGAGGCGCACCTGATCATGGAGATGCTGCACGACGCGGGCGTCGTCGGCTCGCTGGACGTGGTGGAGCTGAACCCCTTTCTCGACGAGCGGGGCAAGAGCGCGCTGCTGCTGGTCGATCTGGTGGCCAGCCTGTTCGGGCGTCGCATCATCGACCCCGCCGTCACCCAGTCGCAGATCGGCGGCCAAGCCGTCTGAACAAGAAACCCAGACCGGAGAGAACGCCATGCTTCCGCACGCCGCCGACCTGATCGGGACCGAACACCGCCTGGGCGCCCACAATTACAAGCCGCTGGACGTCGTGCTGGCGCGCGGCGAGGGCGTCTATGTCTGGGACACCGAGGGCAACCGCTATCTCGACTGCCTGTCGGCCTATTCCGCCGTCAACCAGGGCCATTGCCACCCGAAGATTCTGGAGGCGATGGTGCAACAGGCGTCCAAGCTGACGCTGACCTCCCGCGCCTTCCGCAACGACCAGCTCGCGCTGTTCTATGAGGAGCTGGCGGCGCTGACCGGCTCGCACAAGATCCTGCCGATGAACAGCGGGGCGGAGGCGGTGGAATCGGCGATCAAGACGGTGCGCAAGTGGGGCTACGAGGTGCGTGGCGTGCCGGAGAACCAGGCGGAGATCATCGTCTGCTCCGACAATTTTCACGGCCGCACCATCTCCATCGTCAGCTTCAGCACTGACCCCGACGCCCGTGGCGGCTTCGGCCCCTTCACGCCGGGCTTCCGCACCGTGCCCTTCGGCGACGCGGTGGCGCTGGAGGCGGCGCTGACCCCCAACACGGTGGCCGTCCTGCTGGAGCCGATCCAGGGCGAGGCCGGCGTGGTCATCCCGCCCGCCGGCTATCTGCGCCGGGTCCGCGACCTGTGCACGGAGCGCAACGTCGTGATGATCCTGGACGAGATCCAGACCGGGCTGGGCCGCACCGGCAAGCTGCTGGCCGAGGAGCATGAGGGCGTGGAGGCCGACGTCACCCTGATCGGCAAGGCGCTGTCCGGCGGCTTCTACCCGGTGTCGGCGGTGCTGTCGAACTCCGAGGTGCTGGGCGTGCTGAAGCCCGGCCAGCACGGCAGCACCTTCGGCGGCAACCCGCTGGCCTGCGCCGTCGCCCGCGCCGCCATGCGGGTGCTGGTGGAGGAAGGCATGATCGACAACGCCGCCGCCCAGGGGGCCTATTTCCTGGAGCAACTCGGCGCCATCCGCAGCAACGTGATCCGCGAGGCGCGCGGGCGCGGCCTGATGCTGGCGGTGGAGCTGCACCCGGAGGCGGGCGGGGCGCGCCGCTATTGCGAGGCGCTGCGGGCGCGCGGCGTCCTGGCGAAGGACACCCACGACCACACCATCCGCATCGCCCCGCCGCTGGTCATCACCCGCGAGCAGGTCGATTGGGCGCTGGAGCAGTTCGACGCCGTCCTGACGGGAACCGCCGTTCCGTAAAAGGCCAGGGCATGGCATTCAGCCCTTTATTTTTAACCCTCTCCCCTCTGGGGAGAGGGTGGCCCGGAGGGCCGGTGAGGGGGTTGCGCATTTGCCGGACGGTCCGCCACGCGCACCCCCCTCACCCTAAACCCTCTCCCCAGGGGGGAGAGGGGATTTTAACGAACAGCCCAGCGCAAAAGGCGCTTGCGGCCCGCCCCGGCCTTCGCCACGGTGGGGCGGGCTTTCCATCCATCCAACAGCGATCCGCCATGCACAGCGCCATCATCGACCTCCCGTCCGCCACCCCCGGCACCCGGCGGACCCTGACCGTCCAGCGCTTCGGCACGGCGGGCGCGCGGCCCTGCGCCTACATCCAGGCGTCGCTGCACGCCGACGAGATCCCGGCGATGCTGGTGGCCGACAAGCTGCGCCGCATCCTGACCGCTCTGGAGGCCGAGGGGCGGATCGCCGGCGAGGTGATCCTCGTCCCGGTCGCCAACCCGGTGGGGCTGGGCCAGTCGCTGATGGACCATCACCTCGGCCGCTTCGACCAGGACGACGGCAAGAACTTCAACCGCGACTACCCCCACCTGACCGAGGCGGTGGCCGAGCGCGTGGCCGATCGGCTGACCGACGACGGCGAGGCCAACAAGGCCGCCATCCGCGCCGCCCTGGCCGACGCGCTGGCCGAACGCACCCCGCGCACCGAGACGGAGCACATGAAGCACCGTCTTCTGGAGCTGGCGCTCCAGGCCGATTGGGTGCTGGACCTGCATTGCGACCTGGAAGCGGTGATGCACCTCTACACCCTGACGCCGTCGGCGGAGGCCTTCGCCCCGTTGCAGCGTCTGCTGGGCGCGCAGGCGGTCTTCCTGGCCGAGGAATCCGGCGGCGACCCCTTCGACGAGGCGGTCAGCCGCCCCTGGAACGAGCTTGCCAAGCGCTGGCCCGACCGCCCGATCCCCTTCGGCTGCCATTCCGTGACCGTGGAGCTGCGCGGGCAGGCCGACGTGGAGCACGCCCAGGGCGAAGCGGACGCCCGGGCCATCGCCGGCTTCCTCACCCATGCCGGCGTCCTGTCCGGCGCGCCGCCGGCCCTGCCGGAGCCGCTGTGCGCCCCGACCCCGCTGGAATCCTCCGAACCGCTGACCGCCCCGGTGGGCGGCGTGGTGGTCTTCCACCACAAGGCAGGCGACCGCGTGGCGGCCGGCGCCGTGGTCGCCGACATCCTCGACCCGCTGACCGGCGACGTGACCCCGGTGCGCAGCGAATCGGCGGGCGTGCTCTACGCCCACAGCGCGACCCGCTTCACCCTGGCGGGCAAGCGGATCGCCAAGGTGGCGGGGACGACGCTACGGAGGACTGGGCCGTTGTTGAGTGCGTGACCTTTCATTAGGGATCAGGTGGATTTTTATTCAAGTTATGGTTGCATTGTTTTTATTTTTGGGCCAATAATTGAAACTAAGAATGCCGATTGCGACGGGTTATTGATCGTTTTTATGACTTTTCTCCCAGATTCTATAATTGATATTATGCGGTGTTTTGGATTGGAATAATGCGTCCTCTTTTTGGAGCGTTACTGTTTAATTTCATTCCAATTTCCTTTGCGTTGGCTATATTTACTTCTGCTAATGGCGTGCCATTTATTTGAATAGACTCAATGGTCATGCGGTGATAAGAGCTGTCCGTGGATACGGCGATGAGGCTGCCAGTTTTTAGAACGACTCCTTCAACGATTGCTATTACAATATTTGAGGATAGATTTTCCGTTATTGTTCCGACGCACGATACTCTGCCATCTTCAAGCATAACCTTTAATGCCTCATGGTTCACCAATTGTGATAAGGTGTCGCATAAGCACATAACAAATTGAATTATGTCGATGAGCTTTTGAGTCCCAAGTATTTCATCTACAGCAACAGTGCCATGAGCAGCAGCGTTCCTGTACTCAACGAGCTCTTTTAGCTTAGTTGATGTTTGCTCCTGAATTTTTCTTGTGCTCTGGAAGTGTAATTGGAGAGATTTGCTTTGCTGGACCCAAATGCCAATTCCATCAATTCCGCACCTTGCGAAAATTTGACCAAGATCATCCCAGCGTAGGTTATTTTGATGGTGTGTTAAGCATTCGCTTTGAAGCTTATATCTTGAGCTTCCACTTAATGCTTGATGATATTGCGCAACAAGATTCTCTCTGGATAAGTGCTCATAGCGATTTTTATGAAGCATACTAAGAATGTAAGGAAACCCTTCTGTGTAGCCATCTTTTAGCCCCTTAGGTAAATCTGGAAACTTGACGTCAGCTGATCTGAATTCAATCCACTCCGAGAGTATGCTTTCTGCAAACTGCTCATATAGGGCATAGATGCGTCCCACGGCGGAGCAATGGTCCAAAATTCTCCATTGCGGAATTGTAGGTGCTGTATGCCTCAAAGATGTCAGCTCAAATTCCAACTCTGTTGGTTCAGAGCATATGGGGAGTCGTCCCAACACAGAACGCATTCCATCGTTCGCCGTGATGTACGATGTTAGAGCAGTGGCGCCTAATTGGAGGCGCTCTAATGGCTTCAGGATCATTGTTTAGTCCAATACAGAAGCAATCATGTTGCTAAATAAATTGATTCTATTCTGTACATCTCCCTTAGTATTTGCGCGACCGGTGAACGTTCCTTCTTCATGAATTCGAAATAGGTCTTTTGTTTTCTCAATAATTACTCGCTTTTTCTGTTTGATTCTTTCCGCATCGCTAATGTGGTGAGACGTGCCTATCATGACAGCATCGAAAAATGCTTTCTGAGGAAGTTTCGCCCAGCTATTTTTCACGGTATCGTAAGGGCGAAAAACGTTTTCGCCAAATACCTCATGCACAACATCTATCGTTTTGAGGAATAAGTTTTCTAAAGCCATGATATCATCGTGGCTGAATTCAGCCGCTTTCATCATATAAAGATCTAAAAAGCCCTGCATGCCACGCCGATAATGTTCCGCGTTGCGTAAAGCAAAAAAACGAAGGACTAGCTCAGCATCTTCCATTTTCTGAAAAAAATTACTGCTCAACAAAGCTCTGTCACCCGAACGCAGTTCGTCTGGGTGGTGCTCAGGCAAGCCCCAGGCTCCCCTAATTATGGGGTGTCGAGAAAGCTTTAGTAGGAGTTCATTGAGCTCGCCTTGGTAGAGAGCATTGCGAATTTCTTGCCTCTCTAGCTCGACCCCGCCTGTGTTGAGACGTTCGAAAACAATCTGTCGTAAGAGAAAAGCTTCTTCGTCTTGTGGGGCTGATTCTTTAAGCATAACTATAGATGATATGGAACGCCTATCGATTCCTGACTTAACTAGAGACGGCAGATTGTGGTAATACCGGCCATTTAATTCCGGCCAATGCTGAAGCCCTTTAAGGGCAAACTTATTTTCATAAAAATCACGAACGGCAGTTATCCTTTGTTGTCCGTCCATTACCTCATATGAGTTAAAATTTTTCTCATATAGAAATATAGGAGGAACTGGAACGTTGATAATAAAAGATTCAATAAGGCGACTTTGCCTTTCGGCATCCCATCTGGGGCGTCTTTGATAAAATGGACGGAGGTCCATATAGTCTGATTTTTTTAACTGATCTACAAAGCCGGGCAGCTTTTCACGGTTGTTTTCGACAACTATTCGCCCCTCACCACGTTGGTAGCGCTCGTTGATATCGGCATCCGTTTGAGCCTCCTGTGCAATACGTGTCTCGGCTAGCCACATCCGCTTCTCAGCCGCAATCAACGTCATCGCAGACCACCCACTTCTAATCAAAGTTCACAATTAAACTACTAACGGTGTATGGCATATTCTAAAGGATATCTCAAGCTTGCTCTATTTCTGATAAGGAAGCTACGTATGCATGTAGTTCAGAATTTTATGTATTGAAACGGATGCGCGCCAATATATGTCCACGCTTGACAACCATACCAACCGTTCGGTATGTTTTTGACCCATGCCACGACCCGCCAAACATCACCCTGAACGCGGCGATGCCCGCACCCGGCTTCTCGACGCGGCGCGGGACGTCATCCGGGCCAAGGGCTTCGCGGCGACCTCCGTCGATGATCTCTGCAAGGCGGCGGGAGTCACCAAGGGCGCGTTCTTCCATCATTTCGCGACCAAGGAAGCGCTCGGCGTCGCCGCCGCCGCCTATTGGGCGGAAACCACCTCGGCCTTCTTCGCGAACGCGCCGTACCACCGGCTCGACGACCCGCTCGACCGCTTGTTCGGCTATGTCGACTTCCGCAAGGCGATCATCGACGGCGACCCTGCCGAGTTCACCTGCCTCGTCGGGACCATGACGCAGGAGGTCTACGGGTCGCACCCGGCAATCCGCGACGCCTGCGCCGCCAGCATCTTCGGCCACGCGGCGACGCTCGAACCGGACATCGCGGCGGCCATGGCGGCGCGCGGCATCGAAGCCGACTGGACCCCGGCGAGCCTCGCGCGGCACACCCAGGCCGTCCTCCAGGGCGCCTTCATCCTCGCCAAGGCGACGGGCGGGCGCGAGGACGCGCTGGACAGCGTCGATCACCTGAAACGCTACCTCACGCTGCTCTTTTCACAGACCCGTTCGAAAGGGAATCCCCATGACGGAAGGTGAGCGCGACCTCGTTCTGACCCGCAGCCTCGATGCGCCGCGCGGCGCGCTGTGGCGCTGCTGGACCGAATCCGAACTGCTGAAACAGTGGTTCTGCCCCAAGCCCTGGTTCGTGTCCGAGGCCCGGATGGACCTGCGGCCGGGCGGCGAGTTCTTCACGCTGATGAACGGTCCGAACGGCGAATCCTTCGGCGAGCCCGGCGTCTTCCTCGACGTGGAGGAGGGGCGGCGTCTGGTCTTCACCGACGCCTTCCGCCCCGGCTGGCGGCCGTCGGGCCGGGCCTTCATGACCGCCGAGGTGCGGTTCGAGGACGCGGGCGACGGCCGGACCCTCTACACCGCCCGCGCCATGCACTGGAGCGCCGAGGCGCGCGACGAGCACGAGAAGATGGGTTTCCACGAGGGCTGGGGCAAAGCGACCGACCAGCTCGAAGCCCTCGCCCAGACGCTTTGACCCAAGACGCTCTGATTCAGAAACAAACGAACCGGGAGGAAACGACACCATGGAACCGACGATCTACCTGTTCTTCAACGGGACCTGCCTGGAAGCGATGACCCATTACGCCGAAGCCCTCGGCGGCGAGGTCGTCTATGTGTTCCGCAACGGCGACGCCCCGGACGCGGACAGCCGGATGCCCGGCGGCGATGACCTCGTGATGAACATGATGGTGAAGCTGGGGGCGACCACGGTGATGGCGTCCGACTCGCCGGACAGCATGTACAGCACGCCGCAGGGATTCCGGGTGCAGATCGCCCCGCCGTCGCTCGCCGAGTTCGACCGCGTCTTCGCCGTGCTGGCGAAGGACGCCCGCGCCGTGGAGATGCCGCCGGGCGAGACCTTCTGGGCCGAGCGCTTCGCCATGGTCACCGACCGCTTCGGCACGCCCTGGATGCTCAACCACACCGGCGCGAAGTGCCCGGACGCGGCGGCGTCCTGACGGACGGGGCCGAAGCTTCATACAAACAAGGGAGGAAGGGCATGGCTTACATCGACGGCTTCGTCATCGCGGTGCCGACGGCCAACAAGCAGGCCTTCATCGACCACGCCAACAAGATCGACGTTCTGTTCAAGGAGCTTGGCGCGACGCGCATCATCGAATGCTGGGGCGACGATGTGCCCAACGGCAAGCTCACCGATTTCCGCCGGGCGGTGCAGGCGACGGAGGACGAGACGGTCGCCTTCTCCTGGATCGAATGGCCGGACAAGGCGACGCGGGACGCCGGGATGGGGCGGATCGAGGAGCTGATGAAGACCGACGAGCGGTTCAGCCCAGAGAACAACCCGATGCCCTTCGATGGCAAGCGGATGATCTTCGGCGGCTTCACGCCGGTCGTCGAGATTTGAGCGGGCGCGTCAGGAGCCGGTGAGCGCGCCGGCTTCGCTGTTTGAAAGACCGAGGTCCGCGGCGGCGTTGCGCATCAGCGCCGCCGCGTCCCGCTCCCTCATGCGCCGGTACCCGGCCTCGGCCAGCGCCGCCCGCCGCGCATCGTCGGCGACCAGCGCGCAGGCGGCCTCGACCAGCCCGTCGTAGGGGGCGAAGGCCATGGCGTCCAGCAGGTCGGGGTCGATCTCGGTGCCGGGGTGGCGCTCGGCCAGCACCGCCTTGCGGTTCGACAGCAGGTGCGAGACGCGGACGATTTCGAAGATGCCCGCCTCGTGGTAATGCAGGTTCAGCACCAGCTTGGCGTCGGCGACGAAGCGGTCGCGCAGTTCGCCGTAATAATGCTGGAGGCCGACCACGGTCAGGCCGCGCTCGCCCAGCGCGTCGAGGATCGCGCGGCGGCGCGGGTTCACGGCGCCGTAGAACAGCACGTCGATGCCGGGGGAGGGGCTGTTCGGGATGCGGGTCATCTCGTCCACATGCCCGATGGGGACGTGGCGCGCCCGGATGCCCTGGCCGGCCAGATCGGCGATGTTGCGCGGGCTGTAGTCCCACACCCGGCAGCGGCGCAGCAGGTCCAGATAATGGGCGTTGCGCGGGTGGAGCGTGGCGATCTGCTCCAGATTGTAGAGGATGGTGCCGCTGGGCAGCCGGTCGCCTTCCTCCGGCGACAGATCGTGCCCGCCCAGGACGATGGCGCGGCGTCGGCGGCCGACGCGGTTCCACACGATCTCCGCGTCGATGCCCAGGCGGCGCAGCGCGAAGCGCAGGGTTTCCGCGACCTCTGAAAAGACGCTGGCCCCGGCGTCGCCCAGACCGTTCTTCTTGATGATGACGATGTCGATCCCGCCGGCCATGGGCTTGCCCCTCCGCTCCGCGCCCTTATCCTAAAGCGGGAGCGGGCGGGCGCACAAAAAGAAACCCTCCTTCCCATGTGGGAAGGAGGGCGTGCAGTCTGGGGACTTCGCTGAAAAACCGGGTCGCAGCGTCAGGCTGAGACCAGCTCCTCCAGGGAGCGCTCGATGATGTCCAGCCCCTCGTCCACCAGCGCGTCCGACGCGGTCAGCGGAACCAGGATGCGGATCACGTTGCCGTAAGTGCCGCAGGACAGCAGGACGAGGCCCTTCTCCGCCGCCTTGGCGACCAGCGCCTTGGTCAGCTCCGGCGCCGGCTCCTTGGTGCCGCGGTCCTTCACCAGCTCCATGGCGATCATGCCGCCCAGGTTGCGCACGTCGCCGATCACCGACAGCGTGTTGCGCTGGGCCATGGTGCGGAAGCGGCCGGCGATGCGCTCGCCCAGGTCGTTGGAGCGCTGGATCAGCTTCTCCTCCTCGATGACGTCCAGCACGGCCAGCGCCGCGGTGGTCGCCAACGGGCTGCCGGCGTAGGTGCCGCCGATGCCGCCGGGGATCGGGGCGTCCATGATCTCCGCCTTGCCGGTGACCGCCGACAGCGGGAAACCGCCGGCCAGGCTCTTCGCCATGGTCATCAGGTCGGGCTCGACGCCGGAATGCTCGATGGCGAACATCTTGCCGGTGCGGGCGAAGCCGGTCTGGATCTCGTCGATGATCAGCAGGATGCCGTTGTCGTCGCAGATCTTGCGCAGGGCCTGCAGGAACTCCGGCGGGGCGATGTTGAAGCCGCCCTCACCCTGCACCGGCTCCACGATGATCGCGGCGACGCGGGTGGCGTCGACGTCCGACTTGAACAGGGACTCCAGCGCCTTCAGGCTGTCCTGGACGCTGACCCCGCGGTAGGCGTTGGGGAAGGGCGCGTGGTAGACCTCGGCCGGGAAGGGGCCGAAGCCGACCTTGTAGGGAACGACCTTGCCAGTCAGCGCCATCGCCAGCAGCGTGCGGCCGTGGAAGGCGCCGCTGAAGGCGATCACGCCCGGACGGCCGGTGTGGGCGCGGGCGATCTTCACGGCGTTCTCGACGGCTTCCGCACCGGTGGTGAAGAAGGCGGTCTTCTTCGGCGTGGAACCCGGAACCAGCGCGTTCAGCCGCTCCGCCAGGGTCACGAAGGACTCGTAGGGCGTGACCATCGCGCAGGTGTGGGTGAAGCGGTCGAGCTGGGCCTTCACCGCCTCGATGATCTTCGGATGGCGGTGGCCGGTGTTCAGCACCGCGATGCCGCCCGCGAAGTCGATGAAGCGGTTGCCCTCGACGTCCCACAGCTCGGCGTTCTCGGCGCGGTCGACATAGACCGGCATGGCGTTGGCGAGGCCGCGCGGAACGGCGGCGTTGCGACGATCCTGGAAGGACTGGTTGCTCATCTCAAACCCCCGATTGGACCCGATTGGAAAGGATGGCGTCAGGCGCCCAGGCCGACGCACAGGTACTTGATCTCCAGGAAGTCCTCCACACCGTACTTGGAGCCTTCCCGCCCGATGCCCGACTGCTTGATGCCGCCGAACGGCGCGACCTCGGTCGACAGGATGCCTTCGTTGATGCCGACCATGCCGTATTCGAGCTGCTCGGCGACGCGCCACACCCGGCCGATGTCCCGGCTGTAGAAATAGGCGGCCAGACCGAACTCGGTGTCGTTGGCCATGCGGATGGCGTCGGCCTCGGTCTCGAACTTGAACAGCGGGGCCACCGGGCCGAAGATCTCCTCGCGGGCCACGCGCATCTCGGTGGTGACGCCGGTCAGGATCGTCGGCTCGAAGAAGGTGCCGCCCAGGCCATGCCGCTTGCCGCCGAGCGCCACCGTGGCGCCCTTGGCCAGCGCGTCGCCCATCAGCTCCTCGACCTTCTCGACGGCTTGGCCGTTGATCATCGGGCCCTGGGTGACCCCGGCCTCCATGCCGTTGCCGACGCGGATCTGCTTCACCGCCTCGGCCAGCTTGGCGGCGAAGGCGTCGTAGACGCCGGCCTGGACCAGCAGGCGGTTGGCGCAGACGCAGGTCTGGCCGGAGTTGCGGTACTTGGACGCCAGCGCACCCTTGACCGCCTCGTCCAGGTCGGCGTCGTCGAACACGATGAAGGGCGCGTTGCCGCCCAGCTCCAGCGACACCTTCTTCACCGTGTCGGCGGACTGGCGCATCAGGATCTTGCCGACCTCGGTCGAGCCGGTGAAGGACAGCTTGCGCACGATCGGGCTGGCGGTCAGCTCGCCGCCGATGGCGACCGGGTCGGACCCGGTGACGATGTTAAACACCCCCGCCGGAACGCCGGCGCGCTCGGCCAGCTCGGCCAGCGCCAGGGCGGACAGCGGGGTGTCCTCGGCCGGCTTGACGACGATGGTGCAGCCGGCGGCCAGCGCCGGGCCGACCTTGCGGGTGATCATCGCGTTGGGGAAGTTCCACGGGGTGATCGCCGCGACGACGCCGATCGGCTCCTTCAGGACGACGATGCGCTTGTTGCCGGCGAAGCTTGGAATCACGTCGCCGTAGACCCGCTTGCCCTCCTCGGCGAACCACTCGATGAAGCTGGCGCCGTAGGCGACCTCGCCGCGGGCCTCGGCCAGCGGCTTGCCCTGCTCCAGGGTCATCAGGACGGCCAGATCCTCCTGCGCCGCCATGATCAGCTCGAACCACCGGCGCAGGATGGCCGCGCGCTCCTTCGCGGTCTTGGCGCGCCAGGCGGGCAGGGCGGCGTCGGCGGCGTTGATGGCCTGCCGCGTCTCTTCCCCGCCGACGTCGGCGACCCGGGCCAGCTCCTCGCCCGTCGCCGGGTTGGTCACCGCGAAGGTCTTGCCGGAGAAGGCGTCGCGCCACGCGCCGTTCACATAGGCTTGCGTCCGAAGAAGGCTCTGGTCGTTCAGCGACAGCATGGGAATCAGCCTCGATTTGCGATGTGAAGGGAGCGTACCCATGTTTAATAAATTAAACAACCCTAATCGGGTGTTGAGTTTTTGATGACGCACACACGCGAATCCGGTATGCCTTCCGGTCAGGAGCGAGGAACCGATCCATGGACATGGACGCTGTCGATTTCAACGTGGGCGCGCGCCTCAAGCAGGTTCGCGAAGCGCACGCCCTGTCCCAGCGCCAGTTGGCGCAACGGGCGGGCGTGACCAACGGCACCATCTCGCTTATCGAACAGAATCGGTGCAGCCCGTCTGTCTCCTCGCTGCGCAAGGTGCTCCAGGGCATTCCGATGACCCTGGCGGAGTTCTTCTCTTCCGACGACCTGCCGCCGCGCGAGCAGATCTTCTTCAAGGGCGGCGATCTGGTCGAGCTGACCGGGCTGGTGAAGAGCCGGGTCGGCTCCATCTCCTTCCGGCAGGTGGGCGACCTGCGCGGCCGCAACCTCCAGGTGCTGCACGAGAAATACGCCCCTGGCGCCGACACCGGCGGCCGCACCATGCTCCAGCATGAATCGGAGGAGGGCGGCATCGTCATCAAGGGCCGGATCGAGCTGACGGTCGGCGACCGCAAGGAAATCCTCGGCCCCGGCGACGCCTATCTGTTCGACAGCCGCATCCCGCACCGCTTCCGCAACCTCGGCGACGAGGAATGCGAAATCATCAGCGCCTGCACCCCGCCGTACCTGTAATTCCCTCTCCCCTCTGGGGAGAGGGTTAGGGTGAGGGGGATGTGCTTTTGCCGAACCTGCCGCCACGCGCAACCCCCTCACCGGCCCTACGGGCCACCCTCTCCCCAGAGGGGAGAGGGCTGAATCAGCCAGAACATATGAAATGAGGCTCAGCGCAGGTTGCCCTTCAGCCGCTCGTTGCGGCGCCGCAGCGCCTCCAGCGTGGCGAGCAGGATGACCGAGATGGTCGTCAGGATCACCGCCGCCGCCGTGATGGTCGGGCTGATGTTCTCGCGGATGCCGCTGAACATCTCACGCGGCAGTGTGCGCTGCTCCGGACCCGCCATGAACAGCACCACCACCACCTCGTCGAAGCTGGTGGCGAAGGCGAACAGGGCGCCCGAGGCCAGACCCGGCAGGATCAGCGGCAGGATCACCCGGCGGAAGGCGTAGATCGGCGAGGCGCCGAGCGAGGCCGCGGCCCGCGCCAGATTCATGTCGAAGCTCTGCAGCGTCGCGCTGACCGTGATGACCACGAAGGGCGTGGACAGCGCCGTGTGCGCCAGGATCAGCCCGGCGTAGCTGCCGGTCAGGCCCAGCGGCGCGAAGAAGAAGTACAGGCCGACCGCGGTGATGACGCCCGGCACGACGACCGGCGACAGCACGATGGCGAGCACCAGCGGCTTGAACTTGCTCTTCCACTGGGCGAGGCCGAGCGAGGCCAGCGTGCCCAGCACCATCGACAGGATGGTCGAGGCCACCCCGATGATGACGCTGTTCTTCAGCGACGACACCCAGCGCGGGGAGTTCAGGAAATCCTCATACCAGCGCAGCGAGAAGCCGGGCAGCGGGTAGGTCAGGTAGGAGCCGGAGCTGAAGGACAGCGGCATGATCGCCAGGATCGGCGCCATCAGGAAGACCAGCACCAGCGATGCGACGACCACGGTGGTGATCCAGGCGATGCGCTGGCTGGCGGTCCGGGGGGAATGGTTGTCGCTCAATTCTTCATCCCTCCCGTGACCTGCTGGCCGTGGACCAGCTTTCCATAGACGACGGCGAGCAGCAGCGTGGCGAGCAGAAGCACCGCGCCCAGCGCCGAAGCCAGACCCCAGTTGACGGTTTCCGTCGTGTAGAAGGCGATGAAGTAGCTGATCATCTGGTCGGCGGCGCCGCCCACCAGGGCCGGCGTGATGTAGTAGCCGATGGCCAGGATGAAGACGAGCAGGCTGCCCGCCCCGATGCCGGGCACGGTCTGCGGCAGGTAGATGCGCAGGAAGGCGGTGACCGGCGAGGCGCCGAGCGACGCCGCGGCCCGCATGTAGGCCGGGGAGATCGACCGCATGCTGCTGTAGAGCGGCAGGATCATGAAGGGCAGCAGCACATGGGTCATCGCCACATAGACGCCGAAGCGGTTGTAGATCAGCCGCAGCGGCTCGTCGATCAGGCCGATCCAGCGCAGGCTGTCGTTGACGATGCCCTCGCTCTGCAGCACGACGATCCAGGCGCAGGTGCGCACCAGAAGCGAGGTCCAGAAGGGCAGCAGCACGAAGATCATCAGCACGTTCGACTGGCCCGTGGGCAGCGTCGCCAGCATGTAGGCGACCGGGAAGCCCAGGATCAGGCAGAGGACCGTCACGCCCAGGCTGATGGTGAAGGTGCGCCCGAAGACGTCGCGGTAGATTGCCTGCTCCTCGGGGGCGGCGACGATGGCGCCGTCCAGGTTGCGCGTCAGATCCAGCGCGCCCAGCAGGTAGAAGCTGGTGAGCGGCCCGCTGGCGCCCTTGATCGCCGCCCAGGTGGCCCGTTCGCCCCAGGCCGGGTTGATGCCGATCAGCGTGTCCTTGGCGGTGCCGGGTTCGGGCAGGGCCTTCAGGTTGCGCGCGGTGCCCGACATGATGGTGCGGAAGCCGTTCAGCGCGTAGTTCAGCCGCTTGGACGCGATGGCGACGGTGCCGGCGTCGCGCGCCGTGCGGATGTCGCCGGCCAACGCGGCGAAGGCCGGCTCGCCCGGAACGTCCTTGCCGTCCCAGTCGGCCAGGGCCGCGACGGTGTGGGGCATGACCTGACGCACCTCCCAGTCGTCGACCGACCGCCAGAGCATGCCGGCGATGGGACCGAGGAAGGTGAACAGCAGGAAGAGGAGGAGCGGCAGGATCAGCGCCAGGGCCTTGAGCCGGCGCGTCCGCTCCGCCCGTTTCAGGCGGCGCTTGAGAGGCACCTCGGACGACGCATCGGCGCCGGCGACGAACGCGGCTGTCATGGGCGGCCTATTTCGAAAATGCGGTAGATGATGTGTGCGGGGTGGTCGAGGTGGGCCCCCTCCCTAACCCTCCCCCGCTTCGCAGGGGAGGGGACCAATCTCCCTCCCCTGCGAAGCGGGGGAGGGCCGGGGTGGGGGCCCGTCGCAACCACTCAAGTACGGGAGCGGCTTACTTCGCCGCCCACTTGTTGAAGCGCTCGGTCAGGCGGTCGATGTTCTCCAGCCAGAAGGGAACGCTGATCTCGACCGCGTTCTTCATGTTCTCCGGAGCGGTCGGCAGGTCCGTCAGAACCGCCGGGGCCAGCTTGGACGGGGCGTCCTTGTTGGAGGTGCCGTAGGCGATGTTCTCGGACAGCTTCGCCTGGTTCTCCGCCTTGCCGACGAAGTCGAGGAACTTGTAGGCGGCCTCCTTGTTCGGGCTGCCCTTCAGGATCACCCAGCTGTCGATGGTGTAGAGCGCGCCGTTCCACACCATGCCGAAGTTCTTCTTCTCGGCCTTGTTGGCGGCGTCGATGCGGCCGTTGTAGACGGACGTCATCGCCACCTCGCCCGAGGCCAGGAGCTGCGGCGGCTGAGCGCCGGCCTTCCACCAGACGATGTCGTTCTTGATGGTGTCCAGCTTCTTGAAGGCGCGCTCCAGGCCCTCTTCGGTGCCCAGGACCTTGTAGACGTCCTTCGGCGCGACGCCGTCGGCCATCAGGGCGATCTCAAGGGTGGTCTTGGCGCCCTGGCGCAGGCCGCGCTTGCCCGGATACTTGGTGGTGTCGAAGAAGTCGGCCCAGCTCTTCGGCGCGTCCTTCAGCTTGTCCTTGTCGTAGCCGAGCACGAAGTCGTAAACGATCGCGCCGACGCCGCAGGCATCGACGGTCTGCGGCAGGTAGGCCTGCTCACCGCCGATCCGGCTGAACTCCATCGTCTCGAACAGGCCCTCTTCGCAACCGACGGCCAGCTCCTCGCTCTCCACCTGGACGACGTCCCAGGTCGCCGCACCGCCCTGGACCTTGGCGCGCAGCACGCCGATGCCGCCGTCCCAGGACTCGTCGTTCATCGGGGTGCCGGTCTTCTTGAACGGCTCGAAATAGACCTTCTTCTGGGCTTCCTGATAGGCGCCGCCCCAGGACACGACCGTCAGGTCGCGGGCCTGCGCGGCGGTGGCAAGCGCCACACCGGCGGTGAACGTCGCAAGGAACCCAACTGCCACCTTAAGCTTCGACATCGTCCCCGTTCCTTCATTATGTGTGGTTGCGTCAGGAGGTGGTGCGCGCCCCCGGTCCCCCCTCCCGGAGAGACCGGACGGACGGATGCGGCCGATCACACGGGATCGAGCGCCCGGCAGTCCTCGGGGCGGAAGCCGATGGACACGCTCTGGCCGTGGCTGAGACCCGCGTGGGCGCCCGGCGGCAGCTTGACCATGAATTCCCCGTTGCCGGCGACCTTCAGCACGGCCAGCGCGTGGTCGCCGAGATAGATGGTGTCCTGCACCTGGGCGGGCAGGGCGTTCATGCCGTCCGGGGCCTGCCCGTCGGTCAGGATGCTGATGCGCTCCGGCCGGACCGACAACGCGGTGGCCGCCCCGGCGCCGGCGATGTTGACCGCCTGGGCCACGACCGAACCGCCCGCCGCCAGCGCCACCCGGCAGAAGCCCTGTTCGATATTCTCGACGGTGCCGCTCAGCACGTTGTTCTCGCCGATGAAGTTGGCGACGAAGCTGTTGACCGGGCGTTCGTAGAGCGCGTCCGGCTTGTCGATCTGCTGCACGATGCCGTCGTTGAACACGGCGATGCGGTCCGACATGGTCAGCGCCTCGCTCTGGTCGTGGGTGACGTAGACGACGGTGATGCCCATCGTCTCGTGCAGCTGCTTGATTTCGAGCTGCATGTGCTCGCGCAGCCGCTTGTCCAGCGCGCCCAGCGGCTCGTCCATCAGGACGAGCTGCGGGTTGAAGACCAGCGCGCGGGCGAGCGCCACGCGCTGCTGCTGGCCGCCCGACAGCTGGCCGGGATGGCGGTGCGCCAGATTCTCCAGCTTGATCATGCGCAGCGCCGAGCGCACCCGCTCCTTCACCTCGGACCGCGGCATCTTGCGCACGGTCAGCGGGAAGGCGACGTTCTCCTCGATCGTCAGGTGGGGGAACAGCGCGTAGTTCTGGAAGACCATGCCGATGTCGCGCTTGTGCGGCGGCATGTTCTTGATCGGCCGGTCGGCGAGATAGATCTCGCCGTGGGTGGGGACCTCGAAGCCGGCCAGCATCATCAGCGTGGTCGTCTTGCCCGAGCCCGAAGGGCCGAGCAGGGTGACGAACTCGCCCTTCTTGATGTCGAGGTCGAGGTTCTTCACCACGAGGTGTTCGCCGTCATAGGTCTTCTGGACCCCGACGAAGCGCACCAGTGCCTGTGCGGTCGTGACCATGCCGCCGTCCATCATCCTCCCCCCGTCCGAGGTGTCCCGAGCGCGGTCCGGGGCCAGGGTTGCGTTCCCGACACAGGACCTATGCAATGGGTCAGACGGTATACCCGTTTAATAAATTCGACAAGCCCGTTGCTCGCGTCGCGATCAATTCAACGGTCTGACGAAAATTTGTGCATCTGCGAAGGCCGTGCACGCGGTTTGAACGGGAGTTTGCTCCTTCCTTGACCGCTTGAAAACCCAGACTTTGGGAGGTTTGGCGTCCGGACCGGCGATTTCCCCCGAGTCGCCGCTCAGGCGCCGGGGATGGGTGGAACAAACGGAACGATCCGCTCCACCAGACCGGTGAATTTTTTCACCAGGGGCGAACTTTCGTTGCTCCGTTGGGCCAGTTGCAGGGTGGTGACGGCGTCCGGCGTGTCGAGCGGCCGGTACACCACCCCTTCCAGCGCCACCTGCCGAAGCTGGCCGGGCAGAATCGACACGCCCAGCCCGGCGGCGATCAGCCCGATGATGGTGAAGGCCTCGCGCGCGTCCTGGGTCACGTTGGGGCGGAATCCGGCGGCGGCGCAAAGCGCGAAGACCTGCTCGTGCGTGCTGGTGCCGAAATCGGCGGGGTAGAAGACGAAGGGCTCGTCGCGCAGGGCGGCCAACGGCACGACCTCCCGCCCGGCCAGCGGGTGGTCGGCGCGCATCACCGCCAGCAGCGGCTCGCGCACCACGTCGTGGAAGCGGAAGGAGTCGGGATCGGGGACGAAGCGCGGCTCGCGGATGAAGCCGACGTCGAGCCGGCGGTCGGCCAGCGCGGTCAACTGCTGCTTGGACGGCAGCTCGACCAGGGTCAGATGCACGTCGGGGTGGGCGCGGCGGTAGGCGTCGATGATCCGCGGCACCATCGGCAGGAAGGGAGCCGCCGCGGTGAAGCCGACGCGCAGCTCGCCGACCTCGCCCTTGGCGGCGCGGCGGGTCAGCACGGCCGCGCGCTCCGCCCGCGCCAGGATCTCGCGCGCCTCGCCGAGCAGGAGCTGGCCCGGTTCGGTCAGTTCGACCCGGCGCTTGGTGCGCTCGAACAGGCGGGCGCCCAGCTCGGCCTCCAGCGCCTGGATCGACTGGCTGAGCGGCGGCTGCCCGATGCCCAGACGGGCGGCGGCGCGGCTGAAATGCAGCTCCTCGGCGACGGCGACGAAATGGCGGAGATGGCGCAGGTCCATGGCGCCTTATTTATATGAGGATCATATTAAAGTCCCCTGATAAATGTATTTGAACCATGAAAGCGACCGCGCCATGTTGGGGCGCATCGGACCCATGCAGGTTTCGCCCAATCGGGCGAAACCTGCAGCTCAATAATTCGGCAGGATGTCCAAGGCCGCCCGCAGACGGGCGGCCTTGGACATCCTGCCAGGGGAGATTTTAAACATGGCCGCCAAGACCGGAGCCGCCTCCGCCAAGCTCGCTTCCTTCGCCTGGGAAGACCCGCTGCTCCTCGACGAGCAGCTGACCGAGGACGAGCGGATGATCCGCGACGCCGCGCGCAGCTATTGCCAGGACAAGCTGCTGCCGCGCGTGACCGAGGCCAACCGGCACGAGATCTTCCACCGCGAGATCATGAACGAGATGGGTGAGCTGGGCTTCCTCGGCTCCACCATCGACGGCTACGGCTGCGCCGGGGTCAACTACGTCTCCTATGGTCTGGTCGCCCGCGAGGTCGAGCGGGTGGACAGCGGCTACCGCTCCGCCATGTCGGTGCAGTCCTCGCTGGTCATGCACCCGATCTACGCCTACGGCAGCGACGCGCAGCGCGAGAAGTACCTGCCGAAGCTCGCCACCGGCGAGTGGATCGGCTGCTTCGGCCTGACCGAGCCGGACGCCGGCTCCGACCCCGCCGGCATGAAGACCCGCGCGAAGAAGGTCGCGGACGGCTACATCCTCAGCGGCGCGAAGATGTGGATCACCAACTCGCCGGTCGCCGACGTCTTCGTCGTCTGGGCGAAGACCGACGAGGGCAAGATGAACGGCTTCGTGCTCGAAAAGGGCATGAAGGGCCTGTCGGCGCCGAAGATCGAGGGCAAGTTCTCGCTCCGCGCCTCGGCCACCGGCGAGATCGTCATGGACGAGGTCTTCGTGCCGGAGGAGAACCGCCTGCCGAACATCGAGGGCATCGTCGGTCCCTTCGGCTGCCTGAACCGCGCCCGTTACGGCATCGCCTGGGGCGCCATGGGTGCGGCGGAGTTCTGCTTCCACGCCGCCCGCCAGTACCAGATCGACCGCAAGCAGTTCGGCCGCCCGCTGGCCGCGAACCAGATCCCGCAGCTCAAGCTCGCCAACATGCAGACGGAGATCGCGCTCGGCCTGCAGGCCGCGCTGCAGGTCGGCCGCCTGCTCGACGAGGGCAAGGCGGCGCCGGAGATGATCTCGCTCATCAAGCGCAACAACTGCGGCAAGGCCCTGGAGATCGCCCGCGTCGCCCGTGACATGCACGGCGGCAACGGCATCGCCGACGAGTTCCACGTCATCCGCCATGTGATGAACCTGGAGGCGGTGAACACCTACGAGGG
The DNA here is from genome assembly GCF_003349955.1 of Azospirillum brasilense. Taxonomy (GTDB): domain Bacteria; phylum Pseudomonadota; class Alphaproteobacteria; order Azospirillales; family Azospirillaceae; genus Azospirillum; species Azospirillum brasilense_B. The sequence continues at coordinate 73,994 of NZ_QLKQ01000012.1, forward strand.
CACGCACGACATCCACGCCCTGATCCTCGGCCGCGCCATCACCGGCATCCAGGCCTTCGCGTGAGGTGATTGTTGAAGCCCTCTCCCCTCTGGGGAGAGGGTGGCCCGAAGGGCCGGTGAGGGGGATGTGCACGGCGGAAGATCCGGCACAAGCAAAACCCCCTCACCCTGACCCTCTCCCCAGAGGGGCGAGGGGAAAATGGTTGAATTTATAGGGATGTAGAGCATGCCCGGCCCGCTTTCCCATGTCCGTGTCCTGGAACTTTCCCGCGTGCTCGCCGGGCCGTGGGCGGCGCAGACGCTGGCCGATCTCGGCGCCGACGTCATCAAGGTCGAACGGCCCGGCGCCGGGGACGACACGCGCGCCTGGGGTCCCCCCTGGGCCGGGGAGGAGTCGGCCTATTTCCTCTCCACCAACCGGGGCAAGCGGTCGATCACCATCGACTTCGAACGCCCGGAAGGCCAGGAGCTGGTGCGCAAGCTGGCCGCCCAGGCCGATGTGGTCATCGAGAACTTCAAGGTCGGCGGGCTGGTCAAGTACGGGTTGGACTATGACAGCCTGAAGGCGATCAACCCCGGCCTCGTCTACTGCTCGATCACCGGCTTCGGGCAGGACGGCCCCTACGCCAAGCGCGCCGGCTACGATTTCATGATCCAGGGCATGGGCGGGCTGATGAGCATCACTGGCCAGCCGGACTCTGAGGCGGGCGGCGGGCCGGTCAAGGTCGGCGTCGCGGTCACCGACGTCTTCACCGGCCTCTACGCCACCATCGGCGTGCTCGGCGCGCTGGCCCACCGCGATCGGACGGGGGAGGGGCAGTGGGTGAACCTCGCCCTGCTCGACGTGCAGGTGGCGGTTCTGGCGAACCAGGCCATGAACTATCTGGTCGGCGGCAAGGCGCCGCAGCGGCTGGGCAACGCCCACCCGAACATTGTTCCCTACCAAGCCTTCGCCACGCTGGACGGCCACATCATCCTGGCGGTCGGCAACGACGGGCAGTTCGCCAAGTTCTGCCAGGTCGCCGGCCGTCCGGAGCTGGCGCAGGACCCGCGCTACGCCACCAACCCGGCTCGCGTCGCCAACCGCAAGGAGCTGGTGCCGATCCTGGAGCTGCTGCTGGAGCAGCGGACCAGCCGCGACTGGCTGTCGGCTCTGGAGGCGGTGGGCGTGCCCTGCGGGCCGATCAACGACGTGTCCCAGGTCTTCGCCGATCCCCACGTCCAGGCCCGCCACATCCACCAGGACCTGCCGCACCCGACCGCCGGGACGGTGCCGACGGTGGCGAGCCCGATCCGCTACTCCGCGACCCCCATCGAGCACACGGTCGCCCCGCCGACGCTCGGCCAGCACACCGACGCCGTGCTGGGGGAGGCGCTGGGCCTATGCGCGGCGGACATCGCGGCCCTGCGGGAGAAGGGCGTGGTCTGAACCCGACCATCATAGCCCTCTCCCCTCTGGGGAGAGGGTGGCCCGAAGGGCCGGTGAGGGGGTTGCGCGCGATGGTACGTCCGGCAAAAGCTCAACCCCCTCACCCTAACCCTCTCCCCAGAGGGGAGAGGGGATTGGGAATGCCGATTTTTGCGTGAACCGAGATGATCGCCTCCAGCACCCCGTCCTCCGCCGCCACCGACACCCGCCTGGGCATCCTGCTGATGCTGCTGGGCATGTCGCTGTTCACCGTCAACGACGCGCTCGGCAAATGGCTGGTCGCCGACTACCCGGTGGCGATGCTGCTGGCCATCCGCAGCCTGTTCGGCGCGATGCTGCTGGCCCCGCTGATCCTGCGCGAGGGGGTGCGGTCGGTCTTCGCGGTGAAGCGGCTGCCGTTGCATCTTCTGCGCGTCGGCTGCGTGGCGGGGGAGGTCGCGTGCTTCTACTGGGCGGTGCGGTCGCTGCCGCTCGCCAACGTCATGACCATCTACATGGCCGCTCCGCTGATCGTCACCGCCCTGTCGGTGCCGCTGCTCGGCGAGAAGGTGGGCTGGCGCCGCTGGGCGGCGGTGGTGGTCGGCTTCGCCGGGGTGGTGATCGTGCTGAACCCGACGGGCCAGTTCGACGCGGTGCCGTCGCTGGTCGCCCTGTTCGGCACGCTGGTCTTCTCCACCGGCCTGATCTCGACCCGGCTGCTGCGCGATTCGAGCAACTTGTCGCTGGTCAGCTTCCAGACCTTCGGCACCGGCCTGCTCGGCAGTGCGGCGCTGCCGCTGGTCTGGGTGCCGCCGCCGGGGCTGGACTTCCTGCTGCTGGGGGCGCTGGGCGTCACGGCGCTGGTGGGGCACGCGGCGATGAACCGCTCGCTCCAACTCAGCCCGGCGGCGGTGGTGGTGCCGTTCCAATATGTGTCGATCATCTGGGCGGTGGTGCTGGACCTGCTGGTCTGGGGCACGGCGCCGACCCTGCGCATCATCGTCGGCGCGCTGCTCATCATCGGCAGCGGCCTGTTCGTCTTCCACCGCGAGCAGGCGCTGAACCGCGGTGCGGCGGCGGAGGCCAACGCCAGCGGCGGCCCCGGCGCTTAAAAAGGGAAAAAGCGCGGCTCCAGCCGGACGGTGACGGCCTCCACCGGAGTCCAGCCGAGGCGCGCGATCACCGCGTTCGACTCCACGGCGCGGCGGCCCGGCCCCAGCGACCATGTGACGTGGTAGGTGCCGCCGCCGGGCCGCTCGGTCGTCCCGGCGATGGCGACGACCAGCGCCTGAACGCCCTCCCCATCGTCGGCCAGCCCCAGGACCGTTCCCTCACGCTCCGCGGGCAACGGATGTCGTGCCCCGACGCCGTGGGCCAGCGTGACGTGATGGGCGACGGTGCGGGCGTAGCGCGCCGGGAACCGCGCCAGCAGGCGGGCGCGTTCGGCCTCGGGCAGCGCCCAGCCGACATAGCCTCCGCGACGCGTCATGCGATCTTCCCGGTCCCCCTCAGCGGCGGCCACCCCTCAGGATGTCGTCCATGATCTGGTTGGCCTCCGCCGGTCCGGCAATCAGCTCGATCATGCGGATGGCGGTGTAGCCGGTCCGCGCGTCGCCGACGCCGTCGGCCAGCGATTGCCGCGCCGTTCCGGTCAGCGAGGCGGTGGCCTGCTGGGTCACGCTCTTCAGCTCGCCGCGCAGGCCCAGCGTGTCGGCGATGGTCGAGCATTTGCGCAGGGCGCGGGCCTGGTTCTCGGCCTGCGCCATCCGGGCGGTGTCGGTGCCGGGGACCAGCGTCTCCACCGCGGAGAGGATTTCGGCGTCCGCCCCGTCAAGGACCTGGGTGCGCACCAGCTCGTGCACGGAGTTGCGGATGGTCTTCAGCCGCTGGTCGAAGTCCTTGTTGCGGCTGTGCTCCATGGCGTTGCGCGTGGCCTCCAGGCTGGCCACCAGATCGACCGCGAGGGTGGCGGCGGCCATGCGATCCACCGTGCCGCCGGAGGCCGAGGCGACGCCGCGCGACCGCTCCTCGATCTGCGCCACCACCGTGCCGCTGAGGTCCAGGAACAGGGCGGCGCGGTCGCTGGACTTCTGGCCCAGATCCATGTCCCACAGACTGCCCAGCAGGATCGACGGGTCGGACAGGCGGGCCGCGGCCAGCAGGATGAACAGCTTCAGCGCCTCCGGGCGCCCACGCGCGACCTGCCGTCCGATGGCCTGGATGCCGTCCAGATGGTCCTTGTGCAGCTTCTGGACCGGCTTGGGCGACAGGACGGCCTTCAGCTCGGCCACCGGCTGGGCGATCGTCAGGATGCGGGCGATGTCCTCGATGGTGCGGGCGCGGTCGGGGTTCAGGCGCAGCCCCAGCTCGTCCGCGAAGCGCCCCGTCTCCGTCTGCTCCCGGATGTCGGCCACGGCGGCGGCGGCCATCGACCAGAAGGCGCGGGCCTTCTCCGCCTGCTGGGCGCCGCCCGCGGCGTTTCCGGGCCCGCCCAGAGCCGCATCGACGCTGCGCAGCCGCTCCTTGCCGATCTGGCCCTCGACCAGCGGCCACAGGGCGTTGACCACCCCGCGGTCCAGCTTGTTCAGCGGAGCCGGCTGGTTGCCGCCGGGAAGTTGGAACAGGTCCTCGAACGGTTCGCAGAACAGCCGCTTGAAGGTTGCGCGCCGCTTGGGCCGCACCTCCGCCAGCCGTGGGCGGATCAGCGAGAAGGTGTGCTGCACCTCGGGGTGGTCGCCGATCTGCTGGAGCAGGTCGACCACCTGCCGGAAGCGGGCCTCGTCGATGTCGAGAAGCTTGGTGCCGAGGCTGAGGAGGGCTTTGGGATCGGTGATCATGGGTCAGGCCGCCTTCGCCTTGATCGCCTCGATCCGCATCACGAGGTCCATGTCGAGCTGGCCGCTGCGCCAGTCCACATAGGCGCGCACCGTGCGGCGGTTCGAGGCCAGAAGCCGGTCGGCCAGCAGGGCGTGGTCGGACTTCTCCTCGTTCTTGGGCAGCAGAGGCAGCACGCGGAACAGCTCGTGCACGGTCATGTCCTGCTCGTGCTTGCTCCGGGTCTGGGCCTCCGCCCAGCTCGTGATGATGAAGTCCCAGCCGTCGAGCAGCCAGGACAGCCGTGTGGTCGACCTCCGCACCAGCGTGCGCTTGGTGTCCCACTGGCGCAGCAGCGTTTCAAAAGCGGCGACCGACTGGTCGAGCTGGTTCACCACGTTGCGGACCTGGTTGAGCGTGTGCTCCGCCACCTCCGCGCAGAAGGTGCCGATGGGGGCGGCCTCCGACACGCTGCCGTTCGCCCAGTCGGTCATGCTGTCGCGGAACTGCAGCAGGTCGCGCGCCAGACGGCGCAGCCGCGCCGGCTTGGGCGAGGTGGCGATGCCCACCGGCTCCATGAAGGTCGCCAGCTCGGCCACGCGCGCGTAGAGTTCGGTCGGCTCCAGGGCGAGGCTCTGCGCCGCCTTGGTCATGTAGCTGCGGGTCAGCTGCTCGCCCTTCTCGGAGCCGAGGCCGGCGCGCAGGATGTCCGTCGATTCCAGCCCGACCGCCTTCAGCACCTCGACGATGAGTTGGTAGTTGATGAGCAGCCGCTGCTCGTCCTCGTCGCGAAGCGCGGCTTCGGCCGACTCCACGGCCAGCGGCCCGGCAAGGCCGCAGCGCGCCGCCTGGAGCACCGCCTTGCGGATGTCGTCCGGCGAGCAGCCGTCCGCCTTGCGGATCAGGTCCTGCAACATGCGGTCGTGGACGGTCATCGGGAAGGCGGCCGGCAGCCCCTTCCACGGCACCACATAGACCCCATGCCCGTCCGACAGGTTGGGGATCAGAACCTCCAGCTTGTCCCGGTCGTCCTTGCGCACCCGCGTTTGCGCCAGCACCGGGGTGGTGAAGGCCACGGCGGCACCGCGCTCCTCGAAGGTGGAGGGGGCAAAATTCGTAAGTGAACGCATAGTTCTCGGATCGGGAGGGAAGTGGAAAGCCGCGCGGTACCACCCGTAGCATGATTCGCTCAATTTTTCGTTAAATCCGCACAAGATCGTCCCTTCGTCTGCCCTTTGGAGGTAAGGCGTCACACCGCCGGTCATTTGCCCGTTATTCAGCCACAGGGTGCGGTGCGGGCAGACAGGGGGGCGCGGCGGATGGCCGTGGTGAAATGGATTGGCTACGGCCTGATGGGGCTGGTGGTAACCGTGGCGGCGGGCATTGGCATCGCCTTGGCCGTCTTCGACTGGAACGACGCCCGCGGCTTCATCGCCCGGCAGGCGTCGAAGGCGCTCAACCGCGAGGTCGCCATCGACGGCGATCTCAACGTCCGGTTGGGGGACCCGCTGCGCATCCGTGTCGAGGGGCTTCGGGTCGCCAACGCGGAGTGGGGCGACGACCGGACGATGGCGGAACTGCGGGTGCTGGACCTTCAGCTTCGTCCCTGGCCGCTGCTGCGCGGCGACTTCGAATTTCCGGAGATCCGCCTCACCGGTCCCAAGCTGCTTCTGGAGAAGAACCGGGAGGGTGCGGCGAACTGGGATTTCGGCGGGCCGGACCCGCGCAAGGAGGCGGCGAAGGAGACGGTGAAGCCGGAAGACCGCACCGACCTGCCGATCATCGAGACGCTGGTGGTCGAGGATGGGCGCCTGCGCTTCCGCGACCCCATCCGCAAGATCGACATCGACAGCGGCATCAACACCGCGGTCGGCGGCAACGGCGACCAGGAGGTCCGGCTGGACGGCAAGGGCGACTTCGCCGGCAAGCCCTTCACCCTGACGGCGGCCGGCGGCTCGCTGGAGTATCTGCGCGACGATCCCAAGCCCTACCCGCTGCGCGTCGAAACCGCCATCGGCAAGACGCGCGGCAAGATCGAGGGCTCGATCGCCGAGCCGGTCCTGCTCCAGGGCGTCGACCTGTCGGTGGAACTGCGCGGCGACGATCTGGCCGACGTCTTCCCGATCCTGGGCATTCCCGTGCCGACGACGCGCCCCTACGCCATCTCCGGCCATCTCGGCCGGGAGGGGGATGTGTGGCGGTTCGAGGGGCTGAACGGCAAGGTCGGCGAGAGCGACCTGTCCGGTCAGGTCGCGGTGGATCTGGGCGGTGAGCGTCCGCGGATCACCGGCGACCTCACGTCGCGCAAGCTGGCGGCGATCGATCTGGCGGGCTTCATCGGCGCCTCGCCGGAAGGCCGCGGCGACTACCCGACCAAGGGGCGGGAGCGGATCATCCCGGCCACCGAGGTTCCGCTGGAGAAGCTGCGCACCGCCGACATGGACGTCAAATTCCGTGGCGAGCATGTGGAGGCGCCCTTCTCCACGCTGGACGCGCTCGACGCGCGGGCCAAGCTGGAGAACGGGCGGCTGGTGCTCGACCCGCTGTCGCTCGGCGTCGGCGGCGGGCGGGTCGCCGGGACGGCGGTGCTCGACGGAAGCCGCAAGACCCCGGCGCTCGACGTGAATCTGGACGTCCGGCAGATCAAGCTGGCCCGGCTGTTCCGCGAGACGGCCTTCGCGCAGGAGATGGGCGGCACGGCCAGCGGGCGCATCCAGCTCAAGGGGCAGGGCACCACGGTCGCCAACATCCTGGGGTCTTCCGACGGCAAGCTGGGCGTTGCGGTGGACGGCGGCCGGATCACCAGCTACGCGGTGAAGGGACTGAAAACCAACATCCTGGAAACGCTGGGGGTGGTGCTGTCCGGCGACAAGCCCTTGCCCTTCAACTGCCTGGTCGCCGACGTGACGGTGAAGGACGGGCTGGTGGAGAGCCGCGCCCTGGTGCTCGACACGCCGGAAACGCTGGTGACGGCGGACGGCACGATCAACCTGCGCAGCGAGGCGATGGACATGACCGTGCTGGGCCGCGCCAAGAGTCCCCAGATCTTCGCCACCCATGTCCCGGTCCATGTCCGCGGCACGCTGGGCGCGCCGGACATCGGGGTGAACGCGACGGAGTCGGCGGCGCGCGGCGCCGCGGCGGTGGCGCTCGGCGTCCTGCTGACGCCGCTGGCCAGCGTCCTGCCTTTTCTTGACCCAGGCAGTAACGAGCAGCCACACTGCGGCGAACTCGTCCGGAACGCCCGGTCCCCGTCGAACTCCAGCACCGGTTCCAGCGGGACCGGCAAGGGGCGCGACGCGGCGCCATCGGGCTCCCCGTCCGGCAAATCGCAGTAACGACGCACCAACAATTCCCAAAAAAGGGCTGCATGACGCTCGACCAGGGACTCGCCTTCGGCATCATCGGCGCGGTGATCGCGCTGCTGATCTGGGACAAGCTGCGCTACGATCTCGTCGCCATGCTGGCGCTGCTGGCGGCGGTGGCCGTCGGGATCGTCAAGCCAAAGGACGCCTTCAGCGGCTTCTCCGACGACATCGTCATCATCGTCGGCTCGGCGCTGGTGGTCAGCGCGGCGGTCGGCCGCTCCGGCATCGTCGAGGAGGTGATGCGCCCCCTCAGCGCCCGCATGAAGACCGTGCCGGCGCAGATCATCGTGCTGACCGGGGCGGTGACCCTGCTGTCGGCGGTGGTCAAGAACATCGGGGCGCTCGCCATCTTCATGCCCATCGCCATGCAGGTGGCGCGGCGCAACGGGACGAAGGTGTCGTCGCTGCTGATGCCGATGGCCTTCGGCTCGCTGCTGGGCGGGCTGATGACGCTGGTCGGCACCTCCCCCAACATCATCGTCAGCCGCCTGCGCAACGAGATGGTCGGCGAACCCTTCACCATGTTCGACTTCACACCGGTCGGCCTGACCATCGCGGTGGCGGGGGTGGCCTTCCTGACGGTCGGCTACCGCCTGCTGCCCACCGGCCGGCAGGCGGCGTCGGGCAGCGCCGGAGGCTTCTCCATCGACGACTACACGGCGGAGGCGCTGCTGCCGGAGAAGTCACCCTTCGTCGGCAAGACGGTCGCCGACCTGGAGGCCTATGGCGAGGGCGACGTGACGGTCGCGGCAATCATCCGCGGGCGGCACCGCCGCCACATCCCGTCCGGCCACTGGGTGCTTCTGGCGGGCGACGTGCTGGTTCTGGAGGCCGACACCCAGGCGCTGGGCGACCTCGTGAAGCACGCCGGCCTGGAGCTGATGCACGAGAAGGAGCTGGAGGGGGTGCAGAGCGACGAGGATCTGGCGGTCCTCGAAGCGGTGGTGGAGCCGCGCTCCCCGCTGATCGGCAGCAATGTGGAGGATGTCGAGCTGCGCGAGCGCTACGGTGCCAACCTGCTGGCGCTCAGCCGGCGCGGTCGGCCGATCCGCCAGAGGCTGCGCCGCGTCCGTTTCCAGCCCGGCGATCTGGTGGTTCTCCAGGCGCGGGCGGCGGGGCTGTCGGACACGCTGAACGAATTGGGCTGCCTGCCGCTGGCGGAGCGCAACCTGTCCATCGGGCGGCGGCGCAAGCGGCGGATCGCGCTGGCGGTGATGGCGGTGACCATCGGGCTGGTGGCGACCAGCCTCGTCCCGGTGACGCTGGCCTTCTTCGGCGCCGCGGTCGCCATGACGGCGCTGCGGGTCATCACGCTGAAGGAAGCTTATGAGTCGATCGAGTGGCCGATCCTGGTGCTGCTGGGCGCCCTCATCCCGGTCAGCGAGGCGTTGCGCACCACCGGCGGGACGGAGCTGATCGCCGGCTGGCTGTCCGTCGCGGCGCAGGGGATGCCGCCCATCGGCGCGCTGGCTATGATGCTGGTGGCGGCGATGGCGGTGACGCCCTTCCTCAACAACGCGGCCACCGTGCTGGTGATGGCCCCCATCGCCGCCAGCCTCGCCAACCATCTCGGCCTGCGGCCCGACGCCTTCCTGATGGCGGTGGCGGTGGGGGCGGGCTGCGACTTCCTCACCCCCATCGGGCACCAGTGCAACACGCTGGTCATGGGGCCGGGCGGCTACCGCTTCAGCGACTACGCACGGCTTGGTTTGCCGCTGTCGCTGATCGTCATCGTGCTGGGGACGACGGCGATCGCGCTGTTCTGGCCCCTGATGCCGCATTGACCCCGGACGTCAGTCCCAGGCGGGCGCCAGACCGTCCGGGCTGACGATCCGCCCGTCGGGGCGGGCGAGGCCGTGGATGGCCGCCATGTCCGCCTCCGACAGCGCGAAGTCGAAGACGGCGAGATTCTCGGCGGCGCGCTTTTCGCCGACCGTCTTCGACAGGGCGATCACCCCCTCCTGCTGGACCAGCCAGCGCAGGACCACCTGGGCGGGGCTCCGGCCCAGCCGGGCGGCGATGTCGGTCAGCACCGGGTCCTTGAAGACCTTGCCGTCGGCCATGGCGTAATAGGCGGTGACCGACTGGCCGTGGCGGCGCGCCGCCTCCAGCATCACCGACTGGTCGAGATAGGGGTGGTACTCGATCTGGTTGGTCACGATCGGCGCCGTGCTGAGGCGCACGGACTCGTCCAGCAGCGTCCGGTTGAAGTTGCTGACGCCGATGTGGCGGGTCTTGCCGGCGGCCCGGACGGCGTTCAGCGACTCGATCTGCTCGGCGAGCGGCACGGCCTCGTTCGGCCAGTGGAGCAGCAGCAGGTCCACGTAATCGGTGCGCAGCTTCGCCAGACTCTCGTCCACCGAGCGGCGGAAGTCGTCGGCCTTGTAGTTGCTGACCCAGACCTTGGTGGTCAGGAAGACCTCGCCGCGCGGCAGGCCGGACGCCTTGATGGCCTCGCCGACCTCGCTCTCGTTGCCGTAGATCTGCGCGGTGTCGATGTGGCGGAAGCCGAGCTTCAGGACCTCCGGCACCATGCGCAGCACGTCGGGGCCGCTCATGCGGAAGGTGCCGAAGCCGAGGGCGGGGATGGAGGCGCCGTTGGCGCTCACGGTGTGCATTGGTCTCGATCCTCTCGAACGTGGATTTCTTATCTATGTAGTATCACGCCGGCTGGGCGACGGCCTCGCCGCGGCGCCCGTCCCTGCGGTCGAGCGCGCCGCTGAGCAGGGTCAGCGCCAGCCCACCCAGGACGAACAGCCCACCCACCCACGGTGTTGCCGCGAGGCCGAGGGGGCTGTCCACCACCCGCCCGCCGAAGAAGGCGCCGGCGGCGATGCCCAGGTTGAAGGCGGCGATGTTGAGGGCCGAGGCGACGTCCACCGCGCCCGGCGCGTGGCGCTGCGCCAGCTGCACGACGTAGAGCTGGAGCCCCGGCACGTTGGCGAAGGCCAGCGCGCCCATGCCGGCCAGGGTGACCTGCGCCGGGACCGGGCTGGAGGCGGTGAAGGTGAAGACGATCAGCACGACCGCCTGAAGGGCGAACAGCCAGGCCAGCGCGCGGACCGGGTTGCGGTTGGCGACTCTGCCGCCGACCATGTTGCCGACCGCGATGGCCGCTCCGTAGAGCACCAGCACGAGGCTGACCGTGCCGCTGGAGAAGCCGGTGATCGTCTCCAGGATCGGCGCCAGATAGGTGAAGGCGACGAAGGTCCCGCCATAGCCGAGCGCCGTGATGGCGAAGGCCAGCAGCAGGCGCGGCTTGGCCAGCACGCGGACCTGGGTGCCGAGGCCGGCGGCGGGCGGCTGGCTGAGCTTCGCCGGGACCAGCGCCGCGACGCCCAGCGCGCCGATCACGCCCAGGGCGGAGACCGCCAGGAAGGTCGCGCGCCAGCCGAAATGCTGGCCGATCCAGGTGCCCATCGGCACGCCGGTGACGATGGCGATGGTCAGGCCGGAGAACATCATGGCGATGGCCGAGGCCCGCTTGTTCTCCGGCACGAGGTCGGCGGCGATGGTCGCGCCGACCGAGAAGAAGACGCCGTGCGCGAAGGCGCTGAGCACGCGGGCGGCCAGCAGCGTCTCGTAATTGGGGCTGACACCGGCCAGCAGGTTGCCGGCGATGAACAGGCCCATCAGGCCGAGCAGCAGCGGCTTGCGCCGCAGCCGGCCGGTCAGCGCGGTCAGGACCGGGGCGCCGACGGTGACCCCCAGGGCGTAGACGCTGACCACCATGCCGGCCATCGGCAGGCTGACGTTGAGGTCGGTGGCGACGGTCGGCAGCAGGCCGACGATGACGAATTCCGTCGTCCCGATGGCGTAGGCGCTGATCGCCAGCGCCAGCAGTGCGAGTGGCATGACTGAAGGCTCCATCCATGCGAGCTGTGCAGGACGCATCAGATGCGCCAAAAGGAATGGATGCGGAATGCCGTCCGTTTTCGCATGATCGTGTCATTGAATGACAAGATCGGCGGAAGGGCACACCCGATGAGCGACAGCCGGGCCTGGGACATGAGGGTCTTCCTGCGCGTCGCGGCGCTGGGCAGCTTCAGCGCCGCCGGGCGTGAGGTCGGCATGACCCCGTCCTCCACCGCCAAGCTGGTGACCCGGCTGGAGGAACGGCTCGGCGTGCGGCTGGTCGAACGCTCCACCCGCCGGCTGCGCCTGACCGCGGAGGGCGAACTGTACCGCGAGCGGGCGGAGAGCCTCTTGGGCGACCTCGACGCCATGGAGGCGGAGGTGGCGGGCGGCGCCCGCTCGCCCACCGGCCTGATCCGCATCAGCGTGTCGGTGCCCTTCGGGCGGCATTGCCTGCTGCCGCTGCTGCCCGACTTCACGCTGGCCTATCCCGGCATCCGGCTGGACCTGACCCTGACCGACGAGGTGGTGGACCTCTACGCGGCGCGGACCGACGTGGCCTTCCGCGCCGGGCGGCTGTCCGACTCGGCGCTGCTGGCGGTGCGGCTGGGCGACGTGCGGCGGCGCATCGTGGCCGCGCCGGATTACCTGGAGCGCAAGGGCCGGCCGGAGAGCGCCGCCGACCTGGAGCGCCACGACTGCCTGGGCTTCAACTTCCGCCGTGCCGCCGCGGTCTGGCCACTGAAGTCCGGCGGGCGGCTGATCGACCGCGAGATCGACACGCGCATCGTCGCCAACAACGGCGAGACGGTGCGCCACATGGCCCTGCTCGGCCTCGGTCTGGCCCGGCTGGCCGAATACCACATCCGCCCCGACCTCGCCGCCGGGCGGCTGGTCAGCGTGCTCGACGAGGTGCTGGTGGACCGCGAGGAGATCCACGCCGTCTACACCGGGCGGGAGCGGGTGCCGCACCGGGTCCGCGCCTTCCTCGACCACATGACGCCGCGGATGCGCGCATGCCTGCAATGACCGAGCAGCGGGGTGGGGCGTCTTGCCGAAATTAGATAGCAAAGCTATTAAATAGGCATGCAATCGAACGACCCGTCCATCCCCGCTCCCACCGCCGCCCCGAACTTTCCGTCCAACTTCGGCATCCACCTGTTCCGCGCCGCCCATCTGTGGCGGCGGGAAGCGAACAAGGTGCTGGCGGAGAGCGGCTTTTCCTCCTCCGTCATCTCGCCGTTGATGCTTCTGAACGAACTCGGCGACGGGATGCGTCAGCGCGAGCTGGCCGAGGAGATGGGGGTGGAGGGGCCGTCGCTGGTCCGGCTGCTTGACAGCCTGGAAGCCGCGAAGCTGGTCGAGCGCCGGGAGGCCCCGGACGACCGGCGGGCCAAGACCCTGCACCTGACGGACCAGGGCCGCGACCTGCTGGCCCGCGTCAACGCCGCGCTGAACGACGTGCGCCGCCGCCTGCTTGAGGGGGCTTCCGGCCCGGAGATCGCGGGGGCCGTGCGGGTCATGGCGGCGATTGAGTCGAACGCCCGAGCCATGAAGGGCTGACGGGGGTTCTACACAGCAGCGCGTCCCGCAGCGGCGGGATACGGAACGATCGCTCCCGGCCGGGCCGGTGGAGCGCAAGGACGAACCACGGTGAAACTCTTCTCCCTTCTCATTCGGATCACGGTCACGCTGGTCGTCACGCTGGGCGCCGTCGGCGGCGGCTGGTGGTTGTGGGACTACTACATGAACCAGCCCTGGACCCGCGACGGACGGGTGCGGGCCGACGTGGTGCAGGTGTCCTCCGACGTCGCCGGTCTGGTGACCGAGGTGCGGGTCATCGACAACCAGGCGATCCGCAAGGGCGACGTCCTGTTCGTCGTGGACCCCAGCCGCTACCGCCTCGCCGTCGATCAGGCCGAGGCCAATCTGGAAAGCGCGCGGGCCGAACTGTCCTTCCGCAAGGCCGAGGCCGACCGCTACGCGCAGCTCGGCAACAACGTCGTCTCCACCGCCCAGCGGCAGGAGGTCGCCTCCGCCCAGGCCAAGGCCGCCGCCGCCGCGCGCCAGATGGAGGCGGCGCTCGACCTCGCCCGCTTCAACCTGGAGCGGACGGAGGTGCGGGCGACCGTGGACGGCTTCGTCACCAACCTCCAGCTCAAGGCCGGCAACTACGTGACGGCGGGCCAGCCGGTGGTCGCGGTGATCGACCGGAATTCCTTCTACGTCGTCGGCTATTTCGAGGAGACCAAGCTGCCGCGCATCCGCGTCGGCGACCCGGTCCGCGTCACCATCATGGGCGAGCCCGAGCGGCTGACCGGACGGGTCGACAGCGTGACCCACGCCATCGTCGACCGCGACCGCACCGATGGCACGGGCCTGCTGCCCAACGTCAACCCGACCTTCAACTGGGTCCGTCTGGCCCAGCGCATCCCCGTGCGCGTCGCGCTGGAGCAGGTGCCCGATCCCCGCGACCTCGTCGCCGGGCGCACCGTGACCGTCGAGGTGGTGCGGGAGACCGAGCAGGGAGCGCCCGCCAAGCGGGTGGCCGGGCAATGAGGACTCCCGCCTTCACGCTGGTCTCACTCAACGAGGCGCTGTTCTCGGCCAAGGCCTTCGCGGCGGCCATGGCGGCGCTCTACATCGCCTTCTCCATGGGGCTGCCGCGGCCCTTCTGGGCGATGGCGACCGCCTACATCGTCTCCGGCCCGCTGTCGGGCGCGGTGCGGTCGAAGGCGGTCTTCCGCGTCGCCGGGACGGCGCTGGGCTGCGCCGGGGCCATCGCCCTGGTGCCGGCGCTTGCCGATTCGCCGGAGCTGCTGACCCTGGCGCTGGGGCTGTGGGTGGCGGTTTGTCTGTTCATCTCGCTGCTCGACCGCACGCCGCGCAGCTACCTGTTCATGCTGGCTGGTTACACCATCGGTCTGATCGGCTTTCCCGCGGTGACCGACCCGTCGACCATCTTCGACACCGGTCTGGCCCGCGTCGAGGAGATCCTGATCGGCATCCTCTGCGCCACCCTGGTGCACAGCGTGGTCTTCCCGCAGAGCGTCGGCCCGGCGCTGCTCGGCCGGCTGGACGCCACGCTGCGCGACGCCGAGCGCTGGACGCGCGAGGCCCTGTCGCGCGAGCGTGCGCCGGAGGGCGCGGCCAACGCCCAGGAGCGGCAGAAGCTGGCCCGCGACATCACCGAACTGCGCGTCATGGCGACCCATCTGCCCTACGACACGTCGGAGGTCCGCTGGATGACGCGGGCGGTGCGGGCGATGCAGGACCGCATGGCCTATCTGCTGCCGCTGACCGCGGGCATCGAGGACCGGCTGGACGCCCTGCGCGGCCAGTTGCCCGCCGAGGTCTCCACCCTGTTGGCCGATCTCGACCGCTGGGTGGCCAGCGAATCAGCCGGCGGCGGTGAGGAGGAGGGCGGCGCCGACTGTCTGCGCGCGGAGATCGCCCGGCTGTCCCCGGCCATCGGGGAGGGCACCGGCTGGAAGGAGGCGACGCTTCTCAATCTGCTGACCCGGCTGCGCTCGCTGGTGGACATCCATCAGGATTGCCGCGACCTGCGGGCGCACATCCGCGACGGCAAGGGCAGCCTGCCGGAGCGTCTCGACCCGCTGACCCGCCGCCGGTCGCGCGACGTCTTCCATCTCGACGCCGGCATGGCCCTGTGGTCGGGCTTCGCGGCGTTGCTCGGAATCGCGGTGGTCTGCGCCTTCTGGATCGGCACCGGCTGGTCGTCGGGATCGACGGCGGCGATGATGACGGCGGTCTTCTGCTGCTTCTTCGCCTCGCTGGACGACCCGGCGCCGGGCATCCGGCTGTTCCTGGTCTTCACCCTGCTGTCGGTGCCGCTGGCCGCCTTCTACCTGCTGGTCGTGCTGCCGTCCTTCGACAGCTTCCCCATGCTGGTGCTGGGCCTTGCCCCGACCTTCCTGACGCTGGGGGTCTTCATCGCCCGCCCGGCGACCATGGGCAAGGCGATGGCCCTGCTGATGGGGGTGGTCGGCTCGCTCAGCCTGCTCGACCTCGGGTCGGGAGACTTCGCCTCCTTCCTCAACAGCAACGTGGCCCAGGTGGTGGGCATCGCCACGGCGCTGCTGGTCACCCAGCTTTGCCGTTCGGTTGGCGCGGCCTGGAGCGCCCGGCGCCTGCTCCGCGCCGGCTGGAGCGAGATCGCGGGGATGACCGCCGCCCGCTCCGGCATTCCGGTGGGCAGCTTCGAGAACCGGATGCTCGACCGGGTGGGGCTGCTGTCCTCCCGTCTGGCGCTGGCCGGTCCGCAGCAGGATCTGGCGGCGGCGGACGCGGTGAACGACCTGCGGGTTGGGCTGAACATCGCGGAATTGCAGCGCGCCCGCCGCGCGCTGGGCGGTCCGGCGGCGCCCCATGTGGCGCGGCTGCTGGGGGCGGTGGGGCAGCATTTCCGCGGCCTGTCCAGCCGCCGCCTCGGCACGCCGCCGGCGGAGGTCCTGCCGATGATGGACGCCGCCCTCTCCAACCTGTCGGCCGAGCCGCGCTCGGCGGAGCGTGACCGGGCGGTGATCGCGCTGGCGGGCTTGCGCCGCGCGCTGTTCCCGCACCTGACCTTCGCTACCCCCGAATCTTCCAGCGACTCGCTCCGCGAACCGGTGACCGCATGATCGGCGAAATCGACATCTACGGGCTGTTCATCCCGCCGCTGCTGATCCTGGCGATCGCGGCGTGGTTCGTCTCGGGCCTGCTGCGGCGCGGTCTGCGGGCGGCGGGCTTCTACGGCTGGGTCTGGCACCCGCCACTGTTCGATCTGGCGCTCTATGTGCTGGTGCTGAGCGCGCTGACGGCGCTGACCGCGTGGTTGCGGTGAAGGGAAGAAGGTGGGTCGGGGCGCTTATTGTTATGGACTTCCCTCCGACGCCCCGAACCACCTATACCCATCCAAACCATAAGGTTTAGAGACGTATCGGTTACCGCTGATATAACAGTTTGTCAAGCGATGGGACGGTTGAGAATCGGGAAGATTTTATCCGGCTCTTAATAACCCTCTCTCCTCTGGGGAGAGGGTGGCCCGCAGGGCCTCTCGCGCTGGCTGAAAGCCAGCGCTGACGGCGGCAGGCGGATGCCTCTGGCATCCGCCGAGAGCCGGTGAGGGGGATGCGCATGTGGCTGCGTTCGGCAAAAGCGCAACCCCCTCACCCTGACCCTCTCCCCGGAGGGGAGAGGGGATATCGGCGCTTCCGCGGGACAACGGATGGACCGCGCCGGCTCCGCCTTGCCGGTTGAGCGGTTTTTGCGGTAAACATCGGGCATGGTTGAAACGCGACGCACCGGTGACCGCTCCAACGAACCGATCCGCTCCGAGGTCGGGGGCGGGCGAGTCGCGTCGCCCGGCGCGGTCGGCGTGCGCAACCGCGCGGAGCAGGTCGGCGGCGGACGCCAGCGTATCCCCAGCGTCCGTGAACTCGCCAGCCTTCTGGTCAACGGCATCCTGACGCTGCCGCGCAATTACCGCCGCGGCATGTATCTCGACGTTCAGGTCTGATCCACCCCACCACCCGTGTAAGCCGCGATCTCCGGTCCGAACAAACGCTCCAGCAGCAGGGGCGGCAATTCGTATTGCGGCAGGCACAAGCTGGTGCTGCGGGCGTGCAGGGTGTGCAGGCACAGCCCCTCGGCGTCCGGAAAGGCGGCGACGCGGAAGCGCTCCCGCGCCGCCTTCATGAAGGGTGCGTCCTCGCAGGCGTTGACCGCCGGAAAGCGGACCGCCTCCCACACCGACCGCCGGTAGGCATAGGAGAATCCGTAACCCAGCAGATTGTCGTCGGACGGCGGCGTCTCCGGCGCCTCGACGTAGGACCGAGTCGTCCGGCCCCAGCGGTGATAGGAGCCGCCGCGCGCCGTGTCCCAATAGCCGAAGGTCCCGTGCACCGCGCTGTGCAGGAACCAGCCGGAAAGAGTCACCGCGTCGTGCCCCGCCTCCAGCCAGCCGAGCAGCCGCTCCACATAGGTGGGGGCGTAGAAATCGTCGTCGTCGAAATGGACGATGATCGCGCCGCGCGCGTGCTCGGCCAGGATGTTGCGCTTCTCCCCGATGGCGTAGCGGCGCGGCGCGTAGAAATACTTCAGCCGCGGCCCGGCGAGCGGCTGGAGATAGGCGGACGGGCGCGGACTGTCGTCGAACACCAGCCACTCGATGTCGGGGACGGTCTGCGACAGCACGCGCGCGTGGCACAGCGGCAGGAAGGCTTCCCGTCCCCAGCTTGGCGTGATGACGCTGACGAGCGGCCGGTCGGCCATGGTCTCTCCTTCGCAACAAAGCGGCGCCCCCGATTGCGACACCGCATGGACTCCGGCGCGGCGGCGCGTGTAGACAGGCGGCATGGTGACACTTCGGGATGCCCTGGCCGCCGCGGTCGGCCACCATCAGGCGGGCCGGCTGGACGCGGCCCGGCCGCTCTATCATAGCATCCTGCGCGGCCAGCCGGGCCATCCCGACGCGCTTCACCTGCTGGGCGTCCTGGAAAGCCAGAGCGGCCGGCCGAACGCGGCGCTGCCGCTGCTGCTCCGCGCCGTGGCGCTGCTGCCCGGCGACGCGGATTTTCTCGGCAATCTGGCGCGGACTCTGCGCGCGGCGGGGCAGGCCGACGCGGCGGAGCGCGCCTTCGCCCGTACGGCGACGCTCGACCCCGCGGATGTCCAGGCCACCTTCACGCTGGGCACCCTGCGGCTGGAGCGCGGGGATGCGGCGGGTGCGGCGGCGGCCTTCGCCCAAGCGCTGGCCTGGCGGCCCGACTTCGCGGAGGCGCGCATCAACCGCGCCAACGCCCTGGCCGCGCTTGGCCGGGCGGAGGACGCGGCGCGGCTGCGCCGGCAGGCGGTGGCCCTGGCGCCGGCCCATCCCGACGCGCTGCACAACGCCGCGGTGAGCGCGCTCGCCGACGCCGGGCTGGACCGCCCGCTGTCGCACGCCCACCGCCTCGACCCGGAATTGGTGGAGCGCGCGGGGCGTGCCCTGACGTGCACCGTGACCGCCGATCCGCGGCATGGGGCGGCGGCGGATGCCTTGATCGGGGCGGCTCTGGCGCTCGTCCAGGCCGGGCAGGCGCCGGATTGGCTGTTGGACCGCGCCGCCCGCACCGCCACGACGGCTCTGCGCCGCAACCCGCGCGACACGCGGGCGGCGGCCGTGGTCGCCTACCGCTTTTACCGGTGGGGACGGACGGACCTCGCCAGCCGCTTCATGCGGCGCTTTGCCCGGCGCTTCACGGCGGCGGAGGTGGCGGCGGATTTCGAACTGCGCCTGTGGTCGATGGTGCGGGCCGGGCGGCGGGCGCTGGACGGGCTGCCAGACGCCGACGCCCTGCTGGACTCCTTCCCGCCGCTGGAGCTTCTGGCCGAGCCGCCGGCCGGGAGCGGGCCGCTGCTGGCGGTGTCCTGCGACGATGGCTATTACCGGCGCTTCGCCATGGGCCTGCTCGATTCGGTGGAGGCGCGGACGGGCGGCGGCATGGCGGTCCATGTCCATGTGGTCAACCCCTCGCCGGAAACGTTGGCCGACCTCGCCCGGCGGCGGGAGCGCCTGCCGCTGGGCTGGAGCCGGGAGGCGGTGGACTTCACGGGCTGGGACGATCACCGGCGCACCACCTACTACGCCTGCATCCGCTTCCTGCGCTGGCACCAGTTGATGACGCGTTGGGGGCGGCTCCTGCTGCATCTGGACGCCGACTGCACGTTGGCCGAGGGGGCGGCCGGGGGGCTTGAAGGGCTGGTGGCGCTGCTTGAGGACTCCGACGTCGGTCTGCTGCGCGACGCCCGCTGGCGCGGCCCGACGCGGGACATCACCGTCTGCTTCGCGGCGTTCCAGCCGACTCCGCTAGGGCGTGCCTTCCTCGCTTCGACCGCGGCCTATATCGGGGCCTTCCTGCGGGAGGGGCGGGGATTCTGGATGCTCGATCAGGCCGCCCCCTTCGCGGTGCTCGACGCGCTGCAAGGGCGGGGGGAACGGCGGGAGAACGGGTTGCGGGTGCGCGGCTTCGACGTTCTGGATTTCCCCTGGGTCCGCTTCATCGGGGAAAAGTGACTCAGCAGGGGAGCCGGGCGCAGTGTCCATCCGGGCAGTCGCGGCAGCATTGCCCGCAGACATCGTCCAGGTCCACGGCGATGCCGTGCCGCTTGAGAATGCCTTGGGCGTAGGCGGTGTAGAGGCGGGCCAGCGCCCGCCGGTTGGCGGCCACCGTATTGGCGGCCAGGGTCTCCGGCGCCAGCATCGCGGCGATGGCCTGCTCCACATCCTCGATGGCGGTGCGGACAGCCGAAAGGTTCAGCATCCAGGAGCTCCCTGGGCGTGGCGACCCTTGATGAATCTGATATACAACGTGTGACGAAAAACCTTCTGACAAACAACCCCCAATTTAGGGATTTGCGCCGTCCTATCCGGAAAGGCTAGGGGGCCGTCGCCAAGTCGCGCAGAGACGTCGCCAGCGCTTCCGCCAACATCCGGCCGTCGCACAGCGGTCCGGCCGCCATGCGTGGGCGCAGGGTGCGGCGCAGGTCCGCCAGCCGCTCCGGGGCGGCGGCCCAGCGGGAGGCGAGGTCCACATAGTCCGCTGGATCGCGGGCGACGCAGCCCTCGACCCCCGCCACGTTCAGGAACGCCAGGGAATGGCGGCTGGAGAAGGTCTCGCCGGGCAGGGTGACGACCGGCACCCCCATCCACAGCGTCTCCAGCGTCGTCGTGCTGCCGGCGAAGGGGAAGGGGTCCAGCGCCACGTCCACGCGGGCGCACCAGCCCATATGCTCGCGGCTGTCGGTCGCCCCGGCCAGGATCAGCCGCTCCGGCGCGATGCCCGCCGCGGCCAGCCGCGCGCGCCAATCGGCGGCGGTGTCCGGGCAGGACAGCGCCTTGGTTTTCAGCAGCAGGCGCGACTCGGGCACGCGGGCGAGCAGGGCAGCCCAGGTGGACAGCACCTCGTCGGTCAGCTTGGTCAGGATGTTGAAAACGCCGAAGGTGACGGGCCCGCCGGTCAGGCAGGGCGGCGGGCCGGGTTCCGGCGCGTCCGGTGGCGGGTCGTAGGCGATGAAGGCGCCGGGCATGCGCAGAATGCGCTCGCCGTAGAAGCGCTCCGCCCCCTCCGGCACATGGTGGGAGTCGGCGACCAGCGCGTCCATGGCGGCGAGACCGGTGGTCGCCATGTAGCCGGACCATGCCACCTGGAGCGGCGCCGGCTTGCGCGCGAAGACGCCCAGCCGTCCGCGGGCGTTGTGCCCGGCGAGGTCGATCAGCGCGTCCAGCCGGTCGTTGCGGATCACTGTTGCAAGTTCAGCGTCGGTCCGGTCGGCGACCGGCACCCAGCGCGCCGCCGCGGCGCGGAAGCGGTTGGTCAGGTCGTCCGCTTCCAGCTGGTTGGCGTAGAGGGTCAGCTCGACGCCGAAGTCCGGCAGCGCCTCCACCGCCCGCACCGCGAACTGCCCCGCCGGGTGGCGGCGGAAGTCGCCCGACAGGATGCCGACGCGCAGCGGACGGGTGTCGTTGCGCACCCATGGCGCGCGCGGCGCCCACTCGGACCGCAGCGGAGCGCCGTGCACGGCGTCCCAGCCGCGGTGCGCCTCCAGCACGCGGGCCAGCGTCACGCCGGGCCGGAACAGGTCCAGATAGGCGAGGTTGGAACGCACCTCGGCCAGATCGGGCCGCAGCGTCAAGGCGCGGCGATAGCCGGCCTCGGCGGCATCCAGGCCGCCCTGCGTCTGGCGGACCAGCGCGAGGTTCGCGTAAGCCTCCGCCAGATCGGGACAGAGGGTGGCGGCGCGGGCGTAGGCGCGGGCGGCCTCGGCCAGCCGGTTGTGCTTTTGCAGCGCGTCGCCCCGGCGCAGCGCCGCCTCCGCGAAGTCCGGGCGCACGGATTCGGCGCGGCGCGCCGCCCGCTCGGCGTCCATCGGCGCGTCGAGGGCCAGCCGGGCGGCCGACAGGTTGGCGAGCGCCGTGGCGTGGTCGGGGCGCAGCGCCAGCGCGTTGTGCAAGGCCCGCTCAGCCTCCGCCGCCCGCCCGCGTTGCAGCATCAGCGAGGCCCGGTTGGCGTGCGCCTCCCCGAATCCGGGATCGTCGGCCAGGGCGGCGCGGAAGGCGTCATCCGCCTCGGCCAGCCGGCCGAGCGCCGTCAGCGTGTTGCCGAGGTTGAAGCGCGCCCGTGCGTAGCCGGGACGCAACGCGGCAGCCTGCCGGTAGGCATCCGCGGCCGCCTCCAGCCGGCCCAGCCGGTCCAGCGCGTTGCCGAGGTTGTAGTGGGCCTGCGCGAAGGCCGGACGCAGGCGGATTGCCGCGCGGTGGGCGTCCGCGGCCTCCGCCGCCCGGTCCAGGGCGCGCAGCGCACTGCCCAGATTGTCCTGATAGTCGGCGACGGTCGCGTCGGCGCGGATGGCGGCGCGGATGCGCGGCTCGGCCTCCGCCGGGTGTCCGGCCTGGAGATAGACGACGCCAAGCAGGTGAAGCGCGTCCGCATGGTCGGGCACGGTGTCGAGGACGGCCTGATAGCCGGCGGCGGCCTGCGCCAGCCGTCCGGCCTGATGATGGGCCAGCGCCGCGGCCAGCATGTCCTTGATCGTCGCCATGCTGGCTTGTGTAAAGCATTTCTCCGCAGGGCTGAAGAGCGCGCGTCAGCTCACCATGCGCCAGCTTCCGTCCGCTTGGCGGCAGGCGGTGCCGTAGCCCTGCTGGAGCTGCCCGCCGACCACGATGCTGGTCTGGAATTCCCGGCACAGCTCGCCATAGGGGCCGGTGCCGTCGCGGGTCGGGGTGTAGGTGCCCCAGTTGCCGGTCTGCGGGTTGTTCCACTGCACGGTGGCGCCGGTGGGCGCCATGTAGGCCTGCCCCGCCGCCTGCTGCGCGTACATCAGGTCGGCGCGGTCCATCGACTGGCCGGCGGCGTTGCCGAGCGCCGCGCCGAGCAGCGTGCCGATGCCGACCGCCACCAGCTTGCCCGTGCCGCCGCCAAAGCGCGACCCGGCGAGGCCGCCGGCCACGCCGCCGAGCAGCGTGCCCGCCGTCGCCTTGTTGCCATAGCCGGGAGCGTAGCCGCCCCCGTAATTGGCCCCGTACCCGCCATAGCCCCCGCCATACCCATAGCCATAGGGGCTGGCGCAGCCGGCCAGCAGGCCCACGGACAACACAACCGCAACGATCCCCTTGGCCTTCATGTCGAACCCCACGGAACGGAACCTCTGTCCATGAACATGGCAGCCCCGCAAACTATTCCGTCCGCGTGACGGACCGCCGCCGTTGCCCCTATGATGAAACCAAATGGCCGCGGTCAAGCGGCCGGCAAGACCTTGTCGGGAGGAAAAGCATGCTGCCGGAAGCGGACAGCTACGAGGGCCTGCGCGACCGTTTCGTCTGGTCGGTGCCGGAGCGTTACAACATCGGCGTGGACGTCTGCGACAAGTGGGCGGAGCGCGATCCGCACCGCACCGCCCTGATCCACAAACGCCGCGACGGCGCGGTGGAGACCCACAGCTTCGCCGACATCCGCCGCCTGTCGAACCGTCTCGCCAACGCGCTGGCCGCCCATGGGGTGGCGCGCGGCGACCGGGTGGGCATCCTGCTGCCCCAGGCGCCGGAGACGGCGGTCAGCCACGTTGCCGTCTACAAGATGGGCGGCGTCGCCGTCCCCCTGTTCTCGCTGTTCGGGGTTGAGGCGCTGGAATACCGCCTCGGTAATTGCGGGGCGCGGGCGGTGGTGACCGACGCCGTGGGTGCGGCCAAGATCGCCCAGATCCGCGACCGCCTGCCCGAACTGAAACTCGTCCTGCGCATCGACGAGGCCGGAGAGGGCGAGTTGGACTGGCACGCGCTGGTCGATGCCGCGTCGGAGGACTTCACGCCGGTGGACACGGCGGCGGACGATCCGGCGGTGATCATCTACACCTCCGGCACCACCGGTCAGCCCAAGGGCGCGCTGCACGCGCACCGGGTGCTGCTCGGCCATCTGCCGGGGGT
Organism: Azospirillum brasilense; assembly: GCF_003349955.1. GTDB lineage: Bacteria > Pseudomonadota > Alphaproteobacteria > Azospirillales > Azospirillaceae > Azospirillum > Azospirillum brasilense_B. The sequence continues at coordinate 97,407 of NZ_QLKQ01000012.1, forward strand.
GGAGATATCCCATGACCTGTTTCCGCAGCCGGGCGACCGCATCTGGACCCCGGCGGACTGGGCGTGGATCGGCGGGTTGCTCGACGTGCTGATGCCCGCCTGGCACCATGGCGTGACCGTCGTCTCCCACCGCTTCGAGAAGTTCGACGCCGAGGAGGCCTTCCGTCTGATCGCCGATTTCAAGGTGCGCAACGCCTTCCTGCCGCCGACCGCGCTGAAGATGATGCGCGCGGTGAAGGACCCGCAGACGCGCTGGGCCTACAGCATGCGCTCCGTCGCCAGCGGCGGCGAGACTTTGGGGGCGGAGCTTCTCGACTGGGGCCGCCAGACCTTCGGGCTGACCATCAACGAGTTCTACGGCCAGACCGAGTGCAACATGATCGTGTCCTCCTGCGCCACGGTCATGCCCCCCAAGCCCGGCGTCATGGGCCGCCCGGCGCCCGGCCACGACGTGGCGGTGATCGACGGACAGGGCAACCGCCTTCCGCCCGGTGAGATCGGCCTGATCGCCGTGCACCGCCCGGACCCGGTGATGTTCCTGCAATACTGGAACAACCCGGAGGCCACCGCCGCGAAATTTGTCGGCGACTGGCTGGTCACCGGCGACCAGGGCGAGCTGGACACCGACGGCTACATCCGCTTCGTCGGGCGGGACGACGACGTGATCACCTCGGCGGGCTACCGCATCGGCCCCGGCGAGATCGAGGATTGCCTGATCGGCCACCCCGCCGTCCGCATGGCCGCCGTGGTCGGCGTGCCCGACCCCCTGCGCACCGAGATCGTGAAGGCCTTCATCGTCCTTCAGGACGGCGTGCGCCCCAGCGACGAACTGGCGGCGGAGATCCAGGCCCATGTGAAGACGCGGCTGGCCGCCCACGAATACCCGCGTGCCGTGGAGTTCGTCGACAGCCTGCCGATGACGACCACGGGCAAGATCATCCGCCGCGAGTTGCGGACGAGGGGGTAACTTCCAAACCCCTCTCCCGAGACGGGAGAGGGATGAAAAACAACAAGAAAAGACAACGACCCGAACGATGGTGACGACATCCCTTCTTCTGCTCGCCGCGGCCTTCCTGGCCGGGGCGATGAACGCGGTCGCCGGTGGCGGCAGCTTTCTCACTCTTCCCGCGCTGATCTACGCCGGGGTGCCGCCGGTGGCGGCGAACGCCACCGGCACGGTGGCGCTGCTGCCCGGCTACGCCAGCGGCGTCTACGGCTACCGCCACGACCTGGAGCCGGTGGGCGGGGTCGGGCTGGTCACGCTGTCGGTGGTCAGCCTGACCGGCGGGCTGATCGGGGCGGCGCTGCTGCTGGTGACCCCGGATTCGGTGTTCCGCAGCATCGTGCCCTGGCTGCTGCTGGTCGCCACCGCGCTGTTCGCCTTCGGCGGCATGCTGGCGGCCCGCCTGCGGGCGGTGGGGCTGCACGGGACGGGGGCGATGCTCGCCACGCTGTTCGCGGTGTCGGTCTATGGCGGCTATTTCAACGGCGGCCTCGGCATTCTGCTGCTGGCGCAGTTGAGCCTGTTCGGGATGACCAACCTGAACGCCATGAACGCGCTGAAGAACCTGTTCTCCGCCGTGCTGACGGCCATCGCGGTCGCCGCCTACGCGGTCGGCGGGGCGGTGGAATGGTCCTACGCCGCGCTGATGACCGTGGCCGCGGTGGCCGGCGGCTACGTCGGTGCGCGGGTCGGGCGCAAGATCCCGTCGCGCATCCTGCGCGCGGGCATCATCGCCGTGGGCTTGGCGATGAGCGTCCTCTTCTTCCTGAAGTAGTGGGGGCTGAAGCAAAAGCCGTTCGGTTCCGGCGGTGCCTGCGCTAAGGTGGCGGCCCTCTCCATGATGGCCGCCACGACGCAAGACTCCGCATGCTGACCGTATCCGACCTCGACCTTTTCTACGGCGACGCCCAGGCGCTCGACGGCGTGTCCATCGCGGTGGCGGAGGGCACGACGACCGCCATCGTCGGCGCCAACGGGGCGGGCAAGACCTCGCTGATCCGCACCATCTCCGGCATCCTGAAGCCGGCCCGCGGCACCATCCGCTTCCGCGGCAAGGACATCGCCGGCCTGCCCAGCCACGTCGTCTGCGACCTCGGCATCGGGCAGGTGGCGGAGGGGCGGCAGATCTTCCCGACCCTCAGCATCCGCGAGAACCTGGAGATGGGCGCCGTCATTCCACGCGCCCGCGCCGGGGCGAAGGGCACGTTCGAACGCGTGCTGACCCTCTTCCCCCGCCTCAAGGAGCGTCTGGAGCAGGCCGCCGGCACCCTGTCGGGCGGCGAGCAGCAGATGCTGGCCATCGGGCGCTGCCTGATGGGCAAGCCCGATCTGATCATGTTCGACGAGCCGTCGCTCGGCCTCTCCCCGACCATGGTGCAGGAGCTGTTCCGCACCATCCGCGCGCTGGCCGCCGAGGGCATGACGATCATCCTGGTCGAACAGAACGTCGCCGCCTCGCTGAAGCTGGCGCAGCGCGCCTATGTGCTGGAGAACGGGCGCGTTGTTCTGGCCGGCACGGGCGAGGAGCTGCTGGCCGATCCCGCGGTGAAGCAGGCCTATCTCGGCCTGTGACGCCTTGGCGGTCGCGGTGACCGAATCCCTCTTGACTTAGAGCGCGCTCGAACCCGTAGCGTCCTGCGCATCGTGATGAGAAGCAGACGCGCATGAAGATCGGAGACCTTGCGAAACGTTCGGGGCTGACGGCGCACACCATCCGCTACTATGAGCGGATCGGGCTGCTGCCCTACGCCGACCGCAACCAATCCCGCCACCGCGATTACGACGCCTCGATCCTGACCTGGATCGAGTTTCTCGGCCGTTTGAAGACGACCGGCATGCCCATCCGCGACATGCTCCGCTACGCGGCGCTGCGCGAGGCGGGCGCCGGGACCGAAGCGGAACGGCGGGCCTTGCTGGAGCGGCACCGCGAGCGCGTGCGTGCCCAGGTCGATGAACTGAACGCCTGTCTTCTCGTCCTCGATACCAAGATCGACGGTTACGTCGAAACGGAACAGAGGAAGACTGACGATGACGCACCTGAACAAAATCGCATCCGGGGTCGAAGAAAGCCGGCTTGAGCGCGGGCAACGGGCGCTTGCCGACATCGACGGCGAGGCCGGTCACAAGGTGGTGGCGGCGCTTGCCGACATCGCGCCGGACTTCGCGACCTATCTGTTCGAATTTCCCTTCGGCGACATCTATTCGCGACCCGGACTCGATCTCCGCTCGCGCGAGATTGCCACCATCGCGGCGCTCGCCGCCATGGGGAACGCCGCACCGCAGCTCAAGGTGCACATCGAGGCCGGGTTGAACGTCGGGCTGACCCGCGACGAGATCGTCGAGGTCCTGATCCAGATGGCGGTCTATGCGGGGTTCCCGGCGGCTCTCAACGGGCTGTTCGCGGCCAAGGAGGTCTTCGCGATGAAGGACGGGCAAAGGCCGCCGGGACCGTCGTGAGACCTAACGCGCCAGCAGGTCGTGATGCTCGCGGTGGCGGTGCATCCAGTTGGCGGCGTAGCCGCAGATCGGGACGATGGTCAGCCCCTCGGCGCGGGCGATGGCCATCACTCCCTCCAGCAGCCGCCCGGCCGCCCCGGTGCCGCGCAGGGACGGCGGCGCCTCCACATAGGGGATGTGCAGGATGGTGCCACGGCGGCGGTAGGTCGCGAAGACCGTCTGGCCGTTCACGTCCAGTTCGAACCGGCTCATGGCCGGGTTGTCGGTCACGGTGTCGCTCATGCTCCTTCCAACAGCCGAAGCCTTTGGTTGTTCACAGCGAATGTCATGAACCGGGGGCGCGCGGCGCGCTCCAGCCGCGCAGCACGCTGACCACCCGCAGCAGGAAGGCCGCCGCCGCCCCGGCGATGGCGACCGGCGCCTTCGGCAGGTCCAGCATGGCACCGGCGATGACGATCGCCGCACCCAGCAGGGCGGCCACCGCGTAGATCTCCTCGCGCAGCACCCGCGGCACCTCGGCCACCAGCACGTCGCGCACCAGCCCGCCGCCGCAGGCGGTCAGCACGCCGAGCAGGACGGCGGGCAGCGGGCCCAGCCCATAGGCCAGCGCCTTGCCGCAGCCGGCCACCGCGAAGATGCCGAGGCCGGCCGCGTCCAGCACCATCACCGGCTTGACCAGCCGGTTGATGAAGGGGTGGAAGAAGAAAGCGAACAGGCCGGAGGCCAGCGCCGTGATCAGGTAGCGTTCGTCCTGCATGGTGGCCGGCGGGATCGCCCCGATCAGCAGGTCGCGCAGCACGCCGCCAGCCAGCGCCGTGACCAGCGCCAGCACCATCACGCCGAAGATGTCCAGACGGTGCCGCACGGCCAGCGTCCCTCCCGTCAGCCCGAAGATGAAGATCCCGGTCAGGTCCATGGCCAGGAGGAGGGGCGAAACATCGGGTATAATGGTGGGCATGATGGCGGTCGGCGACGCTGGTTGAGGGGAGCCCACACCATAGCCGTTTGTTGCGTCTCATGGAACAGATAAGCCGCAACTCCGGCAATTGTTGTTTTGCGCAAACGGGAGCACATTCCTCTCCAGACGAGGGGCCACAGGGCCTCGCACAGGACGAGGAGGAGCAGAGATGATCACGATCCGCAACCGCAACGAACGGGGCGCCGTCAACATGGGCTGGCTGAACAGCAAGCACAGCTTCTCGTTCGGCCACTACTACGACCCGGCCCACATGGGCTTCCGCGCGCTGCGCGTCATCAACGACGACCGCGTGATCCCCGGCGCCGGCTTCCCCACCCATGGGCACGCCGACATGGAGATCGTGTCCTATGTTCTCGACGGCGCGCTGGAGCACAAGGACACGCTGGGCACCAGCTCGGTCATCCGCCCCGGCGACGTGCAGCGGATGAGCGCCGGGTCGGGCATCCGGCACAGCGAGTACAACGCGTCCAAGAAGGACCCTGTGCACTTCCTGCAGATCTGGATCCTGCCCAACGAGGAGGGCATGGTCCCCGGCTATGAGCAGAAGGCTTTCGAGCGGGAGGAGAAGCAGGGCCGCCTGCGCCTCGTCGGCTCCCAAGACGGGCGCGACGGCAGCGTGGTCATCCACCAGGACGTGGACCTCTACGCCACGCTTCTGGACGAGGGCGACAGCGTGACCCACGAGCTGCGTCCGGGCCGCCACGCCTGGGTGCAGGTCGCCCGCGGTCAGGTGCGGCTGAACGGCACGGTCCTGAAGGAAGGCGACGGCGCCGCGATCAGCAATGAAACCGCCCTGACGCTGGACGGCGTGGTCAGCGCCGAGGTGCTGCTGTTCGATCTGGCGTGAGGTGAGGAAGGTCCCCGCAGGTCGCGGGGACCTTCACATCCCCTGCGGGACCGCCAGACGGATGCCCATGCGGCGGGCCTCCAGCAAGAAGGCGCGGGTCATCTGCACGAGGTCGGTCCGCCAGTAGAGCTGCTCCAGCGGGTTGTCGAGGAAGTCCTCCGGCAGCATGGCGTAGCAGTAGGTTTCCACCACGCGCCGGTCGGGCTGCCAGGGGTCGGCGCCGTCGCGCCAGCCGATGGTCCAGCCGGCGTGGCCGGCGCCGATGGCCCAGCGCTCGAAATGCGGGGAGATGGTGGCGCTGGCCACCGGATCGGCGACCGGCACCTGATAGATCGCCACGAAGCGGCGGACGTTCAGTTGCAGCCGCATCACCAGCGATTCCTCGAAGGCGTCGACGCGGTACAGGCAGTCGGACGCTCCCTCGACGTGGCTGAAGCGCACCGCGGCCCGCCGCGCCGCCTCCAGCGTCAGGCCGGACGGCTGGGCGGCCAGCGGCGGGGATTCATAATCCACGGCGCGCAGCGCCTCCACCATGTCGCCGGTCAGGAAAAGGCGGATGCGCTGCTGCGCCTCGTCGATGGTCAGGCGGGTCATCGCGGTGTTGGTGTCCTCTGTTGCCGGTCCCAAGGACAACAGGCCGGGGGCCCGCTTGGTTCAGGGCTCCACATAGCCCAGCACGCGCAGGCGCAACGCGTGCGCCCGCGGGTCGCGGTCGAAGAACAGGCCGCCCTTCTGTTCGGAGCCGGCGGGCACATAGTCGAACTCGGCCACGGAGGTTTCCAAGGCCTCGTCGCCCGCCATCAGTTGCCCCTCCACCTGGACCTTCGCGCCGGTCTTGCCGCCGTCGTTGGTGAGCCGGATGTGGGCGAGCCAGCGTGGCCCGGCGGGAACCACCTCCTCGACGACGGCGGTGATCGCCGGTGGGCCGCTGCCGCGGGTGATGCCCTCATACCCCAGCACCCCCACCGAGCCCAGGAACAGCAAGAGCCCCAGCCCCGACGAGATCCAGGCCAGCCGCGACACCGACGCGCTGCCGTCCTCGTCCCTTGACGTGATGTCGTTTTCCCGGATATCGGCCATCGGCGTCCCTTCCCTCACACGATCAGGCGGGCGGTGGCGGCGCCCAGCGCGCTGGGGAAACCGAGCACCACCGTGGCGGTCACCAGCTCCATCATCGACAGGCCGGCGATCCGCTCGAAGGTCCACAGCAAATAGAGGCTGATGAGCAGGGCGATCCCGTAGCCGGCGACCGAGAAGCGCAGGAAGACCGACAGGAACCCGTCGTCTCCGGCGCTCTCCTGCCCGGCGAAGCCGACCGTGTAGACGAAGACGTGCAGCAGCCCCAGCGACAGCACCGCCAGCGCCACCGCATGCCAGGGCGACATCTTGTAGGAGATCAGGATCATCTCCTCGGTCGGGGCGACGTTGAAGCCGACGAACAGCGCCCCCGCCCCCATCAGGAACAGCTCGCCCGGATAGCTGGAGCGGATTCGCCGCTCCCGGTCGGCGTCGTCCTGCTGGCCGAGCTGCTTGCGCGCCAGCATGGCGCCGATGCTGGCCGGCACGGACTGGAGCGCGATCTTGCCGATGATCTCCGGCAAGGGCTGGTCCAGACGCACGATGGCGAAGACGGTCAGCAACGCCGCCGACATCAGGAAGCCGACGGCGAAGGCCGACAGCGCGTCGATCAGGTCGTCCTGCCAACAAAAGGTTTCCTCGAAGCCCGCGAAGTAGGACAGGCCGAACAGGACCGGCAGGGTCACCAGGATGAACAGGGCCAGCCGGAAGCGGTCCATGTAGAAGCCCAGCTCCCACATCTCCATGGTCATCAGCAGCGGCAGGGCGAAAATGATCGCCCCCGCCGACGCGCGGGCCAATGCGCGGGCGAATTGAGCCTCGTCATGGAGAAAGCTGCGCTGGCGGGTGATGTCCATGGCCCATGAATGCGCGAGCGGAGCGGTTGGTTCCGGCGGTACCACGGTGGTGACCGGGGCTGCGAATTTCCTCTTGACCTTCCAATCGCTGGAAGGCGGAAGCTGACGGCAACACCACCTCGTGGGAAGGAGTTCGTCATGGTTGCGTTCAAGGTTCCCGGCATGACCTGCGGCGGCTGCGCCGCCTCGGTCCGCCGCGCGCTCGGCGCCGTCGCCGGGGTCGAGGATGTGCAGATCGACCTGGACTCGAAAGACGTCCGCGTCGGCGGGACGCCCAGCGCCGACGCCTTGCGGACAGCCCTCGACAAGGCCGGCTTCGAGGCCGAAGGGCTTCCGGTCGCGTAACGGGTTTCGGCGCCCTTGACCTTCCAATCATTGGAAGCCTTATCTGGGGAAGCCGGTTGACGAAGAAGGGACGGTCATGTCCGCCACTGCACAGTCGATGTCGGCTCTGTCCCCTCTCCCCTCTGGGGAGAGGGTTAGGGTGAGGGGGTTGCGCTTGTCCCGAACGCACCGCCACGCTCAACCCCCTCACCAGCCCTCCGGGCCACCCTCTCCCCAGAGGGGAGAGGGTTCATGAGGACGCCTGCGATGAACACCACCGACCTCGACATCGGCATTTCCGGCATGACCTGCGCCTCCTGCGTGGGGCGGGTGGAAAAGGCGCTGTCGCGCCTGCCGGGCGTCACCGGCGTGTCGGTCAATCTCGCCACCGAACGGGCGCGGGTCGCCTTCGCGGGCGAACCCGATCCGCGGGCGGTGGCGGAGGCCATCGAAAACGTCGGCTTCGAACCGCAGAGACAGGACTTCGACCTGACGGTCGGCGGCATGACCTGCGCCTCCTGCGTCGCGCGCGTCGAGAAGGCGCTGCTCCGCGTGCCGGGGGTGGAGTCGGCCGCCGTGAACCTCGCGACGGAGCGGGCGCACGTCACCGCCTACGCCGGAACGGTGGACGCCGCCCGGCTGGCCGAGGCGGTGGAGATGACCGGCTTCGCCGCCGCCCCCGTTGCCGACACCAATTCCACGGAGGCGGCGGAGGACCCGGCGCAGGACCGCAATAGGCGGGACCTTCACCATGTGCTGATCGCCACCGCGCTGTCGGCGCCGTTGGTTCTCGGCATGGCGGGGGACCTGCTGGGGCTGAACCTGATGCTGCCGCCCTGGGCGCAGTTCCTGCTGGCGACACCGGTGCAGTTCTGGCTGGGCTGGCGCTTCTACCGGGCCGGTTTCATGGCGGCGCGCGCCGGGTCCGGCAACATGGATCTGCTGGTGGCGCTCGGCACCTCGGCGGCCTGGGGGCTCAGCGTCTACATGATGCTGACGGCCCATCCGGGCCACACGCCGCACCTCTATTTCGAGGCGTCGGCGGTGCTCATCACCTTCGTGCTGCTCGGCAAGTGGCTGGAGGCCCGCGCCAAGGGCCGGACGGCGGCGGCGATCCGCGCGCTGATGCAGCTTCGCCCCGACACCGCCCGCGTCCGCCGGGATGGCGTGGAAATCGAGCTTCCCATCGCTCAGGTGCGCGTCGGCGACCGCGTGGCGGTCCGCCCCGGCGAGCGTATTCCCGTGGACGGGCACGTGGCGGAGGGGTCGGGCAGCGTCGACGAATCCATGCTGACCGGCGAAAGCCTGCCGGTGGAAAAGGCGCCGGGCTCCCGCGTCACCGGCGGGTCGATCAACGTGGACGGGCTGCTGCTGGTCGAGACGGTGGCGGTGGGCGCCGAGACGATGCTCGCCAAGATCGTCCGCATGGTCGAGGGCGCCCAGGCGTCCAAGGCGCCGATCCAGCGGCTGGTCGACAAGGTGGCCGCGGTCTTCGTGCCGGTGGTGCTGGGTATCGCCGCGATGACGCTGGCCGGCTGGTGGATCGGCACCGGGAACGCGGAGACCGCCATTATTACGGCGGTGTCGGTTCTGGTCATCGCCTGCCCCTGCGCGCTGGGCCTCGCCACGCCGACCGCGATCATGGTCGGCACCGGGGCGGCGGCCCGCCACGGCATCCTCATCAAGGACGCGGAGGCGCTGGAGCGCGCCCACGCCATCACCGCCGTCGCCTTCGACAAGACCGGCACGCTGACCGAGGGCAAGCCCCGCGTCACCGATCTGGTGCCGGCGGATGGCGTCGAGGAGGAAGAACTTCTGTGGCTGGCCGCGGCGCTCCAGACCGGCAGCGAACACCCGCTCGCCCGCGCCGTCCGCGACCGCGCGGCGGAGCGTGGCGTGGCTACCACCGCGCCGGAGGGCTTCAAAGCGCTGGCCGGGCGCGGCGTGTCGGCCAGCGTGGAGGGTCGCGCCCTGCTGCTGGGCAACAAGCGGCTGATCACGGAGAACGGCCTGTCCGACGCGGCGCTGGAGGCGCGGGCGGCGGCGCTGGAGTCCGCAGGGCGCACTGTGTCCTGGCTGGGCGAGACGGCGCCGGAGCGCCGGGTGCTGGGCCTCGTCGCCTTCGGCGACACGGTGAAGGAGAGCGCCCGCGCCGCCGTCCGCTCCCTGAAGGCGCAGGGGGTGGCGACGGTGATGGTCACCGGCGACGGTGCCGGGGCCGCCCGCGCGGTGGCCGCCGACCTGGGCATCGACCGCGTCTTCGCCGAGGTGCTTCCGGACGGCAAGGCCGATGTGGTGGCGACGCTGAAGGCGGAGGGCAAGGTCGTCGGCATGGTCGGCGACGGCATCAACGACGCGCCCGCCCTGGCCGCCGCCGATGTCGGCATCGCCATGGCGACCGGCACCGACGTGGCGATGCACACGGCCGGGGTCACGCTGATGCGCGGCGATCCGGCCCTGGTCGCCGGCGCCATCGACGTGTCGCGCCGCACCTACTCCAAGATCCGCCAGGGGCTGTTCTGGGCCTTCATCTACAATCTGGTGGGCATCCCGCTTGCGGCGTCGGGCCTGCTCAGCCCGGTGCTGGCCGGGGCGGCGATGGCGCTGAGTTCGGTCAGCGTCGTGCTGAACGCCCTGTCGCTTCGGGGGTGGAAGCCATGAGCGCGGGCGGCATGACCATCGGCGACGCGGCGAAGGCGTCCGGCGTCAACGCCAAGCTGATCCGCTACTACGAGTCCATCGGCCTGATCCCCGAGGCCGGGCGGACGGCGGCGGGCTACCGCGTCTATTCGTCCAGCGACGTGAACGTCCTGCGCTTCGTCAAGCGGGCGCGGACGCTGGGCTTCAGCATCGAGCGCATCCAGATCCTGGTCGGGCTGTGGCAGGACCGCAGCCGCTCCAGCGCCGAGGTGAAGCGCGTGGCGCTCGACCATGTGGCGGAACTGGAGGCCAAGATCGCCGAATTGCGCGCGATGAGCGACACGCTGACCCATCTGGCCCACGCCTGCCACGGCGACGAGCGGCCGGATTGCCCGATCCTGCGCGATCTGGAGGAGGGTGGGGGGAGTTGTTGCGACGGGCCTCCACGGTGACTCCACCCTAAGAGCCCCCTCCCTAACCCTCCCCCGCTTCGCAGGGGAGGGGATCAAGCTCCCTCTCCTGCGAAGCGGGGGAGGGAAGGGGCCCACGGCGAAGCCGTGGG
>NZ_QLKQ01000120.1 GCF_003349955.1 Azospirillum brasilense
CGGCATCGGTGATCCGGGCGGGTGGGGACAGCGTCGCTCGCTGAAGGGCGCTGAGAGACGATAGAAACCAGAAGGTTGGAGAGCAAGAACGAAGCTAAGAGGCGTTTTGTTTCTCTCTGCCGGAGTCCGCGGGGCGGCGGGTCATGATAAACCACCGATAAGCAACGCTATCGTCCGTTTATCAGAGAGCCTTGCCGGTGGCGGGCGCATCGGTTAGCGTGGGCGGCGCCGTTTCTCCCGCCCGAGGCCGCTCCGTGAGCCACCGTCCCCACGATCCAATCGACGATCCCGCCGACGACCGCCTCGGGCGTGAGGACTTCGTTGCCCGCCTCGCCCGCGCCCTGGTCCGTGAGGACACTGTCGACGGACGGCCGCCCGGGCCAGCGGCGTCGTGGTCGGGCTCACCGGCCCCTGGGGCAGCGGCAAGTCCTCCCTCCTCAACCTGCTGCAGGCGGAGATCGAGCGCCGGCATCCGATCGCGGCGGTGGTGCGCTTCGACCCCTGGCTGGTGTCCGGGCGCGACGACGTCATCACCCAGTTCTTCGCCGAGCTGCTGGCGACGATCAACGCGGTGGGCACCGCCAACGGCCGGTACAGCGATGCGTTGCGCGATCTGGGCGCTAAGCTGGCCGGCTACGCCAAGGACTTGGCGCCGGCCGCCGGCCTGTTCAGCGTGGTGCCCGGTGTCGGTGCGGCCGCCTCGGGGGCCGTCCGAACCGTCGAGACCCTGCTGACTCGCGATCGTTCCCTGGCGGCGCAGCACCGCGAGCTGGCCGCGCTGCTGGCCGGGGTGGCGGTGCCGATCGTCGTCCTCATCGACGAACTTGATCGCGTCGAGGACGCCGAGGTCCGCGCCGTCGCCCAGCTCGTGCGCGCCGTCGCCGACTTCCCCGGCCTCTCCTACCTCCTCGCCTACGACCGCGACCGGGTGGTCGAGGCGCTCGGCGGCGGGAATGCAGAGCGGGGGGTCGCCTATCTGGAGAAGATCGTCCAGTTGGAGATCCCCCTGCCCATCGCCGTGGGGTCCGAGACGCGGAGCCTCTTTGTCGCGGAGTTCGAGAGCGCCACGCCGGCCGGCGTCCTGCCGGACGGCTGGCACTCCGATCCACGCTGGACCCGCCTCCTGGCCATCGCCACAGACGGTCTGCTGGCCACGCCGCGCGACAGCCGGCGGGTCTGCGGCATGTATGCCGTTCTGGCGCCGATGGTTGCCGGCGAGGTCGATTGGCTGGATCTGCTCGGCTACTGCATCCTGCTGGCCAAGGCCCCCGCGGTCGTCCAAGCGATCCGCCGCAAGCCGCGCCTGGTTGTGCACGATGCTCCGGTGGACCCGGAGGCCGAGACGGACTGGGTCGCCTTTTCCGAAGGAGAGCGGGCCGGTCCCGACCGTCGGCTGGCTGATCTGGGCGTCGAACCCGACACGCCGCTGGCCCGCCTGCTGGAGCTGCTGTTCCCGCGGTTGCGCACTGCAGGCGCGGCGGGCCCCCCCGAAATTGCCGACAGCCTGTGCCGGTACCGCCCACTCATGACGGTGCTGCGCCTCGGTCTCTTGCCCGGTGCCGTCTCGCGCCAGGAGATCACCTCGTTCCTGGCCAGCGACGACGCCACCATGCTGGCGCATCTCCGAACACGCCACGCGGAACGGACACTCGATTCCTTTCTTGCCCGGCTGCAGGATCTCCACCGGGAACTCGCAGACCCCAACCCTGAACGGACCCTGCGGGTGCTCGGCCGCGTTCCACGGGACCTCGATGCCGTCCTGCCGGAACACACCGGCGAGAGCCATGCCCGATGCCTCTGGTTCAGCGGGTTTGTGCATCAGGCGGTGACCCGGTGCGGGGTGTCTCCCACCCTTGGAGAGCGCGTTCTGGCCACACTGATGGAGGCCGGCCACCTTGACGCCGCGGCGACCGTGCTGCGCCAGCAAGGCTTTACGCTCGGCCTGTTCGGGGACAAGCGACAAGACATCAATGACGCGTGGCTGCCGCCCGAAACCGTCGAGCGTCTGGCCGATGCGGTGGCTGATGCCGTGGTGTCCCACTGGAAGGCCGGGACTCTGCTGTCGGCCGCCCACACCCCCGAGCCCTTGTTCTTGACGCGCAACCTGGGCAAGTGGGACGCGGACTGCTACGCCAGTCTGACGGAGCGCGTTCGCGCCGACGATGGCGCGCTCCGCGCCGTAACGCTCATGCTGTTCGGCTACGGCATGATCGGGTTCGCGCACGTGAACGCCTTCCTGGATGCCGCCCTCCTGCAAAAGCGCTTGGCGGCGGTTGCGGACACCGATGCCGCGTGGGAAGGGCGGGCCCGGAAGGCCCGGTGGTCGGCCCTGCGCTGCCAGGCATATTGACGATGGCCGAAACCACCGCCATCGCACCGGCCATCCCGTTCGCGCTCGTGCCCACGCTGAGTGCCGCCACCATCGAACGCCTGCGCGCCGCCATCGCCGGACGCATGGCCCCGGCGACGCGCCGGGCGCTTCTCGGCGACGGCCGGACGTTCGTGTGCTGGTGCGCCCAGGCCAACCAAGTCGCGCTGCCGGCGTCACCGGCGACCGTGCAGGCCTTCCTCGCTGCCGCCTGCGCCGCTGGCCGCAAGGCTAGCACGCTGCGCCGTTACCGCAGCTCCCTGGTGTGGTGGCATGCCGCCGCCGGCTTCGCCAATCCGTGCGCGGCGCCCGGTACCGGGACGGCCGTCGCGGCGGCGCCGATCCCACCGGACGAGGCCATCCTCGGGCGCCTGGACGCCTATCTCGCCCTGGCCCAGCGCGCGATGGCCCCGGCGACGCTGCGCGCGCTGCGCGCCGACGCCCGGGTGTTCGCCGCTTGGTGCGCCGCGCGCTCCCTGCCCTGGCTGCCGGCGGCGCCGGAGACCGTGCAGGCCTTCGTCGACGACCTCGGGGCCAGCCGGCGACCGGCGACGGTCGCCCGCTACCTCGGCTCGATCGCCACCCTGCACCGCGCCGCCGGCGCCGCTAACCCTTGCGACCATTGGCGGGTGCAACTGGCCCGCAAGGCGCACCGCCAGGAGCAGGGCGCCCGTCAGCGGCAGGCCCGGCCGCTCGGCGACGCCGAACTGGTCGCCATCCTCGACCGCCTACCCGCCGACGGCGCGGCGCCGTTGCGCGCCTTGCGGGACCGCGCGCTGCTGCTGGTCGGGCGCGACACCCTGGCCCGCGCTGACGAGTTGGTGACGCTGCGCTGGGCGGACTTGGAGCCGGTCGACCCGGACGACCCCGCCGCCGGCCCCGGCGAGGGGACGATCCTGATCCGCCGCTCCAAGACCGACCAGGCCGGCGAAGGTGCCATGGCCTGGCTGTCGGCGGAGGCGATGGCGGCGCTCGCCGCGTGGCGTGCCGCCATCGAGGCGGCGGTCGATCCGGCCACCGGCGCCACCGCCGGGGCCGGGACGTTCCTGTTCCGCAGCCTCGCCCGCCGCGGCTTCGGCGAACGGATGAGCACGGCGGCGGTGCGGCGGGTGGTGGCGGAACGGGCCGCTAACGCCGACCCGCTCGCCGCCGGCTTCACCGGGCACAGTCTGCGCGTCGGTGCCGCCCAGGACCTGCTGGCCGCCGGTGTCGACCTTGCCGGGCTGATGCAGGCCGGACGCTGGAAATCGCCACAGATGCCGGCGCGCTACACCGAGCGCCTGCGCGCGACGCGGGGAGCCGTGGCCCAGGTCCGACGGGCGCGAGGAGCGGCGGACACCTGATTGCCCATTCAAGATGTGGCCGGCGGGGTAGGATTGATTGCGGGTACATGACCCCCGCTCAGTTCGCGGCAGCTAAGGCAGGCCGCCTGAGCCAATTCGGGTGTCCACCAAATCCGGGACAGATCAAAACCGGGCGTCCGAAGCGAACAAGACATTGCGTTGACCGCCCATCTCCCCTTCTCATTGGGGACACCCGCCCAGAGCGGACAACCCAGATTGGTTTGTACAAGAATGGACTCGTCTGGAATGCTATGCTCAGGCTATGCTGTTCCAGCACCGTGCTTCCGGCACGGTTCCATATTTGGTGGAGCGGGATGACATCGGGCCGGGGCGTTTGGCGGCGGGTGTGGCGGGCGGGCTGTGTGGCCGGCGCCGTCGCGTTGCTGTTCCAGATCGTTTCGTGGGCCTGGATGCCGGCCTGGACCTCCGTCGGCAGCCCCGATGCCGAGCGGATCGTGATCTGCACCCCCGATGGTTTCAAGACGATCGCGCTGGACGATCACGGAACCCCGTCCGATTCGGACACCGGCAGGCCCGATAAGGCCGTGGCCGGCAGTTTCTGTCCGCTTTGTCCTCTGGTGGGCGGCTTGGCGATGCCGCCGGCCACCACGCTTGCCGTGGCGCGGGATTTCGAACGGCACGGCCCAGAAGCCCTGCCAGGCAGCCACATCGCCGCCGGCTGGTTCCTATCATCCCTGCAGGCGCGCGCGCCTCCGACGATCGGTTGAGTCATCCGCGGCGCCGACCGGCCTCGTGCCGGCGGACGCCTTGCCATGATCGATCGACCGGAGTTCCCGCATGCCCGATGCTTCCTTCGGGACCGTGGCCGTCGCGGCCGCGCCCGCGGCCGTCGTCCCGCCCGATCCGTGGGTGGTGGCGCACGAACCGCTGTTCGACGCCATCGTCACGCCGAACGACAGCGGCACCCGTTACAGCCGCGTCCTGTTCGTCGGCGTCCTGACCGCCTACTTCACCATTACGTTGACCGCCTGGCTGTGGCTCGGCGCTTGGCCGATGGCCGCCTATTCCCTGCTTGTTCTCGCGTTCGCCGTCGGATCGGTGGTCGGCGATGCCCGGCGCCGCCGGCAGGCCGAGCGCATCCGCGTCTGGCCCGACCGCACGCTGGTCGAGCGGATCGACCGCGCCGGCCGCCGGTCCTTCAGCGAATGGCAGACCGGCTGGCTGAGGCTGGCGGTCGACCCCGCGGGCGCCGCCGGTCCGCGCCTGCGCCTGACCAGCCATGGACGCTCGGAAACGATCGGTGACCTCCTGACCGGGGACGAGCGGCTGGGCCTCGCCCAGGCGCTTGATGACGCCCTGGCCCGGGCGCCGACCCATCATCGCGGTCCGGCGACGACCGCGGGCTGAGCGCGCCGAGGCTTTCCCGCCCCATCCCCGCCCGATCCCCAATGCAACGCAACCTGCCGCGCCCGCGCCATCCGGCGAAGCGGGCGGCGGTTCCCCACACCCTTTTGCCTTAGCCCTTGGAGGCATGCGATGCCCTGTCCGCCCCTGCGGAACCTCTCCCCTCCGGCCCTGCTGGCCGCGCTTCTGACCAGCGCCGCCCCGGTGGCCTTCGCCCAATCCGCCTCCGCTCCGCCGGTCCTGCCGCCCGTCACCGTGACCAGCGAGTCCGCAGGGTCGCTCACCGTGCCGACGACGGACGAGGCGGAACAACTCCTTCAACGGATCCCCGGCGGCGTCGAGCTGGTGCCCGACACCGCCTTCAAGAACGGCCCGGCGAACACCATCCGCGACGTGCTCGGCGCGGTGCCGGGCGTCATCACGCAGCCCAAGTCGAACGTCGACAACCGGGTGTCGATCCGCGGCTCCGGCCTGACGCGCAACTACGGCAACCGCGGCGTCAACCTGTACATGGACGGCATCCCGATCAACACCTCCGACGGGCTGTTCGACGTCTTCGAGATCGACCCCGGCGCCTACCGCTACGTGGAGGTCTACAAGGGCGCCAACGCGCTGCGCTACGGCGCCAACACGCTGGGCGGCGCGGTCAATTTCGTCACGCCGACCGGGCGCGACGCCGCCCGCTTCGACAGCCGGGTCGATGGCGGAAGCTTCGGCTTTCTGAAGGGGCAGGCGAGCAGCGGCGGCGCGTCCGGGGCCTTCGACTATTTCGCCAGCCTGTCGGCGCAGCGTGAGGACGGCTACCGCGATCACAGCGACGGCCACATGGCGCGCGGCAACGCCAACATCGGCTACCGGATCGCTCCGGAGGCCGAGACGCGCTTCTACGTGAACGCCAACACCTGGCGCCAGCGCCTGCCCGGCGAACTGACCAAGAGCGCGGCGTTGAACGCGCCCCGGTCCGCCGATCCGGACTTCGTGAGCCAGGACCAGCAGCGCAACATCGACTCCCTGCGCATCGCCAACAAGATGAGGCTGCGTTTCGAGACCACCGAGGTGGAGTTCGGCGTCTTCAGCCACCGCCGGCACGTCGATCACCCGATCTACCGCTACCTCGACTACACCGTGAACGACTATGGGGGCTTCGTCCGGGCGACGGACGAGCGGACCCTGGCCGGATTCCGCAACCGCCTCGTCGTCGGGACGACCATCATCAACGGGGCGCTCGACTACAAGGAGTTCGAGAATGTCGGCAACGCCGAGAAGGGAGCGCTCGTCTTCTCGACGCGGGACAAGGCCGAGAATTACGCGAGCCACATCGAGAATTCCTTCTACGTCCTGCCGGAGGTCGCGGTCGTCGCCGGACTCCAGCATCTGCACGCCCGGCGCGACCGGACCGACCGCTTCCTGGGCGACGGCGACCAGTCCGGCCGGCGCACCTACAATCTGTGGAGCCCCAGGGCCGGCCTGCTGTGGGACGTCGATCCGGACTGGCAGCTGTTCGCCAACGTCTCGCGCAGCGCGGAGGTGCCGACCTTCGACGCGAACAGCTTCGCGTCTCCGGCGAGCTCCAACCTGAAGGCGCAGACCGCGACCACCTACGAGATCGGCACGCGGGGCCGCCGGCCCGACGTGACCTGGGATCTCGCCGCCTACCGGTCCCACATCGACAACGAACTGCAGTGCGTCCGGACGTCGCCCTACAGCACCTGCACGGTGCGCAACGCCGACCGCACCGTCCATCAGGGCGTCGAGCTGGGCCTGGGAATCGCCGTCCTCAAGGCGCTCGCCACGCCGGAGGACCGCACCTGGCTCAACCTGACCTACACCTACAACGACTTCTTCTTCGACGGCGCCACCTACACCGGCAACCGCCTGCCCGGCGTGCCGCCGCACACGCTGCGCGCCGAGCTTCTCTACAAGCATCCGGACGGCTTCCACGCGGGGCCGAGCGTCGATTGGATGCCGCGGCCCTTCTACGCGGACAACGCCAACAGCCTCGCCGTCGATCCCTACGCGCTGCTGAACGTCAAGGTCGGCTTCGACCGGGGCACGGGATGGTCCGGCTATCTGGAAGGGCGCAACCTGCTGGACAAGACCTACATCTCGTCCGCCATCATCGCGGAGACCGCCACGGCCGCGTCGGCGCTGTTCAGTCCGGGCTACGGCCGCGCCATCCACGCCGGGATGCGGCTGACATGGTGAACCGCAGGAAAATCGATAGCGGGAGGACCGCAGGATGACCGATGTGACGCTGTCCTCCGGCGAGAGCGCGCGCCGCTCCTCGGACGTCTACCGGGCCGTCTGGCGTTGGCACTTCTACGCCGGTCTGATCGCCTTGCCCTTCCTGATCCTGCTGGCCGTGACGGGGGCGCTCTACCTGTTCCGCGACGAGATCGACGGATTTGTGCACCGGGACGTGAAGAGCGTCGCGGTCCGGGCGTCCACGCCGCGCGCGCCGAGCGTGCTGGTTGACGCCGCGTTGGCGGTGCACCCGGGCACCGTGACCAAGTATGTGCCGCCGGCCGATCCGGCGGCCTCGGCCGAGGTCGGCCTCAGGACCCCGGCCGGGGAGAAAATCTCGGTGTTCGTCGACCCTTACGACGGTCGGGTGCTCGGCGCGCTTCCGGACAAGGGCACCGTCATCTGGGTCGTCCGGCGGCTGCACAGCCTGTCCTACTTCGGGCCGGTCGCCAACGGGGTGATCGAGATCGTCGGCGGTTGGACGATCCTTCTGGTCGGGACCGGGGTCTATCTCTGGTGGCCCCGCCGCGGACGGCCGAACGGCGGCGGTGTCGTCTCGGTGCGCGGAAAGCCCCGGCAGCGCGTGTTCTGGCGGGACCTCCACGCCGTGGCCGGGATCGTCGCCGGCGTCTTCATCGTCTTCCTGGCGGTGACCGGCATGCCTTGGTCGGTCTTCTGGGGCAGCTATGTGAACCAGTGGGCGAACGGCGCGAACTACGGCTACCCGGCGGGTGTCTATGTCGGCGTGCCGATGTCCGAGCAGCGCATGAGCCAGGCCGGGCCGACCGCCTGGTCGCTCGAGCAGGCGCGGATTCCCCAATCCTCCGGCCATGGCGATGGGCATGGCGATGGGCATGGGGAGGGGCATGGGGAAGGGCCTGGGGAGGAGCAGGGCGCCCCTGCCGGGGACGGCGCGATCACGCTGGACGCCGCGGTCGCGATCTTCGACCGGCTGGGTTTGGCGAAGGGCTATGCGGTCAGCCCGCCGAGCGGGCCGACGGGGGTCTACACGGCCAGCGTCTATCCCGACGATCTGTCCCGGCAGCGGGTCGTGCATCTCGACCAGTACAGCGGCAAGCCGCTGATCGACATGAGCTATGCGGATTACGGTCCGCTCGGCAAGTCGCTGGAATGGGGCATCAACGTGCACATGGGCCAGGAGTTCGGCCTCGCCAACCAGCTGGTCATGCTCGCCGTCTGCGCGGCGATCGTCCTGATGTCGGTTTCGGCGGCGGTCATGTGGTGGAAGCGGCGGCCGGACGGATCGTTGGGGGTTCCGCCGCCGCCGCGGGATCGCGCGGCGCTGCGCGGCGTGACCGTCATCCTGGCGGTCGGGGGGATCGTCTTTCCCCTGGTCGGCGCCTCCCTCGTCGCGATGCTTCTGCTCGACCGGCTGGTCTTCGGAAAGCCGCGCCGGAAGGCCGCCTGAGCGATGGCCGGCCGCATTCCCATGGGCGGAGTAATGGCTTGCCCGCCACGCTGTTTCCGTGCCATGAATGGCCGGCCTGACGCCCGCTGGCGCACCCTTATGAGGCGACCGGGACCGTGACCCGTTTCCACCCCATCCGCGAACGACTCCGCCGCATCGGCCTTCTGGCCGGGCTGCTGGCGTTCGTCGTCCAGATGATGGTGTGGACGGTGACGATGCCGGCCATGGCGCTGGACGCCGCTGGGGTCGGGGCCGGGGCCGCGAGTGCCGGGGTGGAGACGATCACCATCTGCACCGCCAACGGCGTCAAGACGATCACGCTCGGCCCCAACGGCGAACCGGTCGCCGACCAGGACGGAGGCGCCACGGGCGCGGCGGCGGGCCATTGCCCGCTCTGCCCGACCATGGCCGGCACGGCGCCGCCGCCGTTGCCGCCGATGGCCGCGCTGCCCGCCCTGCGGCTGGCCATGGCCGACGCCCGCGCGCTTCCCGGCGGGGTGATCGCCGCCGGCTGGTTCCTGTCCAGCCTGCAGGCCCGCGCGCCGCCCGCCGCCGGCTGAGCCGGCGTTTCGTCCGACATTCCGTCCGCCCTTTGACCGACGTTTCCGCGTGGCGTGAACCGCCATGACCGGGCGCTTGGCCGAAATCCATGGGCGACGGACCGAATGCCCCGGCATCTCTCCCGCGGTCGCAGCGGCCCGTCCGAGCAAACCAAGCCACCTCCGTGCCGGGGTTCCGCCAGTTGGCGGACTCATTTCAAACGGAAAGGATGGCGTGGCCGCTATTCCCTTGCCCGGAACCCCCGAATTCCCTCTTCCGACGGTTGCCCACCCGGTATGACGCGCTCGCCTTTCCCCTTCCGCCGCCCGCCGTGGGCGGGCCGCTGACCGTGCGCCGGACCGTGCGTCCGACCACGCGCCGGACCGGCGCCCGGCTGCGCGCCGGGATGTTGTGCGGGCTGATCCTGCTGCTGATCGGTCAGGTGCTGGCCGCCGCCCTGCCGGCGCCGCCCTCCGGTCGCGCACCCCGCTTCGCGCAGGACCTGCTGGGCGACCGCATCGTCATCTGCACCGCCGCCGGCCTGGTCGTCATCGACCGGGAAACCGGCGCGCCGGTTCCCGCCGACGGCGCGCCCGGCCATGACCCCGCCGCCGACTTCTGCCAGTTCTGCCTGCCCATCCTGCACGGCAAGGCCGCCACCCCGGTGGTGGGCGAACTGCCCCTTCCCGCCGTCGGCGTCGCCCGGTGCGAGCCGCCACCCGCCATCGAATGCCGGACCGCCGGACGCCGTTTCGGCGCCGCCTGGCCGCGCGGGCCGCCGCTGTCCCGTTCGCTCTGACCCGACCGTTCCGACCGCTTCGTTCCGACCGCCAGGACGCTGACCGCCCCGGCGGCCGGACACGCCCCCTTTTGTCCGAAAGGACCCGACATGACCCGGACCGACTCTCATCGGATTGGCGCCGGCACGGCGGCACGGCCGCGTCTTCCGCAACTCCCGCTCGCCCGCGCCCCGCTCGCCCGCGCCATCGCCACCACCCTGGTGATCAAGCTCTGTGTGGTCGTGGCGATGCGGGTCTTCCTGTTCGACGGCGCGCACCGCCCGGTCATCGACGAGTCCGCCATGGACCGGCGCCTGACCGTCTCGGCCCCGCCGCGTTGAGGATTCACACGCACGATGTCCGATCTCGACCCGATGAGCCTGTCACGCCTGCAATTCGGCATGACCGCGCTCTATCATTTCCTGTTCGTGCCCCTGACGCTGGGGCTGTCCTTCCTTCTGGCCATCATGGAGAGCGTCTATGTGATGACCGGCCGCGCCATCTGGCGCGACATGACCCGGTTCTGGGGCAAGCTGTTCGGCATCAACTTCGCCATGGGCGTCGCCACCGGCATCACCATGGAGTTCCAGTTCGGAACCAACTGGGCCTATTACAGCCACTATGTCGGCGACATCTTCGGCGCCCCGCTGGCGATCGAGGGGCTGATGGCCTTCTTCCTGGAGTCCAGCTTCGTCGGCCTGTTCTTCTTCGGCTGGAACCGGCTGTCCAAGCTCGGGCACCTGACGGTGACCTGGCTGGTCGCCATCGGCTCCAACCTGTCGGCCCTGTGGATCCTGATCGCCAACGGCTGGATGCAGAATCCGGTCGGCGCGGTGTTCAACCCCGACACCATGCGGATGGAGCTGGCCTCCTTCTGGGAGCTGATGTTCAACCCAGTGGCCCAGGCCAAGTTCGTCCACACGGTCAGCGCCGGCTACGTCACCGGCTCCATGTTCGTGCTGTCGGTCAGCGCCTGGTACCTGCTGCGCGGGCGGCACCGCGCCTTCGCCACGCGGTCGATGATCGTCGCCTCGGCCTTCGGCCTCGCCTCCGCCCTGTCGGTGGTGGTGCTGGGCGATGAGAGCGGCTACGGCGTCAGCGAGCACCAGAAGGTCAAGATGGCCGCCATCGAGGCGATGTGGGAGACCGAGCCGGCCCCCGCCGGCTTCACCGTCTTCGCCATTCCCGACCAGCAGGCGCGCGAGAACCACGCGGCGGTGACCATCCCCTGGGCGCTGGGTCTGATCGCCACGCGCTCCACCGACATCGAGTTGCCGGGCCTCAACGATCTGGTGAAGCGGGCCGAAGTCCGCATCCGCAACGGTCTCGTCGCCTACGACGCGCTGGAGCGGCTGCGCGCCGACCGCGGCAACGCCGAGGCCCGCGCCACGCTGGCGGCGCAGGCCGGGGATCTCGGCCACGCCCTGCTGCTGAAGCGCTATGTGGACGACCCGCGCACGGCCGACGACGCCACCATCGCGCGCGCGGCGCGCGACATCGTGCCGTCGGTCCCGCCGCTGTTCTGGAGCTTCCGCGTGATGGTCGCTCTGGGGTTCTTCTTCATCGGCCTGTTCGCCGTGGCCTTCTGGCGGAGCTGCCGCCGCGACTTCGACCACCCGCTGTTCCTGAGGATCTGCCTGTGGTCGCTGCCGCTGCCCTGGCTGGCGGCGGAACTGGGCTGGTTCGTCGCCGAGTACGGGCGCCAGCCCTGGGCCATCGACGGGGTGCTGCCGACCTTCCTCGCCTCGTCCGCCCTGTCGGTGGCGCAGGTGCTGTTCACGCTGGCCGGCTTCGTCCTGTTCTACTCGTCGCTGCTGGTGGTCGACGTGATCCTGATGCGCAAATACATCCGGATCGGCCCGGCGGACGCCCTGCGGCCGCCATCGGCCCCTACCTCCACTCCCAGTGCCACTGCCACCTCCGCCGCCGCGTCCGCCCGGACCCGGCAGCCTGCGTCCGCCGCGTGAGGAGCCGACCATGGAAAGTCTTCTCGATTACGAGTCCCTCCGCCTGATCTGGTGGCTGTTCCTGGGGGTCCTGCTGATCGGCTTCGCCGTGATGGACGGGTTCGACCTGGGGGTGGCCGCCCTGCTGCCCGTGGTCGCCCGCGACGATGTGGAGCGGCGCGTCGCCATCAACAGCATCGGCCCGGTGTGGGACGGCAACCAGGTGTGGCTGATCCTGGGGGCCGGGGCCATCTTCGCCGCCTGGCCGGCGATCTACGCCGCCGCCTTCTCCGGCTTCTACATCGCCCTGTTCCTGGTGCTGGTCACCCTGATCCTGCGTCCCGTGGGATTCGAGTTCCGCAACAAGATCGCCGACCCACGCTGGCGCGGCTTCTGGGACGCCGCCCTGACCGCGGGCGGGGTCGTGCCGGCGCTGGTCTTCGGCGTGGCCTTCGGCAACCTGCTGCAGGGGGTGCCCTTCCGCATCGACGGTGACCTGCGCGTCCTCTACGAGGGCGGCGGGCTGCTGGAACTGCTGAACCCCTTCGGGCTGCTGGCCGGTCTGGTGTCTCTGGCCATGCTGACGACCCATGGAGCGGTGTATCTGGCGTTGAAGACCGAGGGCCGGGTGCGGGAACGCGCCACCGCCTTCATCGGGATCGGGGCGCCGGTCACGGTCCTGCTGTTCCTGCTGGCCGGGCTGTGGGTGGCCTTCGGGCTGTCCGGCTACGCGCTGGTCGGGGAGGTGGCGACCGGCGGTCCCTCCAACCCGCTGTTCAAACAGGTCGAGCTGCGGCCCGGCGGCTGGCTGGCCAACTACGCCGCCCATCCCTGGATGATCGCGGCCCCGGTCCTGGGTGTGCTGGGTGCCACCGGAGCATGGCTGGCGACGCGGGCGGAGCGCCCCGGCACCGCCTTCGTGCTGAGCGCGTCGGGAATCGCCGGCATCGTCGCCACGGCGGGGGTCAGCATGTTCCCCATGCTGATGCCCTCCAGCATCGACCCGGTGTCGAGCCTGACGGTGTGGGACGCCTCCTCCAGCCACCGGACGCTGCTGGTGATGCTGGTGGCGACGCTGATCTTCCTGCCGATCATCGTGATCTACACCGGCGTCATCTTCCGCGTCCTGCGCGGGCGGGTGGGGCCGGCGGACATCCAGAGCCAATCGGCGAACCTGTACTGACCCAACCCCGACAGAGGAGATCGACCGCCATGTGGTATTTCGCCTGGGTCCTCGGCGTGGGCTTCGCCTGCGCTTGCGGCATCCTGAACGCCGTCTGGCACGAGCATCACCTGCCCACCACCGACACGGTGGACTGAGCGCGCGCAAGGGGGGCGCCGTCCGGTGAGGTGGTCCCCGTTCCCCGGACAGTCGGATAAGCTTGGTTCGCCCATCAGGAAGGAC
>NZ_QLKQ01000121.1 GCF_003349955.1 Azospirillum brasilense
TCGTCTCGTCTTCGGCGTCTCCGCCGATCCCTTGCCGCCGTCGCGCTTCTCAGCGGCCCCGGCGTCGTGGGAGCCGGGTTATAGGCCGGCTGGATTAGCTCGGCAAGAGCTTTTTTTCACCGCCGCCCATTTTTCCGCGGCGGGGTCGGACGGCCGATGGTGGAGATCGACGATGACGCGGCGACGACCAGCGGCGCGAAGCGCTCCTCCGCCTCCTGCGGGGTGAAGCGCGAGCGCGAGACGGCGATGTTGATGGCGCCGATGGGCGCGCCTGCCGGACCGACGACCGCCGCCGCGATCGACAGGTCGCCGTGGTAATACTCCTCGAAGGCGGTGGCGTAGCCGAGATCGGCGGACCGCTCGATCTTCGCCAGCAGGTCCTCGCGCTTCCAGGTGGTGTTCGGCGTGTAGGGATGCAGGTCCATGCGGTCGATCAGATCGACGACCTCTTCCATCGGCATTCGCGAGAGCATCGCCACCCCCGGCGCCGTGCAGTAGGCGGGCATCCGCATCCCCAGGACGACGTCGGTGTTCAGCACGTGGCGGCTCATGAAGCGCGACACGAAGACGATCTCCGTGTCGTCCAGCATGGTCAGATTGATCGTCTCCTCGGTGGTCTTGCTGAGATGCATCAGGTAGGGCATCGAGCGTTCGAGCAGCCCATTGCCGCGCAGGTAATGATGGCCGAGGTCCAGCGTCTTGACCGTCAGCTCGAACCGCTTCGTTTCCGGATCCTTGTGCAGATAGCCCAGCTTTTCCAGCGTGTGGGTGAAGCGCTGCGCCGCGCTTTTGTCCAACCCGACGATCGAGGCGATCTGGGTCAGGCTCATCGTCGGGCGCGCCGCGTCGAACGCGTTCAGCACGCGGAACGCCTTCTCCACGGACATCACCATCAGGGGGTCGCCGGCGCGCGCGGCGCCGCCCTCCTTCACCGAGGCGTCCGTATCGATGGCTGCGGATTCCGTGTCTGACGGTCGGGAAGACGGACGGCGCGGAGCCATGGCGATCGGTCCTGTGGTTCGTGTGCGAGAGATACCGTTGACAGGTCTAGCAAATCAAGCCAAGCTATTCAATACCAAGTATCGTATTGCAATACGACGCGCCGCCCGGACGGGCGACGGAACATCCACCCGGAACATCCGCAAGGCGCGCGAAACGCCCCGCTTACAGGAGTGGTCCCGTGTTCAAATTCATCCTCACCGAGGTCCGCGGCCCGGTCGGCATCATCACGCTGAACCGCCCGGAGATCCTGAACGCCTGGAACGCCGCGATGCGCGACGAGCTGGTCGTCGCCTTCGAGCAGTTCGAGAACCAGGACGGTGTGCGCGCGATCATCCTGACCGGGGCCGGCGACCGCGCCTTCGGCGCCGGGCAGGACCTGAACGAGACCAAGACCTTCGACGCCGACCGCGCCGAGGAGTGGGTGGCGGAGTGGGAGCGCCTCTACCACCGCATGCGCACCCTGTCGAAGCCGCTGATCATCGCGCTGAACGGCGTCGCCGCCGGTTCCGCCTTCCAGGTGGCCCTGCTCGGCGACTTCCGCATCGGTCATGCCGGGGTGCGCATGGGCCAGCCGGAGATCAACTCCGGCATCGCCAGCACCACCGGCCCGTGGATCATGAAGGAGATGATCGGCCTGGCCCGCACCATGGACCTGACTCTGTCCGGCCGGCTGATGGACGCCGAGGAGAGCCACCGCATCGGCCTGATCAACCGCATCGTCCCGCAGGACCGCGTGATGGCCGAATCGCTGGCCCTGGCCGAGGAGCTGGCCGCCAAGCCGCCGGTCGCCATGCGCCTGGACAAGCAGCGCTTCCGCGAGATGACCGAGGCCGGCTTCCGTGACGCCCTGGCCGCCGGCGTGCGCATCCAGCGCGAGGCCTACGCGTCCGGCGAGCCGGCCCGGATGATGGAGGAGTTCCTCGCCAAGCGCGCCGCAAAGCGCGCGTAACGCAGACACCTGAATCCAAGGGCGCAACGATCCGCCCATCCGCGCCGCCACGGCGGCGCTCAACCACCGGGGCAACAGAGACGCCCCGGCCGCACAGAACAGGGAGTTTCACATGAGCAAGACCTCCGGCTTCTCCATGGGCCGCCGCAGCCTGATGAAGGGAGCCGCCGGCGTCGCGCTGGGCGCCACCCTGCCCGCCGGACTGCTCCGCCCGGCCTTCGCCGCCACGCAGCAGATCACCGTCGCCGATCCGGGCGGCCCCTACAGCCCGGCCTTCCGCAAGGCCTTCTACGACCCGTTCGAGAAGGCCACCGGCATCAAGGTGGTCAACGTCGCCCGCGAGGCGGAGCCGACCGCCCAGTTCAAGGCCATCGTCGAGACCAAGTCCTACACCTGGGACGTCTGCACGCTGACCCTGTCGGCCCGCGACATCCTGATGACGCAGAACCTGCTGGAGCCGCTGAACTTCACCGCCGCGGACGCGCCCGGCCTGATGCCGGAGTCGCTGACCAGCCATTGGATGGGCACCGACGTCTACTCGACCATCCTCGGCTACCGCGCCGACAAGTTCGCCGCCAACGCCCCGCAGAGCTGGGCCGATTTCTGGAACGTCGAGAAGTTCCCGGGCCGCCGCTCGCTGCGCAAGAACCCCATCGACACGCTGGAGCAGGCGCTGCTGGCCGACGGCGTGCCGCTCGACAAGCTCTACCCGCTCGACGTCGACCGCGCCTTCAAGGCGCTCGACCGCATCAAGCCGCACGTCGCCGTGTGGTGGACGGGCGGCGCCCAGTCCAGCCAGCTCATCCAGAGCGGCGAGGTCGACATGATCGCCCTGTGGAACGCCCGCGCCCAGGCGGTGATCGACGGCGGCGCCCCGGTGAAGATCAACTGGAACCAGGGCCTCTATTCGATCGAGGGCTGGGGCATCCCGCGCGGCAACCCGCGCGCCGACGCCGCCCGCCAGTTCATCAAGTTCTGCGCCGACCCGACCCGTCAGGCCGTCTTCACCGAGGTCCTGGCCTACGGCCCGACCAACCTCGACGCCTACAAGAGCATCCCGAAGGAGCGCGCCCCGGCGCTGCCGACCTTCGAAGACAATCTGAAGGTGATGACCATCGCCAAGGAGGATTGGTGGGGCGCCAACCGGGCGAAGATGAACGAGCGTTTCAACGCCTGGATCCTCGGCTAAGCCCGCCCGTCGGAAAGGAGACCCGCCGCCATGCTCTCACCGCTCGCACAGGCGCGGACAGCGCCGGTCCAGGCCGGAGCCGCCGCCACGCCAAAGCTGCTGGTCGACGGCCTGACCAAACGGTACGGCGCCATCACGGCGCTGGAGCCCACCCGCCTGGAAGTCCCGGCGGGCGAGTTCCTGACGCTGCTCGGCCCGTCGGGGTCCGGCAAGACCACGCTGCTGCAGATGATCTGCGGGCTGGTGGAGCCGAGCGGCGGGCGCATCCTGATCGACGGGCAGGACGAGACCCGGACGCCCGTGCACAAGCGGGACATCGGTCTCGTCTTCCAGCATTACGCCCTGTTCCCGCACCTGACGGTGGCGGAGAACATCGGCTTTCCCCTGCGCATGCGCGGCGTCGCCCCGGCGGATCTGGCGCGGCGCGTGAAGGAGGCGCTGGAGATGGTCCATCTGGGCCATCTCGCCGGGCGCTTCCCCAAGGAGCTGTCCGGCGGGCAGCAGCAGCGCGTCGCCCTGGCGCGCTGCTTCGTCTACCAGCCCTCGGTCATCCTGATGGACGAGCCGCTGGGCGCCTTGGACAAGAAGCTGCGCGAGCACATGCAGTACGAGATCAAGCGCCTGCACCGCGAGACCGGCGCCACGATCATCTACGTCACCCATGACCAGGAGGAAGCCCTGGCCATGTCGGACCGCATCTGCCTGATGAACCACGCCCGGATCGAGCAGCTCGGCACCCCGCACGACATCTACGCCCGCCCGAAGACCGCCTTCGCCGCCGACTTCATCGGCGTGTCGAACATCTTCCGCGGACAGGTCCGGCGCGACGGCAGCGGAACGCCCATGCTGGTCACCGGCAACGGCAGCTTCCGCCTGTCCGCCGACACCCCGGACCGTCCGGACGGCACGCTGGTCGTCCGTCCCGAGCAGCTCGACATCGACGGCGACGGCGACAACGAGGTGCGCGGCGAGGTGGTGGACACCGTCTACGCCGGCTCCGAGACCCGCGTGCTGGTGTCGCTGGGCGGCGAGGAGACGATCACCGTCCGGCTGCGCCGCGGCACCGCCCCGCCGCGGCTGGGCGAGGTGGTCGCGGTGCGCTGGCGCGCCGACGCCGGGGTGCTGGTGTCATGAGCGCCGCCGCCCTGAACCATGACGGGGCCTTCGCCGCGGCGCGGCGGCGGCTGCGCTTCGGCCCGCTGTGGCTGGCCGCCCCCGGCCTCGCCTTCCTCGCCATCTTCTTCCTGTTCCCGGTGCTGCGGCTGCTCGGCCTCAGCGTCCAGGACCTGGAGACCTCGGCCTGGACCGGCGACCATTACGCCCGCATCGTCGCCACGGACGTCTATTTCCGCGTCCTGATGAGCACCTTCCGCATCGCCGGGCTGACCGCCCTGCTGTCGCTCCTGTTCGGCTACCCGCTGGCCTACTGGCTGGCGCAGCTGCCGGAGCGCCAGCGCGGGCTGGCGATCCTGGCGGTGATGGTGCCCTTCTGGACCAGCTATCTGGTGAAGACCTTCGCCTGGATGGTCATCCTGGGGCGCACCGGCGTCATCAACCAGATCCTCTCCGGCACCGGTATGTCGCCCCTGCCGCTGTTGCACAACGAGTTCGGCGTGATGGCCGGCATGGTCCACGCCATGCTGCCGCTGGCCGTGCTGACCATGCTGCCGGTGATGACCACCCTCGACCGCCGGCTGGTCCAGGCGGCGGAGACACTGGGCGCGCCGCCGGCCAACGCCTTCTGGCTGGTCTACTTCCAGCTCTCGCTGCCCGGCGTGGCGGCGGCGGGCCTGCTGACCTTCATCTCCTCGCTGGGCTTCTTCATCGTGCCGGCGCTGCTCGGCGGGCCGCAGCAGACCATGCTGGCGCAGCTCATCATCTCGCAGATCCAGGAGATGCTGAACTGGGCCTTCGCCGGCGCGCTGGCCACCTTCATGCTGGTCGCGGCGTTGGTCACCTGCTGGGTCTACGACCGGCTGTTCGGCCTGTCCTCCCTGTCGGGAGAGACCTCCGGGCGGGCCGGCGGCGGCCAGGGCCACCTGCGCAGCGCCGGGATGACGATCCTGTCGGCGCTCGCCAAGGCGTCGACGGCGCTGGGCGGCCCGGTCGGGCGCCTGCTGGGGCCGAAGGTGATGGACCGGCTGCTGCCGGTCTACTCCGCGGCGGTGATCGTCTTCCTGGTCGCCCCGGCGCTGGTCGTCGTTCCCATCGCCTTCACCACCTCGCCCTTCCTCGACTTCCCGCCGCCGGGCTACGGGCTGGAGTGGTTCCGCGTCTACTTCAACTCCGACCTCTGGGTGTCGGCGACGATCCGCTCCTTCGCGGTGGCCTTCGCCACGGCGATCCTGGCGACGCTGGTGGCCGGTCTGGCCGCGCTCGCGCTCGCCCGCTCCTCCTCGCGCTGGCGGGGGGCGATCTTCGCCTTCTTCCTGGCGCCGATGATCGTGCCGCGCATCGTCATCGCGGTCGGGCTGTTCTATCTGTTCGCCCAGATCGGGCTGGTCGCCACCGACCTCGGCCTGATCATCGGCCACACGGTGCTGGCCCTGCCCTTCGCCTTCGTCGCGATCTCCGCGGTGGTCAAGGGGCACGACTGGCGGCTGGACCAGGCGGCGGCGACGCTGGGGGCGAACCGCGTCAAGACGCTGATGCTGGTCACCGTCCCGCTGATCCGCGGCGGTCTGGTGGCGGCGTTCCTGTTCGCCTTCATCACCTCCTTCGACGAGCTGACCGTGGCGATCTTCGTCAGCGGCGGCGTCAAGACCACGCTGCCCAAACAGATGTGGGACGACATGATCCTGCAGTTGAACCCGACGCTGGCCGCCGTGTCCGTCGTGGTCTTCGCGATCGTGATGGCCCTGCTGCTGATGGCGGAATGGCTGCGCCGTCCGGCGCGCTGATCCGCAACCCCACTCGGCCGTCACCAACCGACCAAACGCATTCGAGATACGCATCATGTCCGATTTCGAAGAAGGGTTCGTCCGCCTGTTCACGCAGGCGGCCCGGACCGGACGCGCCCGCCTGTTCGCCCGCTTCAACGGCGAGGCGCTGAGCTTCGCCACGCTCGACCGCCAGTCCGACGGCGTGGCGGCGGAGCTGCGGCGGCTGGGACTGAAGCCCGGTGACCGCGTGGCGCTGATGCTGCGCAACAGCCCGCTGGTGCTCTCCACCCTGTTCGGCCTCGCCAAGGCCGGGCTGGTCTGGGTGCCGATCAACGCCCAGCAGCGCGGTGAGGGCCTGCGCTACATCCTGGAGCATTCGGACCCCGGCGCCATCATCGCCGAGGCCGAGTTCCTGCCGGTGATCGCCGAGACGGGCGCTGTGCCCGCCGGTACGCCGCTGATCGTCCAGGGCGACCCGGCGGCGGCGCTGCGGCTGGAGAGTCTGCTGGAGTCCGACGCCGCCTTCGAGGAGGCGCCGCCCGCCCCCGACGACACCTTCGCCATCATGTACACCTCCGGCACCACCGGGCGGCCCAAGGGCGTGCTGGTGTCGCATCGCATGATGCGGTTGGCCGGCGAGGCGGTGGCCCGAGTCTCGGCCGCCCGCGACGGCGACGTGCTGTTCGTGTGGGAGCCGCTGTACCACATCGGCGGCGCCCAGATGATCGTCATGCCGCTGATCCGCAGCGTGTCGCTCGCCATGGTCGACCGTTTCAGCGCCAGCCGCTTCTGGGATCAGGTGCGGGAGTATGGGGCCACCCACATCCATTATCTGGGCGGCATCCTGCAAATCCTGCTGAAGCAGCCGGTCTCGCCGCGCGACCACGACCACCCCGTGCGCATCGCCTGGGGCGGCGGCTGCCCCAAGGAGACCTGGACGCCCTTCGAGGAGCGGTTCGGCGTGCAGATCCGCGAATGCTACGGCATGACCGAGGCGTCGAGCATCACCACCTGCAACGACGAGGGCGTCGTCGGCGCGGTTGGCCGCCCGATGCCCTGGTTCAGCGTGGAGCTGCTGGACGGCGCCGGCCAGCCGGTGCCGAAGGGCGAGCGGGGCGAGATCGTCGTCCGCACCGACCGCCCCGGCGCCATCTTCGCCGGTTACTTCCGCAACCCGGAGGCGACGGCCCGCGCGCTCAAGGACGGCGCCCTGCACACCGGCGACCTCGGCTCCCTCGATGAGGGCGGGACGCTGCTGTTCCACGGCCGGATGACCGACAGCGTGCGCTGCAAGGGCGAGAACGTCTCGGCCTGGGAAGTCGAGCATGTGGCGGCCACCCATCCCTCCGTCGAGGACTGCGCCATCATCGGCGTCGCCGCCGACGTGGGCGAGCAGGACATCAAGCTGTTCGTGAAGCCGAAGGCCGGGGCGGCGCTGGACATCCCGGCGCTGTCCGGCTGGCTCGGAACGCAGCTCGCCCCCTACCAGAACCCGCGCTACATCGCGGTGGTCGAGGAGTTCGAGCGCACCCCCAGCCAGCGCATCATGAAGCACAAGCTGTCCCTCGCCTTAGACGGCTGCTGGGACCGGCTGGCCGGCTGACGGCGTCCCCACTCCCCCCGCATGCCGACCGGCCTGCGGGGGATTTTTTTGGACCCGGCTCCCGGCGCCGCGCCGCCGACCGAGCCTGCTCTCTTGGCCCGCTCTCTTGGCCCGCTTTATTGGAAAGCCCTGGACATGCCGCTGCACCGTTGGTTCTCGAACCGCAAGTTATTGCACAAGATTCTCGTTCCGGTTCTCGTCCTGCTGATCGTCATCGCCAGCCTCGTCTGGACCGCCCGGAGCGCGATCTCCGATCTGACGAGCTCCACCGCCCGCATCACCGAACTGGTCGCCGACCGGCTCGGCGCGACCATCGCCGTCCAGTCGGCGCTGGGCGACGCCATGGACAACGAGGCCAACGCCATCGTCGCCTCCTCGCGCGAGGCCATCGACGCCGCCAACGCGCAGCTCACGGCCAACATCGCCAAGGCCCTGTCCGCCATCGACACGCTGGCCGAGGCTTACGACGACCCCGCGGAGCGCGAGAGCATCCAGGCCATCAAGGCGATCGTCGGGGAGTATGAGCGCGTCGCCCAGACGACCGTGCAGCTGGCCCGCGGCTTCGACACCGACGGCGCCATCCGCGTGTCCATCGACGTCGGCCGCCCGGTCCGCCAGAAGCTGACCGCGGCGCTGGGCGAGCGGGTGGAGCAGAGCATGGCCGAAACGCGGGAGGCCGAAAAGCGCGCCACCGCGCTGTCCCAACAGGTCATGACGCGGCTCTACACGGTCGCGGGCGTCGGCCTGCTGTTCGCCTTCGGCCTGCTGGGGTCCATTCTGCTGTTCTTCGTGGTGCGTCCGCTGCACCGCCTGACCTCGGAAATGACCTCCATCGCGGCCGGCGACCTGACCGTCGCCATCCAGGGCACCGGGCGCTCGGACGAGGTCGGTCTGCTCGCCCGCGCGCTCCAGGTCTTCAAGAACAACGGGCTGGAGATGCGCCGCCTCCAGGAGGAGAGCGACGCGCAGAAACGCCAGATGGAAGCCGACCGGCGCGCCGCCATGCTGGCGCTGGCCGACCAGTTCGACGCCAACGTGCAGGGTGTGGTCCAGGCCGTCTCGCAGGCCGCCCGTCAGCTCCAGAGCAACGCGCAGACGATGACCGGCGCCGCCGAGACGACGACGGAACAGGCCTCCTCGGTCGCCGCCGCGACGGAGCAGGCGTCGGCCAACGTCGCGACGGTCGCCGCCGCCTCGGAACAGCTCGGCAGCTCCATCGGGGAGATCGGCCGTCAGGTGAATGGCGCCGCGACCGTCGCCCGCGACGCCGTGGCCGAGGGGGAACGGACCAACGCGCTGGTCGAGCGGCTGTCCTCCGCCGCCCAGAAGATCGGCGACGTGGTCAACCTGATCCAGAACATCGCCTCCCAAACCAACCTGCTGGCGCTGAACGCCACCATCGAGGCGGCGCGCGCCGGCGAGGCCGGCAAGGGCTTCACCGTCGTCGCCCACGAGGTGAAGGCTCTGGCCACCCAGACTTCCCAGGCGACCGAGGAGATCGCCAGCCAGATCACCGAGATCCAGGCAATCACCGAAGGCACCGTGACGGCCATCCGCAACATCGCCCGGACCATCGCCGACGTGGACGCCATCGCCGGCGCCATCGCCGCCGCCGTGGAGGAGCAGACCGCCGCTACGCACGAGATCGGCCGCAACATCCAGCAGGCCGCCCAGGGCACCCGGCTGGTCTCCGGCAACATCGGGGGTGTCAGCCAGTCGGCCACCGACGTGCGCGAGGCCGCCGCGGAGGTGCTGGACGCCGCGAACAGCCTGTCCCGCGACTCCGACCTGCTGCGCGACGAGATCCAGGGCTTCATCACCCGGGTCCGCGCCGGCTGACACCTTTGCGCGAGCGTGACCCCCGCGTGACCATTTTCGCGTCGCGCGGGGGCGGCGCCCCCAACGGCCGAATTCGTGGTATCATGGCGCTCCACAGTCGGAAGCCTTGGAACACCATGCCGAGCCTGTCCAGCGGCCTCAATGCCCTCATCGACACGGTCCTGCGCAGCCACCCGTCGCTGCGGGTGCTGCCGGTGTCCCGCTACACCCGCGACCAGGCCGCCGCCTACGCCGCCGCCAACGGGCGGGCCATCGCCCACGCCGTCGACGAGCGGGGGCGGCAGTCGCTCCTGGTCGCCCTCACCGGGCTGGATTACGTCAGCGTCTGCGACCTCGACCACGACCTGACGGTGCCCGCCGAACAGCCGGTGTCGCTGATCGTGCCCGAACTGCGCGGGGGTCTGCTCGCCCGCTTCACCCCGCGCACCGCCGGGGACGTGTGCCGGATCGTCGAGGCCGTCTGCCCCTGATCCGGTGAGAAGGCTCCCGCGTCGAGCCCCCACCCAACCCTCCCCCGCTGCGCAGGGGAGGGCTTCGGGACCTCAGGCCGGCTGCATGCTGCCCATCTGCTGATAGCGCAGGTGCCAGGAGAAGGCCTCCTCCAGCAGGTGCGGCGTGTGGCCGCCGCGCTGCAGCGCCCGGCGGTGATAGTCCAGCGCCAGCTCGCGGTAGGTGGGATGGACGCAGTTGCGGATGATCGTCTCCGCCCGCTCGCGCGGGGCGAGGCCGCGCAGGTCGGCCAGTCCGATCTCGGTCACCAGGACATCCACGTCATGCTCATTGTGGTCGGTGTGGGTGACCATCGGCACGACGCTGGAAATCCGGCCGTCCTTGGCCAGCGACTTGGTGACGAAGATGGCGAGATGGGCGTTGCGCGCGAAGTCGCCGGAGCCGCCGATGCCGTTCATCATCTGCGTGCCGTTGACGTGGGTGGAGTTCACGTTGCCGTAGATGTCGCACTCCAGCGCCGTGTTGATGCCGATCACGCCCAGCCGCCGGATGACCTCCGGGTGGTTGGAGATTTCCTGCGGGCGCAGCAGCAGCCGGCCCTTGTAGCTGCCGATCCTCGGCAGGACCTCCGCGTATTTCCCGGCGCTCAGCGTGATGGAGGAGCCCGAGGCGAAGGTCAGCTTGCCGGCGTCGAACAGATCGAAGGTGCTGTCCTGCAGGACCTCGCTGTACATGGTCAGGTCGTGGAAGGGGCTGTCGATCATGCCGTGCAGCACGGCGTTGGCGATGGTCCCGATCCCGGCCTGGAGCGGGTTCAGCGAGCGGCCCAGCCGGCCCTGCCGGACCTCGCGGTCGAGGAATTCGATCAGGTGCCCGGCGATGTTCCGGGTCTCGGCGTCCGGCGGCAGGATGGTGGCGCTGCTGTCCTGCTTGCGGGTCACCACGATGGCCGCGATCTTCGACGGGTCGATGGGGATATAGGGCAGGCCGGCGCGGCTCTCCGCCGTCACCACCGGAATCGGCTCGCGGAAGGGGCGGCGCGTCGGGATGTAGACGTCGTGCATCCCCTCCAGGTCGAGCGGCTGGGTCAGGTTCAGCTCGACGATGATCTTCTCCGCAAGGATGGCGAAGGTCGCGGAGTTGCCGATGGAGGTGGTGGGGACGATCCCGCCCGTCTCGGTGATCGCGCAGGCCTCGATCACCGCCACGTCCACCGGCCCCATCTGGCGGGAGCGCAGAAGCTCCACCGTCTCCGACAGGTGCTGGTCGACGAACATCACCTCGCCGCGGTTGATCGCCTTGCGCAGCACCGGGTCGGCCTGGAACGGCAGGCGGCGGGCCAGCACCCCGGCCTCCGTCAGGATGCGGTCCACGTCGTTGCCGAGCGAGGCGCCGGTCATCAGCGTGACCTTCAGCCGCTCCGTCGCGGCGCGTTCGGCCAGCGCCAGCGGCACCGCCTTGGCGTCGCCGGCGCGGGTGAAGCCGCTCATGCCGATGGTCATGCCGTCACGGATCAGCAGGGCCGCCTCTTCCGGCGTCACCATCTTGCCCCACAGGGACTTCAGGCGAATACGATCGCGGTACATGGTTATCCTTTGCACGTTCTCGGGCGTTTGTTGCCTGTTGAAATTGTTCGGCAGACGATTCACTTGTTCTTTTCTTTAAGGCCCGTCATAGGCCCCGTTTTCGCAGCGCTGCAATTGCCGGTCGGTCATATCAGGGTGTCCTAATGGGCATGAATGGCCGCCTTGCGCCGTCGCCCCTCAAACGCCCGGTTGTGTCCCGGCACCGCCCTGGGGCATATGGATCGGCTTCCGCCGCGACCCGTGTCCGGCCAACGGAAAAAGCCTGCCAGGGAGCCTCCGCCGATGCGCTTCTCGTCCCTCACCGACCGCATCCGCGGCGACCGCGTCGCGGCCTGGGACATCCATTTCGCCGCCTGGGCCGCCAAGGGGCGCGGCGAGGATGTGATCGTGCTGAGCGTCGGCGACCCGGATTTCGACACGCCCGCCCCGGTGCGCGACGCCGCCATCGCCGCCCTCCACGCCGGCGACACCCACTACACCCCGATTCCCGGCCGTCCGGAGTTGCGCGCCGCACTGGCCCGCGACGTCGCCCGCCGCACCGGCCTGCCGGTCGAGCCGGAGAACGTCATCGTCTGCGCCGGGGCGCAGAACGGCCTGTTCAACGCCACCCTCTGCCTCGTCGAATCGGGGGACGAGGTGCTGGTGCCCGAGCCGATGTACCTGACCTACGAGGCCTGCGTCCGCGCGTCGGGCGCCACGCTGGTCCCGGCGGCCCCCGACGCCGCCACGCTGCGGCTGGACCCGGCGGCGCTGGCCGCCGCGGTCACCCCGCGCACCCGCGCCATCTTCCTGGCGACCCCCGCCAACCCCACCGGCATCGTCATGTCGATGGAGGAGCTGGAAGCCGTGGCCGACCTCGCCCGTCGCCACGATTTGTGGGTGGTCGCCGACGAGGTCTACGCCAGCCTGACCTTCGACCGGCCGCATATCAGCATCGCCACCCTGCCCGGCATGGCGGAGCGCACGGTGACCATCAACAGCCTGTCCAAGTCGCACGCCATGACCGGCTGGCGTGCCGGCTGGGTGGTCGCCCCGGCGCCGCTGGTCGCCCATATGGGCACGCTGGCGCTGTGCATGCTCTACGGCCTGCCGGGCTTCGTGCAGCAGGCGGCTCTGGTCGCCGTCGAGCAGGGCGACGGAGCGGTGGCGGCGATGCGCGAGGGCTACCGCCGCCGCCGCGACATCGCGCTGGAGGCGCTCGGCTCCGTTCCCGGCCTGCGCTGCCTGAAACCGGAGGCCGGCATGTTCATGCTGGTGGACGTGCGCGGCACCGGCCTGCCGACCATGGAGTTCGCGTGGCGGCTGTTCCGCGAAACCGGCGTGTCGGTTCTCGACGCCGGCGCCTTCGGCCCGGCGGCTGCGGGCTGCGTCCGCCTGTCCTTCGCCGTCGGCGAGGCGGAGCTTGCGGAGGCCTGCCGCCGCATCGCCGCCTTCGTGACGGGGTTGGCGTCTGGCGGCTGAGTAACGTAACCCTCTCCCCTCCGCTCACGCGCAAACTTCGTTTGCGCTGACGCGACAGGCG
>NZ_QLKQ01000122.1 GCF_003349955.1 Azospirillum brasilense
AAGCCTCAGCGGAGGAAAAAGGCCGGAATATGTTCGTTTTTCCGCAGCCTGCTAAAGCGAACGGAAGTTCGCTTTAAGGATAGAATCAGGCCGGTTCGGGGACGCGGTCGTCGGCGACGATGCGGTTCTTGCCGGACTGCTTGGCCGCGTACATGCGCTGGTCGGCCAACTCGACCAGCTTCTCCCAGTCCACCGGACGGTCGTGGAGGTATTCGGCGACGCCGATGCTGGCGGTCTGCGGGGTTCCGTCCGGACGCTTGCCCAGGCCCCGCTCGTGCAGCCGCTCCACCGCGGTCAGGGCGCCCTGGCGGCCGGTGTTGGGCATGATGACCACAAACTCCTCCCCGCCCCAGCGGACCAGCACGTCGGACTGGCGCAGCATGGTGCGGATCGCCTCCGCCGACCGCCCGAGCTGCTTGTCGCCCTGGTCGTGGCCGAAGCGGTCGTTGATCGCCTTGAAATTGTCCAGGTCGAAGAAGATCACCGACAGCGGATGGTCCGAGCGCTGGGCGTGGGCGAACTGCAGCCGCAGAAGCTCCTCGCCGATGCGGCGGGAGAAGGCGCCGGTCAGCCCGTCGTGCGACGCCTGATCGACCAGGGCCATCATGAAGTGGAGCTGGCTCATCGCCGCCAGCGTCGCCACCACCATGATGAGCACCAGCAGCCACAGGGCGCCCAGATAGGAGGGGAACGGGAAGACCAGCGAGCCGTAGACCCCGGCCAGCATGTGCGCCGCCAGCATCGGCGTCGCGAAGGCCAGCCCCTCCAGCGCGGTCAGCGGGAAGACGCTGAGCCCCGCCACCATCACGAAGGGCAGGAAGGCGTAGCCGGCGGCCACCGCCAGCGCGCTTCCCGCGATCATGTCTTCGTTCAGCATGGGGTGCGAGGCGAGGAAGAAGATCGTCGGCACCGCCAGCAGCAGGGCCAGCCCCCGCCACGCGCTGCCCATGTCGTCGCAGATCCGGTAGCCGAGCGCCAACGCGCCGAAGGCGAAGCTGGACACCAGCCGCAGACCGGCGAGATAGCCCCACAGCGGCCAGGGGAAGATGAAGACGTCGATGACGATCCACAGCGGCGTCAGCACCGCGAACACGGCGGCGACCATGCGGACGCGGGAATGGATCAGCACGGCCCGGCGACGCTGGATGATCGGCGTGTGGCCGCCCGGATGCATCAGGTCGCGCAACTGCTCGAAGGAGAGATCGCCGCTCACCGCCTGGAATGCCCTCTCCGCGAACCGTCTGAGGAGATTAAGCGCTTGTTGATACACGCGATGCCCCCCATCGGCAACGGCAATTGCTGTGATTTCCAGGGATACGTGCGTATGCGGCGCGGCCTGTGGCATCAACGCATTTGTACGTGATTTGCCGGGACAGTCTTCCCGCCACCCGCCGCTGTCAACGCCGGATTGGTCATACCACTGGGGCAAAAGAACGCGGCGCGCATAAAAAAGGCCCGGCTGGCGGCCGGGCCTTTCTCACGGGGCGGAACGGCGGAGAACCGCTCAGTCCTTCAGGTCTTCCCAAAGCTCCTTCACCTTGGCGAAGAAGCCCTCGGACTGCGGGTGGGAGCCTTCCTTGCCGGCGTTGTCGAACTCGCGCAGAAGCTCCTGCTGCTTCTTGGTCAGGTTGACCGGAGTCTCGACGACGGCCTGGATGTACATGTCGCCGCGCTGCTGGCTGCGCAGCACCGACATGCCCTTGCCCTTGATGCGGAACTGATGGCCGGACTGGGTGCCGGGCGGCACCGTCACCTTGGTGCGGCTGCCCTCGATGGTCGGCACCTCCACCGTGCCGCCCAGCGCGGCGGTGGTCATCGGGATCGGCACCCGGCAGTGGATGTTGGCGCCGTCGCGCTGGAAGATCGGGTGCGGGGCGATGGCCAGGAAGATGTAGAGATCGCCCGGCGGCGCGCCGCGCAACCCCGCCTCGCCCTCCCCGGCCAGACGGATGCGCGTGCCGTCCTCCACGCCCGCGGGGATGTTGACCTGGAGGGTCTTCTCCTTGCGCAGACGCCCGGCGCCGCCGCAGCTCTTGCACGGGTCCTTGATGACGCGGCCCTGGCCGTGGCAGGCCGGACAGGTGCGCTCGATGGTGAAGAAGCCCTGCTGGGCGCGCACCTTGCCATGGCCCTGGCAGGTCGGGCAGGTGACCGGCTGGGTCCCCGCCGCCGCCCCGGAGCCGCTGCAGGAATCGCAGGCGACGGTGGAGGGAACGCGGACGTTGGCCGTGGTGCCCTTGAAGGCCTCCTCCAGCCCGATCTCCAGATTGTAGCGCAGGTCCTGGCCGCGGCCCGACGCGCCACCGCCGCCGCGGCGCCCGCCCATGAACTCCCCGAACATCTCGTCGAAGATGTCGGCGAAGCCGCCGCCACCGCCGCCGAAATCGAAGCCGCCGAAGCCACCGCCGCCGCCGCGCCCGTTCTCGAAGGCGCCGTGGCCGAAGCGGTCGTAGGCCGCGCGCTTCTGCTCGTCCTTCAGGACGTCGTAGGCTTCGCTGATTTCCTTGAACTTGTGCTCGGCGTCCTTGTCACCCTGGTTGCGGTCCGGGTGATACTGCATCGCCATCTTGCGGTACGCTTTTTTGATCTCGTCCGCGCTGGCGCCCTTCGCCACCCCGAGCAGCTCGTAATAGTCCTGTTTCGCCATGGGCCCCGACCGCCTTCACATACAATAGACCAATCATATCTCCGGCCCGCCACCGCAGGACGGATGACGGGCCGGACGATACTGCATGGCGCCGGGTTCTCCCGGCTGTGACACCGGAGGCAACGGGCGGCTGCCCGACGGCAGCCCGACGATTGCCTCCGGTTCCGAACGCTTACGCCGACTTCTTCTTGTCGTCGTCCACTTCCTCGAAGTCGGCGTCGACCACGCCCGGCTCGTTCGGGGCGGCACCCGCCGCACCGGCGGCGCCGGCGCCCGGGGCCTCGCCCTGGCCGGCCTTGTACATGGCCTCGCCCAGCTTCATCGACACCTGGGCCAGCGCCTCGGTCTTCGCCTTCACGGCCTCCAGATCCTCGCCGTCCAGCACCGACTTCAGCTCGGCCACGGCGGCCTCCGCGGCGGTCTTGTCGGCGGCGGGGATCTTGTCGCCGTTCTCCTTGATCGTCCGCTCGGTGGTGTGGATCAGCGCGTCCGCGTGGTTGCGGGCGTCCACCAGCTCGCGCCGCTTCTTGTCGTCGGCGGCGTGGGCCTCGGCGTCCTTGACCATCTTGTTGATGTCGGCATCCGACAGGCCGCCCGACGCCTGGATGCGGATCTGCTGCTCCTTGCCGGTGGCCTTGTCCTTCGCCGTGACGCTGACGATGCCGTTGGCGTCGATGTCGAAGGTCACCTCGACCTGCGGCACGCCGCGCGGGGCCGGCGGGATGCCGACGAGGTCGAACTGGCCGAGCAGCTTGTTGTCCGCGGCCATCTCGCGCTCGCCCTGGAAGACGCGGATGGTCACCGCGTTCTGGTTGTCCTCGGCGGTCGAGAAGGTCTGGGACTTCTTGGTCGGGATCGTCGTGTTGCGGTCGATCAGGCGGGTGAACACGCCACCCAGCGTCTCGATGCCCAGCGACAGCGGGGTGACGTCGAGCAGCAGGACGTCCTTGACCTCGCCCTTCAGCACGCCGCCCTGGATGGCGGCGCCGATGGCGACCACCTCGTCCGGGTTCACGCCGCGGTGCGGCTCACGGCCGAAGAACTGCTTCACCGCCTCGATGACCTTGGGCATGCGGGTCATGCCGCCGACCAGGATCACCTCGTCGATCTCGTTGGCCTTCAGGCCGGCATCCTTGAGCGCGGCCTTGCAGGGCTCGATCGTGCGGGCGACCAGCTCGTCGACCAGGGCTTCCAGCTTGGCGCGGGTCAGCTTGACGTTCAGGTGCTTCGGGCCGGACTGGTCGGCGGTGATGAAGGGCAGATTGACCTCGGTCTGCATGGCCGAGGACAGCTCGATCTTCGCCTTCTCAGCGGCTTCCTTCAGGCGCTGCAGAGCCAGACGGTCCTTGCGCAGGTCGATGCCCTGCTCCTTCTGGAACTCGTCGGCGAGGTAGTCGATGATGCGGGCGTCGAAGTCCTCACCACCGAGGAAGGTGTCGCCGTTGGTCGACTTCACCTCGAACACGCCGTCGCCGATCTCCAGAACGGAGACGTCGAAGGTGCCGCCGCCCAGATCGTACACGGCGATGGTGCCGGCGCCCTTCTTCTCCATGCCGTAGGCCAGAGCGGCCGCCGTCGGCTCGTTGATGATGCGCAGCACTTCCAGGCCGGCGATCTTGCCGGCGTCCTTGGTCGCCTGGCGCTGGCTGTCGTTGAAGTAGGCCGGGACGGTGATGACCGCCTGGGTCACCTTCTCGCCCAGATAGTTCTCCGCCGTCTCCTTCATCTTCTGCAGGATGAAGGCGCTGACCTGCGACGGGCTGTACTTCTTGCCGACGGCTTCCACCCAGGCGTCGCCGTTGTCGCCGGGAATGATCTTGTAGGGGACGAGGCCCTGGTCCTTCTTGGTCAGCGGATCGTCGTAGCGACGGCCGATCAGACGCTTGATCGCGAAGAGGGTGTTCTCGGGGTTCGTCACCGCCTGACGCTTGGCCGGCTGGCCGACCAGACGCTCCGCGTTCTGCGCGAAGGCGACCATGGACGGCGTGGTGCGCGTGCCTTCGGCGTTCTCGATCACCTTGGCGCTGGAGCCTTCCATGACGGCCACGCAGGAGTTCGTGGTGCCGAGATCGATGCCAATGACTTTGCTCATGTTCAGCCTCTGTTGTTCGGCAGATGCGTGGCGGCCCGTTTGGTCCGGCACCGCCGCGATCCCCTTGGGGTCGGTGGAACGGTTGGGTGGAATAACGTCTGTCGCCGGAGATATAGGCAGGTGCGTTTCGGGCTGCAACGTCCTGGTCATTCCGCCAACCGTCAAAAGACCAAAAGGTGACGCGCACGCCGGGGCATATCGTCGCGCCCTTCGATGTGCTTAAGTGCTTTTTATCAATAATACTTTTAATTAACTTTTCTTCCTCTTTTGTTGGGTACCAATTTGCGTGCGGCCCATGCTGCGCCGAAATTGGCGGCTTTACAAGCTCCTCAAACACCGCATCCAATTCTTCCTTAGTAAGATTTTCTCCGTTCTTTGTTTTTATATCATATATATCGCTATCTCCTGTAAATGATTTCCATGTTTCTTTTCCATCGGCTGACTTCATTTTCGTTTTGTATGTTTTTGTTTTATCATCGTATTTTATTAAACCATCATTTTCAAGTTTAATCAATTTATAGTCATTGCTGTACTCCAGATACTCTTCCTCTCTTTTTTTCCATTGCTCCTTAAGCGCATCTATTTCCCCTTTTTCATCCAATTTCTTCCGAAGTTTTGGATCGAGTTTCGCAATGAAGTCGTTGGCGGTTTTTCCTGGTGGTTTGAAAATGCCAACCAACCCCTTGGAACTTTCCGGTACGCCGAGAATGACGTCGAGGTCGCCGAAAGTCTTCATCTTGAGGACGTCCGGCTTGACCGGATTCCCTTTCTTAATCCATTCCAGACACTTCGCGTTGGTCGGCCGGACGCGGATAACGTAGGGAAAATTGGGATCGGTTGTCAGTTCCAGGAAGCGGGCGGCAGTGGCTTCGGTCATGCCGCCCGCTTTGGCCGCTTCCTGGATCTTCTTTTTGGTGATGCCCTTTTTCGCCAGTGCGGCAACACGGGCCTCGGTGATCTCCGGGCATTCGGTGACCGCCTTGCCGCCGACCGACTTGAATTTCTTGGAGGCGTCGAGGTCGAAGGGAAGCTGTGCCGCCGGGCGCACGGCCACCTTGGCCCTTCTCAGCAGTTTTGCCAACGTCTCGCCGTTCCGATCGGCGAGCTTCTTGGTGAGGTCGGTAATCTTCTTGCGGAGCTTCCCGATCTTCTGAACCAGACGGGCGCCTTTGGCGGTCTTGGCCAGTGCGTCGCCGGCATAGGGTACGATCGAGAGCAGCGACAGCCCGGCACCCAGCAGATCGCCGTTTTTCAGGCTCATGAACAGGCTGATGGTGTCGGAGATCGGCGTCGGGTCGAAGATGCCGGCCACATCGAGCGCCGCCTGGGCGAGCGCCTCCTGCAACTCGGCCTGGGCCTTGGCCAGTTCCTGCCGGTCCTGCTCATCCTCGAGTGACTGAAGGTTGTTCAGCGACGGCGTGCCGGTGTGGACCGCTCCCCCCCCGGAGGTAGCCGTACCGTTTTTCTCCTCAAGCTTTTTCAACGCATCGCCGTCGAGCTTCAGGGTCGTCATGCCCCGTGCTCCCAATTCGCAGCCGGCGCGTCCTCCGGCCAGGGACCGGCCTTGGCGGCGATGTCGTCGAAGACGGCGGCGGGCACGACCTCCATCATCGTTTCGATTCGTTGCGCCGGAGACAGGCGTCCGTCCGCCAGGATCGGGTTGATTTGCGGGTGGCGGTCGAACTCCCGGCCCAAGCGCAGCCCGAGGAAGACGAAGGCGGCAACATCCGCACCGTCGGTGAAGCCATAGGCGCCGGCCTGCGCCACCAGACGATCTACCCGGCGTGCAAGAGCGCCATCGGGCAGAAAGGCAAGGAGAGGAAAACGGCCTTCCACCTCTTCCATCAGCGCGGTCAGGAATTTTCCATGAGCCGTTCGAGCGAGGTGAGCAAACTGCTGCTTGCGGATGACGAGCATGAGCTTCTCGGCAAATGGCAGGGATCGGAATGCCGGTTGCACTCCAGTAAGCGCCCGGCAACATGGCTACGGCAGATCGCATACCATTATACCGTCCATCCCGCAGGCTGACGACTCATCTCGACTGCGACACGAATGCACTGCGGATGCAGTGGAGACTGCGCACGGGACACATCGCTCCGGCGAAGGCCACATCGGCAACGGGTCCATCAGATGCGCCGGAACGGAAGCCGATGGAGACCGGCTGTGGTGTTAGGCCAAAGCCCGGCGAATCCATCCTTGATCGCGGTCCGCCGAGCCACCATGGTCCGGCGATGATCGTTTCCGCCAGCTACAAGACGGACATCCCCGCCTTCTACGGGCGCTGGTTCCTCAACCGGCTGGAGGCCGGATACTGCCGCATGGTCAACCCCTACGGCGGCCAGACCCACCGCATCGGCCTGAGCCGCGCGGAGGTCGACGGCTTCGTCTTCTGGACCAAGAAT
This sequence comes from Azospirillum brasilense, assembly GCF_003349955.1. Classification (GTDB taxonomy): domain Bacteria; phylum Pseudomonadota; class Alphaproteobacteria; order Azospirillales; family Azospirillaceae; genus Azospirillum; species Azospirillum brasilense_B. The sequence continues at coordinate 7,142 of NZ_QLKQ01000122.1, forward strand.
CTCGGCCCCTTCCTGCCAGCGTTGGGGGAGGTGTCCGGGCGCGGCTTTCCCTTCGTCGTCCAGTACAGCGTCACCGGCCTGCCGGGCGCGCTGGAGCGCTCCGTCCCCGACGCGGAACGCGCGGTGGAGCACATGGCCCGGCTGCGCGACCGCTGGGGACCGCGCGCCGCCGTCTGGCGCTACGACCCCATCGTGACGGCAGACGCCACGCCGCTGTCCTGGCACCGCGAAACCTTCGCCTGGCTGGCCGGACGGATGCGCGGCCTGACCGACGAGGTCGTCGTGTCCTTCCTCCAGCCCTACCGCAAGACGGCGCGCAACCTGGACGCCGCCGGCGTGCCCTGGCGCGACCCGGACGCGGACGAGAAGCGCGCGCTGCTGGCCGAGCTGGCCGGCATCGCCGCGGACCACGGCATGGCGCTGACGCTGTGCACCCAGCCGGAGCTGGCCGGCGTCCCCGGCACGGCGCCGGCCCGCTGCGTGGACGCGCAACGGCTGTCCGACGTCGCCGGGCAGGCCATCGGCGCCCGGACGAAGGGCAACCGGCCGGGCTGCCTGTGCGCGGAAAGCCGCGACATCGGCGATTACGACACCTGCCCGCACGGCTGCGTCTATTGCTACGCCGTCGCCAACCGCGCCACCGCCCAGCGGCGCTTCGCCGCTCACGACCCGGCGGGCGAGTTCCTCTTTCCAAGGCGGCTGACTGGACCGGTGGGATAGACCTGTGCAGCCACCGCGTATGGCGAAAGCTATCGGCGTTGGATGCCTGCACTGTTGCTCCTAATCAAAGAAACAGTGACGGCATATCCGGAATACCCATAAAACGTTTATGGCCGATCACAAGATTTAGTCTTAAAAGTGTTTCTCATATGCCGCTTCATATGGCTGCACTGTATTTCTTGGATCATGAAATTTTGCAAATATCGTTTATAATTTTAATGTTATTTTTCAAGGGGTGTAGACTCTGGTTTTTACTGTGTCAATATGCCCCATCAATGAAACCAGGGGGCTTTGGCGATGCTCGGTATGCTTCGGAAAGATTACAAGATCACTCATAAGACGACGGCGCTGGACACCGTTCGCGCCAACATCATGATCGCCGACAATGATCTGAAGATCACTTATATCAATCCATCGGTTACATCCTTTCTTCGCCAAGCCGAAGCGGACCTGCGCAAGGAACTGCCGAACTTCAACGTCGACACCCTGGTCGGCAGCAAGATCGATGTGTTCCATAAGAATCCGGTTCACCAGCAGCGCATGTTGGGCGCCATGACCCGCCCGCACAGCGCCACCATCCGGGTCGGCAATCACCAGTTCGACCTGCTGGTGTCTCCGCTGATGAAGAACGGCCAGCGCATCGGCTTCGTCGTGGAGTGGGCCGACGCCAAGGAGCGTCTGCTGAACCTCGACTACGCCGCCCAGGTCGCGGCCATCCACCGCTCCCAGGCGGTCATCGAGTTCGACACGGACGGCACCGTCCGGACCGCCAACGAAAATTTCCTGTCCGCGTTCGGCTACCAGCTGAGCGAGATCCAGGGCAAGCACCACAGCCTGTTCATCGACGCCGAGCACAAGGCGAGCGCGGAATACGGCGCCTTCTGGGACGACCTGCGGCGCGGCACCTACCGGTCGGGCCAGTACCGCCGGATCGGCAAGCAGGGCAAGGTGGTGTGGATCGAAGGCTCGTACAACCCGATCTTCGATGAACACGGCAAGGTTGCGAAGATCGTCAAGTTCGCCACCGACATCACCAACCAGATGAACCTGCTGCGGGATCTCAAGATCCTCCTCGACCAGAATTTCGGCGAGATCGACCAGGCGATGGCGCAGTCGTCCTCCGAAGTGCGGTCGGCGTCGCTCGCCGCCGAGCAGACCTCGGCCAACGTGCAGACGGTCGCCGCCAGCGCCGAGGAGCTGGCCGCCTCGATCGCCGAAATCTCGCAGAGCATGGCGAATTCGCGCACCGCCGCCGACAGCGTCTATGACAAGGCGAACGCGGTCGGCGCCAACGCGGCGCGCCTGACCGACGCCGCCCAGTCGATGAACAGCATCGTCGGGCTGATCCAGAACATCGCCAGCCAGATCAATCTCCTGGCGCTGAACGCCACGATCGAGGCGGCGCGCGCCGGCGAGGCGGGCAAGGGCTTCGCGGTCGTCGCGTCGGAGGTGAAGAACCTCGCCAACCAGGCGGCCAAGGCCACCGAGCAGATCACCCGCGAGATCGACCTGATCCAGTCGACCTCCGCCGAGGTGGCCGGGGCGCTGGACGGAATCCGCGGCGGCATCGAGACCGTGCGCTCCTTCGTCACCGCCACCGCCTCCGCCGTCGAGGAGCAGAACAGCGTGACCCAGAGCGTGTCCGGCAACATGCAGAGCGCCGCGACCTCGGTGCAGACGGCCTCCGCCAACATCGCCGGCATTTCCACCGCGGTGGCGCAGATGTCCCAGGCGGTCGAGCGGACGCGCAGCGCCGCCGTCGTGCTGGTGCGGTGACCCGCGCCAGCACCGGGTTGGGGGTAACGGGTTACGGGCAGACCTTCTTCACGGTCTCGACCAGCTTGTCCGGGTTGAAGGGCTTGACCAGCCAGCCGGTGGCCCCGGCCTCGCGGCCGGCGGTCTTCTTGGCGGGATCGGCCTCGGTGGTCAGCAGCAGGACGGGGGTGGCGCGGTTGAGCGCGCTGCCGCGGATGGCCCGGGTCAGGGCCAGACCGTCCAGGCCCGGCATGTTCAGGTCGGTGATGATGCAGTCGAATTTCTGCCGGTTGACCTCCGCCAGACCGGCGGTGCCGTCCGCCGCCTCGGTGACGCCATAGCCGGCGTTGCGCAGCGTGAAGGCGACCATGTCGCGGATGGTCTTGGAGTCGTCGACGGTCAGAATGGTCTTGGCCACGGGTACGGTTCCCTGAATGAGCGGCGGCCTGGGACAGGCGGTTCCCTGGGACAGACGGGTCATTGTGCGCCGCGATAATTCCCGATGCGATTAGGGGAATGAGTCGCCCGGCGCAAGGTCTTCGGCATCCTGATCAACCGAAGGACGACCGTTGCGCGAAAAGGAGCGGCGCGGCAAGCCGAAGCCCCCGCGCCGCAAGACGTGCCGCCTGCCGTCCGTCTGGACGGTCAGGCTTTGGTATCGACGTGCTGGCCGCCCATTTCGTGAGGACCGGCCTTGGCGACGCCCACCATGGCCTCGCGCAGCAGGCGGCCGTGGATGGTGTAGCCGGGCTGGAGCACCTGCACGACGGTGCCGGCGGGCTTGCCGGTGTTCTCGATCTCGAACATCACCTGATGGAAGTTCGGGTCGAACAGCTCGCCGGTCGGATCGATCTTCTTGATGCCCGCACGCTCGAAGGCGGAGATGAGCTGGCGCTCCGTCGCCTCCACACCCACGGAGAGGCCCTTCAGCACATCGTCGTTCTCGCGGCCCTCGGCGGGGACGGCCTCCAGCGCGCGGCGCAGGTTGTCGGCGACCGTCACCAGCTCCTTGGCGAAGCTGGACACGGCGAACTTGCTGGCGTCCTCGCGGTCGCGCTGGGCGCGGCGGCGGGTGTTCTCCACCTCGGCCATCTGGCGCAGGAGCTGGTCCTTCAGGCTGGCAACCTCGGCCTCAAGCTGGGCCACACGATCCCCGGCACCGGCGTCCGCAGCCTTGTCCTGGGCGGCCTTGTCCTGGGCAGCCTTGTCCTGGGCGGCGTCAGTCTGCTCCATCTCGGTTTCGGCGGGCTTGTTCTGCTCTTCGCTCATGGCTCTCTCGTTGTCGTCTCTGGTCGTCGTCTGGTGAGTGGAAGCGTTGCCAAGGTCGTCACACGACAGGGCGTCACCCGACAAGGCGGCTGATGACCTTGGCTGTATAATCCACAAGCGGGATGATCCGGGCATAATTGATGCGGGTCGGGCCGATCACGCCGATGGCGCCGATCACCTGCTCGCGGCTGTTCTGGAACGGCGAGATGATCAGCGAACAGCCGGAATGGCCGAACAGCACATTCTCCGCGCCGATGAAGATCTGCACCCCGTCGCCCTTCCCGGTGGCGTCGAGCAGGCGCAGCATGGTTTCCTTGGTCTCCAGCGCCTCGAACAGGGCGCGCACGCGCTCCAGGTCCGACAGGGCGGTGACGTCCTCCAGCAGCTTCGCCTGGCCGCGCACGATGAGCTGGCCGCTGCTCTGCCCGCCGCTGCCCGCCCAGGTGGCGAGACCGGCGGAGACCACACGCTGCGACAATTCGTCCAGCTCGGTCTTCTGGTCCTCGATCTCGCGCAGCACGGCCTGCCGCGCCTCGTCCAGCGTGCGACCGACCAGCTTGGCGCTGAGGAAGTTGGACACCATCTGGAGAGTCGCGGCGGGCACGCCGACCGGCACCTCGATGACGCGGTTCTCGACCAGCCCGTCCTCGTTGACCAGCACGACCAGCGCCCGGCCGGGGGCCAGCGAGACGAACTCGATGTGCTTCAGCGGCCGGTCGGTCTTCGGCGCCACCACCAGCCCGGCGCAGTGCGACAGGCCGGACAGCAGGGTGGAGGCCTCGCCCAGCACGTCCTGCAGCGACCGCCCGGAGGAGGCGCATTTCGCCTCGATGGAGCCGCGCTCGTCCTCGCTCAGGCTGCCGATCTCCAGCAGGCCGTTGACGAACAGGCGCAGCCCGGCCTCGGTCGGGATGCGGCCGGCGGAGGTGTGGGGGGCGTAGAGCAGCCCCTGCTCCTCCAGGTCGGCCATGACGTTGCGGATGGTCGCGGGCGACAGGGCCATGCCGAGCCTCCGCGAGATCGTGCGCGAGCCCACCGGCTCGCCGGTCGCCACATAGGCGTCGACGATCAGCCGGAAGATCTCGCGGGACCGTTGGTTCAGCTCGGTGATCATGGCGGGGCGGGGACCGGGCGGTGCGGGTGGGTTGCGAAAGGAGCGTCCCGAATTTAGGCAGGTGTCGGCGCCGAATCAACGTGCGCCCCGGTTGCGCGCTGGACGGCGGGGACGGCGGACGCTAGCTTGCCGCCGATTTCAACAGATTCGCGGATCATGCCCGATGCGTCCCTCCGGCCGCGCCCACGACCAGTTGCGCACCATTTCCCTTGAGCCCCATTTCAGCAAGCACGCCGAGGGGTCCTGCCTGGTGCGGTTCGGCGACACGCACGTCCTGTGCACCGCCAGCGTGGACGAGGGCGTTCCGCGCTTCCTGAAGAACACCGGCCTGGGCTGGGTCACCGCCGAATACGGCATGCTGCCGCGCTCCACCCACAGCCGCACCGACCGCGAGGCCGCCAAGGGCAAGCAGTCGGGCCGCACCCAGGAGATCCAGCGCCTGATCGGCCGCGCCCTGCGCGCCGTCACCGACCGCGCCGCCATGGGCGAGAAGCAGATCAAGATCGACTGCGACGTCATCCAGGCCGACGGCGGCACCCGCACCGCCGCCATCACCGGCAGCTTCGTCGCCCTGCATCTGGCCTTCCAGCATCTGATGCAGATCGGCGCGCTCAAGACCATGCCGCTGACCGACCATGTGGCCGCCGTCTCCTGCGGCATTTACAAGAACGCCAGCGTCCTCGACCTCGACTACGCCGAGGATTCAACCGCGCAGGCCGACGCCAACTTCGTGCTGACCGGCCAGGGCGGCATCGTCGAGGTGCAGGGCACCGCCGAGGAGCGCCCCTTCAGCGAGCCGCAGTTCATGGAGCTGCTGGCGCTCGCCCGCAAGGGCATCGACGAGCTGGTGGCCTTGCAGAAGGCGGCGATTGCGGTGAAGTAAAGGCGTCGCCCCCTCCCACCCGCTTCGCGGGCACCCTCCCCCGCCGCCGGCGGTGGAGGGGAACAG
>NZ_QLKQ01000123.1 GCF_003349955.1 Azospirillum brasilense
GCCCTCCGCCCCCGGCGACCGTTTCCCCGGAATCCGACCGGCCCTTCGGAATCCGTGAAGACCGCGCTCTGGACGACACCCGGCCCGCGCGCTACTTCTTCGGCATGACCGCACCCTCCCGTCTCGTCGTCGGAATCAGCGGAGCCTCGGGCGTGATCCTGGGCATCCGGCTGCTGTCCGTGCTGCGCCGCATCGGCGTCGAATCGCACCTCGTCGTCAGCCGCTCCGCCGAGGTCACCCTGGCCCATGAGACGGACATGAAGGTGGCGGAGCTGCGCGCTCTCGCCGACGTGTCCTACGCAGCCGCCGACATCGGCGCGGCCATCGCGAGCGGCAGCTTCCGCGCCATGGGCATGATCGTCGCCCCCTGCTCCGTCCGCACGATGAGCGAGATCGCCACGGGCGTGACCTCCACCCTGCTGACCCGCGCCGCCGACGTCACGCTGAAGGAGCGCCGCCCGCTGGTGCTGATGGTGCGCGAGACGCCGCTGCATCTGGGGCACCTACGCACGATGACCCAGCTGGCCGAGATGGGCGCGGTGATCGCCCCGCCGGTCCCCGCCTTCTACAGCCGCCCGCAGACCATCGACGATCTGGTGGACCACGCCGTGGGGCGGGCGCTCGACCTGTTCGGCCTGGACGCGGGCATCGTCCGTCGCTGGGGCGAGCCGGCGCCTGCCGAGGTTCTGGAAACATGATCCGGCCTGGGCTATACCGCATCCGCTAAATCCCGACCGAAGAGGGGTATCAGAACGATGCCACACAGCAGCGACCAGGACGTTCCGATTCGTCAGCTTCTCGCCGGGATGAAAGGATTCCGCGCCCGCTACTACGAGCGCCGTCCCGAAGGCATGCGCCAGCTCGTGACGGAAGGGCAGAAGCCGCAGATCCTGGTGATCGGCTGCTCCGACAGCCGCGTCGATCCGGCCCTGCTCACCCAGGCGGAGCCGGGCGAGATGTTCGTCGTCCGCAACGTCGCCAACCTCGTCCCGCCCTACCAGCCGGACGGCAGCTACCACGGCACCTCGGCGGCCATCGAATACGCGGTGCGCGTGCTGAACGTCAAACACGTCATCGTGCTGGGCCATGCCCTGTGCGGCGGCATCCAGGGGCTGATCCGCCTGCGCAAGGGCGAGCCGGACCAGAACGACTTCGTGTCGCCCTGGGTGTCCATCGCCAGCGCGGCGCTCGATCCCTACATCCCGCCCGCCCAGGGGGACACCGACGAGGAGCGGCGCAAGGCCGAGTTCGAGCGTCTCCAGCAGAAGCCCGACGTGATCGAGCGCGCCGCCGTCCGCACCTCGGTCGACAACCTGATGACCTTCCCCTTCGTGCGCGAGCGGGTCGAGGCCGGGTCGCTGGAGTTGCACGGCTGGTGGTTCGACCTGGACAGCGGCGACCTGTGGGCCATCAATTCCCAGACCAAGATGTTCGAGCCGGTCGATTGAGGCCGGTCGATTGAGGCCGGTCGATTGAGGCCGGTCGATTGAGGCCGGCTGATTAAGGGTGGCCGATTGAGGGCGCCGGGTGGGCGAAAGCTGCCCAGCGGACGGTGAGGAGCCGCTTCCGCCGGGAAATTTCTGCCCATCCCTTCGCCCGGCGGCCCCAGGAAATCCCGCCCTGTTTTTTGGCACGACGGTTGCAAATCCCAGATCGGCGCGTTCCGGCGGACGCGCGTCGATGGGAATGAGGCGGCCGGACCATGGGCATCACCACGATCTTCAACAATGGCGTTCTCGGGCTGACGGCTCAGAACCGTGCCCTGGGCACCATTTCGAACAACATCGCGAACGCCTCGACGTCCGGCTACAAGGCGTCGGAAACCCAGTTCTCCGACTTCGTGCTGAGCGACCGCACCGGCAACAAGGACCCCGGCAACGGCGTGCGCGCCTTCGAGCGGCTGGACCACAGCGGCGGCACCGTCACCCAGACCGGCGTCACCACCAACGCGGCCATCGTCGGCAACGGCTTCTTCGTCGTCCAGGATCTCGCCGCCCAGACCGGCACGACCACCACCCAGACAAGCGACGATACGATCTTCCTGACGCGGTCGGGCGATTTTTCCCCCGACAAGGAAGGCCGTCTGGTGAACGGCGCCGGCAAGGCGTTGATGGGCTTCAAGCTCGACCCCGCCAGCGGCAGCGGTTCCTTCGGCAGCCTCAGCAGCATGACCCCGGTTTCGTTGAGCGGGTTGCAGGACTACCGCGAAGCGTCGACCCAGGCGTCGCTGAATCTCAACCTGCCGTACGACCAGGCCCCGGTGACCGGCCAGATCACCACGGCGAACACCACCGGCGTCGTTCTCAACATGGTGGACAAGAACGGCGCCGACGGGGCGATGGCCTTGCGCTTCGTGAAGACCGGGCAGGCGGAGGACGGCACCTCGACGTGGCAGGTCTTCAACGCCGGGGTCGTCGGCGCCGACGGCAAGCCGGTGGGCAACGGCAACGTGAACGACCCCACCACCTGGCAATCGCTCGGCACGCTGAACTTCGCCCGCAACGGCACGCTGACCGGCGGCCCCACCGGCAGCCCGGTGACCCTGACCCTGAATCCCGGCGGCGACTTCGCCCAGACGACGCTGGATCTCGGGTCCTATGGGAAGATGACCAACTCCATCACCAGCATCGCCGGCATGGAACTGGGCATCGTCCAGGGCAACAACGGCATCCGCGCCGGCACCTACCAGGGGGCGGAGCTGACCGAGGACGGCTTCGTCGCCGCGAACTTCCAGGGCGGAAGGCAGCGCTACATCTACCGCATCCCCGACGCGACGGTGATCAACCCGACCGATCTGGAGAGCGTGTCCGGCACCATGTTCCGGACCACCGCCAATTCGGGCGCCATCCGCCTGAACTCCTTCGGCAATTTGAGCAACGAGACCGGCACCAGCGCGCCGAAGACCGTCGGCGCCTCGCTGAGCACGGCCAGCGTCGAGGGCTCCAACGTCAAGATCGAGGAGCAGTTCACCACGCTGATCCAGGCGCAGCGCACCTACTCAGCCGCCTCCAAGCTGGTGTCCACCGCCGACGAGATGACCCAGACGACGATCACGCTCAAGTCGTAAGAGCCGCGGCGCGCAGCGCGTCGGCGACGCGCCCGGCCACCTCCCTCCAATCGCCGACGCGCGTCTGGCGGAACAGGCGGGCGGTGGGGTACCAGGGGCTGTCCTCCCGCTCCAACAGCCAGCGCCAGTCCGGGGACAGCGGCAGCACCACCCACACCGGCACCCCCAGCGCCCCGGCCAGATGCGCCGGCCCGGTGCAGGAGGAGATCACGAGGTCGAGGTTGGCCATGATCGCCGCGGTGTCGGAAAAATCGGCGATGTCCGGCCCGAGGTCGGTGAAGGACCCCGGCATGGCCACCCGCTCCAGATCCTCCCGCCCCGGCCCCTTCTGAAGACCGAAGAAGCGCATCCCCGGCACGTCCAGCACCGGCCGCAGCCCGGCCAGCCGGGGCGAGCGCAGCGCGTCGCCGGGAAAGCGCGGGTTGCCCGCCCAGACCAGCCCGACCCGCAACCCCGGCCCACCCGTCACTTGCCCGTGCGCCAGCCGCGCGCTCCAGGCGGCAACGCGTTGCGGATCGGGGCGCAGATAGGGCACGGCGGCGGGCACATCGTCCAGCCTGGTCCCGAAGGCGCGGGGCAGGCTCATCAGCGGGCATTCGAGATCGAAGTCCGGCAGGGGATCGCCGCGGGCGATCAGCCGCTCCACCCCCGGCAGGCCCGACAACACGCTCATCAAGGGCCGCTGCACCTCCAGAATCACCCGCGCGCCGCGCGCCGCCACCAGCGGAACGTAGCGGACGAACTGCAGGGTATCGCCCAACCCCTGCTCGGCGTAGAGCAGGATGGTGCGCCCGGCGATGTCGCCGCCGGTCCAGGTGGGCTGGGCGAAGCGGCGCCAGGGCGGTTCCGCCCGCGCGTCGTGGCGGCGCCAGTCGAACTCCGGCCAGCCGCCCTCGCAATCGCCAGCCAGCAGCCGGGCGAAGCCGCGGTTCCAGCGCATCCCGGCATCGCCCGGGCGGGCCTGCAACACCCGGTCGAAGTCGGCGAGCGCCTCCATCGGCCGGGCCATGGCGAGCCACGCGTTGCCGCGCGCCGACCACAGGGACGCTCCGGAAAAGCCGTGTTCCTCTGCCGCGGCGAAGGCCGCCAGCGCCTCGTCGAAGCGGCCCAGCCCGGCAAGCAGCGATCCGAGGTTTCCCCACGCCGCGCCGTAGCCGGGCGCAAGGTCCAGCGCCGCGCGGTAGGCGGCCTCCGCTTCGTCCCACCGCTTCAGCGCCGCGCAGGCGGAACCGAGCATCATCCAGGCCGCCGGCGATGCCGGCGCCAGCGCGGCGGCGCGGCGGGCCGCCCGCTCCGCCTCCTCTCCCCGCCGTCCGGCCAGCGCCGTTTCGGCAAGGTTCACCAGGGCATCCACCGAGGCCGGAAGCAGCGCCAGAGCCCGCTGCGCCGAACGGGCGGCCTCCGGCACCCGGTTCAGGTCGCGCAGCGCGCCGGCCCGGCTGGCGTGGGCGTCGGCGAGCAGCGGGTCGAGCCGCAGCGCGCGGGCGTAGACGGCCTCCGCCCCCGCCGCGTCGCCCATGGTCTGAAGCGCGCCGGCGAGGTTCGATTGCCCGCCCGCCGAGTCGGGGCGCAGCGCCAGCGCCCGGCGCAGCAGACGCGCCCCGTCCGCCGGTCGGCCCGTCTGCGCGTGGAGCACGCCCAGGAACTGCGCGGCGTCAGGTTGTTCGGGGTCGGCCTCCAGGATCCGCCCGTAGAGGATCGCCGCCTCGGCCAGACGGCCCGACTGGTGGTGGTCGATGGCGGCCAAAAGGGCCTCGATGATCGTCGCCATGGGACGTGCCTGATGGTGGAAGGGGTACCGGAAGCCGAAGGAATGGTCAGCGCCACTGACGGATTGATCACAAGTCCCGCCGTTCCCGCAACCCACCCACGAGAAGCCCCGCGTTGCATTTCACTTTTGCAAAACTTATGCTGCACCCCATGTCCTGGAGCATACCAGGGTATTCAGCGCGAGGACCGGGTCCCGCTTATGAAAAGCATTCCGTCGATGACAAGCACCTTGAACGTCTGCGCCCTCGCCCTCACCTGCGCTCTCGTCCCGGCGATCCTGACCGCGGCGCCCGCCGCGGCCAACGAGAAGCCCGCCGGCGGTGGATGCCCATGGGCGCAGGACGTGAAGCTGGACCTCAACGGCAAGACGCTCACCCTGAACCAGGAGGCCTTCTCCGCGAAGGGCGAGCCGCTGGACCTCGAGGGCTATCAGATCTACCCGCTGCTCGACCAGTTGAAACTCCGCATCCGCGGGCCACGCGGTCAGGAGTGGGAAGCCGGGCTGACCCGCCTGTCCGGCGGCAAGCGCTGCCAAGCCTTCTATGTCGGCAAGCCCTTCCAGGTTTCCGACGAGACGGGCGACCAGAACAGCCTCATTCTCGTCCGCTGAGTCCATCTCTCATCCCGTCCCGCCAGCGGTCGCGCCCGATCCGGTAGAGGACGTGCCGCTTCAGGCGATGCCCGTCGGGAACCCGCGGGTGATCGAAGTCGTCCGCCGCGTCGCGCTCCATCCCCAGCCGCTCCATGACCCGCCGCGACCGCCGGTTCTCCGGCACGGTGAAGGCGACGATTTCGTCGAGCCCGACCGTGCCGAACCCGTGGGCCAGCGCCAGCCCGGCGGCCTCGGTCGCCAGTCCCTGCCCCCAATAAGCCGGGTCGAGCCGCCATCCCACCTCCACGGCGGGGGCGAAGGGCGCCTCCCACGTCACGCGGGCCAAGCCGACGAAACCGATGAAGGGGCTGTGGCCGGGCCGCTCCACCACCCAGAAGCCGAAGCCGTGCCGGTCGAAATGCTCACCGATGCGCTGGATCACCGCATCGCTCGCCGCCCGGTCGGCAAGCGGCAGCAGATGCTCCATCACCAGAGGGTTCTGCGACAGCGCGTGGAAGGCGTCGCCGTCCCCGTCGCGCCAGGGACGCAGGATCAGGCGCGCGGAGGTGAGCGTGACATGCGGCATCGCACCGGCTCCGTCAGGGCTCGGGCGGCGTGGCGAGCGCCGCCAGCAGGGCCATCAGTGCCGGGTCGCCTTCCGGCACCAGCCGGTAGAGGTTGGCCGCGGCCAGCGCGATACCGCCGCCCGGCGCGGGGGTAAGCCCGGACAGGGCGAGGAGCCGGTCCTGCTGGACACGCTCCGCCTCCAGTTCCGCCGCCTTCAGGCGCGTGTAGAGGGCGTCGTCCTCGCCCTTCGCCCGGCGGCGGACGGCGCGCAGCGGGCGGACCACCTCGTCCCGCCAGGGAGCGACCGCGGTGTCGATCCGCGCCAGCTCCTCCGCCGGCAGGCCGGCGTTGCAGGCCATGCCGGCCCAGGCAGCGAACAGCAGAAGGTTCACGTCCTGGCCGAGCCGGTCCTGGAGGTCGAGGCAGGCGGCGGGCACGCCGGGCCGTCCATAGACGGCGAGCGCGAAGTCCCAGAGCGGGTTGTCCGACATCGCCGCGCCTGCCTCTCTGGAGTTTCCGCTCAGTCGCCCAGGCTGATGCCCAGGCCGCGGGCGGTTTTGACCATGGCGCCGTCCAGCTCCACGCAGGCGTATTTGGCGATGGCCTCGGTGATCGGCACGTCGATGACGCCACGGTCCGACCAGGCGACCATGCGGTCGAACTTGCCCTCCGCGATCAGGTCCACGGCGTGCACGCCGAAGGCCGAGGCGACCAGACGGTCGCGCGGGCTGGGCATGCTGCCGCGCTGGACGTGGCCCAGAACGGTGACGCGGGTCTCCGCCCCCGTCGCCTCGGCGATCTTCTCGCCGATGTAGTCGCCGATGCCGCCGTAGCGCTTCTGGCCGCCCTGGAACAGCTTCTGCACGCCGGTGCCGTCCACGGTCTTGACCGCCTCCGACACCACGACCAGCGCGAAGTTGCGGCCGGTCGAGCGCACCTGCTTGATCTTCTGGGCGATCTTCTCGATGGAATAGGCGATCTCAGGGATCAGCACCACGTCGGCGCCGCCGGCGATTCCCGCGGCCAGGGCGATGTGGCCGGCGTCGCGGCCCATCACCTCCAGCACCATGACGCGGGCGTGGCTGGCCGCGGTCGGCTGGAGCCGGTCGAGCGCCTCGACCGCCACGCCGACGGCGGTGTCATAGCCGACCGACACCTCGGTCAGGCCGAGGTCGTTGTCGATGGTCTTGGGGATGCCGACCATCTGGAAGCCGCCCTTGTCGGCCAGCTTCTTCAAGATGGCGAAGCTGCCGTCGCCGCCGATGCCGATCAGCGCGTCCAGCCCCAGCTCGCGGTAGCCGCCGATGATCTCGTCCGACCGGTCCTTCTGCGTGCCGTCGGCCATCGGGTAGGCGAAGGGGTCGCCGCGGTTGGTCGTGCCGAGAATCGTGCCGCCCATGCGCATCATGTTGCCGTCGACCTGCGGCAGATCGAGCACCTGGTACTGCACCGGGCGCTGCAGCAACCCCTGGGTGCCTTCCTTGATGCCCAGGACCTGCCAGCCGTAGGTCAGGACGGCCCGGTGGACCACCGCGCGGATGACCGCGTTCAGCCCGGCGCAGTCGCCGCCGCTGGTGAGAATGCCGATGCGCTTGCCTGCTGTCATGGATGACTGTCCCGTGTCGTCTGGAACCGCTGCGAAAGGTAGTCATACCAGAACGTTGCTCCACCGCAATGGTTCTGGTCCTCCGAGTATATTACATTCCGGCGACCGGATTATAACCCTGCGAAGAATGCGTGGTTTCGCACTGCCGTTGCGCCGGAAATCTGGTATAGTCCCCGCCGCTCAGCCAGCGGGCCCCGCGCGTATGAACGAACAAGAGATGCTGAAGGAAAAACTGGCCACGCTTCGCAGCGAGCATCGCGACCTCGACGACGTGATCGCCCGACTGCACGAACGTGCGCCGTTCGACCAGCTTCAGATGCAACGTCTGAAGAAGCGCAAACTCGCGCTCAAGGACCAGATCATGGTCCTGGAAAGCCGTATGCTGCCCGACATCATCGCCTGAGACGGGTTTTCGGCGGGGAACGTGGCCCGGCGCATCGCGTCGCGCTGGACTCCGCGCGCGCGCTTTCTATAATGCGCCGCTTTCCGGACCTAGAGGAAAGCGCGCGCCGTGTCCGCATCCATCGCCGCCACCACCGACCGCAAGCCGCTGGTCGGCATCATCATGGGCAGCCAGTCGGACTGGACCACCATGAAGCACGCCGCCGAGACGCTGACCGCGCTCGGCGTCCCGCACGAGGTCCGGATCGTCTCCGCCCACCGCACCCCGCAGCGTCTGGTCGAGTACGCCACCACCGCCCGCGAGCGCGGCCTGAAGGTGGTGATCGCCGGGGCCGGCGGCGCCGCCCACCTGCCGGGCATGGCCGCCTCCATGACCCCCCTGCCCGTCTTCGGCGTCCCGGTGGAAAGCCACGCGCTGAAGGGCATGGACAGCCTGCTGTCGATCGTCCAGATGCCCGGCGGCGTTCCGGTCGGCACGCTGGCCATCGGCAAGGCCGGCGCGATCAACGCCGCATTGCTCGCCGGCTCGGTCATCGCCCTGATGGACCCGGCCGTCGCCGAGGCGCTGGACGCCTGGCGCGCCCGCCAGACCGCCGCCGTCGCCGAAGCCCCCGTCGACGAGCCCGCCTGAACCATGGCCCACCGCATCCTTCCGCCCGGCTCGACCATCGGCATGCTCGGCGACGGGCAACTCGGCCGCATGACCGCGCTCGCCGCCGCCCGGCTGGGCTACAAGACGCACGTCTACGCGCCGGGATCGCAGGGCAGCCCCGGCGCCCAGGTCGCGGCGGCCGTCACCTCGGCCGGCTGGGACGACCTCGAGGCGCTGGAGGCCTTCGCCCGCTCCGTCGACGTGGTGACCCTGGAGTGGGAGAACGTCCCGGTCGCCGTGGTCGAGCATCTGAACCGCTTCACCCCCGTCCACCCCGGCGGGAAGGTGCTGTCGGTCGCCCAGGACCGGGTGGAGGAGAAGTCCTTCGTCAACGCGCTGGGCATCGGCACCGCCCCCTGGCGCGCCGCCCGCAGCGCCGACGAGGTGGCGGCGGCGGTGGCGGAGATCGGGCCGCGCTGCATCCTGAAATCCACCCGCCTCGGCTATGACGGCAAGGGGCAGGCGCGGATCGAGCCGGGCAGCGACCCGGCGGAGGCCTGGGCGGCCATCGGTTCCGACGCCGGCATCGTCGAGGGCTTCGTCTCCTTCACCTGTGAGGTGTCGGTGATCGTCGCCCGCGGGCTGGACGGCCGCATGGCCGCCTACCCCGCCGTGGAGAACCGGCACAAGGACGGCATCCTCGACCGGACCATCGCCCCGGCCCGCGTTGCGGCTGAGACGGCGGCGGAGGCCGAGCGGGTCGCCCGCCGCATCGCCGAGGCGCTGGGCCTCGTCGGCGTGCTGGCGGTGGAGATGTTCGTGACTCCGGACGGCGGCGTGCTGGTCAACGAAATGGCCCCGCGCCCGCACAATTCCGGCCACTGGACCATGGACGCCTGCCATTCCTGCCAGTTCGAGCAACTCGTCCGCGCCGTCTGCGGCCTGCCGCTGGGCTCGGTGGAGCGGGTGGCCGACGCCGAGATGGAGAACCTGATCGGCGCCGACGCGGACCGCTGGCCGGAGCTGATGGCCGAGCCGGGCGCCCGCCTGCACCTCTACGGCAAGGCCGAATCCCGTCCCGGGCGCAAGATGGGCCATGTGACGCGGCTCCATCCCCGCTCCTGAGCTTTCCGGCCGATTCTCCGCTTTCGATCGTCGCTGCGGGCCGTTTCCTGTCCGGAAACGGCCCGCAGTCGTTTTTTTCTCGCGGCGGGTGCGATAATCCGGCGCGGCTCAAAACCATATTTCTCTTTAAATCATTGAAAATTCTAGGTTCCGAATTTTTCTTCGGAATGGCGGGGCAAATCTTGCCGCTTTTTTCAGAACGGGAACACGGCTAGTCTCCATTCAATGAATGACGCAATTCGATAAACTTTTTCTCAATTTCGGGCTATTGCCGATGCAGCTTGCGCACGACTCGATCAGACGCCCGGTGCCTCAGACCAGCACGCAGGTCCGGCGCCCGTCGCACCGCGAGCGCGATCGCTTCGTCGGCTTCGCCTTCGCCGCAGCGGATCTGCTGATCGAGACCGACGCGAAGGGCACCATCCTGTTCAGCGCGGGGGCGCGCTGCCGCCTGACCGAAGGCGACGTCGGCGGCCTGGTCGGCAGCAACCTGCTCGACGTCGTGGCGCCCAACGACCGCAAATACGTCACGGTCCTGTTCAAGCGCATCCAGGACAAGGGCCGCATCAAGCCGGCACGCGTCGTCTTCCAGGGCTGCGACGGCAACCGCTTTCCGGCGCTGCTCGGCGGCTGCCGGCTCGACTCCTGCCCCGGATCGCTGTTCCTGACCGTCCTGCTCGCCTCCGGCCCGCGCAACACCAACGAGGCGCTGGCCGCCGCCGGCCAGCTTCTCGACGGCAACGCCTTCAGCCACATCCTGGAGGACCGCATCCTCAAGGCGCGGGAGAAGGGGCTGGACAACGCCCTGACCCTGCTGCTGATCGACGGGCTCCAATCGATGGTCGACGCCCTGCCGGAAGGCGCGGCGAGCGAGGTGATGCAGGGGATCGAGGCCTATCTGCGGGCGATCTCCGCCAACGGCGACAGCGCCGGGCAACTGGCCACCGACCGCTACGGCATCGTCCACGCCTCCGACATCGACGGGCAGGAGGTGCAGGACCACATCACCCAGATCATCCAGAGCGTCGGCGGCGAGCTGCCCGGCGGCATCCGCACCTGGTCGCTGGACGTGTCGGACGAGCGGCTGGACCCCGCCGACGCGGCGCGCGCGCTGGTCTACACGGTGCAGGCCTTCGCGTCGGCCCAGGGTGGGGAGTTCACCATCTCCAGCCTGGAGGACGGCGCCAAGCGCATGCTGTCCGACGCGGTGGACCGCATCGGCCGGCTGCGCGCGACCATCGAGAAGCGCGACTTCTTCGTGGTCTACCAGCCCATCGTCGACATCGGGACGCGGACCGTCCACCATCTCGAAGCACTGACGCGGGTGGAGGGGATGCCGTCCCCGGCGGACTTCATCACCTTTGCCGAGGATGTCGGGCTGATCTACGACTTCGATCTGCTGCTGACGCAGTCGGTTCTGGACACCATGCACGCCCACCGCAAGGAACCGACCCTGCCGGACGTGGCGATCAACCTGTCCGCCAAGACGCTGATGAGCCCGATCTTTCTGCGCCAGTTCCTGGCGGTGACCGAGCCCTACGGCGAGCTGGCCCGCAAGCTGCTGGTCGAGGTGACGGAGACCGTCGTCGTCACCGACATCGCCAAGCTGAACGAGGTCCTGCAGAAGCTGCGCGCCGCCGGCTTCCGCATCTGCCTGGACGACGTCGGGGCCGGATCGACCTCCTTCCAGTCGCTCTACGGCCTCCAGGCCGATTTCGCCAAGATCGACGGGCATTTCGTCCGCGGCGCCGTGCAGAACGGGCGCGACATGGCGATGCTGCGCTCCATCGTCGACGTGTGCGGCCAGCTCGGTCTCGGGCTGATCGGGGAGCAGGTCGAAGGGCCGGAGCACGCGCAGCTTCTGACGGAGCTGGGTGTGCCGCTGGCGCAGGGCTATCTCTACAGCCGCCCGTCCCGCGACTTCGCCTATTTCGCGAAGGATTGGGCGAAGATGGCCGGCACGGGCGGCAAGGTTCTCAGGAAGGGCTGACGCGAAACGCGTACCCGACGCTACGCCAGTTCGTGCGCGGCGTCGATGCAGTGGCGCGCCTGATCGAGAAGCGCGCGGTTGCGGTCCATGAACTCCTTGGCGGCACCGCAGGCCCCCGGATGCAGCCGGACTTCCGCCAGGAGCCGTTCCGCCTCGTCCAGCGAATTCAAGACCGATACCGCTGTGTCGATGTCCATGGCCAACCCCCTCAACATGGCGTGCTGCAGCGCACGCGTTCATCAGGCGGCTATGACAAAAGCATTAATTTGCGCTGCAGCGTATTGGCCATAACGTCGCAGATTTAGAACATTTTAACCTATTTCTCGCCAAAACCGTGCATCATGGCCGTTTGCGTTTCTCCAACGCATCCGCCTGTACGCGGATGACCTTCTCCGTCGCGGAGAAGCCCTGCCGGCGGGTCAGGACGACGATGACCGCCGCGGTGGACACCATGAAGAACCAGGGGCCGAGCATCCAGGCCAGCGCCGCCATGGCAAAGTAATAGGCGCGCATGCCGCCATTCAGCGCCTTGACGGCCAGCGTCATGGCCGCGGCGATGCTGTCCGCCATGGCCGTCTTCTCTTCCGCCGGCACCGGAGGCAGCGGGGCGGAGCCGATCAGGGCGCAGCAGTAATTGTACTGGCGCAGCGCCCAGGTGAATTTGAAGAAGCCGAAGGTGAAGATCGCCACGAGCAGCAGCATCTTCAGCTCGAAGAACTCGCGCGTGGTCTGCACCGTGAAGGACAGCGTGCCGACCAGCTTGTGGGCGTTCTCCACCGCGCCGAAGGCGCCGACCAGACCGGCCAGCACCAGCATGTTCGTGCTGGCGAAGAAGGTGCAGCTCTGCATCGTGTGGCCGACGAGCTGCGAATCCATGATGCGGTTGTCGCGCTCCAGCATCCGCTCCATCCAATGGCGGCGCACCTTCTTCAGATGCTGGTTGACGACCATGCGCCCGCCCAGCATGTGGTCCTGGATCAGCGTGAAGCCCGCCCAGCAGGCGAGGAACCACAGGAAGGCGACGGTGTCGAGGAGGGTGATGTCGGGCGTCACGGGCGGACACTCTGGCGCGAGGGGAAGGGGACGGTCCGGCGCAAGGGTTTAGCCGTCCCCCCGCCACCTGTCCAGGGGCGCCCCGGTGGGAGAGGTACTCCCCACCCTGCCCCTTACCC
>NZ_QLKQ01000124.1 GCF_003349955.1 Azospirillum brasilense
GAGCAAAAGCTTGCCGCCTGAAAAAATCGCTTGCTCAGCGTGACGGTATCTCATGGCACGCCCCCCCCGACGATCTCCGGCAAAATCTCCCAATGCCCGGCCATCAGCAGGCCGAGCTGGCGGACCGACACGCGGCCGTGGGGCAGAACGGGGGTGAGGCGCCCGTGATAGGCAACGGTGATGCCGTCGGCCAGCGCCAGGATCTCGTCGAGGTCCTCGGAGATCACCAGCACCCCGGCCCCGGCGGCGCGGGCCTCCAGCAGCCGCCCATGGACGTAGGACACCGCGCCGACGTCCAGGCCGCGGGTCGGCTGGCTCGCCAGGATCAGGTCCGGCCCGTGGGCCAGCGTGCGGCCGAGGATCAGCTTCTGCATGTTGCCGCCGGACAGCAGCTGTGTGCGGGCGTCCGGTCCCGGACAGCGCACGTCGAAGGCTTCGATCACCTCCTCGGCGTAGGCGCGGGCGGCGCCCCGGCGGATCAGGCCGAAGCGCTGGAAGGCCGGGTCGTGGTAGCGCTCGGCGATCAGGTTCTCCCACACCGCCATGGCGCCGACGAGGCCGGCGGCGTGGCGGTCCTCCGGGATGCGGGCGACGCCGCGCCGGACCATCTCCGCCGGTTCCGCGTTGCCGATGGCCTCGCCCTTCAGCGCCATGGTGCCGGAGTCGGGGGGGATCAGGCCGCTGACCAGCTCGGCCAGCGCGGTCTGCCCGTTGCCCGACACGCCGGCGATGCCGACGATCTGGCGGCGGCGTATGGTCAGGTCCACGCCGTCGAGCAGCGGGCGCCCGTGGCCGGAGGCGACGGTGACGCCGGACAGCGTCAGCACCGGTTCGCCCGGCTCCAGCGGGATCGGGGTGGGCGGCTTCAGGGCGCGGCCGACCATCAGCTCGGCCAGCTCCTCGCGGTCGGTCTCGGCGGTCTTGCGGGTGGCGACGAGGCGCCCGCCGCGCAGAACGGCGACGGTGTCGCTGGCCGCGAAGACCTCGTTCATCTTGTGGCTGATGAAGACCACGGCCAGACCGTTGGCGGTCAGGCGGCGCAGCGTGTCGAACAGGCTGGCGGATTCCTGCGGGGTCAGCACCGCGGTCGGCTCGTCCAGGATCAGGACGCGGGCGTCGCGGTAGAGCGCCTTCAGGATCTCGGCCCGCTGCCGCTCGCCCACCGACAGGTCGCCGACCAGCGC
The DNA here is from genome assembly GCF_003349955.1 of Azospirillum brasilense. Classification (GTDB taxonomy): domain Bacteria; phylum Pseudomonadota; class Alphaproteobacteria; order Azospirillales; family Azospirillaceae; genus Azospirillum; species Azospirillum brasilense_B. Next base: position 1,185 of record NZ_QLKQ01000124.1, read on the forward strand.
GTCGGGCCGCACCTCCAGCCCGAAGCGGCGGGCGAGGTCGAGCAGCTTGGCCTTGGCGGCGGCGCGGTCGGAGCGCGGGCGCCACAGCGACTCCGTGCCCACGGCGATGTTGTCGAGCACCGACAGGTTGTCGGCCAGGGTGAAGTGCTGGTGGACCATGCCGATCCCGGCGGCCAGCGCCGCGCGGGGGGAGCCGGGGGGAAGCGGCTGGCCGAACGCCTCGATGGTTCCTTCATCGGCCACGTAATGGCCGAACAGGATGTTCATCAGGGTCGTCTTGCCGGCGCCGTTCTCGCCCAGCAGGGCCAGCACCTCGCCCTTGTGGAGCGTCAGCGAGATCGAATCGTTGGCGACGAGCGGCCCGAACCGCTTCGTGATGCCGGAGAGGCGGAGGACGATGGGGGGTGATGTCATGGATGTCCGCGGGGTGCCGGGGAGGCAAGAAACATATTCCCTCTCCCCTCCGGGGAGAGGGTTAGGGTGAGGGGGTTGCGCGTCTCGGCACGTCCGGCAAAAGCGCAACCCCCTCACCGGCCCTTCGGGCCACCCTCTCCCCGGAGGGGAAAGGGTTCGATGGCCTCCCTCACAGGAGGGAGAAGGAGTTAGGAAGTCACATCGTCGACTTGGGCTCGTTGTCATTCACCTTCACGGTGAACTTGCCGTCGAGGATCTCCTGCTCGCGGGCCTTCACCTTGGCCATCACGTCGGCGGGAACCTTGCCCTCGAAAGTGCCGAGCGGGGCGAGGCTGGAGCCCTTGTGGACCATCTGGCTGTAGGGGCCGTAATCCTCGGCCTTGTAGCTGCCGGCCTTCACCGCGGCGATGGCGCGGTCGACCGACGGCTCCATGTGCCACAGCGCGCTGGCGACCACGGTCTCCGGATACTGCGGCTGGGTGTTGATGACGTTGCCGATGGCCAGGACCTTGCGCTCCTTGGCGGCGTCGGACACGCCGAAGCGCTCGGCGTACATCACGTCGGCGCCGCGGTCGATCATGGCGAAGGCGGCTTCCTTGGCCTTCGGCGGGTCGAACCAGGAGCCGATGAAGCTGACCATGAACTTCACGTTCGGGTTCACCTCCTTGGCGCCCTCCATGAAGGCGTTCATCAGGCGGTTCACCTCCGGGATCGGGTAGCCGCCGACCATGCCGATGACGTTCGACTTGGACACCGCGCCCGCGATCATGCCGGTCAGATAGGCCGGCTCCTGGATGTAGTTGTCGAAGACCGAGAAGTTCGGCTCCTGCGGCTTGAAGCTGGAGCCCATGACGAAGGCGGTCTTGGGATAGTCCTTGGCGACGGCGCGGGCCGCGCGCTCGACGCCGAAGACCTCGCCGAAGACCAGCTGCTGGCCGCCTTCGGCGTACTGGCGCATCACGCGCTCATAGTCGGTGTTGGCGACCGACTCGGCCCAGACATACTCGATCTCGCCGCGGGCCTCGGCGGCCTTCAGGGCGGTGTGGATGCGGCTGACCCACTGCTGCTCGATCGGCACGGTGTAGATGCCGGCGACCTTGACCTTCGACTGGGCCCAGGCGGGCAGAGCCATCGCCGCGACGGCGACCGCCGCAGCGCCGCACAGGACGGCGCGCCGCGCCACGCCGAATACGCTCCCCCCAATCACGTTCCCCATGGAAAAACCCCCTCCGTCTGCTTTGCTGTTTCAGCTCAGAAATGCAGCAGAGGCGTTGCAACGGCAATGCCATTCCGTGCGCGTCAGCCCTGCTGCGGCTCTCACGGGTCGGCAGGGTGGCATGTGACCAAAAGGGCGGCAACGATTCTCAGCGGGTGCCGTAAAGCCGGTCGCCCGCGTCGCCCAGGCCGGGGAGGATGTAGCCGTTCCCGTCCAGCCGCTCGTCCACCGCGGCGGTGAAGACGGGCACGTCGGGATGCGCGTCGTGGAAGGTGCGCAAGCCCTCCGGGGCAGCCACCAGGACGGCCAGCTTGATCGAGGCCGCACCCGCGTCCTTCAGCCGGTGCACCGCCGCGACCGCCGTGTGGCCGGTGGCGAGCATGGGATCGACCAGGATGACCAGCCGCTCCTCGATGTCCTCCGGCACCTTGAAGAAATACTCGACGGGGGTCAGCGTCTCCTGGTCGCGGTAGAGGCCGATGTGCCCGATGCGGGCCGACGGCAGCAGCGTGCGCATGCCGTCGAGAAGCCCTTGCCCGGCGCGCAGGATGGAGACGAGGCACAGCTTCTTGCCGGTCAGCAGCGGCGCGTCGAAGCTGGCCAACGGCGTTTCCACCGGGCGGTCCTCCAGGGGAAGGTCGCGGGTCAGCTCGTAGCCCATGAGCTGCGACACCTCCCGCATCACCTCGTGGAACCGGGCGGTGGGGGTCTCCCGCCGCCGCAGAAGGGTCAGCTTGTGCTGGACCAGAGGATGGTCGATGACGGTGAGTGTCGGGATGGGCATGGGCGACCCTTCGGGTGGTTGGCGTCACATCAGAAGACGGTTCCGTCGCTGCGGATGCGGATCGGCGGGCCGCCGCCGGGGCGGCGCTCGCGGGCGATCCGGCGCCCGGCGGTCCAGGTGCCGCCCTGGAGAACCTTGGCGAGCGGGAAGCTTTCCGCGGGCACGCCCAGCCGCGCGCGCACCGCGTCGGCGAGGCGGTCGAGCAGGGCGACGGTCAGGGCGCGCCATTCCACCACCGCCTCGTCCCCCACCTCCAGCTCGTCGGTGAAGAGGCGCGGGTGCTTCGGCATCAGCACGCCGCTGTCCACCAGCAGCCCGCCGTTGCGGTATTCCGGCAGGCCGGTCAGCCGGTCCAGCCCGGTGACGGCGATGCCGGCCCCCTCCAGCGGCTCGACCAGCGAGTAGCTGAGCCATTGCGACAGCTTGTGGAAGGGGACGAGGCCGACCGCCGAATGGGTCCAGCTGTCGCCCAGATTGACGCCGCCGCGCTCGATCCGGCCCGGCCAGATCGGCCCCAGCCCGCGCAGCACAGCGTCGAGGATGGCGGAGGCGGGAAGCGTCCCGTCCACGGCCTGCGCCTTCAGCGCGTCGTAGAGGGCGCCGACCCGCCCCGGCCTGCCGAACAGGTCGGGGGCGGCGGTCAGCGCGCTTCCCAGACGGCGGAGCAGCGCCGCACGCCCCTCCAGCCCGACCAGCGGGTTGTCCGGCCCGGCCTGGAAGCCGCGGGCGAGCCTTTCCTCGGTCATCGCGCAGAGGGCCGCTGCGTCGGCGCGCAAGTAAGCCACAACCGGATCGTTGGCGAAGCCGCCCGCGCGGAACAGGTCGAAGCTGGCGATGGCCAGCCCTTCGGAGCGCGCCAGTTCGATCCCCGCCGCGTCGCGGTAGCGCCAGCGGTCGCCGGCCCCGGCGTCGAGCAGGACGCTGGTCACCGCGAGGTCGAAGCGGATGCGCGCGATCTCGTCGGTGTCGGGGATGTCCAGCCGGGCTTCCAGCGCCTTCCAGCGGTCCACCCCCTCCACCACGAAGTGCCGCCAACGGCTGTGGTAGGGAACGTCGAGGTCCGGGTAGGACTCCCGCGTCACCGCGGCGACCAGGGCGGCTGCCTCTTCCATCCGCTCCGGGTGGAACGCGAAATGGGCGAGGTCGCCGCGCTCGGCCTTCGCCAGGATCGCGTGGGCGCGCTGGCGCACCGCGTCGGCGGAGAGCAGCCACCCCACATCATCGTCGCTGACGGCGCTCAATCGGTCAGCCCCCGGCCCTTGGCGACGGTCAGCTCCTCCGCGGTCGGCACGGCGGGGGTGAAATAGCCGGCGGCCTTCTTGGCGTCCATCTCCACCTTGGCGTCGTCGGGGATCAGCTCGTCCGGGATCGGGATCTGCTCCACAATCTCGATGCCGGCGCGGCGGATGGCGTCGGACTTCATGTTGCTCATCGACACCATGCGGTCGATGCGGGTGACGCCCAGCCAGTGGAAGACGTCGGGCATCAGCTCCTGGAAGCGCATGTCCTGAACGCCGGCCACGCATTCCGTCCGCTCGAAATAGGCCTCCGCGCGGTCGCCGCCGGGCTGCCGCTTGCGCGCGTTGTAGACCAGGAACTTGGTCACCTCGCCCAGCGCCCGCCCTTCCTTGCGGTTGTAGATCACCAGGCCGGCGCCGTTCTCCTGGGCGGTGCGGATGCACTCCTCGACGCCGTGGGTCAGGTAGGGACGGCAGGTGCAGATGTCGGAGCCGAAGACGTCCGAGCCGTTGCACTCGTCATGGACCCGGCAGGCGACCTTGCGCGCCGGGTCGGTCAGCGCCGCCACGTCGCCCAGGATGTAGACGGTCAGCCCGTTGATCGGCGGCAGGAAGACCTTCAGGTCGGGGCGGGTCACCAGCTCCGGGAACATGCTGCCGGTGTGCTCGAACAGGCCGTGGCGCAGCGCGCTCTCGGTGATGCCGAAGCGCTTGGCGATGCCGGGCAGGAACCACACCGGCTCGATGGCCACCTTGGTCACGCGGGCGTCGCCGCTCGGCAGCAGGATCTGGCCGTCCGCCGCCAGACGCCCGGCCCGCATGGCGTCCACCAGCTCCGGCATCTTGATGCGCGCCTTGGTCACCGCGATGGTCGGGCGGACGTCGACGCCGCGCGCCAGATGATCGCCGAAAGCCTCGCTGACCATGTGGCCGAAGGGGTCGATGGAGACGATCTTCTCCGGATCGCCCCATTGCGGATGCGGGCCGATCGGCTCCGCGGGGGCGGTGTTGGTCAGGTCCGGCACGTGATAGGCGCTGAGCTGCCCGGCCGCGACGGCGAGCGCCCGGTAGACCGCGTAGCTGCCCGCGTGGGCGCCGATGGCGTTGCGTTGCGCCGGGTCGGAGAGGGAGGCGACGACCGGCCCGCGCTCCGCGGCGGTGGGAGCGCCCCAGTGGACCGGGGTGTAGCGCGGCTTAGCGCCGCCGGTCGGGTGCGAGGCGAGAACGATGTGACGTTGCGGCTGGTTGCGGCGGCTTTCCATACGGACGCTCCCGATGCCATTCACCATGCGACAGTGTGACACAGTTTTGGCGCCTGCGAACACCAAATCGAATGGCCGCAACCTCTGACGTTCGTTCGGTTTTCGACCCGTCATTTCCGCCTGGGAGCACCCCCTTCGGGGAATAAGGGGTGCCCGAAATTTGTCCCAGGGCGGATGGTTGGAGCCGGAGCTTGGGCGCACGATCTGCTGTTAGGATCGGGTCAACCGATTGCAGAAAAAGGATGCAGGGAATGTCCGTCCACACAGGCGCGGGCCATTCAGGCGAGGGTGGGCTCAGCAAGCGGGGCTGGGGCGTGGCGCTGGGAAGCCTGGTGCTGACCGTCGCGCTGGCCGCTCCGGCGCTGGCCGACGACCATGGGCGCTGGAAGAAGCACAAGCACAAGCATCACCACCGCGGCCACGGCCCCGTGGTGATCTACGAGCCGCCGCCGCCCGTCGTGGTGATGCGCCGCCCGCCGCCGGTCTATTACGCCCCGGCCCCGCGCGTGGTCTACGCACCGCCGCCGCCGGTCTATTACGCGCCCGCCCCGGGCCTCAGCGTGCAGATGAACATCCCGCTGCGCTGAGTCCGCCGTCCTGCGGAAGGCGGCCCGCGACCGGGCGCGCCTTTACCGCGGGACCGTCACTTCAGGACGCGGCACGGGTCCACGATCAGCATGTCCACCGGCTCGTCCTCGCCCTTGGCGGGCATGTCCTCGTGCTTGGGGATCAGCAGGCAGCGACCGTCCTGAAGCAGGACGGCCTTGACCCGGAACCACATCGTCTTCGGGTTGCTGCCGAAGGTGATTTCAAACGAATCGCCCGCCGCGATGCGCGCGGGCACCGCGACGTTGCCATACTCGCGGCAGGTGTGGGTGAACACCCAGTTGCGGCACAGCTTGAAGGTGGCCGCCCCGCTGGTGGTCACCAGAGACACGCTCTGCCCTACGGCGGGGGCTGGAGACGCTTGCGCCGCCTGCGCCGGCGCGCCGGCAAGCGTGGCTGCCAGGGCCGCCGCCAGAGCCGCCATCCTCGGGGCCGCCATCCTCGGGGCCGCCACAATCCTCATGACCGTCATCATCCACCATCCGTCACGGCGCACAGTGTAGCACGCACGGCTTCTCCCGCGGGTTGACACTTCGGAAGGGCGGGGCTCCGCGCCGGCCCGCACCACGCTGTCCATACCGGGACGACGGGCGACCCCCGGACGTGAACCCGCTGGCGCTCCCCCCTGTGACCAGGCTGGGGCAAGGCCGCCGAACGGCCCTGCGGAAGGACGGCGGCAACGGCCGGGGCACACCCCCCGCAAAGCCAGGACTGGCCTGCTGTTGCGCCGCCGCATCAGGCAACGCCTGCGGTCGGCCGCTCCCATTTGCCACAAATGGTTAATTTATTTTAAAGGAATTGTTAGTATCTCGTTAACCATCTGGCGCCACGGTCTAGCCATCGAAACCGCAATGGAATAGACAAATGGCGACGACCTCCACTGGTTTGACCAAGTCCAAAATCGTCGTGAACGCCTATGGCACCTCTTCGGACGCTGTGAATCCTCACTTTCGTCTGACGATCGACGGCAAGGATGTTGGTCAGGCGTCGGTGGGCTCGGCCGAGCCGAAAGCCTATACATTCGACGTTGACGTTTCCTCTGGTCAGGCACACAAAGTCCAGGTTGTTTATGACAACGACGATGTGAACGCAGGGTCGAACCGCGACCTGGGCATCAAGTCCATCGTCATCAACGGCCACACGCTGAGCCCGACCGACGCGAGCTACGAGCGGCACGACGATGCCGGCGGGACCATGGCCGGCCAGGAAGGCCTGTGGTGGAATGGGGCGCTGAGCTTCTCCACCCCGGCGTCGCTCTACGGCGCCACGCCCGACACGGCCACCAATACGGCCACATCCGGCAGCACCCCCGCCGCGCCGGAGGCCGACAGCGCCGCCACGGGCGGCAGCGGCGCCTCCGCCGCCACCGGTTCCTCGACCATCACCGTCAACGCCCACGGCACCGCCGCGGCGGGCCAGAACGCGCACTTCACGGTGCTGGCGGACGGCAAGAAGATCGGCGAGGGCACGGCCGGCACGGAGTCCAAGGACTTCTCCTTCAAGACCGATCTGGCCGCCGATCAGGCGCACAAGATCCAGGTCCAGTACGACAACGACGCCACGGTGAACGGCCAGGACCGCAACCTGCATGTCGGCAGCGTGACCATCAACGGCCACGAATACGCCCCGACCGACTCCGCGGTCAGCTACGACAAGGGCGCGCTCGACGGCAAGGACGTCATCAAGGGGCAGGCCGACCTGTGGTGGAACGGCACGCTGGTGGTGGAGGCCGACAAGGGCCTGTTCACCGCCGAGTCCGCCTCCGCGCCCTCCACGTCGCCGAGCACGACGCCGGCCGCGCCGACCGCCCCCGTGACCACCCCCTCCACCGACAGCGGTGCCGGGTCCAGCGGCTACCTGCACACCGAGGGCAGCCAGATCGTCGACAGCGCCGGCAACAACGTGAAGCTGACCGGCGTCAACTGGTTCGGCGCGGAGGGCTACGCCTTCGCCCCGCAGGGCTTGTGGCAGGACAGCTACAAGAACATCATGAACCAGATGCAGGACCAGGGGTTCAACACCATCCGCCTGCCCTGGTCGGACGCCATGCTGGACAACGGCCGCATGCCGACCGGCATCGACTATTCGAAGAACCCGGAGCTTCAGGGCAAGACCAGCCTCGAGGTGTTCGACAAGATCATCGAATACGCCGATCAGACCGGCATGAAGATCATCCTCGACCACCACCGCTCCGGCGACGGCGCCTCGGCCAACGAGAACGGGCTCTGGTACACTGACCAGTACCCGGAATCGAAGATGATCGAAAACTGGAAGATGCTGGCCCAGCGCTACGCCGACAACCCGTCGGTCGTCGCCGCCGACCTGCACAACGAGCCGCACGGCCAAGCCACCTGGGGCGACGGCAACCAGGCCACCGACTGGAAGGCCGCGGCGGAGCGCATCGGCAACGCCGTGCAGTCGGTCAACCCGAACTGGCTGCTGATCGTCGAGGGCGTCGAGAACTCGTCCGAAGGCACCTACTGGTGGGGCGGCAACCTGGACGGCGTGAAGACCGACCCGGTCGACTTCAACGTCGACAACAAGCTGGTCTATTCCGTCCACGACTACCCGCCGTCGATGGCCGGCTTCGGCTGGTTCAACGATCCCAGCTATCCGAACAACATGAAGGACATCTGGACGGACGCCTGGGGCTGGATCGTTCAGAAGGACATCGCGCCGGTCCTGGTCGGCGAGTTCGGCACCAAGCTGGAGACCAGCCAGGACAAGCAGTGGCTCGACGCCATGGTCAAGTACATGGACGGCGACTACAACGGCGACGGCAAGTCCGATCTGGCGGCGGGCGACCAGGGCGTCAGCTTCACCTACTGGGCCTGGAGCCCCGGCTCGGGCGATACCGGCGGCATCATGACCGACGACTGGGCGGTGAACGCGGCGAAGATGCACGCCATCGAGCCGGCCCTGTTCGACGGCACCATCGCCTGATCGCACGCGGGGTCCGTTGAGGAATCGCCCGGCATCGGAGAATCTCCGGCGCCGGGCTTCTCCCGTTTTCCAGCGCCGCCGTTACGCCGAGGCCGCTCCGCGCGGGCGGAACAGCGCTTCCGCCTCGGCCCGCGGGTCGCGGAAGAGGCTGGCCGGCTGCCCCGGACGCCCGCCGCCGGCCAGGACGGCGACCGTCTCTGCCAGCCACAGATAGGGCCCGCTGCGCCCGGCTTCGGGAAGGCGGGACAGGTCGCGCAGGTAATTGCCGACCGCCTGGGTCAGCGCCTGCTCGCCCGTGGCGCCCTGCACCCGTCCGGCGGCGGCGGCGAAGCGGCGGCGTTCCTCCGCATCGGTCTTCACCCGCTCCTCCACGGCCTTGAGAAGCGCCGCCCGGGTGCGGGAACCGTTCAGCAGGTTCAGAGCCATCACGACCGGATCGACCGGCCTCGCGGGGCGCGAAGCGGAGTCCCCCACCGTGCGCCGCGGCTCGGCCCCGCGGCGCGTCGAATGTCCGTTCTGCATGGAATGTCTGGCTTTCTTTCCCCGGAAGGGCCGAGCAGCCCTTCAGATGGTGTAGGTTCCCTCGAACAGGTCGCCGAGCGCGAGGCGCATCAGGGACCGGGTCCGGGTGACGCGCCGATGCTCGTCGCGCGCGGTGACCATATGACAACGCCGGCACAGCCACCGCCGTTCCATCGCCTTCTCGGCCATCGCCTTCTCGGTGGACCGCTCGATCGCCGCGGCGCGGCGGTATTGTCCGACGATGCTGCGGGAGGTCCGGACCCCGGCATACTCGACCACGTCCGGCCAGGGGGCCGGGTCGCCTTCGTCGCTGAACCAGATCCCGTCGGGCGACAGCCAGCGGCCGTCCGGCAGGCAGCGCAACGTATGGCCGTGCGGACGCCCGCAATGCTCGCATCGTGGAGCGGCGGTGCCGGGGGCGATGGAACGGTCCTGATATTCGGCGGGACGGTCGATGAGGCGGGCCATTCTGACCAGGGATGGTGGCTGCGAACAAAACCAAAACCGAATCTAGCGCATCGCACGGTCCGTGGGAATCCCCAACGATGGCCCGGCCGCGGTAATTCTTCGATCGCAGGGTATGACGAAAGCCGTGCGCGCCGCCGCCCCGGCACCTTGAGCGGGACCCGGCCGCCGCTTTTGCAAGCCGGTGGGGCCGGTGGGAGCATTTTGCCTCTGGTCCCTGTGCGCCACTGCCTATACGCTGTCAGACAAATCGGAGCTATAGGTCATGGAAAAGGTAACAGTGCCGCAGACTTCGTCCGCGTCCGTCCCGGACAATTCCACCGGCGGTGGTGTGAAACAGCGCGTGGACTTCGAGCTGAACGGCGTCCGCATCGTCGCTTTCCTGGACAGCGACCAGCCCACCCAGCCCGGCGGCATCATCTGGCCGCAGGTTGCCGAATCCTACGCCGCGGAGCAGGGGATCGGCATGAGCGACGCCCGTTGGTACAGCGTGCAGCCCTACCGCTTCGCGAACGGGCGCCCCAACGTCAACGAATATCGTCCCAACGGCCAGACCTGGAAGTTCGAGACCAACCTGAACACGGCGGCGGAGATCGTCCGCCGCCTGGGTCTGGACCTCGATTCCCTGCCGCTCGACATCTGATCCCGCGTCAAACCTGGTGATGCCGGGCGCTCAGGCGCTTGTCATTGGAGTACCGGGCGCTTACGCGCCCGGGGGCACCACGAAGCAGGCCATGCCCATGCCCGTCAGGCTCGCGCAGCTCTGCGCCGCGTCCTGCTGGGTCAGGCCGGTCAGCCGGGCGCGGTAGAGCGGCCCGTTCTGGGTGTCCACGGTCTGCACCACCCGTTCCGTGCGGCTCAGCGTGCCCGGCATGGACCGGCGCGCCCGGTCGATGATGCGGGCGCTGTCGTCGGGGGAGCGGAAAGCGCCGAGCTGGACGGTCCAGCCGCCCGCCGCAGCGACCTTCACCGGCAGCGGCGTGGCCCCGATGACCGGCGGCGGCAGGGGGGCGACCGGCGGGGCCGGCACCGGGGTCACCGGCACCGGGGCCGGAGCGGCGGAAATGGGCGGAGGCTGCGTGGCGGGCAGGCTGGCGACCTCCACCGCGCCGCCGGTGATGCCGCCCTCCAGGCGCGGCGACACCGACGCGATGTAGCGCCGTGTCTCGCCGGGCAGGCGGCGGTTGCCGGCCAGATAATCGGCGTAGCAGCCCGGACCGCAATTGTAGGCGCCGAGGAAGCCCGGCGAGCCGAACAGGTCGTACATCTCCCGGAGATAGGCGGTGCCCGCCAGGATGTTGTCGCGCGGGTGATAGGGGTCGGACCCCAGCCCGTGCTTGCGGCGCATCTCCGAATAGGTCACCGGCATCACCTGCATCAGCCCCATGGCGCCGGCGTGGCTGGTGATGGGGCGCCCGTTCATCATGGTGCGCCCGCCGCTCTCCTGGCGGATGACCTCGCGTATCCACTGCTCCGGCATCCCGAAGCGGCGCGAGGCCTCCGATATATGGGCGTCGATGTTGGCGTCGCGGGAGGAGGATGACGGATCGCTGGCGCACGCCGCGAGAAGGCCGGACAGAAGGGCCGCCGTCAGGAGCGATTTTCTGAAACGCACAGTGCCGTCCACCTGTTGTGACGATCGATCGGATGACCGGTGGGTGACCGGGACGGCAAGATTGCACATTTCCCTCAAATCCTGAATGGCCCTCTCTGTGACCAATGGTTCTGTGACCAATGGCTCATTGTGACGCTGGCGTTTCCGAAAAAATGCGGAGCGATGAAAAAAGCTCTTGCCGGGTTTGGCCAACCCGCCTATAACCCGGCTCCCACGACGCCGGGGCCGCTGAGAAGCGCGACGGCGGCAA
>NZ_QLKQ01000125.1 GCF_003349955.1 Azospirillum brasilense
GCCGACAGCCCCGCGAGCCTGGGTTCCACCATGCTCAAGGTCTTCAAGGGCTGATCCGTTTTCTTCGCAGTGGTGTTTTCCCCGAAGTGACTGGCCGCGCCGGCAACGGCGCGGTCTTCTTTGTTGTGTATTCGGGCGGGGAAGAGTGCTGTTTCCGCAATGTGGAAAGCTGAAAATGAGGGATTGCGGCGAGTGGTCTGACCAGTCATCTTGGTCTTGCACAGGGTGCTTCACCCTTTGTATCGGGCGGGTTGTTGCTCTGCATTTATGCGAGCCTCTCGAAATCACTGGCCGTGCTGGAAACAGCACGGCCATTTTTTGCTCACTTGCTTATTGATCCGCTGCCCGCGCAAGCGCCAGGAAGCCGGCGATGTAATCCACGCCCTCCTCGCCGCGGCGGACACCGAGATGAATGCTCTTGCCGATCCCCTCGCTTCCCAACCGCACGCTGCGGATGGGCAGGCCGGCACCATCCTCCAGCACCAGCCAGTCCGGCAGGACGGTGACTCCACGCCGGGCGGCGACGAGCTGGAGCATCAGGTCGGTCGACTCCGCGGTCTTGTGGCGACGCGGACGGCAATGGGCGGGGACGAGGAAGCGGGTGTAGACGTCCAGCCGTTCCAGGCTGACCGGGACCGTGATCAGTTCCTCCGCACGCAGGTCTTCGGGCTGAGCCACACCCCGCGCGGCGAGAGGATGCGTGTCATGCACCACGAGGACGAGTTCGTAGTCGAAGACCGGCATGAACAGGACGTCGGCAGTCTCGACGGGGTCGGGCGTGATCAGCAGATCGATCTCGTTGTCGAGCAGCGCGGCCAAGCCGTCGAAGCGGAAGGCGGTGCGGACCTCGAAATCCACGTCCGGCCATTGCGTGAGATAGCGGGCGGTCATCCGCATCAGCCAAGCTTGGCAGGGATGGCATTCCATGCCCACCCGGAACGCCCCGCGGCGGCCCGACGCAAAATCGGCGAGAATCCGTTCGGCGTGCTCGAACTGCGGCAGCAGGCGCTGCGCCAGCGCCAAAAGGTGCTGGCCAGCCTGGGTGAAGCGGAGGCTCCGCCCCTTCTTCGTCCAGATTTCGACGCCGCAGCGTTCCTCGAACTTGCGCATCGTGTGGCTCAGCGCAGACTGGCTGAGATTCAGCCGTTCGGCGGCGGCGGTGACGCTGCCCACCCGATCCACCTCTCGAAGGATCGCGAGGATCTGGCGGTCAATCATTCATGACTCCGGCTCATCCAATCATGAGAACATACCACTTCTATTCATGATGGCGGGTCGGTAAGCCTGAGGCAACCGCCACAGAGCCAGTCCCGAGGACCGTCATGAGCCAAGCCGACACCAACTTTTACGCGCACGGGACAGCGAACGTTCTGCGGCTGGCGGCGGCGCAAGCGCTGGCCGGCGCCAATGCGGTGGTCGTCTACGCGACGGGAGCCATCGTCGGGAACACGCTGGCTCCCAGCCCGGCGCTGGCCACGCTGCCGTTGTCCGTCTTCGTCGTGGGCATGGCGGTCTGCACCATTCCCGCCGGCGCCATCGCCCGGCGCCATGGGCGGCGCGCCGCCTTCCTGGCGGGGACGGGCTGCGGCGTGCTCGTCGGGCTGCTCTCCGCCCTGGCGGTGATTCTGGGAAGCTTCTGGCTGTTCTGTGCGGCGATGGTCCCAGGCGGCGCCTACGCCGCCGTGGTCCTGTCCTTCCGCTTCGCCGCGACCGATTGCGTCGAGCCGGAACGGCGGCCGCGGGCGATGTCGGCCGTGATGGCCGGAGGGGTGTTCGCCGGGGTGATCGGACCGCAGCTCGTCACCGTCACCATGGATGTCTGGCCGCCGCACCTGTTCCTGGCGACATTCCTAGCCCAGGCCGCCGTGGCGGCGGTTTCCGCCCTGGTGCTGGTCGGCGTGCGGCTGCCGATGCCGACCGCGGCGGAGTCCGCCGGAGGGCGCCCGCTCGGCGTCATCGTCCGCAAGCCGCGATTCGTCACCGCCGTGCTGTGCGGGGTCGTCTCCTACTTGCTGATGAACTTCATCATGACGGCGGCCCCGCTGGCGATGCGGCTGTGCGGCCTGTCCCAGGAGGTGTCCAACCTCGGTCTGCAATGGCATGTGATCGCCATGTACGCTCCGAGCTTCGTCACCGGGCGGCTGGTCGAGCGGTTCGGCGCGTCCCGGATCGTCTTCGCCGGCCTGGGCCTGATCGCCGCCTCCGCCGTGGTCGGGCTGGGGGGCGTGGATGTGGCGCATTTCTGGGTCAGCCTGATCCTGCTGGGAGTCGGCTGGAACTTCGGCTTCCTCGGGGCCTCCGCGCTCGTTCTGGAGTGCCACCGTCCGGAGGAGAAGACCCAGGTGCAGTCGCTCAACGACTTCATCGTGTTCGGTACGATGGCCCTGGGGTCCTTCGCGTCCGGCGGACTGCTGGCGGCGTTCGGCTGGGATTCGGTGCTCTGGGTGTCCTTCGTGCCCCTGGCGGCGGCCATCGCGGCGCTTGCCGTCACCGCCTCGTCCCGCACCGCGTCCGCGACGGTCTGAAGACGGCGGTCGACGCCTCGTCCATCCAATCCTGAGAACGCCACGGAGCCCCGCCCGCAAGGCGGGGCTGACCTTTCCGGCTGCGCGGATTTCGGAAGCCCTAAAAATTTTTGGATGAAAAGCGCGACACGCCAAAAGTTCGTGTTGCCAACAATCACGCCTCTGGCATACCATATGCCGTATCTGGAGCGCCACGAACGCGGGGACGGCGAGACCGGCTCTCCAGCTCATCAGTGAACCATGACTCGCATCGGCACGGACCAAGGCCGCCCATGGGGCGGCGATGCGGACGCTCGCTCGAACGCCGCCTCGCACGCCCAAGGGGACCCTCATGCCCGGTATCAAAGCGTCGCAATCCCACGGGAGGGAATGATGGTTGGATCGACAGAATCCCAGAGGCCAGCTTTTAACAGTTCCGGCGGCTCGCAGGCGCCCATCTCCGACGGCGCGCGCTGGATGCAGATCGTCGTCGGCATCGTCTGCATGGTCGCCGCGGCCAACATCCAGTACGCCTGGACGCTCTTCGTGCCGGAAATCCAAGCCACCCATGGCTGGACCCGCGCCTCGATCCAGACCGCCTTCACCGTCTTCGTCGTCGTCCAGACCTGGCTGACCCCCATCGAAGGCTACTTCATCGACCGTTACGGCCCCCGCGTCATCGTCGCCTTCGGCGGCGTGATGACCGGCCTCTCCTGGATCGTCGACAGCTACGCCGGCTCGCTCGGCATGCTCTATGTCGGTTCGGCCATCGGCGGCATCGGCGTCGGTTGCGTCTACGCCACCTGCGTCAACAGCGCCCTGAAGTGGTTTCCGGACAAGCGCGGCCTCGCCGTCGGCCTGACCGCGGGCGGTTACGGCGCCGGCTCGGCCGTGACGATCCTGCCGATCGCCAACATGATCCACTCCTCGGGCTATCAGGCGACCTTCTTCTGGTTCGGCCTGCTGCAGGGCACGATCATCCTCATCGCCGCCTACTTCCTGCGCGCCCCGCAGAAGGATCAGGTGAAGGCCTCGACCAAGGTCCTGCAGTCCCGCCGCGACTACACGCTGAAGGAAGCGCTGCAGACGCCGGTCTTCTGGGTCATGATGGTCATGTTCATCTGCACCGTCTCGGGCGGTCTGATGGCGGTGGCCCAGCTCGGCGTGATCGCCCACGATCTGGGCGTGAAGGAAGCCCCGATCAGCCTGTTCGGCATCACCATGGCGGCTCTGCCCTTCGCGCTGATGCTCGACCGCGTGATGAACGGCATTTCCCGTCCGCTGTTCGGCTTCGTCTCAGACCACATCGGCCGTGAAGCGACCATGTTCATCGCCTTCACCTTCGAAGGCCTCGGCATCCTGATGCTCAGCCGCTTCGGCCACGACCCGATCATGTTCCTGATCCTGTCGGGTCTGGTGTTCCTGGCCTGGGGCGAAGTGTACAGCCTGTTCAGCGCCACTTCGGCGGACACCTTCGGCACCAAGCACGCGGCGAAGATCTACGGCGTGCTCTACTGCGCCAAGGGCGTCGCGGCGCTGCTGGTCCCGCTGGGCAACCTGCTGATGGAAGCCACCGGCACCTGGGCGACCGTGCTCTACATCTGCGCCACCATGGACCTCATCGCGGCCTTCTGCGCCATCGCGGTCCTGCGGCCCATGTTGCGTAAGCACCATGCCCGCAACGCCGAACTCGCCGCCCAGCAGGGTGCCGGTGGGCTGGCGGTGCAGCCCGGCCACTGATCGGCCCGCACAACCCCTTCGGTTTCGTATCTCGGATGATGGCCGCCGCGCGCACCCCGCGCGGCGGCCTTTTTCATTCCAGGAAGAAGGGGCGGTTGTGGCCTTCGCCGGACTGGTTGAAGCGGTCCGACGACCAGAGGCCGTCCGGCTGCTCGTCCTGCGGATCGGCGTTCCACTCGTCATCCTCCCGCATCAGCAGGGTCAGGCCGTGGCCCATCAGGCCGGCCAAGGCGACGAAGGCGATCAGTTGGGACTCGAGCATGGGACGGGCTCCGGGCACTCGGGAGGGGGATGTTGCTTCTTGTTGTTGTGATGCAGCATAGCCGGCCGGCTCAAGCTGCGCAATAGGATTTTGTATACCAGATAATGGATACCAGAATCGCGCCAAATGCATCCGTGGGGTGGAATTCCCCGTGAAGAGCGTTGACGTGGGTGGGGCGGATCGTTCAGCATGGCGACGTTCCAAGGGGAGCCCCATAGCACGGGGCTGAGATGATGCCGTAAGGCGCCGAACCCTTTGAACCTGATCCGGGTCGTACCGGCGTAGGGACAGGAACAAACGGGCCACGGTCACGCGCACCCCCATCGCGCACCCCTCTATGGGGACCGCTCCGGTCGTCCGTTCTGCCGCTCCGTCACACCCGGGTCTCCAACGATCCTATGTGCGATGGAGATCCACAGCAGATGCCCGACACTCTTCCCCCCGCTTCGAAAGACGCCGCGCCGTCGGACCATTTCTCGGTGACGACCGGCCCGCTGCCGTCGTCCAGCAAGGTCCATGTGGCCGGGGAGCGCTTCCCCGACCTGCGCGTGGCGATGCGCGACATCCATGTGGGCGGCGGTGAGCCGCCGGTGCGCGTCTACGACACCTCCGGCCCCTACAGCGATCCCGCCGTGCAGACCGACATCCGCCGCGGCCTGGCGGAGCTGCGCCGCTCCTGGATCGAGGCCCGCGGCGACGTGGAAGCCTACGAGGGCCGCGAGGTCCGTCCTGAGGACGACGGGCTGCGCGTCGGCGAGACGCGGGCCGTGCCCGTCTTCGACCGCGCCGGGCGCCGTCCGCTGCGCGGCAAGCCGGGCCGGGCGGTGACGCAGATGGCCTACGCCCGCGCCGGCATCGTCACGCCGGAGATGGAGTACATCGCCGTCCGCGAAAATCTGGGCCGCCAGCGGCTGGCCGAGGCGGCGGCGCGGGACGGTGACGACTTCGGGGCCTCGATCCCCGACCATGTGACGCCGGAGTTCGTCCGCGACGAGGTGGCGCGCGGGCGGGCGATCATCCCCTCCAACATCAACCACCCCGAATCGGAGCCGATGATCATCGGCCGCAACTTCCTCACCAAGATCAACGCGAACATCGGCAACTCCGCCGTCGCGTCCTCGGTGGGGGAGGAGGTCGACAAGATGGTCTGGTCGATCCGCTGGGGCGCCGACACCGTGATGGACCTGTCCACCGGCCGCAACATCCACACCACCCGCGAATGGATTTTGCGCAACAGCCCGGTCCCCATCGGCACCGTGCCGATCTATCAGGCGCTGGAGAAGGTCGGCGGCAAGGCCGAGGACCTGACCTGGGAGATCTTCCGCGACACGCTGATCGAGCAGGCGGAGCAGGGGGTGGACTATTTCACCATCCACGCCGGCATCCGTCTGGCGCACATCCCGCTGACCGCCAAGCGCACCACCGGCATCGTGTCGCGCGGCGGTTCGATCATGGCGAAATGGTGCCTGTCCCACCACCGCGAGAGCTTCCTCTACGAGCGGTTCGAGGAGATCTGCGAGATCATGAAGGCGTACGACGTCGCCTTCTCGCTGGGTGACGGCTTGCGCCCCGGCTCCATCGCCGATGCCAACGACGCCGCCCAGTTTGCCGAGCTGGAGACTCTGGGCGAGCTGACCAAGATCGCCTGGAAGCACGACGTGCAGGTGATGATCGAGGGGCCGGGCCATGTGCCCATGCACAAGATCAAGGCCAACGTCGACAAGCAGCTGGCGCTGTGCGGCGAGGCGCCCTTCTACACGCTCGGGCCGCTGACCACGGACATCGCGCCGGGCTACGACCACATCACCAGCGCCATCGGTGCCGCCATGATCGGCTGGTTCGGCACGGCGATGCTCTGCTACGTCACGCCGAAGGAGCATCTGGGGCTGCCGGACCGCGACGACGTCAAGGTGGGTGTGGTCACCTACAAGATCGCCGCCCACGCCGCCGACCTCGCCAAGGGCCATCCCGGCGCCCAGGAACGTGACGACGCCCTGTCGCGCGCCCGCTTCGAGTTTCGCTGGCGCGACCAGTTCCACCTGTCGCTCGACCCGGAGACGGCGGAGCGCTTCCACGACCAGACCCTGCCGGCGGAGGGGGCGAAGGTCGCGCATTTCTGTTCGATGTGCGGGCCGAAATTCTGCTCGATGAAAATCACGCAGGAGGTGCGGGAGTACGCCAACTCGGGCATGGCCGAGATGTCGGAGAGCTTCCGCGCCAAGGGCGGAGAGATCTATCTGGAGGAGGGGCAGGCGGCGGACTGATCCTCGAATCGAAAAGGGGGCGCCCTTGCGGGCGCCCCCTCGCTTCGGCTCCTTCCCCCGCGGGGGGATGGGGGGAAGAGAGCGTCAGGACATAGCCTTTACGCGTCGGCCGTCACACTCCGGGCGGCGGGCGCGGTCAGCGACTCCGCCGCCATGCGGTTGCGCATCGGGCGCAGGACGAACAGCGCCAGCACGGCGGCCAGCGCATTGACCGCGGCGGCCAGCAGGAAGACCGCGTGCCAGCTTCCCGTCGCGTCGGCGATGATGTTGGCGAAGGGGATCAGCAGCGCCGCCGTGCCCTTGGCGGTGTAGAGCAGCCCGGCGTTGCTGGCGGCGAACTTCGACCCGAAGGTGTCGGCGCAGCAGGCCGGGAACAGGCTGTAGATCTCGCCCCAGGCGAAGAAGACCAGACCGGTCAGCAGCACGAAGGCCACCGGATCACGGCCGTAGAGGCTGAGCGCGACGATGCCCGCCGCCTCGATGGCGAAGGCGATGAACATGGTGTTCTCGCGCCCGATGTGGTCGGACACCCACCCGAAGAAGGGGCGGGTCAGCCCGTTCAGCACCCGGTCGATGGACAGGGCGAAGGTCAAAGCGGGCAGGGTCAGGCCGAGGATGCTGACCGGCGCGTGGGCCAGCCCGAAATCCTGGGCGATCGGGCCGAGCTGGGCCGTCGCCATCAGCCCGCCGCCGGCCACCATGACGAACATGGCGTACATGACCCAGAAGACCGGGGTGCGGACCATCTGGCTCGGCGTGTATTGCCGCTGCGCGGGCGGGACGGCGAAGCCGCCGCGGGCGAGGGGAGCGGAGGGCGGGGCGACCAGCAGCCAGGCCAGCGCGAAGACCACCAGCCCCTGGCCCAGCCCGAAGGCCATGAAGGTCGCCTCGTAGCCCGAGGTCTCGATCATCGTGGCGATGGGCACCACTGTCAGGGCGGAGCCGGCTCCGAAGCCCGCCGCGGTGATGCCGGCGGCCAGACCGCGTCGGTCGGGAAACCATTTCAGCGCGTTGCCCACGCAGGTGCCGTAGACGGCGCCCGCCCCGATGCCGCCGATGGCCGCCGCGACGTAGAGCACGAGCAGAGAATCCGCCACCGCGTTCAGCGCCCAGGAGGCGGCGCAGAGCAGCGAGCCGAACAGCACGACGATCCGCGGGCCGAAGCGGTCGACGAACCAGCCCTCGACGGGCACCAGCCATGTTTCGGTGACGATGAAGATGGTGAAGGCCACCTGGATGGCCGCACGGCCCCAGCCGTGCTTGTCGTCGATGGGTTCGACGAAGAGGGTCCACCCGTACTGGAGATTGGCGATCATCGACATGCAGATGACGCCGGCAAGCAACTGCATCCAGCGCCCGCCGACAGGCAGGGCGCTTTGCGCACCGGTTTGGCGCATATGGTTCCTCCCGGATGGGTCCGCTGTCTCGTTCTTGTCCTGGCGCGCGCGGGGTGCGTTCGGTGCCCGGCCGCTTCGCTTTATCCTTCGAACGAGGCTGTCCGGTTGGATGCCTGTGGCATGCCAGACGCCATATTCGTGATGCCTTGACGGTGAGTGTGGCGGATAATCCGTGGAGTCATCAACAAATTTTCGTGAGCGGGCGCCGCTTTGGCCATAAGTGATATATTAAATCGGCCGGCGGCGCCCCACCGCTTACACGACCAGAACGGCGCGGAAGTCGTTGACGTTGGTCAGGGTCGGCCCGGTCACCAGCAGGTCGCCGAGCGCGCTGAAGAAGCTGTAGCCGTCGTTGTCGGCCAGCCGCTCCTTGGCGTTGACCCCGGCTTCGGTGGCGCGGGCCAGCGTGTCGGGGGAGAGCAGGGCGCCGGCGTTGTCCTCCGTCCCGTCGATGCCGTCGGTGTCGGCGGCCAGGGCGTGGACGCCCTCCATCCCGTCCAGCGCCACAGTCAGGGCCAGCAGGAACTCGGCGTTGCGACCGCCGCGGCCCTTGCCGCGCACGGTCACCGTGGTCTCGCCGCCGGACAGCAGGACACAGGGCTTGGCCGCCGGCTGGTCGTGCTCGACGATCTGGCGGGCGATGCCGGCATGGACGAGCGCGACCTCGCGCGACTCGCCCTCCAGCGCGTTGCCGAGGATGACTGGGGTGACGCCGGCCTTGCGGGCGACTTCCGCCGCGCGCTCCAGCGCCATCTGCGGGGTGGCGACCAGGATCGTGCTGACGCGCTCCAGCCGCGGGTCGCCGGGCTTCGGGCTCTCGTCGCGTCCGGCCTGCAGATGGTCCATGACCGGTTGCGGCGGGGTGATGCCGTACTTCTCCAGCACGGCCAGCGCGTCGGCGTAGCTGGTCGGGTCGGGCACGGTCGGGCCGGAGGCGATCACCGACAGGTCGTCGCCCGGCACGTCGGAAATGACCAGGGAAACCACCCGCGCCTTGGTCGCGGCGGCCAGCCGCCCGCCCTTGATCGCGGACAGGTGCTTGCGCACGCAGTTCATCTCGGTGATGTTCGCGCCGGAGCGGAGCAGCGCCTTGGACACCGCCTGCTTGTCGGCCATTGAAATGCCGGGCGCGGGCAGGGCGAGCAGGGCGGAGCCGCCGCCGGAAATCAGACAGAGCATCAGGTCGTCGGGGCCGAGCGACGCGGCGATGTCGAGGATGCGCCTTGCCGCCTGCTGGCCGGCCTCGTCGGGGACGGGGTGCGACGCCTCGACCACCTCGATCCGCTCGCAGGGCACGTTGTGGCCGTAGCGGGTGACGACCAGACCGGACAGCGGACCCTTCCAATGATCCTCCACCGCCTTCGCCATGGAGGCCGCGGCCTTGCCGGCGCCGACGACGACCGTGCGGCCCTTCGGCGGTTCCGGGAGATGCGGCGGCACGCACAGCGCCGGCTGCGCCGAGGCGACGGCGGCGCGGAACATGTCGGTCAAAAGCGCGCGGGGATCGGTGGTCGTCATGGTCTGGTTCTGTCCCTTCCCTGAGCCGCGCCGTTCACCGGCGCCGGTCCTCATGTGCTGGGAATGCTAACGGATTTGGCGCAGGGGGCAATGGGGAGGGCGCGCTTTGCATACCCTCTCCCCTCCGGGGAGAGGGGAGGGTGAGGGGGTTGTGCATGGCGGCACGTCCGGCAAAAGCGCAACCCCCTCACCCCATCCCTCTCCCCAGGGGGGAGAGGGGGCGAGAAACACCCTCACTCCGCGGGTTCGGTCACGCGGTGGTTCTGGCCGATCTCGTGGTTGGCGAGCAGCTCCAGCGCGCGGACCATGCCGGAGTGGTCCCAGGCCTTGCCGCCCTGGGCGGCGCAGGCGTTGAACAGCTCCTGGCAGGTCGCCGTGTTGGGCAGCGACACGCCGAGCGCGCGGGCGCCGGACAAAGCGAGGTTCAGGTCCTTCTGGTGCAGCTCGATGCGGAAGCCCGGATCGAAGGTGCGCTTGACCATGCGCTCGCCGTGCACCTCCAGGATGCGCGAGGAGGCGAAGCCGCCCATCAGGGCCTGACGGACCTTCGCCGGGTCGGCGCCGGCCTTCGACGCGAACAGCAGGGCCTCACCCACCGCCTCGATGGTCAGGGCGACGACGATCTGGTTGGCGACCTTCGTCGTCTGGCCGTCGCCGTTGCCGCCGACCAGCGTGATGTTCTTGCCCATCTTCTCGAAGAGAGGCTTCACCGTCTCGAAGGCCTTCTCCGGTCCGCCGACCATGATGGTCAGCGAGGCGGCCTTGGCGCCGACCTCACCGCCGGACACCGGGGCGTCGAGGTAGTCGCAGCCCAGCTCGTTGATGCGCTGGGCGAAGACCTTCGTCTCGATCGGGGAGATCGAGGACATGTCCACGACGATCTTGCCGGCGGACAGTCCCTCGGCGACGCCGTTCGGGCCGAACAGGGCGGCCTGCACATGGGGGGTGTCGGGGACCATCGTGAAGACGATGTCGGCCTTCTGCGCCACCTCGCGGCTGGAGCCGCAGGCCGTGGCGCCCTTGGCGAGCAGGTCTTCCGGGGCCGGGTTGATGTCGTAGACGAACAGGGTGTGGCCGGCGTCGGCCAGATGAGCGGCCATGGGGCGGCCCATGATGCCGAGACCGATGAATCCAACGTTCATGGCTGTGTCCTCAAATCTTCTGTGTTCGGGCGGTCGAAATGGGGTGGGCGATCAGGCGGCGGCCCTCAGGCGGCGGCCCTCAGGCGGCGACGGTCTCGCCGGGGGTGGCGGCGCGCATCCAGCCCAGCCCTTCGCTGGTCCCCTTTGCCGGCTTGTACTCGCAGCCGACCCAGCCGTCGTAGCCGATCCGGTCGAGCGCCGCGAAGACGAAGGGGTAGTTGATCTCGCCGGTGCCCGGCTCGTTGCGGCCCGGATTGTCGGCGATCTGGACATGCGCGATCTTCGGCAGCAGGCGCTGCATGGTCGGGACGAGATCGCCCTCCATGATCTGCATGTGATAGACGTCGTACTGGATGAAGAGGTTGTCGGAGCCGACGGCCTCCAGAATCCGTTCCGCCTGGGCGGTGTTGGTCAGGTGGAAGCCCGGAATGTCGCGGGTGTTGATCGGCTCGACCAGGAAGCGGATGCCGGCCTGCTTCAGCGCCTTGGCGGCGAAGGACAGGTTGTCGACGAAGGTGCGCTCCAGCGCGTCCGCCGCCACGCCCGCCGGGGCCTTGCCGGCGAGGCAGTTGATCTGCTTGCAGCCCAGCGCCGTGGCGTATTCGATGGCGCGGCCCACCCCGTCCTGGAACTCGCCGACGCGGTCCGGCAGGACGGCGATGCCGCGCTCGCCCGCGTCCCAGTCGCCCGCCGGCAGGTTGTGCAGGACCTGGGTCAGCCGGTTGGCGGCCAGCCGCTCGACCAGCGCGTCCTTCTCGAAGGCGTAGGGGAACAGATACTCGACGCCGGTGAAGCCGTCCTTCGCCGCCGCGGCGAAGCGGTCGAGGAAGGGCAGCTCGTTGTAGAGCATCGTCAGGTTGGCGGCGAACTTGGGCATGTCTCTCTCCCGGATGGTCGTTTCGGGCTTGGCCGTTTGGCTCAGGATCGGAGGGTGACGGTGGGGGCGTCAACGCGGGGATGACGCTTTTTCACCCTGCGGGAACGTGGAACTGGTCGGGCCGCTTGCCCCCACCCTGACCCTCCCCCGCTGGGCGGGGGAGGGGATTGAGCCTTCCTCTCCTGCGAAGCGGGGGAG
>NZ_QLKQ01000126.1 GCF_003349955.1 Azospirillum brasilense
GCCGCAGGGGAGGGAAATTCGCCCTCCCCTGCGACAGCGGGGGAGGGAGGGACCCGCGAAGCGGGAGGGTGGGGGCAACCGGTTCCCAATTCGAGATTTCCCGATGAACAACGATCTGCTGGAAGCCGGCATGGCGACGGAGCAGCCCAAGACGCGGGTGCCGGTGACGCTGGAGCGTTCGCTGGCCGCTCTGTCCATGGCCGCCCTGTGCCTCGTCACCTTCGCCAACGTCGTGACTCGCTACCTGACCGACGTGTCCCTGGCCTTCACCGAGGAATATTCGATCTTCCTGCTGGTGGTCATGACGCTGTTCGGGTCCGCCGTCGCCGCCGCCGCCGACCGGCACATCCGCATCACCTTCATCGCCGACAAGCTGCCGCCGTCCCTGCGCAGGGTGACGGAGCTGGTGGCCTGGACGGCGGCGCTCGCCATGTTCGGCCTGCTGGTCTGGTACGGTGGTCGCCTGACCTACGACCAGTGGCGGTTCGAGGAAACCTCGCCCGGTCTGGGCAACCCGCAGTGGCTCTACACGGCCTGGCTTCCGCTGCTGTCGGCGGTCGTCGCCCTGCGCGTGATCGGGCGCCTGATCCGCACGGCGAAGGGGACCGCCTGATGGCCTTGACGATTCTGTTCGGCGGCTTCCTGCTGCTGCTGGTGATCGGCGCGCCGCTGGCGGTGGCCCTGGGGCTGGCGGGGTCGCTGGCGATCCTGGACGCGCAGCTCGGCATCCTGTCGGTTCCGACCAACGTCTACGCTGGCATCGCCAAGTACCCGCTGCTGGCCATCCCGGTCTTCATCCTGGCCGGCCTGATCTTCGAGCGGGCGGGCGTCGCCAAGCAGCTCGTCACCTTCGCGTCCTCGATCGTGGGGGCGAAGAACGGCGGGCTGGCGGTGGTGGCGATCCTCGTCTGCATGGTGATGGGCGGCATCTCCGGCTCCGGCCCCGCCGACGCGGCGGCGGTCGCCACGGTGATGATCCCGTCCATGCACAAGGCCGGCTATCCCAAGGCCTTCTCGGCCAGCGTGATCGCGGCGGCGGCGGCGACGGCCATCCTGATCCCGCCCTCGGTCGCCTTCATCATCTACAGCGTCCTGGTCCCGCAGGCGTCGGTGCCGGCGCTGTTCGCGGCGGGGATGGTTCCCGGCATCCTGGCCGGCCTGTCGCTGCTGGCCCCGACGATCTGGCTGTCGCGCAAGCACGGCTTCGGCCTGAAGGACGCCGGGCCGCGCCCGCCCTTCTGGCGCAGCCTGCGGCAGGCGATCTGGGGTCTGCTGGCCCCGGTCATCATCCTGGGCGGGCTGCGCACCGGCGCCTTCACCCCGACCGAAGCGGCGGTGGTCGCCGTCTTCTACGGTCTGGCCGTCGGCGTCTTCGTCTACCGCAGCCTGACCTGGCGCGAGCTGTACGAAGTGCTGGCCGAGGCGGCGGAGATGTCCGCCGTGGTTCTGCTCATCATCGCGCTGTCCAGCGTCTTCGCCTGGGCGGGCAGCACCATGGGCGCCTTCGACCGGGTCGCCGCCATGGCGATCGAAGGAGTGGGCAGCGAGGTTCTCGTCCTGCTGCTGCTGAACGTGGCGCTGCTGGCGCTGGGGATGGTGCTGGACGCGGTGTCGATCTTCCTGATCCTGCTGCCGCTGCTGACCCCGATCATGACCGCCTTCCACTGGGACCCGGTGTGGTTCGGCGTGATGCTGACCATGAATCTCGCCATCGGCCAGTTCACCCCGCCCATGGCGGTGAACCTGATGGTGACCACGCGTGTGGCCGGCATCAGCATGGAATCGACCGTGCGCTGGGTGCTGTGGATGGTCGCGGCGATGCTCGGCGCGCTGGTCCTGGTGACCTTCGTGCCGGAGTTGGCGCTCTGGCTGCCCCGGAAGCTCGGCTACCTGTAGCCTTTATGCCTTGTTGCGGCGAGTGGCCAGCAGGATGCCCGCCGCGATCAGGCCGATGCCGGCGGCGTGGTAGAGGTGGGGTTGCTCGCCGAGGAACAGGATGGCGAGGACGCTTCCGAACACCGGCATCAGGTGGATGCACATTCCCGCCGTGTTGGCGCCGACCAGCGCCACGGCGCGGTTGAAGCAGAGATAGGCGGCGATCGACGGGAACAGCGCCACATAGGCGACCGCCCCCAGCGCCGTCGGGGTGATCGGCATGGGGTTCCCGCCGACGCTTTCCCACAGGTAGAAGGGCAGCAGCATCGCCGCCCCGCCCGCGAAGGTGACGGCGATGAAGCTGAGGCCATGCACCGCCGGGCGGCGGCGCAGCAGGGCGGTGTAGGCGGCGTAGCCGAGCACCGCCGCCAGCACCCACAAATCCCCGGCGGCGAGCTGCAGCCCGATCAGCACCGCCGGGTCGCCCCGCGCGATCAGCGTCAGGGCGCCGGCCAGCGACACGGCGATGCCCACCCCTTGCAACGGGGTCACCCGGTCGCCGAACAGGGCCAGGCTCATCAGCACGATCAGCACCGGCATGGACGACTGCATCATCACCGCGTTCAGCGCCGTGGTGGTGTGCAGCCCCACATAGAGGAAGGTGTTGAAGACGGCGATGCCCAGCGCCGACAGCAGCAGCACGACCGGCCACTGCTTGGCCAGCGCCCGCGCGTCGTGCCGCAGGTGCCGCCACGCGAAGGGCAGCACCAGCAGCATCCCCAGCGTCCAGCGCCAGAAGGCCAGCCCGACCGGCGGCACCTCGCCCGACACAGCGCGGCCCAGGACGGCGTTGCTGGACCAGAACAGCGGCGGCAACATCATCAGGAGCCAGGCCTGATCGAACAGGCGGCGACGGGCGGGGGTGGCGTTTTCGCTCACGGCTGGCGGCTCATCGGGCTGGACGCGTCAAGGCGGGGTCCGCGGCTCAGCCGCGGCGGCGCGGGGAGGCGAAGGGCGACAGGGGGCCGTCGCCGCGGGAACCCTCGCCACGGGGGCCGTCACCGCGCGGGCCGTCCGACCGGAAGCTCTCGCTGCGGGAGAAGCCCTCACGGCGCGGCCGGTCGCCGCGGGGACCGTCACCACGGGGACCATCACCACGAGGACCGCGCCCCTCGCCACGGGGACCGTCGCCGCGGCCTTCGCGCGGCGGCTTCGGCGGCTGGCGCATCTCCACCTCCAGCTCGGCGATGCGCTTGACCAGCGCTTCACGGATCGCCGGGGCCGCGTGGGACTTCAGGGTGGCGAGCTGCTCCTTCAACTGCTGGAGCTGAAGCTGCTTCTGCTCCCGCGTGCGCTTGATGGCGACGTTGTCGGAATGCTGGCCGTCGAAGGCGCGCATGAAAAGGTCCTCGTTGCAGAAAATAAGACACCCGCCGTGGCGTCCCAGCGGAC
Organism: Azospirillum brasilense; assembly: GCF_003349955.1. GTDB lineage: Bacteria > Pseudomonadota > Alphaproteobacteria > Azospirillales > Azospirillaceae > Azospirillum > Azospirillum brasilense_B. The sequence continues at coordinate 3,328 of NZ_QLKQ01000126.1, forward strand.
GCCCGGTCGGGGAGCGCGGAATATTGGAAAGGCACCGGCGCCAAAGCAAGCCGGGAGTTTGCTCCGCCTGTGCGATAAAGCGGTTGACGGCGGCGGCCCGGATCAGGTCGCCCGGATCACGCCTCCAACGGACGCCGGTGGCGGAACAGCGCCGCCGCCTCGTCGAGATGGCGCGACAGGGCGGCGGCGGCTTCCTCCGGCCCGGCGCGCCGCGACCCTTGGACGCGGGCCTCCGCGGCGGCGGCGGCCAGGGCGGCGGGATCGGCGGCCAGGGGGGCCAGCTGCTCGACGAAAGCGCCATAGTCGGGATGGACGAAGCGCGGGCCGACGACGCTGGCGACGTCGCCGCCGGGAAGCGACAGCGGCACCGCCCCGGCGGCCAGGGCCTCGGCGGCGCTGGCGCCCCCGCCGGTCCGCCGCGGATTCACATAGGCGTCGCAGACCGCCAGCAGGGCGCCCATGTCCGACACATAGCCCAGGCACCGCAGCCGCCCGGCGTGGCGCGAGGCGGCCAGCCGCCGGGGCAGGGCGTCGGCGTGTCCGGCGAAGACGGCGACGGCGCGCGGCACGCGGTCGAACAGCGCCTCCAGCATGGCGAGGAAGGCGCCGTCCGCCTCATCGTCCAGCCGGTTGCCGACGACGGCGCAGACGAAGGCGTCGTCCTCTAGCCCGAAGGCGGCGCGCGATCCTTCTTTCCTTGGGGTGGCCCCGGCCAGCGAATGCAGGAAGCGGAAGGGCCGCCAGGAGCGGGCCAGCGGCCCTTGGTCGGGCGCCGCGCCGCCACCGAAATCCAGCACGATGTCGGCCAGCGACAGGGTGGCCCCGCTGGTGGTGGGGATGCACAGGGTGGGGCGCACCCCGGCCATCAGGTCGGCGACGACGCAGGACCCGCCGAGCGACAGCACCGCGTCGGGATCGACGGCCGCGATGGCCTCCAGGAACCAGGCGATCTTTCCGGGACTGACGCAGGGCTCGACCGAGGACAGCATCCGGTAGGCGCGCCCGTCCGCCTCGACCCTCTGATCGCCGGAGAAGGCGGGCTCCACCGACGCCGCGAAGGAGGGCACGAACAGGCTGTGCACCTCCGTCGGCATGATGTTGGTGTTGAGGATCACCACCTCCCGCCCGCAGCGGTCTTCCAGAAGGGCGGCGTAGGACAGCAGGTCCCGCGATGGCTGGTGGCGCAGCGAGAGGAACTGGTTGGTCACCAGCACGACCCGCCCTGTGTCCGCTCCCCCGGCCCGGCGGGCGGGTGGGATGATGGCCTGACGGCGGCGGATCTCGTCGAGGATGCGGCGGTAGAAGGGGAATTGCCGCTCTTCGAAGAAGCCGGGGCGGCTCGCCGGGGTCATGCGCATCAAAAAGAGCTGGCGCCCGATGCCGGCGTGGATGTGCAGCAGCCCCTCCAGCCCGGACTGCGCGATGTTGGCCTCCACCGCGTCGAGCAGCTCGTCGTAATAGCGCAGGTCGCCGGAGACGGCGGCCATGACCGACAGCAGCAGGACGGTGTCCGCTCCCCGCGCCAGCCGGGGCAACTCGCGCGCCGCCCGCGCCCGCTCGGCCTTGGGCCGGTCGAGAAAGGCCGCGCAGAGGGTTTCGATGGCCTTCAGGTCCTGCCCGCTCATTACGGGTCGGCGCAACGCGGCGGCGAGGTCGGTGAGGGGAGACGGTTGGGACATCGGCCGTGCTGGGAAAAGGGCGCGATGAGTCATGCCACATATGGAAAGGCCCCGGAAGGCGTTACCTTCCAGGGCCTTAGGGCGCGGCCGGCGCCACCGACGACGAAATTCGCGCTATTACAGGCCATAAAAGCAGAGCAGTGGTTGCGGTCTATGTAAGACCTGATGATCGAATGGCTTTGGCGGCTCAGAAGAAGCGAGAGCGCCAGAAAAGAAAGGGAAAACCTATAATGGGTTTATGAAAATAAGCTCAGATGTTCCAATTCCATACCCAAATACTAACCACTATGCTCAGGGCAGCCAACACAAACCAAGCAAGTGCCTGTAGGTACCTGTTAGTTGAATGAAAAAGTCGCAACGTTCTTCTAAATAGTGCGGGGGCTTTTGGGTCTCCGATAGATGTTATTGTGCTATAAGCAAAATAGAGCAGAGTAATTGCAAACACTGAATGAAATGGGTATGTAAGCATGAATTCGGCAATTTTCACTAAGTATGGGTGGGCTAATATTTCCCTTTCAGATTTTGCCAAACTAAGGAGCGCCACAAAGGCAAACACAGCTCCCAGCACACTTATCAGCAGGCCGCGCCTACCATCGCGCTTGCGAACATATTCAGCATAGCTAAGTTCAAGTGCTGACTTTGCTGCTGTTATGCTATCTTTTGTTTGGGTGCTATAATATGTGGGAAGGTCTTTGGATTTTACTTCACCCAACTCCTCTCTGCAAATCTTCTCAAACGTTTCAGCGTAGGCGATAACACCCATAGCATTTGCAAGGGTGTCGCTGTGAGGCGCACGCTTAAGGTCAATAACCTTCCGATACATAGAATAAAGTGTATTTAGTCTCCATGTAAAGTCGTCATCGTTTTTTTGGACGCGATGCAGATCCGAAATAGTGTCAGTTTTGGGGTCATGGTGTTGATGGCGGTGACCTATGTCGCGTAAGAAAAAGAACAACTGAGCAGCCATCAGGTGCATCATATGTGCTCTTGTAGGCTTATCTTTTGGCAGGGAGGGGGCGTTAGATGAAGTTTTGGGATCATCTGGGATGGCTATAGTTGTGCTGCCTGTGCGGGACAATGAGAATTGTGCATTAAAACTAGAAAGTGAGTAAATCCTCCTGATGGCTGCATCGTATTTTGCCTTTGCAAACCGGTCTAATGTCTCGGCAAGAGAATAATTGCGATACTGCCTGATGTGCGCCTGAAGCTCAGTCACTATATTAAGCGCATATCTCTCCCAAACTTCATCATTCTCGAAGATCAATAAATGGCCTTCCAAAAACTCTTGTGACCTATCTGTCCCATGGGATGTTCTAGAAATGCATACAAAATGAAAGTCGCCTTTCAATTTCAGCATAAGAGGTGAGAGAGCTGACTTGAATGGGAGAACAACATCAGATGCATTCCGTTTCTGATGGCAAACAATATAGCTATTTTTACCATCAGAGCGGTAAACTGAAACAGCCTTCGTTGGAAAGGATGTTTGTCCAAACGCCCGGAACGATAGACGGCCACTAACTGCCGGTATCCAACCTCGAAAACGATGTGAGTAAGCAGCAGTTTCCCTTCGGAAGATTTCGCCTTCCGAAGGGAGCGGAGCCTTGGGTGGAGTGGTTTGAGAGCTCAAGTCGTTATACGATTACGACCTTGCAGGCCGGAGGGATGCTGAAATGGCTTCCTCAGACAGCCGACCTTGCTCGACCCAGCTGTTGGTTCGACAATCAACAGCTATGCCTGCGGAAACTCGATAGTCACGAGCCCCGTCGAAAACGGTTTCGATCTCACCGCGCAGGGCTTTTCGAATACTTCCCGTACGATCCCGGTTGCGAGCATACTCATGGCCGTCGGCTCGAAGCAGCTTTATACCGAACGCGATGCAAGACACGGCAAAGCAGCCCAATACGAACAACACCAGCGCCTGGATCAGTTCTGGGAACATGGCATCCTCCCGAAAACGGCTCGGTTAAGCGGAGCTCTTAACGCGATATGGCACAGATCGGCACCGAAAGGAATGCGATATTCCTGCTCGGTGCAGCTGCAAGACGAAAAAAGCAACGATATTCCCCGTTGGCGCATCGCATGATTCGGAATGGAATCATGAGAAGGTTCTGTGTTCCCTGAGAGCCAACTCTGCTTTCTCGTTTCGATCACCCAAAAACCAACACAGGGCCCGATGACGGGCCCTGTGTGGGAAACCGATGGAAGCATCGGTGGGAAAACTGGTGCCGCAGCAGGGATTTGAACCCCGGACCTACTGATTACGAATCAGTTGCTCTACCCCTGAGCTACTGCGGCGCCGACGTCAGTGCGTCGTGGGCGCGGAAATTAACCGGGGGGGCGGACCGGCGCAAGCGCTTTTTTGGGAGATGGATAAAATTATCCTTTCTGGCGGATGACGTCCAAAAAGGGGTCGGCATAACGCTCCAGCTTGCGGGCGCCGACGCCGGGCAGGCGGGCGAAGGCGGCGCGGTCCGTCGGGCGCGTTGCGACCATCTCCAGCAGCGTGCTGTCGTGGAAGATCACGTAGGGCGGCACCCCCTGCGCGCGGGCCAGCTCGGTGCGGCAGTCCTTCAGCGCGTGCCACAGCGCGTCGTCGGCGGGCGACAGGGCGCCGCGCGCACCGGCCCGCGACACGCCCTCTCCCGACAGGCCGCCGGAGGGGGAGGAACCGCCGCGGGAGACGTGGCGGCGCAGCGCGTCATGGACGCCACGGCGCTTCTCCACCACCGGGTCCTTGCGCAGCTTCACCGTCTGCTGGCCCTTGATGACCGGGATGCCGGCGTCGGTCAGGCGGAAGCCGCCATAACCCTCCAGATCGACCGTCAGGTAGCCGGCGGCGACGAGCTGGCGGTAGACCGATTGCCATTCCGCCTTGGACAACTCCTTGCCGCAGCCGAAGGTCTTCAGCGCGTCGTGGGCCTGCTGCGCCACCTTCTCGGTGGAATTGCCCAGCAGTACGTCGATCAGGTGCCCGGCGCCGTAGCGCTGGCCGGTGCGGTAGACCGCCGACAGGGCCTTCTGCGCGGCGACGGTGCCGTCCCAGGTCTCGACCGGCTCCAGGCAGGTGTCGCAGTTGCCGCAGGGCGCCTCCAGCGTCTCGCCGAAATAGTTCAGCAGCACCTTGCGGCGGCAGGCCGAGGTTTCGCAGAAGCCGAGCAGCGCCTCCAGCTTGGAGCGCTCGACGCGGCGGTGGGAATCGCCGGCCTCCGACTGCTCCAGCATCTGGCGCAGGCCGACCACGTCGGCCATGCCGTAGCTCATCCAGGCGTCGGCGGGCAGGCCGTCGCGCCCGGCACGGCCGGTTTCCTGGTAATAGGCCTCCAGGCTCTTGGGCGGGTCGAGGTGGCAGACGAAGCGCACGTTCGGCTTGTCGATGCCCATGCCGAAGGCCACCGTCGCCACCATGACGATGCCCTCGCCCTTGATGAACAGGTCCTGGTTCGCCTCGCGCACCTCCGGCGGCAGGCCGGCGTGGTAGGGCAGCGCCTCCCGCCCCTGCTGGTTCAGCCAGTTGGCGGTGTCCTCCACCTTCGCCCGCGACATGCAATAGATGATGCCGGCGTCCTCGGGGTGGTTCTCCCGCAGGAAGGCCAGCATCTGCTGGCGCTCGCTCTTCTTCGGGACGACGCGGTAGGTGATGTTGGGCCGGTCGAAGCTGGACAGGAAGACGCGGGCCTCGGTCAGCCCCAGCTTGTCCTTGATCTCCGCGCGGGTCTGCGCATCCGCCGTGGCGGTCAGCGCGACGCGCGGCACGGTCGGGTGCCGCTCGTGCAGGATGGAGAGCTGGAGATATTCGGGCCGGAAGTCGTGGCCCCACTGGCTGACGCAATGCGCCTCGTCCAGCGCGAACAGGGCGAGCCTGGTGCGGTCCAGCAGGTCGAGGAAGCGCGGGGTGACCAGACGCTCCGGCGCCACATAGACGAGGTCGATCTCGCCGCGGACCATGGCCCGCTCCACCTCGCGCGCCTCGGCGGCGTCGAGGGAGGAGTTGAGGAAGGCCGCCCGCACGCCCAGCTCGCGCAGCGCCGTCACCTGGTCCCGCATCAGCGCGATCAGCGGCGACACCACCACCGTCACGCCGTCGCGCACCAGCGCCGGCACCTGGTAACACAGCGACTTGCCGCCGCCCGTGGGCATGAGGACGAGCGCGTCGCCGCCACGGATGACGTGGGCGATGATGTCGGCCTGCTGCCCGCGGAAGGCGGAATAGCCGAAGACCGACCGCAGCACCTCCAGGGCGGGGTTGCCGTCAGGGTCCTGGGCCGGCTCCGCCGGGGGGGCCTTGAAATTGAAGAGCGAGTCCACGCCGATGCGGTTCAGAAGCGGGTCCGTTTCTGGACGATTTGGAATCTGGTGTTCGGGTCAAAATCCGGTGGCCGGGATGCGATCACGAACCCAACGGCTATGATGTGGCACAGATCGCCCGATTCGTGAAGCCGCAATCCGGAAAGAGTATGGGGACAAGGGTGGCGCGTCGCGCGATGCGGGAGAAACCGTGGCCCTCTTCGGCCGGCTACAGCAGGTCGCGCAGCATCGCCACCAGCGGCACATCGGCGGGGGGCATGGGATAGTCGCCCATGCGGTTCGGGTAGACCCAGGCGAGCTTCTGCCCCTCCCGCGCCGTCACGTCGCCCTCCCAGACGCGGCAGACGAACAGCGGCATCAGCAGGTGGAATTTCTCGTAGCTGTGCGAGGCGAAGGTGAAGGGGGCGAGGCAGCTCGCCGCCGTGTCGATGCCCAGCTCCTCCTTCAGCTCGCGGACCAGCGCGGCTTCCGGGGTCTCGCCCGGGTCCACCTTGCCGCCGGGGAACTCCCACAGCCCGGCCAGCGACTTGCCGGGCGGGCGCTGGGCCAGCAGGACGCGGCCGTCGGCGTCCACCAGGGCGACCGCGACGACCAGCAGGGTCGGCAGGGAACCGGGGGCCGGGGTGGAGGAGGGGTCGAAGCAGGCCGGCATCACGCGGTCTCCGGGGTGAGGAACCGCCAGCGTCCGGCGGTCAGTTCGTAATGGTCGGCATCGTCATGGTCGCCATCGTCGAGCGGCGTGAAGCCGACCGTCTCCAGCAGGCGGCGGGAGCGGTGGTTGTCCGGCGCGATCCGCGCCCACAGGCGGGGCAGGCCCAGCGCGAAGGCGGCGGGGACGACGGCCCGCAGCATCTCCGCGCCATAGCCGATCCCCTGGTGCGGCCGGCCCAGCCAGTAGCCGACCTCGCCGTCCGCCAGGATCACGCCGATGCCGCCCACCGGCTGGCCATCGTCCCTACGGACCGCCAGCAGGTCGAGCGACGCGCGCTCCGCCCGGTTGCGGGCGGCCAGGGCGACCCAGGCTTGCCCGTCCTCCAGGCCGTAGGGATGAGGCACGCGGGCGAGCCAGCGCGCCACCTCCCACTCCCCGATCAGCCGCGCGAAACGCTCCACATCCTCCAGGCGGAAGGGGCGGAGCGTCAGCCGCGCCGTGTCGAGGCGGTCGGGCAGGGGCGCGCCGGTCATGACACCACGTCCGGTCTCGGCTCCGGCCTCAGCTCCGGTAGGAGCCGTTGATGTCGATGTAGCCGTGGGTCAGGTCGCAGGTCCAGACGCGGGACGTGCCGGTGCCGATTCCCAGGTCGATGTGCACGTCGATCTCCTGGCCCTTCATGTGGGCGGCGACCGGCGCCTCGTCGTAGCCCGGAACCTCCATGCCCTCGGCGCAAATCAGCGTGCCGCCGATGGTGATCTTGATGAGATCGCGGTCGGCCCGCTCGCCGGCCCGCCCGATGGCGGCGACGATGCGGCCCCAATTGGCGTCCTCGCCGGCCAGCGCGGTCTTGACCAGCGGGGAGTTGGCGACGGTGAGCGCGATGCGCTTGGCCGCCACGTCGTTCTCGGCGCCGACCAGCGTGATCGAGACGAACTTGGTCGCCCCCTCGCCGTCGCGCACGATCTGCAGCGCGAGGTCGAGCATCACCTCCTCCAGCGCCTTGCGGAACGCGGCCAGCTCCGGCGCGTTGGCGTCGGTCACCGGAGCGTTGCCGGCCTTGCCGGTTGCGAACAGCAGCAGCGTGTCGCTGGTCGAGGTGTCGCCGTCGACCGTGATGGCGTTGAAGCTGCGCTCGGTGAACTCCGACAGCATGGCCTGCAGCGCCGGGGCGGCGATGGCCGCGTCGGTGAAGAGGAAGCCCAGCATCGTCGCCATGTCCGGGGCGATCATGCCGGAGCCCTTGGCGAAGCCGCTGATCGTCACCGTCGTCCCGCCGATGGCGACCTGACGGGTCGAGCCCTTGGCGAAGGTGTCGGTGGTCATGATGGCCCGCGCACCGGCCTCCAGCGCCGCCGAGTCGTCCTTCAGCGCCGGGACCATGCCCGGCAGGACCTTGGCGATGGCGTCGGCGGCCAGCGGGATGCCGATCACGCCGGTGGAGGCGACGTAGACCTCGTCGGTGGCGCAGCCGGCGATCTTCGCCGCGGCCTCGACCGTCGCCTGGACGGTGGCGTCGCCGGCCTTGCCGGTGAAGGCGTTGGCGTTGCCGGCGTTGACCACGACCGCGCGGGCCGAGCCGCGGGGCAGGCTGTCGCGGCACCAGATCACCGGGGCGGAGCAGGTCAGCGACTTGGTCAGCACGCCGGCCACCGTCGTGCCCTCGTCCAGCACGGCCAGCATCAGGTCGTCGCGGCCCTTGTATCGGATGCCGCTGTTGGCGGTGGCGATGCGCACGCCCGCCACGGGCGGGAGCGTCGGGAAGCCGGCGGGTGCCAAGGGGGAGACGGTCGTGGCCATGGGGGCGGGCTCGTGGG
>NZ_QLKQ01000127.1 GCF_003349955.1 Azospirillum brasilense
TCACCAGCCCATCGGCCGCGCTCGTGTCCCAGCTCTGGCTGGCCGACAGGGTCAGGCCGCTGCCCAGCGTGATGGTCTGGCCGGCGAGTGCCGAGCCGAAGCGGATGGTCGGCGTACCGCCGAGCGCCGCCGCGATGGCCAGCGCCTCGCGCAGGCCGACGCCGTCGGTGACGTCGACGGTGGCGCCGTCGCCGGTCGCCGTGACCGTCACGACGTCGCTGGTCACCGTGGTCGTGGCGCTGGCGCTGCCGTTGGTGTTGGTCAGCGTCACCGTCAGGGTGACCGTACCGGCCGGCGTGTCGTTCTCGTAGGTGAGGGCGCTCAGCAGGGCGTTGACCCTTGCCGCGGTGGCGTTCGCGGTGAAGGTGACGGTGAGCACGCCGCCGCTGACGCTGTAGGTGGCGAAGTCGGTGCCGCCCTCCGACAGGGTGCCGCTGGCGGCGGTGCCGGTGGCGGTGATGGTGGAGCCGGCGAAGCCGAAGCGGTCGGCCGTCCAGGCGCCGTTGGCCGTCGAGCCGGTGGCCGAGCGCTGCACGGTCAACGTGCCGCCGCTCCAGCCCGCCCCGCCGTCGTTCGCCGTGGCGTCGCCGGACTGGTCGATGCGCACCGGCGTGCCGGGGATCAGGGCCACGCTGTCGCCGGACAGATTCGCGATGCTCGGCGACCCCTGGGCGATGAACAAAACGTCGGAGCCGACCTTGGTCGCGGTGAAGCCGCTGACCGTGGTGTTCGGCACGGTGACCGACGAATCGATCGAGCTGAAGTCGGTGGCGTCGACGTCGATCTGCAGCGTGGCGCCGGCGCCGGTCCCGGTGATCCGGATGTTTGCGGCGGTCGGCGTGCTGCTCAGCGCGCCGTTCGCGACGTGGATGGTGTCGCCTCCGGAGAGGTCGGTGATGACGCCGTCGGTCAGGTTGAGCGCGGTGTCCTTGAAGACATCCTGGCCGGCGCCGCCGGTGAAGGTGTCGTTGCCCGCCCCGCCGCCCAGCGTGTCGTCGCCATCGCCGCCGTCGAGGCTGTCGTCGTTGCTGCCACCGTTCAGGCTGTCGTTGCCGGCCCCGCCTTCGAGGGTGTCGTTGCCGACGCCACCGGTCAGGCTGTCGTTGCCGGCGCCGCCGAGGATGCTGTCGTGGCCGGAGGAGCCGTCGATGTTGTCGTCGCCGTCGCCGCCGTCGATGGTGTCGTTGCCCGTGCCGCCGTTGATGGTGTCGTTGCCCGCCCCGCCGTGGATGGAGTCGTTGCCGCCCCCGCCGGAGATGGAATCGTTGCCCGCGCCGCCTAGGATGGTGTCGGCGCCGTCGGAGCCGATCAGCGTCATGTCACCCGCCGTCACCGCGCTGGCGTCGATGAGGTTCTGACCATCGGCGTTGACGTCGCCGGACAGGTTGATGGTGCGGAAGCCGGCGCTGTGGAAGTCGTTGCCGACGGTGATGCTGATCGGGCTGGCCGTCGAGTTGGTGGTGATGCTCTCGACGCCGATGATCCGGGTTGCGAAGCTGTCGGCGGCGGCGATGGTGAAACCGGAGCTGCCCAACCGGATGGCGTCGTTGCCGGCGCCGCCGTCGATGCTGTCGACCAGGATGTTGTTGAAAAACAGGTCGGAGGTGGCGGCGTAACTGAACGTGTCGTTGCCGCCGCCGCCGCTCAGGCTGTCGGCGTAGGCGCTGCCGGTGATGCTGTCGTTGCCGGCGCCACCGATGATCGTCACGCTGCCGCCCGCCGCCGACATGTTGACGACGTTGTTGCCCGACGTGATGGTGTCGCCGGACAGGTCGATGGTGCGGATGCCGGCGGTGTAGGCGTCGGCGTTGAGCGTGAGGGATTGGGCGGAGGAGGAGGCGATCGCGGCGATCCGCTGGATGCCGGACGCACGCCCGAAGCTGACCCCGCCGCCCACCGTCAGGCCGACCGAGCCGCCGATCAGCAGGGTGTTGGTGCCGGCCCCGCCGACGATGCTGTCGTACAGATCGGTGCTGGAGGCGAGGTCGCCCTTGCCGTTGCCGGTGTAGTCGAAGGTGTCGTCGCCGTCGCCGCCGATCAGCGTGTCGGGGCCGCCGCCACCGATCAGCGTGTCGTTGCCGGCGCCGCCGTCGATGTAGTCGGTGTTGCCGCCGGCGACGGTGCTGTTGAGCGTGCCGCCGATCAGGCTGTCGTCGCCGTCGCCGCCCAGGATGCTGTCGTTGCCCGCCCCGCCGTCGATGGTGTCGTTGCCGGCCCCGCCGTCGATGGTGTCGGCGCCGCTGCCGCCGGTGATGGAATCGTCGCCGCTGGTGCCGGTGATGGTCGCCCCGCCGGCGTAGCTGCTGGCCAGCGTGCCGGTGTCGCCAGCGCTGCGGCCCATGCCGCCGGCGTTCAACGTCGCCCCGCTGGCCGTCAGCGTTCGGCCGGCCAGCGTCAGCGTGCCGCCCGTGCCGTTCAGGGTGCCGATGGTCTCGTTGTTCGTCGCCAACCGCAGCGTGCCGCCGCTCACCGCCACCGCCGCCGTGTCGGCGATGGCCGACCCGCCGGTCAGCACCAGCTCGCCCGCCGTCAGCGTCGTCGTGCCGGTGTAAGAGTTGCTCCCCGAGAGGGTCAGCGTGCCCGCCCCCTCCTTGGTCAGCCCGCCGGCCCCGGTCATCCGGTTCGACAGGGTGATCGCCGTGCCGGTCGTGTTGGTCACCGTCAGCGTGGCGCCGCTGGGAAGCGTTGTCGTCGAGCTGGCGCCGGCGATCGTCAGCCCATCGGCCGCGCTGGTGTCCCAGCTCTGGCTGCCCGACAGGGCCAGGTTGCTGGTCAGCGTGATCGTCTGGCCGGCCAGCGCCGCGTCGAAGCGGATGGTCAGGGTGCCGCCCTGCGTCACGGCGATGGCCTGCGCCTCGCGCAGGGACACCGCGTTGCGGTCGCTGTCGTCGGCGGTGTCGGCGGTGCTGTTCACCTGGATGACGTCGGCGGTGACGGTGACCGTGGCGGTCGTGCTGTCGGTCCCGTCGTTCAGCGTGACCTCGACGGGCATGTTGCCCGCCGGGCTGTCGGTGCGGAAGGTGATGCGCCGCATCACGTCCTGGACCAGCGTCGTGTCCGGCGTGGTGCCGGTCCCGGTGAAGCTGATGGTCAGCACGCCGCCGGTGGTCGAGACGGTCGCGAAGGTGCTGCCGCCGGCCTGCAGCTCGTTGCCGTTGACGGTGAAGAGGGCGGCCGCGCTGGCGATGGTGCCGGTGTCGAAATCGAAGACGTCGGTCGTCACCGCCGTGCCCGACCGCTTCACGGTCACGGAGGCACCGGTCCAATCGCCGGCGTTCTCGGCGTCGGCGACGGTGAGGTCGAATCCGGAGTCCAGCCGCACCGCCGACCCGACGCCGGCCCAGGGCGTCTGGTCGGTGTCGAGGCCGGTGAGCGTGGGCGCCGTGTTGGCGCCCAGCGTGTGCGCGTAGCCGCCGAGCCGCGCGGTGTCGAGCGCGCCGGACTCGGCGACCGCGCCGACCGACGTCTCCAGTTCCCAGTCGCCGCCGACGACCCGCCCGCCCGTGCGGTCGCTGGAGGCCGCCACGTCGGCCCCGGTCGCCGAGGACAGCGCCTGGAGAAGCTCCACCCCCTGTCCCTGGGCCGTCACCCGGCAACCGTAGAGGAGCAGGTCGCCGTCCGCCGTCAGCGCCCGGCCCCACAGGGCCAGCCGCTCCGCCTGGGCGGCCACGCCGGCGGCGTCCAGCCGGGTCGAGCCGATGTCCACCGCGCCGACCGCGCCATGGCCGACGATGCTGATCGCGTCATAGCCGGTGCGGCCCTGCGCCCAGGCGGCGACCTGCCCGATGCCGTCGCGGGACGGATCGAGCAGGACGATCTCCGTTCCCGGACGCACGCCGTCGATCACCGCCAGCAGGTCCGGCACGTTGGCGTTGATGAAGACGGCTTCCTTGCGCCCGCCGGCCTGGGCGGGGTCGGCCTCGCGGATCACCTGCGGCCCGGCGGCGGGCGGCGGCACCGAGGCGGCGGCGTCGAGCAGGGCGTGGTCCGCCGCTCCGCGATCGGACGGTTCGGCGTGGGTCGAGTCAGTCGGGGCGGTGGGCTCGGTGTGGGCGGGGTCGGCCGCCGTGGCGGCGCCTGCGGCATCGTACATAAAGCGAGGTTCCAGGGCGATGATCGCCTTGATGGAATTCGACTTTCGGTTGTTGCGCTTCGTGCGCTTTCCCGACGCGCCCTTGTGCGACCCGAAATTATCCCGCATTTCCCCTGTCCCGCCTTATGGGCTACCTAATTAGTATACCCTGATAATAACCTATGTTAATAACGACAATTCCCATAAATTTCTTCATTCCGGTGCAATTGTTTCGCTGGGACGCCTCCCATCCGTCGATTCCACCAGAGGGTGAGGCGGATGCGGTCAAGGCAGCGGCGCGCGGGATTCAGGGAATGATCGGTTTGCCGGTTGCCGTCGCCTTGCGGTAAGAAAGGGCTTGGTCGGCAATTCGCCAAGTGAGCCTCCTCCGAATCGGTGGACACCTTTGTTAAGTTCCCGCGTAACCCGGTGTCCGCTGCTTCAGGGGAAGCTCAGGGGGCGGGGATGATGGGCAGCGCGTGGTCTCGAAGCCTTTCCGAACGGGCGCTCAGCGTTCCGGCGCGGGATCGGCGGCGGCCCCCGCCGTGAACAGAGCGACCAGATGCTCGATCACCGCGCGCACCCGCGGCACGTCGCGCAGGTCCGGGTGCAGCACCAGCCACGCCTCGCGCTCCAGCGGCGGGGCGGCGCAGGGCACGGGCAGCAGGTCCGGCTCCTCCGCCGCCAGCCAGACGGGCAGCAGCGCGACCCCGAACCCCGCCTTCGCCGCGGCGAGCTGGGTCTGCAGGCTGTTGGAGCGGAAGGCGACGCGGCGCCCGGCCCTGTGGCGGGCCAGCCAGACCGCCTCCGGCAGGTCGGCCAGCGCCTCGTCGTAGCCGATCACCGTGTCGGGGGCCCCGGCGGCGGTGAACAGGCCGTAGCCCATGGTGGCGAGCCGCCGCGCGATCAGGTCGCCGCGCTGCGGCCGGGCGAGCCGGATGGCGATGTCGGCCTCCCGCCGCGCGAGGCTGAGCGAGCGGTTGTCCACCGTCACTTCCAGGTCGATTCCCGGATGGCGGGCGCGGAACGGCCCCAGCCGCGGCATCAGGAAACGGTCGGCCAAAGCCTGGGTGGCGGTCAGCCGGACGGTGCCGGTCAACCCGGCCTCCCGCCCGCCCTGGCTCGACACCTGGCGCAGGATGGCCAGCGCCCGCTCGTCCATCCCGTCGGCCAGCGCGAAGACCGCCTCGCCGTCGGCGGTCAGGCTGTAACCGTCGGCCCGCCGGTCCACCAGACTGCGGCCCAGCCCCTCCTCCAGCGCGGCGACCCGGCGCCCGACCGTCGCGTGGCTGATCCGCAGCGCGCGCGCCGCCGCCGACAGGCTGCCGGTGCGGGCCAGCTCCAGAAAGATCCGCAGATCGTCCCAGTTCAGGGTGCCCGTCGGCTTCGGGGTGCCTGTCTGTTTATGAACAGTCATTGCGCAAACCTATCGAATGTCCGGCCAAAAGCACACAGGGCACACTGCCCCCCGACCCTTCCCTTTCCCGGAGCCGCAACCATCATGAGCGCCACCCCGAAGACCCTGCTCGCCCTCGCCGGAGCCCCCGCCACGCCGAGCCCGCTCGACTCCGCGGCGCTGGTGCTGATCGACGCCCAGCGCGAATACACCGAGGGCGCCCTTCCCCTGGTCGGGGTGGAGGCCGCGGTGGCCGAGGCCGCGCGCCTGCTGGAACGGGCGCGCAAGGCCGGCACCCCGGTCTTCCACATCGTCCACCACGGCAAGCCCGGCGGCGCCCTGTTCAACCCGGAAGGCCCGCTGTCCGGCATCGTCGCCCCGCTGATCCCGCTGGACGGCGAGACGGTGGTGGTGAAGCATCTGCCCAACGCCTTCGCCGGGACGGACCTCGACGCCCTGATCCGCGCCACCGGGCGCAAAGAGCTGATCGTCGCCGGCTTCCAGACCCACATGTGCGTCAGCAGCACGGTGCGCGCCGCTCTCGACCTCGGCTGGCGGACCACGGTCGTGGACGCGGCCAGCGCCACCCGCGACCTTCCCGACGGGGCCGGCGGCGTGATCCCGGCCGAGGCGCTGCACCGCGCCAACCTCGCCGCCCTGGCCGACCGCTTCGCCGTGGTCGTCAAGGACAGCCGCGCCTGGGGATAAGGGAATCGGGCGGTGGGCGGCGGGCGGCTGGCGCGTGTAATGGCGGGTCCTGCCACACGGGCTCCTGCCATACGGCCCGCACCGCCGCCCGCAGGGCCAGGAGCGCCGGCTCCCCCTCCTTGTCCAGCGGCAGGATCAGATGGAGGTGGCTGCGCAGGGCCTCGCCGGGCCACAGCGCCAGCTCCCCCGTTGCCGCCGCCGCCAACGCCTGCTCCTCGCGCAGCAGGGCAAGGCCCAGCCCCTCCACCACCAGCCCCTTCAGGGCGCTTTCCTGATCGACCTCGATGATCGTGCCGGGGGCGACGCCGTTCCGGGCGAAGGCCCGCGCGGCGATCAGGTGGAAGCTGCAGCGCGGCGGCGTGCCGACCCAGGGCAGAGCGGCCAGATCGCTCCAGCCCGCCCCGTCCAGCCGGTCCCGCCACGCCGCCGGCCCGACGACACGCAGCCGCACCGGCGCCACCGGCAGATGGCGCAGCGCCCGGTCGGGCCGTTCCTCCAGAACGAAGCCGGCGTCCAGGCGCCCGTCCTGCACCCGGTCCGCCACGTCGGCGGACAGGTGGTGCGACACCCGCAGGCGCAGCCGGGGGTGCGCGGCCAGCAGGGTGGACAGCAGCGTTCCCAGCCGCAACGACGCCGGATCGCTGGCGATGCCCAGGGCGAGCGGCCCGGCGGCGTCGCCCTGCAGGCCGCGGGCGCGGTTGAGCAACGTCTTGGCGGCGTCGAGCGTGCGCTCCGCCTCCTCCAGCAGGATCAGCCCCGCGCGGGTCAACTGCATGCCCTTGGCCGTGCGTTCGAACAGCACGGTGCCAAGCTCCTCCTCCAGCAGCTTGATGTGGCCGCTGACCGCCGGCTGGCTGAGCAGCAGGATCTGCGCGCTTCGGGTCAGGCTGCCCTCGCGCGCCACGGTCGCGAAGGTCTTCAGATGATGCAGCTCCATGAGCGCTCCGCCGTCCGGCTTGCCCTCCCCCGGCACGGTCGCCGGGACACGCATCATACGACACCGCAAATTCCATTGCACAAGATTCAGTCATTTCGCCGCGTTAATAATATTTTACAGTCAACAGAAACAATCAATGAACCGAACATACCAAGTATTTATGCAAACTTCCGGCGTCGATTCATCTCCATCATTGTTTGACCGTACATTCGTATGGATCGGCCAACCCATCAATTTTGGCGATACTGAGGCTCGGAATTATTTATTGGACAGGGATCGGGGCTTCGACTGAATTCTCTATCAGATCACTGCGTAAATATATTCAAACAACATGCAGGATCGGTGCTTCACACGGACGCCTTCCCAGCGGAGGCCGCCACCACGAGCGAGTTCCCAATGTCAGACCCTGCCGGCCAACGCCCGCCAACCCAAACATCCACCACCCAAACATCCGCCGCCCGGACCAACTCCGGGCCTCCGGCCATCCCGGAAACGCCGCTCGCCGACGCCCTGCTGGCGGCGGCCGGGAGCACCCGGGCGTCCTTCCACGCGCTTCCGGTCAGCCGGCGCGGCTCCATCCGGGAGTCGGCCTTCGCCGATGCCTACGACGCGCTGTTCGGGCGCGGCCTGTTCAGCGAGGCGACGATCACCGCCCCGCCGCTCGACAGCTTCTTCTTCCCGCACCGCTCGCTGGCCCGCGCGGAGGAGCTGACGGCGCTCGCCTTCGGGGCGACGGGCACGCTGTTCGTCACCGCCGGGACGACCACCGCCAACCTGATCGCGCTGGAAGCCCTGATCACCCGCCCCGACGTCCGGGTGCTGGCCGACAAGGGCACCCACCAGTCGATCCATTTCGCCCTGTCCGACAAGCACGCGGCGGTCGACTACATCGAGCCGCGCGTCTTCTGCGAGCATTCCGAACGCGCCGCCCTGTTCCTGCCCGTCCTTCTGGAGCAGGCCGCCGCGGCGGAGCGCGCGGGCGCGCCCTACGAGCTTCTGGTGCTGAACGGCCAGTCCTACGACGGCGTCGTCTACGACATCCGGGCCATCCTCACCGCCCTGGCGGAGGCCAGCCCGTCGCTGACCACCGTCTTCGTGGACGAGGCGTGGGGCGCCTGGAGCTATTTCCACGAGGCGACGCGTGGCCGCACCGCCCTGCACGCCCGCGCCGCCGACCCGGCGCTGGAGCGCTTCACCGTCGTCGCCACCCATTCCGCCCACAAGTCGCTGAGCGCGCTGCGCCAGGGCTCGCTGATCCATTTCAGCGGCGATCCGGAGCTGGCGGAGCGGCTGCGGCTCGGCCGCTACCGCCACCACACCACCTCGCCCAGCTACCCGATCCTCGCCTCGCTCGACCTTGCCCGCGCCCAGATGGAGCTGGAGGGGCGGGACCTGGTCGAACGTTCCCTGCGGCTCGCCCGGCGGGTGAGCGAGACGGTGGCCGGCGATCCGGCGCTGAGCGCCTTCTCGGTCAACGCCCCGGCGGTGCCGGACGCCTTCGCCGGCCACGCCGCCATCGACCCGACCAAGCTGTCGCTGAAGGTGTCCGGCCTGCCCATCGAGGCGCCGGAACTGCGCGAGCGGCTGTACAGCCGGCACGGCCTCTATGTGAACCGCTGCACCCGGACCTCGCTGCTGCTGAACCTTCACATCGGCATCGGCGACGAGGAAGTGGCGGCCCTGCTCGACGCCCTGCGCGCGATCCAGCGCGAGCTGTCGCCCGCCGGGGAGAGGCCCGAGGAGAAGCGGGTGTCCACCTCCTTCATCATCCCCTACCCGCCGGGCGTGCCGATCATCGTCCCCGGCGAGGAGATCGGCGGCGACACGCTGCGCCGGATCGAGGCGATCCGGTCCGCCGGCGCCCGCATCTACACCATCGAACACCGCCCACGCTGAGAGACGACCATGATTCCCCTGTCCCGAATCGAGGAAATCGCCGCCTCGCGCGCCGATCTGGCGGCCATCGTCGCCGGTTCCGAAACCCTGAGCTGGCGCCAGTACGCCGACGCCGTGCGCGACGCGGCGGAAGGGCTGGCCGGCGCCGTCGCGCTGGACGAGCTGCGCACCGTCGCCTTCCTGTCGCACAACCGCGCGGAGCTGGTGGTCGCCGCCTCCGCCGCCGCCACGCTGAAGACGACGCTGTGCGGCCTCGACTATTCCCTGTCGCCGGCCGCCCTGGCGGAGTTGCTGGAGCGCATTGAGGCCGACCTGCTGATCGTCTCCTCCGGCTTCCTGGCCGATCGCGGCATCAACGTCCGCACGCTGGCGGCGGGACGCGCGGTGGTCGATCTCGACAGCCGGCTGCCCGGCGCCACCCCCTACGCCGCCTTCGCCGGGCTGGCCGCCGGGCGGCGGACGCCGAACGCCCCGGCCCGGCCGTTCCGCGCCATCTCCTTCACGTCCGGCACGTCCGGCACGCCGAAACCGGTGATCCGCACCGCCTCCTTCGACGCGCGGCGCTTCGCCTACTTCACGGCACGCTACGGCTTCTCCTCCGCCGACCGGCACCTCGCCACCATCCCGCTCTACCACGCGGCGGGCGGCGGCTGGGCGCGGCTGTTCCTCCAGCTCGGCGCGACGCTGGTGCTGGCCCCGCCCGACGATCCGCTGGAAACCGCCGAACTGATCCGCCGGGAGTGGATCACCTCCAGCACCATGACGCCGCCGATCCTGTCCGGCGTGCTGCGCGAGGTCGCCCGCGGCCGGGCGCGCGTCACGCCCAACCAGCTCCGCTTCGTCCTGGTCGGTGGCAAGCATTTCCCCGCCCCGGCCAAGCAGGAGGCGCTCCAGGTGCTGGGGCCGGTCATCCACGAGTATTACGGCACCACCGAGACCGGCGTGAACACCATCGCCGAGCCGGCGGACCTGCTGACCCACCCGGCCAGCGTCGGGCGCGTCTATGACGGCAACCGCATCCTGATCCTCGACCCGGAGCGCAAGCCGGTGCCGGCGGGAATCGTCGGGTCGGTGGCCATCGCCAGCTACATGAACATGGACACCTATCTGGGCGCCCCGGCCAACCGGGTGCAGATCGACGGGGAGCGCTACCTGATCACGTCGGAGGCCGGCTATCTGGACGAGGACGGGCGGCTCTACCTGCTCAACCGCTCGCAGGGGGCGGACAGCGTGAACCTCTACGCGCTGGAGAACGCCATCCGCCACATCCGCGGGGTGGAGGACGTGGCGCTGCTGCGCCGGGCCGGGGCCGGGCCGGTGGCGGTGGATTGCGCGGTGGTGCTGAAGGCGTCCGCCGGGGCCGGAGCCGCCGACGAGGTGCGGACCCGCGCCGCCGAGATCCTGCGGCGCGAGCGGATCGCCCTGGCGCGCTTCGAACCGCTCGACCAGATTCCCTACAGCCCGTCCGGCAAGGTCCGCGCGGCGGCGCTGGAGGAGGCCATCGGCCGCGCCGGGGAGGAGGCCGCCAAGTCCGGTTTGGGCAAGCCGGTGGCCGGCAAAACGGCCATTGCCGCGAAGGCGCGGACCGGCGGCACGGTGGACGGCGTGCTGCTGGGCATCGCGCTGCTGGCGCTGACCGCCATCTCCTGGGGCGGCATGTTCCCGGTGGCCAAGGCGGCGTTGGCGAGCATCGACGGCTTCTACCTGACCCTGCTGCGCTACGGCTTCGCCTCGCTGATCCTGATCGGCATCCTGGTCCGGGTGGAGGGCTGGCGGGCACTGGCGACGGAGGGCCACGGCGGGAAGCTGTTCTTCTACGGTTCCATGGGCTTCGCCGGTTTCAGCATCCTGGCCTTCGTCGGGCTGGCGCAGTCCAAGGCGGAGCATGGCGCGATCATCATGGCGCTGATGCCGCTGATCACCGCGCTGCTGACCTGGGCCATCAAGGGGGTGCGCCCGAACCGGGTGACCTTCCTGTGCATCGCGGCGGCGCTGGCCGGGGTGGCGCTGGTGGTGACGCGCGGCAGCCTGTCGGCGCTGGACGGCGGCGCGCTGCTGCCCGACCTGCTGATCCTGGGCGGGGCGGCGAGCTGGGTCGTCTACACGCTGGGCGCGGCCACGGTGCCGGGCTGGTCGCCGCTGCGCTACACGACGGTCAGCGCGGCGCTCGGCACCGTCACCATCGCCGCCGTGACGGCGCTGGCCACCGCGGCGGGGGTCGTCGCCGTGCCGTCGCTGGAGACGGTGTGGTCGGTGCGGGCGGAGATCGCCTATCTGGTGCTGATCGCGGCGGTTCTGGCGGTGTTCAGCTGGAACATCGGGATCAAGCTGCTGGGGCCGGTGAACGGGGTGCTGTTCATCAACCTCGTGCCGATCACCGCCTTCGCCATCGGGCTGGTCCAGGGGCGAGCGTTCGGGGACGTCGAGCTGGCTGGTGCCGGCCTGACCATCGGCGCGCTGATCGTGAACAACCTGAACAGCCGCGGTCTCTTCCGCTTCCGCCGGACGGAGCGGGCGGTGGGTGGCGGTGCACTGACGCCGGTGGCGGTCGGTGCCGGCACCCGGTAGGTCCTTGCCCCCACCCTGACCCTCCCCCGCTTCGCAGGGGAGGGAATTGAGGCTCCCTCTCCTGCGAAGCTCTCGCGCAAACCAAAGGTTTGCGCTGACGCGGCAGGCGGACCTTCGGTCCG
>NZ_QLKQ01000128.1 GCF_003349955.1 Azospirillum brasilense
GGGGCTGGCAAGTCCACGCTGCTGAAGGCCATCCTCGGCCTCGTCCCGGCGACGGGCGGGCGGGTCCGGCTGGAGGGCGGGGAGATCGGCGCCCTCGCTCCGGAACGGCGGGTGCGTCGCGGCCTCGGCTATGTGCCGGAGGGCCGGCGCGTCTTTCCCGGCATGAGCGTGCGCGACAATCTGGAGGTGGCGAGCTGGCTGGGCCGTTCCGGGCGCGCGCAGGACCTGGAGCGTGTCTTCGCTCTGTTCCCGGCGCTGGAGGGCAAGGCGGAGGAGCGGGCGTGGCGTCTGTCCGGCGGGCAGCAGCAGATGCTGGCGGTGGGCCGCGCGCTGATGGGCCGCCCACGGGTCCTGCTGCTCGACGAGCCGTCGCTTGGCCTGTCGCCCAAGCTGGCGGGGGAGGTCTTCGCCGCCGTCCGTGCCATCGCCGCCGCTGGAACGGCCGTGCTGGTCGCCGAGCAGAGCGCGGCCCGCGCCCTGTCCGCTGCCGGGCGTGTCGTCCTGCTGCGGCTCGGCCGGGCGGTCCATGACGGGCCGGTGGAAAGCCTGCCCGCCGACGCGCTGCGGGACGCCTTTCTGGGCGGCTGATCCACGGGTGCAGGGCGCCGCCGGACGCAATTCGGCATTGCGGCAACAGGCCGGGATCTTTGTCGTGACTTTCTCGTCTTGCGCTTGCCGATCCCGGATGGCGGGGCTAGCTTTCGGCGTCGCCCTGCCCGTAAGGATTACCTCTGCCATGCTGGACAAAGCCGTCGCTGCTGCACTCTCCTCCCTTCTTCTGCTGGGCGCCGCCGCCGCCCACGCCGATGGGGCGCAGGTGGCGGAACTGGTCCCCGTCAACCCGCCGACCATGTATTACCCCGCCCCGTCCTCCGGACCGGCGCCGGCGCCCCGCACCGTCGCGCCCTCGGCTCCGGCGGCGGCCGATCCGACCGAGAAGACCGGGCCGGCCGAGCTTGAGGACGGCTGGGAGGGCGGCCCGTCGCGCGACCGCGACGGCAAGTTCGCCTATTGCGCCATCGAGGGCCGCTTCGACACCGGCCATGTCCTGATGATCGCGCGCAACGTCAAGGGCGAGGTCAATCTCGGCATGGGCATCCCGGGCGCCGAGCTGCCGAACGGCGAGCAGTGGAAGGTCAAGGTCGTGGTGGACGGCAAGCTGACGCGCGAGCGCCGCGCGCTGGCGCCCAAGCCGGACATGCTGGTCATCCCCAACGGCAAGGACGAGGAACTCTACACCGCCCTGATGAACGGCAAGGAGGTGGTCTTCGCCTCCGACGCCGACCGCATGGCCTTCGCGCTGAAGGGCACCAAGAAGGTGCTCACCGACCTGAAGACCTGCGTGGACAAGGCCGGCGCCGTTCCGCCCATCGACACCCGCACCAAGAAGGTTGCCACCCGTCCCGACGCGCTGCCGGAAGGGCTGGCCGACCTGCTGAAGGCGGCCGGCGTGCGCGACGTCAAGCGCGTGTCGCTGGAAAATGTGCCGAAGGGCGAGCGCCCGGCCGACATGGCCTGGCGCATCGGCCCCATCGTCGGCGGCATCCGCGAGCGGCTGGTCGAGGAGGGCTCCAAGCTGGAGGACCTGTCCGCCGGCTACGTCGACGCCATGAAGAAGCGCTGCGAGGGCGGCGAGCCGACCGCGTCGCTCAGCGCCATCGAGGACCTGCCCGGCCTGATGCTGCGCACCGGGTCGGTCGATTGCGCGCTGAAGGAAGGCAAGATGCACGTCTCGCTGACCTTCTTCCTGTCGCCGGGCCGCCTGTTCACGATCCTGTTCCACGAGGCGCAGGAGGCCGACATCGGGCTGGCCGACAAGGTGCGCGACAATCTGGCGGAGGTGCTGCGCCGCCTCGCCGTCAACCCGCCCTCCGCACAGCCTTCCGCACAGCAGCCTTCCGCTCAGGCGCCGGCCTCCCCGGCGCCGGCCCAGACGGGCAAGCCCTAAGGGGGTAGGGGCGCGCCCCGCGGTTGACGGGGCGGAGGCCGGGCACACATTGACCGGCATGCCGGACGACATGACGGGAATCCGGGGCGCCGCAGGGGAAGCGGCCGGCGCCCTGACAAGAGCACGAAACCCCGGCCGGCGGTTCCTCAGGGTGCTGACACGGCGGAGCCTGCGCGACAGCGTGCTGGGCGTGCTGATGCTCGCCGGGGTGATCGGCGCCGGGGTCGGGCTCGTCGTGGCTCTGCTCCATGAACTCGTGGTCTCGACGCAGTCCTTCGTCTTCTCGGTGGCCCACGGGCAGGATCTGGGCGAGGCCGCGCTGGCCGACCCCTGGCGGACCCTGCTGGTCCCGGCGGTCGGCGGCCTGCTGCTCGGCGTGATGGTGAAGCTGGTGCGGCGCTGGCGGCCCAACGACATCGTCGACCCGGTCGAGGCGAACGCCCTCTACGGCGGCAAGATGTCCCTGATCGACAGCCTGCGCCTGACCCTGGCGACCCTGCTGTCCAACGGCTCCGGAGCGTCGGTGGGGATGGAGGCGGCCTACACCCAGGCGGGGTCGGGCCTCGCCTCGACGCTTGGCCAGAAGCTCCGCCTGCGGCGGGCCGACCTGCGCACGCTGGTCGGCTGCGGGGCGGCCGCGGCGATCGCCGCCGCCTACGGCGCGCCGCTGGCCGGCGCCTTCTACGCCTTCGAACTGGTCATGGGCGGCTACACCATCGCCACGCTGGCCCCGATCGGGGCGGCCTCGGTCGCCGCGGTGGCGGTGGCCCACTGGCTGACCGACCCGTCGCCGGTCCTGTTCTTCGGCCGCCCGGCGGCGGTGGAGGGCTGGGACTATGTGGCCTGCGGGGTCCTTGGCTTCCTGGCCGGCTGGTTGAGCATCCTCGCCATGCAGGCGGTGACGGTTGCCGAGCGCGGCTTCCGCGCGCTGCCCATTCCGGTCTGGGGGCGCCCGGCGCTGGGCGGGCTCGCGCTCGGCGCGTTGGCCCTGGCGGTGCCGCAGATTCTGGGCGCTGGACCCGGCGCCGACCCGTCGCAGCTGGCCCGCGGGCTGGAGGCCATGGCGGTGCTGCTGGCCGCCAAGATCGTCGCGTCGGCCCTGTCGCTCGGCTCCGGCTTCCGCGGCGGTCTGTTCAGCGCCTCGCTGCTGCTCGGCGGCCTGTTCGGCGGGCTGGCCTATGGGGTGATCGAGTTGCTGGTGCCGGGGCTGGGGCTCGACCGGATGCTGCTGGTTCTGGCCGGCATGGGGGCGGTGGCCGCCGGCATCATCGGCGCGCCGGTCACCATGGTGCTTCTGGTGCTGGAGGCGACGCAGGATTTCTGGGCGGCGTCCGGCGTGCTGATCGGCGTCGTGGTGTCGACCACCGTGGTCCGGCAGGCCTTCGGCTATTCCTTCGCGACGTGGCGCTTCCACCTGCGCGGCGTGCCGATCCGTGGGGCCTACGACGTCGGCTGGGTGTCGGAGCTGACGGCGATGCGGCTGATGCGCGGCGACGTGAAGACGATCCTGACCACCCAGACCCTGGACACGCTGCGCCGCCTGCACCCGCTGGGCGCCGCCAAAACCGTCTTCGCGGTGGAGCCGGACGGGTCCTACGCCGGCATCATCGACATGGGCGCCGTGCACGACCCGTCGCTGGGGGAGGAGGACGCGAAGACTCCGGTCGGCGAGCTGGCCAGGCACGCCGACGACTTCCTGCGGCCCGGCGAGGACGTGCGCAGCGTGCTGCAGCGCTTCAGCAGCGCCGAGGTGGAGTCCCTGCCGGTCCTGGCCTCGCCCACCGACCGGCGGATCGTCGGCTACGTCACCGAGGCCTACGCCCTGCGCCGCTACAGCCAGGAGCTGGAGCGGCAGCGTGGCGAGGAGCTGGGGGAGCGCAGCCTCTACGGGCGGGACTGACCGACGCCCTTGAGGCCGGGTTGGCCTTGGCGGGGCTTGTCCCTTGCCGCCGAAGCGTCTTTACGGCGCGGATGGCCGGCGCCGCGGGTTCGCGAGGAAGAAGCGCAGCATCTCCCGCGAGGCGTCCGGCCCGCGCGGGTCGGTGTAGGAGCCGGACGGGCTGCCCCCGGCCCAGGCGTGCCCCGCGCCCCGGATCGTCCATTGCTCGCACAGCGCATGACCGGCGGCGTCGGTGTGGATGTGGCGGCTGTAGCCATGCCCGCCCGGCACCTGACCGTGCTCCACCGCGACCCGCGCTCCCGCCGCTCCCGCCTTGGATTGCGCGGCGACGTCGTCGCCGTTGCGCGGATGAACCGTGGTGTCCCGGTCGCCGTGAAAGACGATGGTCGGCACGGCCGGCCCGGCTTGCCGGTCCGCCGGACCCCCGCCCTGACGCATGGCGACGAAGGCGGAAGGAAGGTCGGAGGCGGCACCCCGGGGAAGGCCGGAATGCACCCCGACGGCGGCGTAGAGGTCGGGATAGGCGGCCCCCATGATGGCCGCCGCCGCTCCGCCGGCTGAGAGGCCCGCGACGAAGACGCGGTCCGCATCGACGGCGTGGTCGCGCATGACCTGCCGGGTGATCCCCGCGATCAGCGAGGGCTCGCCGTCGCCGCGCCGCTGGTCGACCGGGTTGAACCAGTTCCAGCATTTCTGGGCGTTGGCCGAGGAGGGCTGTGCCGGATAGACGACCAGACAGCCATGCTCCTCCGCCAGCGCGTTCATGCGGGTGCCGGCGGCGAAATCGTCCGGCGACTGGGTGCAGCCGTGCAGCATCACCAGAAGGGGACGCGGCTGGCCGTCACCGCGGTTGGCGGGAACATAGAGCTTGTAGGAGCGCGTGCCGGCCTTGTTCGTGAACGACGCCGTCGTGAAGGCGGCGCCATCCGGCAGCGGCTCGGCGGCGGGGCGGACGGTGCCGTTCGCCCCGAAACCGGTGCCGGCCGGCCGAACCCCGGCGGCGAGACCGCGCAGAGTCTCGCCCAGTCCCGCCCGCGGTCCGGGATGGAAGCGGCCGACGAACGCGCCGGCGGGTTTGAACGCGGTGGCATGGTGCGGCGGCGCCGGGTCCGGCGTGTCGTTCACCGTGATTGGTTCGACATCGATGATGGTGGGGTCGGCGTCGGGCGGCATCGGCGCGGCCCCCCGCAACAGGCGTTGGATGCAAGCGGTCGCCCCGGCGAGGTTGCCGGCCTGGGTGAGGCGCAGCGCCTCGGCCATTCCGGCGGGGACACGGTTGGTCATGTCGGGAGCTTTCTGGGCTCGGACAAGGCAGGCGGAGAAGCCCGGTCCGTCGTCTTTCGGGAAGGCGGCCCGCGCCTTTAGCCCATGCGGTCCGCGAGAGCCGCCTTGACGGCGCTGCTGGCGTGCAGCGCTCCCAGCACGGCGACGGAGGCGATGGTGGCGCGGGCAAGTTCGGGAGTGACGTCCCGGGCGATGGTGGCGAGCCCGAGGACACGGATGTGGAGCATCCGTCCGGCCTCCCGCGCCGCTTCGAGGTCGTCGCGGGAATAGTGGCGCAGGCCGAGATCGACGCTCTTGCGCGTCACGGCCTGCCGCAGGGCGTCTTGATGGCGATCGATCTGGTTGCGGATGGCGGTGCGGATGAGGTCTGTGCGATTCGCGTAGAATCCCTCCTGCACCAGCAGGTCGATGTGACCGAGGTCGATGTAGCCGAGGTTGATCGTGATCTTTTCGCTGTCGCCGGACTTCGGCTTCGGATCGAGTGCGTTGCTGGACATCCCGTCGCCATCCATGAACCATCCACTGGGATGGTAAATGGGGGCGACGGGATGTCGATCAAGGGGGCATGGCGTCGTTGGGGAACAGCCGGCGGCGGAAGCTCCGTCAGTACACCTCCGGCACCCAGTTCTGCTTCGACTTCTTCGGCCGCTTGTAGCCGTCGTCGCCCTGCCGCGGCGGCAGGTCCAGCTCGACCGGGGCGATGTCCTGGTAGGGAATCTGTTGCAGCAGGTGGTTGATGCAGTTCAGCCGGGCCTTCTTCTTGTCGTCGGCGTCGACGATGTACCAGGGCGTCAGCTTCCGGTCGGTGTGCTCCAGCATGGCGTCCTTGGCCTTGGAGTATTCGACCCAATGCTTGCGCGATTCGAGGTCCATCGGGCTGAGCTTCCAGCGCTTGATCGGGTTGCGCATCCGCTCGGTGAAACGCTTCTCCTGCTCCTCGTCGCTGACCGAGAACCAGTACTTGACCAGGATGATGCCGGACTTGACCAGCATCTCCTCGAACAACGGGCAGGCGCGCAGGAACTCCTCGTACTCGGCGTCGGTGCAGAAGCCCATGACGTGCTCGACACCGGCGCGGTTGTACCAGCTGCGGTCGAACAGGACGATCTCACCCTTGGCGGGAAGCTGCGCCACGTAGCGCTGGAAATACCACTGGCCGCGCTCCTTCTCGGTCGGCGTGCCGAGCGCGACGATGCGGCAGACGCGGGGGTTGAGGCTTTCGGTGATGCGCTTGATGACGCCGCCCTTGCCGGCCGCGTCGCGCCCCTCGAACAGCACGCAGACCTTCAGGCCGTTGACCCGCACCCATTCCTGCAGCTTGATCAGCTCGAACTGCAGCCGGGCCAGCTCGTCGATGTATTTGAGCTTCTTGCCGCCCTTCGCCGGCTTGCCGCCGCCCTTTCCGCCGTCGAGGTCACGCCAGTGGGATTCGATGGCCGCCACCTCCTTGGCGTCGCGCAGCACCTCGCCGCCGGTGGCCGGCACGCCGAGGCCGAGGTCCTTCAGCTTCAGCGCCTTGCGCTTCCTCCGCGGCTTGTCCTCCGCCCCGGCCCCGGCACCCGTCTTGACCTCGTCCATCGAACACACCCTGGTTATTGTTTTACCCGCCAACCAACGCTAGGAGATGACGGCGCGTCAGGCAACCGCCCGCGCGCCAACCGCGACGAAGTGACCGAGGCCGGGGGCTTGTTTTCAGTCCTTGTCCTTCGCGTCGAAGGTCAGGTGGACGCCCAGCACCTCCGCGGCGATCCGGGCGACGGTCAGATCGATGGGCGGCGGGGCGACGTTGACGCCGCGGCTCAGCGCTTCGGTCACGATCTCCATGACCTTCAGGCGGGCGTGCCATTTGGAGTTGGCGGGAACCGCCCGCCAGGGTGCCGTCTCGGTCGAGGTCTTGTCGAACATCGCCTCGATGGCCTTGGTGTAGTCGTCCCAGCGCGAGCGGTTGCGCAGGTCCTCCTCGGTCAGCTTCCAGCGCTTGTAGGGGTTGCTCAGCCGCTCGCGGAAACGGTTGAGCTGCTCGTCGGGCGTGATGTGCAGGAAAAGCTTGATGATGCGGACCCCGTCGTCGGTCAGCATCTTTTCGAACTGGTTGATCTCGTCGTAGGCGCGCTTCCACTGCTCCTTGTCGGCGAAGC
This sequence comes from Azospirillum brasilense, assembly GCF_003349955.1. Taxonomy (GTDB): domain Bacteria; phylum Pseudomonadota; class Alphaproteobacteria; order Azospirillales; family Azospirillaceae; genus Azospirillum; species Azospirillum brasilense_B. Next base: position 7,271 of record NZ_QLKQ01000128.1, read on the forward strand.
CCTCGACCCGCTCCACCAGCACCCGGCCGTACCAGGAGCGGTCGAAGATGGCGAAGGTGCCGGGGGCGGGCAGCTTGGTCCAGAAGCGGTAGAGGTAGTGCTTGCCCTGCTCGTCCGCCGCCGGGGCGCCGATCGGCCAGACGTGGAAGCCGCGGGGGTCGAGCGGGCCGGTCAAGCGGCGGATGCAGCCGCCCTTGCCGGCGGCGTCCCAGCCCTCGAACACCAGGATGGCGCGGCGCTTCTCGTGCCAATAGGTCTGCTGGATGTGCAGCAGGTCCTTCTGCAATTTGGCAAGGCGACGTTCATAGTCGTCCTTGCTGCCGATGCCCTCCGCCGTCATATCGAGCTTGTCGAGACGGATCTTGCCGTTTCCGTTGCCCATGCACGCACCTTTCGAAATGTCTGGCCCAAGTGTCAGGTTTCGGAACCTTCGCGCTTCGCAGGGGTTGAGCGCGTGCGCCCCGCAGGGGGCGCGTTGCAACCTCGCGATGGTCCCTCCGGTGATGGTCCTTCGGCCGGCGACGGTCTTCTGGACGATCCACGGGGGGCGCCACGCTTGTCAACCAGCGGCGACCGGCTGGCGTGCCGCTGCCGACCAGGAGGATGTCCCCGATGGCCACCGCCGGACCGCGCATCTACAACCTGTTTCCCACGCTCGTCGGCCCGATGCGCGACTGGGCCGGGCATCTGCCCCGCATCCAGGGCATGGGCTTCGACTGGCTGTTCCTGAACCCGATCCATTATCCGGGCTTCTCCGGCAGCCTCTACGCCGTGAAGGACTACTACCGGCTGCACGACCGTATCCAGGGCGGCGCGCCGGAGCATCCGGATGAGCTGCTGCGCGGCTTCATCGCCGAGGCGGGGCGGCACGGCCAGTCGGTGATGCTGGACCTCGTCATCAACCACACCGCCAAGGACGCGATCCTGGTGGGCGAGCATCCGGACTGGTACCGGCGCGATTCCAACGGCGACCTCTACAGCCCGCGCGCCGTCGACCCGGTGGACCCGTCGCGGGTGACCATCTGGGGCGACCTCGCCATGCTCGACTACGAGCGGGCGGAGGTCCGGGCGGGGCTGACCGACTATTGGACGCGCTACCTGCGCCATTTCATCGGGCTGGGGGTGAAGGGCTTCCGCTGCGACGCCGCCTACCAGATCCCGGCGGAGGTGTGGAAGACGCTGATCGAGCGTTCCCGCGAGGCCGATCCGGAGGTGAAGTTCTTCGCCGAGACGCTGGGCTGCACGGTGGAGCAGGTGCGCGACCTCTGCGGGGCGGGCTTCGACTTCCTGTTCAACAGCGCCAAATGGTGGGACTTCAAGTCCGACTGGCTGCTCGACCAATATGACGAGTTCCGCTGGATCGCCCCGTCCATCGCCTTCCCGGAGAGCCACGACACCGACCGTCTGGCGGCGGAGGTCGGCAGCCAGGACAGCGAGCGACTGGCCGCCCAGCTGAAGATGCATTACCTGTTCGCCGCCTCCTTCTCGACCGGCGTGATGATGCCGGTGGGCTACGAGTACGGCTTCACCCGGAAACTGGACGTGGTGAGCACGACGCCGGACGACTGGGAGCCGCCGAAGCTCGACCTGACCGGCTTCATCGGGGCGGTCAACGCCATGAAGGCGGACAGCCCGGCGCTGAACGTCGAAGGGCCGCAGCGGCGGGTGACCGCGCCGCACAACCCGGTGATCGGGCTGATCCGCGAGACCAGCGGCTGGGCCAACGGGAGCGGGGAGGGCTGTTCCGTCCTGCTCATCAACCCCGACGAGACCCAGCCCCACGCCGTCGACCCCGGCCCGCTGCTCGCCGGCACCGGCGGCGGCTTCGCCGATTTCGAGGACGTGACGCCGGAGGCCGCACCGCTGCCCTTCGAGCCGGGCCGCGACCTGCGCCTGCGCCCGCTGGAGATGCGCGTCTTCCGCGCCCGCCCGGCGCAGAGCCGCCCCATCGAGCTGAACCATCTGGGCGAGCGCGGCGCGGAGCACGACGCCGGCACCCGCGCCTGGATGGACGAGCTGGCGTCGCGCCGCGTCACCATCGAGAACGTCTACCCGGAGCTGGACGGCGGGCGCTTCCCGGTCAAGCGGGTGGTCGGCGACGTCATGGAGGTGTGGGCGGACATCTACACTGACGGCACCTTCGTCCTCGGCGCCGCCGTGACCTACCGCCCGGTCGACGAGGAGGAATGGCGCGAGGTGCCCATGACCTTCGTCGACAACGACCGCTGGATGGGCAAGCTGCCGCTGACCCGCAACACGCGCTACCAGTACAGCATCCTGGCGTGGCGCGACGTGTGGGAGAGCTGGCGCGCCGACTTCAAGAAGAAGAACGACGCCGGGCTGGACGTCGGGCTGGAATTGATCGAGGGCCGCCGCTTCGTCGAGCACGCGGTCGGGCTGAACGAGGGGGAGGGCAAGGCCGCGCTGGAGCGGGTGGTCGAGCGGATGAACAGCCTGCAGGGGGCGGAGCTGACCGCCTACGCCCTGTCCGACGAGCCGCGGCAGGCCATGGCGAGGTATGGCGAGCGGCAGTATCTGTCCCGCTATGGCTGCGACCTGGAGGTCTATGTGGACCGCACCGCGGCCCGCTACTCCGCGTGGTTCGAGATCTTCCCGCGCTCGGCCTCCCCGGACCCGTCGCGGCCCGGCACCTTCGACGACGTGTCCAACATGCTGCCCTTCATCCGGGGCATGGGCTTCGATGTGCTGTATTTCCCGCCGATCCACCCGATCGGGCGCAGCTTCCGCAAGGGGCGCAACAACACGCTGAATCCCGGTCCGAACGACCCCGGCGTGCCCTACGCCATCGGTGCCTCGGAGGGCGGGCACGCCGACATCGACCCGATGATCGGCGACTTCGAGGGCTTCCGCCGGCTGGTCAAGGAGGCGCGGCGGCACGGCATCGAGATCGCGCTGGACTTCGCCGTCCAGTGTTCCCCCGACCATCCCTGGATCAAGTCACACCCGCAATGGTTCTACTGGCGCCCCGACGGCACGATCCGCTACGCCGAGAACCCGCCGAAGAAGTACCAGGACATCGTCAACGTCAGCTTCTACCGCGAGTCCTACCCGGACCTGTGGTACGCGCTGCGCGACGTGGTGCTGTTCTGGTGCGACGAGGGGGTGCGCATCTTCCGCGTCGACAACCCGCACACCAAGCCCTTCCCCTTCTGGGAATGGATGATCCGCGAGGTGCAGGACCGCTTCCCCGACGCGCTGTTCCTCGCCGAGGCCTTCACCCGGCCCAAGCTGATGCGGCGGCTGGCGAAGATCGGCTTCACCCAGTCCTACAGCTACTTCACCTGGCGCAACACCAAGGCGGAGCTGACCGAGTATCTGACGGAGCTGACCCAGGGCGAGTCCAAGGACTACATGCAGCCCAACTTCTTCGCCAACACGCCGGACATCCTGCCGCCGATCCTGGTCCATGGCGGGCGGCCCGCCCACATGATGCGCGCCGTGCTCGCCGGGACCCTGTCGGGCGTCTACGGCCTCTACGCCCCCTATTTCGTCTGCGAGGCCGACCCCTATCCGGGCAAGGAGGAGTACAACCACTCCGAAAAATACGAGATCCGGCACTGGGACTGGAACAAGCCCGGCAACATCGTCGACTATGTGACGCGGCTGAACACGATCCGCGCGGAGAACCCGGCGCTTCACACATTCACGAACCTGAAGTTCTACAACGCCTACGACGACAACATCCTGCTCTACGGCAAGATGACGGAGAGCAAGGACAACGTCATCCTGATCGCGGTGAACCTCGACCCGCACAACGGCCATGGCGGCACCATCGAGGTTCCGCTGTGGGAACTGGGGCTGGACGACGGCGCCCATGTCCAGGTGGAGGATCTGTTCAGCGGCCAGCGCTTCACCTGGATCGGGAAGTTCCAGCATGTCTGGCTGGACCCGCAGCAGAACCCGGCGGCGATCTGGCGCATCCGTCCGCCGGGGCGGTGAGGGAAGGGGGCGCGCGTAGAGCCCCCCTCCTAACCCTCTCCCGTAGAGCCCCCCTCCCAACC
>NZ_QLKQ01000129.1 GCF_003349955.1 Azospirillum brasilense
TGCGCAAGAAGATCGCCGAGGCCACCGGCGGCGCCCGCTACATCGAGACCGTCTATGGTCGCGGCTACAAGTTCGAAGCCCCGCCCGAGCATGAGGAAGCCGCTTCGCCCGCCGTCCCGGCCGCCGCATCCGCCGCCCGCCGCTTTCCGGCCATTCCCTTCGCCGCGTCCGGCCTGCACCCTGGCTGTCTCGTCGCCGCCGAGTGACGGCGCTCCGTTTCAAAGCCCCGCCTTACGTCCCTCTTCCGACCGTTTGAAAAACGCCATGGCCGCGGCCCTTTGGGGGCATGGGCGCTGAGCCGCCCTGTGCGGTCGCCGCATTTTTATAAAATGCGCCATTACTTTTAAAAGATGCCCGTTTTTAAAAGATGACTGCGTCACCCTGGAAAGGCTCCGGTTTTTTACTCCGGTTTAAACGGGGTCGGTCACAGTCGAATGGTCGGTTGCGCGCCCATAAAAACCAAGTGGGAAGGCCCGCGCACCCGGCCCCAGCGTCAGAAAGGCGCTCTGCATCTCGCGAATGGAGATACACATGGCCTCGATCATGACCAACACCTCGGCGATGACCGCGCTGCAGACGCTGCGCCGGGTGACCGACGATCTGGCGACCACCCAGGATCGCATCTCGACCGGTCTCAAGGTCAACAACGCCAAGGACAACGCCGCCTACTGGTCGATCGCCACGACCATGCGCGCCGACGTCGCCGGCTTCAAGGCGGTGAAGGAATCGCTGGAACTGGGTTCGGGCACGACCAACACCGCGTCGGTGGCGTCCAAGAACATCGTCGAGAACCTGCAGACGCTGAAGGCCCGTGTCATCGCCGGCCAGACCAACGGCGTCGACAAGTCGCTGATCCAGAACGACATCGACCAGCTCGTCAAGCTGGTGAAGGGCGCCGCCGCCGACGCCTCCTTCAACGGCGACAACCTGCTGCGCATCACCTACTCCAACGACGGCACGGCCAAGGACCAGAACGTCGACATCCTGGCGTCGCTGAGCCGCAGCGCCGGCACGGTCGATCCGAGCTACATCAGCTTCCAGCGCCAGGACATGCAGGTCACCTCGATCGTCGGCAAGGCCACGATCGAGCAGCAGGTGGACTCCACCAACGACCTGAAGGCCAGCGTCGGCATCGCCATCGGCGCGCCGGAAGCGACCTTCATCGACGGCCAGAACCTGGGCCTGGGCAACCTGACCCTGAACGTCACCAACGAGGCGGGCACCAAGACCGCCGTGACGGTTGACCTGTCGGGCATCGACTACACCACCGACCTGGCGACCACCCAGGGCCTGATCGAGACCGCGGTCAACACGGCCCTGACCGGGGCCGGCGGCGACTTCCAGGTGGCCTTCAACGGCGACAAGCTGGAATTCACCGACCAGGACCTGAACACCGACGGCAACTTCACCGCCAAGGTGGACAGCCTGTGGGTCGGCTCGAAGGAAAGCGACGCCTTCGGCGGTCTGGCCGACCTGACGCAGATCGACGTGACCTCCAACGCCACCAAGTCGCTCGAGGTCATCAACGGCCTGCTCGACAAGGCCATCGGCAAGGCCGCGGTGATCGGTTCCATCGAGAACCGCGTGTCGGTGCAGAACGACTTCGTGTCGAAGCTGACCGACTCGATGAACAAGGGCATCGGCTCCCTGGTGGACGCCGACATGAACGAGGAATCGAGCCGCCTGCAGGCCCTCCAGGTCCAGCAGCAGCTCGCCACCCAGGCGCTGTCGATCGCCAACCAGGGTCCGCAGAACATTCTCTCGCTGTTCCGCTAACCCGGTCCGGCCGGCGTCCCTCTCCCGAGGGGGCGCCGGCCCTTTTTCGTCTCACGCCCAGACCCAGCCCCCTTCCGGCGCCCCCGTGCGCGTTGCATAAGGTGCGACCATGAGCATCGCCGCCTACCAGCAGACGATGGCCGAGTGCGAAGACCCGCGCCGCATCGAATATCTGGTCTTCCTCCGCATCACCCTGGATCTGGAGACCAACCGCGACGCCGGCTGGCGGTCGGCGGCGCTGAAGGACGCGCTGTGGCGCAACCTGGAACTCTGGAACACGCTGCGCGCCGACCTGCTGGAGGACGGCAACGCGCTGCCCGAGGCGCTGCGCGCCGGGCTGGTCTCGCTGTCCTTCTCGGTGGCGCGCCAGACGACCCAGGTGCTGCGCGGCGAGGCCGATGCGGGCGGGCTGATCGACATCAACCGGTCGGTCATGCGCGGCCTGCAGGGCGTGGCCCGCACGGAGGTCCCCGCTCCGATGGAGGCGTCCTATGGCGCTTAAGCTCCGCCTCAAGCCCTGCGAGCGCGTGGTCATCAACGGCTGCGTCGTGCAGAACGAGAACCGCCGCTACACCCTGACCGTCAGCAATTTCGCCCAGATCATCCGCGGCAGCGACATCATGCAGGAGGACGAGGCCGACACCCCCGTCCGCCGCGCCTATTTCCTGATCCAGAGCATGCTGCTGGACCCCCAGGCCGCGGAGCAGTACGGCAGCGTCGTCGCCGGCATGATGGCGAAGCTCTACACCGCCTTCATGCATCCGGAGATTCAGGACCGCATCATGCAGGCGATGCGCAACGTCAGCGACCGCGACTATTACAAGGCGCTGGCCTGCCTGCGGCCGGTGATGGCCTACGAGGACGGGCTGCTGAACGCGCAGCGCTCCCCGCGGGACGAGCGTGTTCCCGAATCCCACGCGGAGGCGTGACCGCCATGCCCGCCCCCATCCAGGGACTGACCGGCGGCGTGTCCGGCGTCAACGGCGAGCGGGGCACCGCCAGCGCCGACCTGATCGCCGAAGCCCGCCAGCGTCAGGCCGACCGGCTGCGCGCCGCCCAGGCCGAAGCCGTCAAGGCCACCAAGGTGGTCGAGGAGTCCCGCGCGTCGGCGGAAGCCGACAACGGCCGTCGGCCCGATCCAATCTTGCCCGACCCAATCCCGCCCTACCGCGTCAACCTCGACCCCGGCACGGGCCGCCTGTCCACCGAGGTGCTCGACACCCACACCGGCAAGGTGATCCTGCGCATCCCGCCGTCCTACGCCGACCCGGCGGAGGATGCGGGGGAGGAGAGCGGCCGCCCGCAGTCCCCGGAGGTGACGGCATGAGCACGCTCCAGGATTATCGCCAGATCGTCCGCAACCAGGACCGCTACGACGCGATGATCCGCTCGCGGCCCGACGTGAAGCGCAACATCGCCTATTTCGAGGCGAACATCGGCAAGATCTCCAGCGCCGAGGAGCTTCTGAAGGACGACAAGCTCTACCGCTTCGTCATGGTGGCCTTCGACCTGGAAAGCCAGACCTACGCGCGCGCCCTCATCCGCAAGGTGCTGGACCAGGGCGTGAAGGACCCGGAGGCGCTGGCCAACCGCATGAACGACGCCAAGTTCAAGGAGATGGCCACCGTCCTGTCCTTCAAGGAGACGGGCGGCGCCACGCTGAAGGAGCCGGCGATCGTCAAGGCCATCGTCGACCGCTACGTCGACGTGTCGCTGGAGGTGAAGGCGGAGGAGAGCAACCCGGCGGTCCGTCTGGCGCTCTACTTCGACCGCAAGGCGCCGCGCATCACCAACTGGTATCAGGTGATGGCCGACCGCGCGCTCCAGAAGGTGGTCTTCACCGCGCTCGACATTCCGGAGCAGTCGGCGCTGGGCGACCTCGACCGGCTGGTCGACAAGCTGAAGAAGCGCTTCGACATCGCCGACTTCAAGGACCCGGCCAAGGTCGCGAAATTCCTGGACCGCTTCTCGGCCATGTACGACCTGAAGAACGGCGGACCCGCGGGAGCCTCCACGAACCTCCCCTACATCGGGCCGATCAACAGCCGCGGACGCTCCTCGATCATCGCCATCGACCCGTCCATCACCATGTCGCTGCTGAACTTCCCGCGCTTCTGAGCGGCGTTCCGGCAAGCCGAATTCCGGGAGACTGGCTGTGCAGCCGAGCCGACAGGCCAGGCCGCCGGGCACCTGGCCGCACGTCGTGGCCCTGCTGCCCGGCCCGGACGACCGGGACGAGGACACGGCCCGCGACTCCCTTCATATCCTGCCGATGACCATCCTGCCGCTGGAGACTCCGGGCCTGCGCCGGGCGCGGCTGATCAAGAACGTCCGGCTCCAGACGGTGGTGGAGCTGTTCAACGACGTCCACGCCGGCAGCGGGCAGGTGATGCCCAGCCAGTTGCCGCTGCATTTCGGCAACCGCTCGCCCGAGCTGGACCGCGACCTGCTGATGATCGGGCAGATCGCCCAGGCCGCCAGCTTCGACGTCTATTCCCTGCGCATCGAGCTGCGCCGCCTGAAGATCGCGGTGGACGAGCACGCCGCGCTCCGCCTGTCGCAACGCCGGAAGGACCAGCTTACCCGCTACATGCGCGTCTTCACGCGCCCGCTGATCGAAAGCGTCTACGGCAGCGACGACGTGCAGGTGCAGAATGTCGAGGATCTGATCCGCCTGTTCGCCGAGCCCGATCTGGCGGAGGTGCGCCGCCGGCTGACCATGATGGCCGACCGGCTGGACATCGCCATGGCCGACATCCCGGCCTTCCTGGAGGAATACGGCGACATCTTCCTGTCGCTGGCCTATTTCAAGCAGTGCCTGGACGAGATCGTGCCCGACGTGCAGGCCTTCCTGGCCTGGATGGACGCGGTGCGCGGCTTCAGCGAGGTCCGCCGCGATGCCCGGCACGCCCGGATGCTCGACGAGGTGGGCCGCGACCTGACGGAGATCGCCGCCTCGATCACCGGGCGGTTCGAGAGCTTCGACAACCGCTCCAAGGACTTCTGGCGCAACATCAACGCCCAGAGCTTCCGCAGCATCCGCGACCTGATCACCAACCACCACGTCACCATCGGCGGTGTGCTGTGCGGGCTGGCGGTGAAGATGGCCCTGTGGAAGGCCCGTTTCTCCAGCGGCGGCGGCCCGGTCCGCCGGCTGGAGTTCATCCGCTCCGAGATCCTGCCGGGCCTGTCGCACATCCGCTCCCTGGAACGTTCGGCGCGGAGCGGGGGGCGCTAAGGCCCCCATCTCTCCTACCGGCGCCGCGCGGCGAGCTGCAGGGCGGTGGCCGCCGTGGCGACGGCGATGCCCAGGCCGGTCACCGCGGTCCAGCCCCCGGCGTTCCAGGCCAGCGTCGCCGCGCTCGACCCCAGCGCGCCGCCCAGGAACATGCCGCCCATGAAGATGGTGTTCAGCCGGGCGCGGGCTTCGGGGCGCAGGGCGTAGACGAGGTGCTGGTTCGACACCAGCGCCGCCTGGACCGCGAAGTCGAGCAGGATCACCCCGGCGACCAGCCCGGCGACCGACGTCCACAGCCCGAACAGCAGCCAGGAGGCGAGCGTCAGCAGCGTGCCCAGCAGGATCACCCGGTGCGGCCCGCTGCGGTCGGCGATCCGTCCGGCCAGCGGGGCGGCCAGGATGCCGACCGCTCCGACGATGCCGAACAGCCCCGCCGCGTCGGCGCCCAAGCCGAAGCGCGGCTCGGCCAGACGCAGCGCCAGGATGGTCCAGAAGGTGGTGAAAGCGGCGAACAGCAGCCCCTGGGTGACCGCGGCCAGCCGCAGCGCCGGAAACTCCCGCCACAGATGGACCAGCGAGCGCATCAGCGCCGGGTAGCGCAAGGTGGTGTTGGGGGATGTGGCGTTCGGGTGGCTGCGCGGCAGCATGACGGCCATCAGCGCGGCCGCAGCCAGCGCCAGTGGTACGGCCAGCCAGAACATGGCGCGCCAGCCCTCGTGCGTCCCGACGAAGCCGGCCAGCGTGCGGCTGAGCAGGATGCCGGTCAGCACCCCCGACATGACGGTTCCCACCGCCGCCCCGCGCCGCTGCGGCGAAGCGAGATGCGCGGCGAAGGGGACGATCTGCTGCGCCACCGTCGCCGAGACGCCGAGCAGCAGCGAGGCGGCGACCATCAGGGCGGGACCCTGCGCCAGCGCCGTCGCGACCAGCGCCGCGGCGAGCAGCAGGAACTGCCCGACGATCAGCCGCCGCCGCTCCACCAGATCGCCCAGCGGCACCAGCAGGAGCAGGCCGGCGGCGTAGCCCAGCTGCGTGGCGGTCGGGATCATGCCGGTCAGCGGGCCGGGCAGGTCGCCCTCGATCAGGCCCAGCATGGGCTGGTTGTAGTAGATGTTCGCGACGGCCAGCCCAGCGGCGGTCGCCATCGCGAAGGTGAGCCCGCGCCCGAGACGGGTTTGGTCGGGTGCGTGGGTCGATGTGTGGGGCATTGTGTCGGTGATGCTCATAATCCACGATCCTTTTGCCAACATCCCCTCTCCCCCCTGGGGAGAGGGTTAGGGTGAGGGGGTTGCGCGTGTTGGTGCGTTCGGCACAAGCGCAACCCACTCACCGGCCCTGCGGGTCACCCTCTCCCCAGAGGGGAGAGGGTTATGAAGCGAAGCCGGGAAGGCGATGATCTCTGAACCGGACCCTATCGCACTTTCACAATCCGCATCAGTCGTGCAAAATGAATGGCCTGTGCATCGGAATATGAAGCAATGGACCTCGCCGGACTCGCCGTTCTGGTGGAAGCCGCCCAGGCCGGCAGTCTTGCCGGGGCGGCGCGGCGGCTGGGCATCTCGCCGCTGATGGCGACCCGGCGGCTGGCCGCGCTGGAGGAGGCCATGGGCGCACGGCTGATGCAGCGGACCACCCGCTCCCTCGCCCTGACGCCGGAGGGGGAGGCGATGCTGCCCTTCGCCCAGGCGATGCTGGAGAACGAGGCGGCGGCGCGGGCCAGCGTCCGACCGTCCTCCGCCGGGGCGTCGGGGCTGCTGCGGCTAACCGCCTCCGCCGCCTTCGGGCGCAAGGTGGTGGTGCCGGTGGTCGCGGAGTTCCTGACGGACAACCCGCAGGTCTCGGTCGATCTGCTGCTGACCGACACGGTGGTGGACATCGTCGGGCAGGGGATCGACCTCGCCATCCGCATCGCGCATTTGAAGGACAGCGCGCTGATCGCGCGGCGGCTGGCCGACAACCCGCGGGGGCTCTACGCCACGCCCGGCTATCTGGCGGCCCGCGGTACGCCCGCCGCCGTCGCCGATCTGGTGGAGCACGAGTGCCTGTGCCTGTCCGGCACGACCCATTGGAGCTTCGCGGGGGACGGGCGGGAGCGGCGCATCCGGGTGCGCGGGCGCTTCACCGCCAACTCCATCGAGGGGTTGCGCGACATCTGCCTTGCCGGGCTCGGCATCGCCGTTCTGTCCGAGTGGGACGTGCGCGACGAGGTGGCGCGCGGCGCGCTGGTGGCGCTCACCCTATCCGATGGGGCGTTGGAGCCGCTGGCGGTGTGGGGCGTCCATCCCTCGGCGCGCTTCGTGCCGCCGAAGGTGCGGCTGTTCATGGACGCGCTGGCGAAGGCGCTGCGCTGAGCCGGGTCAGAGTCGGACGGCCGGGCGGTCGGCCGGCTGGGTGGCGTGGAGCTCGTAGAGCTTCGCCAGGATTTGCGGGGCGGGCTGCTCCGCCTTGGGCGCCGGGACATCCGCCGCGGCGTCGCTGTCCGGCGTCTTGCGGGCGAGCGCTTCCGCCAGCACGGCGGGGGACGGGCGATGGTCCGGCGTTGGCTCCGTTTGCGGCTCTTGCGCCGGACCGGCGAGGAAGGGCAGGGGCGGGGCGTTGGACGGCGCGTCCTTCGCCGGAGCCTTCGTCTCGTCCGAGCCGCCCTCCGCCAGCGCGACGAGATGGCCCAGCGGGTCGTCGCCGGTCACCGCCTCGAAGGCGGCCATGGCGGCGCTGCCCAGCAGGCCGATGGGGCCGCCGAACAGGAAGCCGCCGGCCAGCCGCGCCGGCAATCCGATCTCGTCGCCGGTGGCGTGGCGGTAGACCTGCGACACCCCCGGCAGATGCTGGAGCGGATTCACCGCGTCCAGCAGGTCCCCGAAATCCAGGCTGAGGTCCGCCGCCTCGTGCTTGGCCGGGGCCTTCACGGCGTCCCGTGCGGCGGTGGTCGGGGCAAGCGCGCGGGCGGCGAGCGCGGTGGCGTTGGTCATGGCGTGGCTCCGGCGGGAACGGCGAGGATGCGGTCGAGGACACGGAAGGAGTCGGGGGACGGCGTGGCGTCGTCCTTGCCCTGGCGCAGGAACTCCTCCAGCGCCGGGTTCAGCGCGACGGCGCCGTCCACCTCCGCGTCGGTGCCCTGCTTGTAAGCGCCGATGCGCACCAGCTCACGCATGTTGTCGTAGGTGGCGGCGAGGCTCCGCGCGCGGCGCAGCAGGGCGTTCTGTTCCGCCGTGTGGCAGCCGGGCAGTAGGCGCGACACGCTGCGCAGCACGTTGACGGCGGGGTAGCGCCCCTGCTCGGCGATGCGGCGGTCCAGAACGACGTGGCCGTCGAGGATGCCGCGCACGGCGTCGGCGATGGGCTCGTCATGGTCGTCGCCGTCCACCAGAACGGTGAAGATGCCGGTGATGTCGCCCTGGCCCTCCTGCCCCGGCCCGGCGCGCTCCATCAGCTTGGGCAGTTCGGCGAAGACGCTGGGCGGGTAGCTCTTGGCGGTCGGCGGCTCCCCGGCGGCCAGCCCGATCTCGCGCTGGGCCATGGCGAAGCGCGTCACGCTGTCGATCAGGCAGAGGACATGCAGGCCGCGGTCGCGCAACTCCTCCGCCACGGTCAGGCAGAGATAGGCGGCCTGCCGGCGCATCAGCGGCGGCTCGTCCGAGGTGGCGACGACGACGACGGAGCGGGCGAGGCCGTCGGCGCCCAGGTCGTCCTGGATGAACTCCTGCACCTCGCGCCCACGCTCGCCGACCAGCCCGATCACGATGGCGTCGGCTCCGGCGTGGCGGGCGACCATCGACAGCAGCGTCGATTTGCCGACGCCGGACCCGGCGAAGACGCCCATGCGCTGGCCGCGGCAAATCGGCGTGAAGACGTCGATGGCGCGCACGCCGGTGTCCATCTTCGCCCCGACCCGGCGGCGCGCGTAGGCCGGCGGCGGGGCGGCGCGCAGCGGGCGGGCGTGGTGACCGTTGCGCAAGGGGCCGCGCCCGTCGATCGGTTCGCCCAGCGCGTTGACGACGCGGCCCAGCCAGCCGGGGCCGGGGCGCAGCGTGAAGGCGGTGTCGTCGGTGACGGCGGCGCAGCCCTCCGCCACGCCATCCAGATTGTCGAAGGCCATCAGCAGCGTGCGGCCCTGGCGGAAGCCGATGGTCTCGCACAGCAGGCGCTGGCCGCGCGCCGTCTCCGCCCAGCATTTGTCGCCCACCGCCAGGACACGGCGCAGCCCCTCCACCTCCAGCGTCATGCCGGCGGCGCTGCGGATCTCGCCGCGCCAGGATCGGGTCGGCATCCGCTCGATCTCGGACAGAAGGTTGGAAAGCACGCGCATCGCCGGGACGTCTCCGCCGTGTCGGAATGCGGTGATCCTGCCACGAGCATTTTAAATCCGGTTTTAAACGGCGGGCGTCATCTTGGCCCTGCCTTGCTTTCTTTCCGGGCTTTCCGGCTTTGCGATAGGGCCGCTCCAATGGATTTTAGCAATATTTCGGTGTTTCGGCTGACCGGCGCGCGCCTCGATTACTTGGCGGAGCGGCAGAAGCTGATCGCCGCCAACGTCGTGAACGCCAACACGCCCGGCTATCAGCCGAAGGACCTGAAGCCCTTCGCGGCGCTGATGGACGGCCCTCAGACGGTGGCGCCCGCGCTCACCTCGCCCATGCACCTGACCGGCTTCAACCCGTCCGGCGCGGTGCAGGAGGCGCGCAAGCCCGAGCAGTGGGAAACCACGCCGGACGGCAACGCCGTGTCGCTGGAGCAGGAGATGAACAAGGGCAGCGAGACGCGCGACGCCTTCGCCCTGACCGCCGGCCTGTTCCAGCGCAACCTGCAGATCCTGCGCGCCGCCTGGCGCGCCGGCTGACGACTTCGGAGTTCCCTCCCATGCTCACCGATCCCCTGGCCGCGACGATGCGGATCGCCAGTTCGGGCCTGCAGGCGCAGGGCACCCGGCTGCGCGTGGTCGCCGAGAACATTGCCAACGCCGATTCCACCGCCATGACCGCGGGCGGCGATCCCTACCGCCGCAAGACCGTGTCCTTCGCCACCACGATGGACCGCGCCGCCGGGTCGGAGATCGTGAAGGTCAAGCAGATCGGGCGCGACCGCAGCGACTTCCAGCTCGTCTACGAGCCCTCGCACCCCGCCGCCGACGAGAAGGGCTACGTCAAGCGCCCGAACGTCCAGCCGTTGATCGAGATGATGGACATGCGCGAGGCCAGCCGGTCCTTCGAGGCGAGCGTCAACGTCATCGAGCAGTCGCGCAGCATGATGAGCCGCATGATCGACCTTCTGCGCGGCTGAGGAGACCTAAGAGCATGATCGAACCCATCGGCCGCGCCGCCGCCGCCTACGGCCTCCACCGCGCCCCCCTGGCTCAGCCGGCGCCCGCCGCCGCGCTTGCCACGCCGCCCGCGGCTGCGGCGTCGCCGTCCACCGAGACGACGGCCTCCGCGGAGAGCAGCTTCGGCGCCTTCCTCGACCGTCAGGTGTCGCAGGCGGTGGAGACGCTGAACGAGGGCGAGCGCATGTCCGTCTCCGCCGTCGCCGGCAAGGCCGGCACGCACGAGGTCGTGCGCTCCGTGCTCGCCGCCGAGATGACCGTGCAGACGGTGGTGTCGATCCGCGACCGCATGGTGCAGGCCTATCAGGACGTCATGCGGATGGCGATTTGAGCGCGTGTGTTGGGACGTAATGCCCCCTCCCTAACCCTCCCCCGCTAACGCAGGGGAGGGAATTCTGTCCCTCTCCTGCGAAGCGGGGGAGGGAAGGGGCCCATGCGCAGCATGGGAAGGGTGGGGGCAAC
>NZ_QLKQ01000013.1 GCF_003349955.1 Azospirillum brasilense
TCCCGTCACGGACGGCGGCAGCGGCGCCGCCGGTGTGGCGGTGGGCTGGCCGGGCAGGGCCGGGGCCGCGCCGGGTGGGGCCGGCGGCTTCGGCGCCGCGGCGATGACCAGGGCCGGAACGATGGAGCCGGGCAGCAGCAGGGGAAGCGGTTGGCCCGCCGGCCCCGTTGTCGGCGTGGCGGACGCCGGGCTGGGCAGGATCACCACCGGTGTCGCCGAACCCTGAGGCCGTGCCGCGCCGGTCTGGCCGGGGATGATTTGCGCCGGTCCGCTCGTTGTCGGCGCGGTCGGGACATTCGGCGCGGTGGTCGAGGCGGTGCCCTGGGTCAGCACCAGAACCTTCGCCGCGAGACTCTGGGTGGGGGACGCCGCGGCGGAATCGGTCGGTGCGGCCTGG
Organism: Azospirillum brasilense; assembly: GCF_003349955.1. Lineage (GTDB taxonomy): Bacteria > Pseudomonadota > Alphaproteobacteria > Azospirillales > Azospirillaceae > Azospirillum > Azospirillum brasilense_B. Next base: position 398 of record NZ_QLKQ01000013.1, read on the forward strand.
GCCTGTTCCAGAAGCACCTGCGCCGGGGTGATCTGAAGCGTCACCGGCTTGTCGGCGGGCAGCGGCGTCGGGGTCTGCACGAGCAGCTCGCCGGCCTGTGTGCGCACGCGGGCCAAGCCCTCCGGCGTGGTGCCGACGACGGTGCCGGTCAGCACCACCGGGCGGGCGATGTCCTGCAGCCGCTCCGGCAGCGCCTTGACCGTGCCCTCGGCGACCGCCACCGGGGCGGGCGCGGGGGTGGCCGCCGCCGGGGCGGCGGGCGCCGCGGCGACCGGGGGAGGAAGGGCGCCCCCCATCCCGGCCTTACTGGCCGTTCAGAAGCCGCTGGGCGATGGCCAGCACGTCCCGCGCAGCGTCGGAGCTGGGGGAGCGGGTCAGCAGCGGCGACTGGTTGCGGATGGCGTCGCGCACCTTCAGGTCGCGGCGGATGATGCCGGCCAGCGCGGGCTTGTACTTCAGGAAGTTCTGGCAGGCCTTCAGGATGGTGCCGTAGGTGCGCTCGCCGTCCTTCACGCTCTGCGCCATGTTCACCACGACGCGCAGGTCGGCGGTGGGGTTGGTGGCGTGGGTCAGCTTGATGAAGGCGTAGGCGTCGGTCAGCGAGGTCGGCTCGTCCGTCGTCACCACCAGCGTCGTCCCGGCCGGGCCGGACAGGGTGCGCACCGTGCGGTCGACGCCGGCGCCCATGTCCATGATGACGCAGTCGTAGCGCCGGGCCAGCTCCATCAGGTCGTTGCGCAGGCCGGACAGGCGCTGGCTCGGCAGCTGGGCGAGCGTCCCGGAGCCGGAGCGGCCGGCGATAATGTCAAAGCCGCCCTCGGTGTAGCGCTGGGCCGCGCGGCCCAGCGTCACGTCACCGTTGATGACCGCGCCCAGATCGTTCTTCGGCTGGAAGCCGAGCTGGATGTCGACGTTGGCGAGGCCGAGGTCGCCGTCGAACAGCAGCGAGTTCTTGCCCATCTTGGTGAGCGCGTGGGCGAGCGTGATCGAGAACCACGTCTTGCCGACGCCGCCCTTTCCACTGGCCACGGCGATGACGTTGGCACCGCGCAGCGGGTGAACGTTCTTGAGGGCGGCCGGAAACACCGGATCGGTCATGGGATGGTCCTCGACGAAGAACGAACGGCTTTGGTCTTGGCAGGAGCCACCGGCTTGGGCCGGTTGCGCGCCGCCTTGTCCTCGGCGGGCATCATCAGGCGGGCGAAGGCCACCGGGTTCAGCGGTGTCAGCCCCTCGGCCACCTTGGAGGAAACGCTGGCGTTGCAGAAGGCCATCCGCGCGCGGTGCGCGGTGCCCAGGAGACTGCCCAGCCGACGCGCCATGTCGAGCCGGGTGATCAGCATCCGCCGCACGCCCAGCGCCTTGAAGGATTGGGCGATGTCGGCGGCTTCCATGGCGTCCAGCCCGGCGGGAAGCACGAGGATCGGCTCGGCCACCCCGGCGGACAGCAGGGCCTTGAGGTCGGCCATGTCTTCCCGGTTGTAGGGGTTGCGCCCGGCGGTATCCACCAGGACGACGTCGGCGCCGCGGCTGACCTCGAACGCGCCCGCGAGCGCGTCGGGGTCCTCCACCGTCGCCAGTTTGATTTTCATCAGACGCGTGAAGGCGGCCAACTGTTCCATGCCGCCGGCGCGAACCGTGTCGGTGGTGATCACGCCGACCGAGCGTTTGCGGAACACCGCCTGGGCGGCCAGCTTGGCGACGATCAGCGTCTTGCCGCTGCCCGGCGGGCCGACCAGGATCAGCGGCTTGTTGCCGCCGCGCCGGTCCTGCAGCGGGCTGAAGGTGAACATGGAGTCGAGGGCGGCGCCCAGCGCCAGCGCGGGGTCGTCGGTGTCCAGCCCGGCGGCGGCGTCGATCAGCTGCTCGGCCAGCGCGGCGGGCACGCCGTGGCGGTGCAGCACGTCGGCCACCACCTCGCCCACGTCGATCTCCGGCTCCTCCTCGACCACCACCACGGGGCGGGTCCGGGCCGGCTGGGCCGTGCGCGCCTGCGCCATCAGCAGATCGTCGTCCTCCACCGCCGCGGTCACGCGAACGCCGCCGCCGTCCTCCTCGCGCGTGGCGACGATGATGGCATCGTCGCCCAGCGTCTGGCGGACCATGCGCATGGCTTCGGACATGGACTTGGCGTGGAACGACTTCAGCCGCATCGGCCCGCTCCCCGCCCGTCACACTGGTTCGTCATGGCCTGCATCAGATCTGCCCCAGGGTCTTGATCCGCGCCTTGGGGTGGATCTCGTTCTGCGACATCACCACGGTGGCCGGCCGGAACCGCTCGACGATCGAGCGGACGAAGGGACGGATCAGCGGGCTGGTCAACAGGACGGGGGTCTCGCCCATCATGGCGTGTCGCTCGAAGGTTTGGCGGACCGAAGTGATGAATTGCTGAAGCCGGCTTGGCGCCATCGTCAGTTGCCGGTCGTCGCCATCGCCCACCAGCGACTCCGCGAACCCCTGCTCCCACTCGGGGGACAGGGTGACGAGCGGGATCACTCCCATCTCGTTGATGTTCGCGTCGCAGATCTGCCGCGCCAGGCGCGTGCGCACATGCTCGGTGATCTGCGTGATGCTGCGGGTTTGGCTTGCCGCTTCGGACACGCCTTCCAGAATGGTCGCAAGATCGCGTACCGACACCCGTTCTGCAAGCAGGTTCTGCAACACCCGTTGCAAACCGCCCACAGTGATCTGCGCCGGCACCACGTCGGCGATCAGCTTCTGGTGCTCCTTGTCCAGCTCGTCCAGCAGCTTCTGGGTCTCGGTGAAGGACAGCAGCTCCGGCATGTTGTCCTTGATGAGTTCGGTCAGGTGCGTGGTGATGACCGTGGACGGGTCGACCACCGTGTAGCCCTTGAACAGCGCCTCCTCGCGGTAGCCCGGCTCGATCCAGATGGCCGGCAGGCCGAAGGTCGGCTCCACCGTCTGCTCGCCGGGCAGGCTCATCGCCTCGCCGCGCGGGTCCATGACCAGCAGCATGTTCGGGCGGATGTCGCCGCGCCCCGCCTCGATCTCCTTGACGCGGATGATGTAGGCGTTGGGCGGAAGCTGCAGGTTGTCCTGGATGCGCACGGCGGGCATGACGAAGCCGACCTCGCCGGCGATCTGGCGGCGCAGGCCCTTGATCTGGTCGGTCAGCCGGTGGCTGCCCGCCTGCGGCTGGTTGATCAGCGACAGCAGGCCGTAGCCCAGCTCCAGCCGGATCAGGTCGATGGCCAGCGCCGTGGCGATCGGCTCGTCGGCCACCGGGGCGGCCCCGCCGCCCGGCCCGCCCATGCCCGCGGCCTCGGCGGCGGCGGCCTCCGCCTCCTCCGCCTCCTTCTTGGCGCGCAACTTCGGCAGATACCAGGCGGCGGCCCCGATGGCGGCGATCACCGGCAGGAAGGGCAGCACCGGCATGCCCGGCATCAGGGCCAGCAGGGTCATGGCGCCCGCCGACAGGCCGAGCGCGCTGATGTGGTTGGTGAGCTGCCCGACCACCGCCTTGTCGGTGGAGCCGCCGGTGCCGGCCTTCGACACCAGGAAGCCGGCGGAGATGGAGATGACCAGCGCCGGGATCTGCGAGACGAGGCCGTCGCCGATGGTCAGCTTGGTGAAGGTGTCCAGCGCCTGCAGGATCGGCATGTCGTAGCGCAGGACCGCCAGCGACACGCCGCCGATGATGTTGATGAACATGATCATCAGGCCGGCGACGGCGTCGCCCTTGACGAACTTCGACGCACCGTCCATGGAGCCGAAGAAGGCGCTTTCGTCCTCCAGCTCCTTGCGCTTGGCGCGGGCGGTGGTCTCGTCGATCATGCCGGCGGACAGGTCGGCGTCGATGGCCATCTGCTTGCCGGGCATGGCGTCCAGGGTGAAGCGCGCCGCCACTTCGGCGATGCGGCCCGAACCGGCGGTGATGACCTTGAAGTTCACGATCGTCAGGATCGCGTAGACGATCACGCCGATGATGAAGTCGCCGCCCATGACGAAGCCGGCGAAGGCCTCGATCACATGACCCGCCGCGGACGTCCCCTCGTGCCCCTGGGTCAGGATCAGGCGGGTCGACGCCATGTTCAGCGACAGGCGTAGCAGCGTGGTGATGAGCAGGATCGTCGGGTAGGACGACAGCTCCAGCGGCTTCTCGATGAACAGCACCACCATCAGGATCAGGATCGAGATGGTGACGTTCAGCCCGAGCATCATGTCGAGCAGCATCGGCGGCAGCGGCAGGATCAGCCCGACGACGATCAGCATGATGCCGGCCGCCATGATGAGGTCGCCGCGCTTCAGCGCGCCCTTGGCGACGGTCACCATGTCGGTCAGCGCGGCCATGTTGCCGCCGCCGCCCGCGCGTGCCCCCGGATTGTGTTCGGTCAATGCCATGCCGCCGCTCCTCCGCCTTTCCTCCGATCAGCGGATCAGTAGGCCGCCCGTTCCTCGCTGCCCGGCGGCGGCACCGGCACGCCCTCCTCGCTGTACTGCTTCAGCTTGTTGCGCAGCGTGCGGATCGAGATGCCCAGGATGTTCGCCGCGTGGGTGCGGTTGCCCAGGCAGTGCGACAGCGTGCCGATGATCAGGTCGCGCTCGACCTCCGCCACCGTGCGGCCGACGAGGCCCTGGACGGCGGGGGCGCCGGGCGCCGCTCCGGCGTTGCCATAGGACGACGCTCCGGCGTTGCCGTAGGCCGCGGCCCCCGCGGCGTGGCCCTGCGGCGGCGCGTAGGAGGTCGGGTAGCCGGGCGCCGGCTGGCCATAGCCGCGCGGCGCCTGCGGCACCGTGCCGCCCGGCCCGGCGAAGGGATTGGCGACCGGCGAATTGGTCGGGATCGACGCCTGCGCCGAGCCTTCCGGAGCGAGCAGCTGGCTGGTCAGCATGATCGCGTCCGGTCCGACCGTCTCCGACTTGGAGAGCAGGACGGCGCGGTGCATGGTGTTTTCCAGCTCGCGCACGTTGCCGCGCCAGTGGTGGGCGCGCAGCATCAACAGCGCGTCGTCCGACAGCCGCTTCTCGCCCAGCCCATTGGCCTGCGCGTATTTCTTCAGGAAATGATCGGCGATCAGCGGAATGTCGGCCGGCCGCTCGCGCAGCGACGGGATGGCGACGCTGAACACGTTCAGCCGGAAATAGAGATCCTCGCGGAAGTTGCCGGCGCGGACCTCGTTCTCCAGGTTGCGGTTGGAGGTGGCGACCAGACGGACGTTGACCTTCACCGGCTGGGACGAGCCGATGCGGTCGATCTCCTTCTCCTGGATGGCGCGCAGCAGCTTGGCCTGGAGCCGCGGGTGCATCTCCGACAGCTCGTCGAGCAGCAGGGTGCCGCCGTTGGCCTCCTCGAAGCGGCCGAGCCGGCGGGCGACGGCGCCGGTGAAGGCGCCCTTCTCATGGCCGAACAGCTCCGATTCCAGAAGGTTCTCCGGGATGGCCGCGCAGTTCACCGCGACGAAGGGCGCGTCGGAGCGCCGGCTCTTGCGGTGGATGTAGCGGGCCATCAGCTCCTTGCCGGTGCCGCTCTCGCCGGTGATCAGGACCGAGGCGTCGCTGGGCGCCACCTGATCCGCCAGCCGCAGGGTCGCCAGCATGGCCGGGTCCTGGCAGACGATGGCGTGGCTTTCCTCCGCCACCGCCTCCAGCACGGCGGCGATCAGCTCCGCGTCGGGGGGCAGGGGGATGTATTCCTTGGCGCCGGCGCGGATCGCCTTCACCGCCGCCGCGGCGTCGGTGCCGATGCCGCAGGCCACCACGGGAATGGTGATCCGTTCCGCCTTCAGGCTCTCGATGAAGGTCGCGATGTCGAGTTTGACGTCGATCATCACGAGGTCCGCCCCCGCCGCCGCGCGCAGGGCGTTCAGGGCGCCCTCGATGCTGTCGGTGTGGGACACCTTCGCCCCGCGCTGCATGGCGATCTTGCCAGCGGCGGTGATGTACCCTTCCAACGTTCCAACGATCAGCAGACGCATCTTACGCTCCCCTCGGAGAACCCCGGTCGGAGTCCCGGTCGAAGTACTGAATCCGCTTTCCAGGCGGAAGAACGGCGTTCAGGAGCATCTCCAGACGCCGCGGATTTTCCTGACGCGCGATGGATACCGCGCCGATGGTGTAGAGAGTCTTGACGAGCGCGTCCTCCTCCGCCGTCCGCTCCACCTTGGCGGCCAGCGGAGCGAGCGCGACGTTGCCAAGCACCGCCCCGTAGAAGGTGGTCAGCAGGGCCAGCGCCATGGCCGGGCCGATGCTCGACGGGTCGTTCAGGCTGCCCAGCATCTGGACGAGGCCGACCAGCGTGCCGATCAGCCCCATGGCCGGCGCCACCTCCGACGCGCGGCGCAGCACGCCGGCGCTCTTGACCTTGCCGGCGCCCGACGCCTCGACCTCGCCGATCAGCATCCGCTCGATGTCGTCGGGCGGCAGCCCCTCGGCCACCAGCGTGACCGAGCGGTGCAGGAAGGACTCGTGCTTCAGCTCCGGCAGGACGTTGCGCAGCGTCTCCGGCGCCCGCCGCGCCGCCTCGGCGAGCAGGAGCACCTGTCGGGCCACGCCGCGCGGGTCGCTGGTCCGGTGGATCAGCACCGCCCCGGCGTCGCGCCACGCGATGGCCACGTCGGACAGCGAGAAGGAGGCGGTGGTGACCGCCAGCGTGCCGCCCAGCACGATGATGAGCGACGGCGGGTCGACGAAGGCGCGCAGACTGCCGCCCGACGCCATGGCGACGAAGATGACCACGGCGGCGGCGGCCAGACCGACCAGCGTCGCCATGTCCACCCCGCCGCGCGGGCGGGCCGAACGCCCGCCCCGGCGGGACGATTCGGCGCTGTCTCGTGTGAGGCTCATCCGCGGTCCGACTTGATGATTTCGGTCATGGTGATGCCCAGCCGGTCTTCCACGACCACGACCTCGCCGCGGGCGACCAGACGGTTGTTCACGTAGATGTCGATGGCCTCGCCGACCTTGCGGTCCAGCTCCACCACCGCGCCGCGCCCGAGCTTGAGAAGCTGGCTGACCTGCATGGTCGATTTGCCGAGCACGGCGGAGATCTGGACGGGGATGTCGTAGACCGCTTCCAGATCCTTGGCCGGACCCAGGCCGGTCTCATACTCCGCAATGTCGCTGCGGCCGCCGCCGTCCAACTCGTCGAGGGAGAAGCTGTCCTTGGCCATCGAAGTCTCCAGAAGCCCTTAGAACCTGAAAAATCCTGTTCGCCGCAACCGGTCCGCCGCCATCGGTCCGCCGCCATCGGTCCGCTCGGTCCGCCGGGACGTCAGCCCGGCGGCGCCTCCAGCAGGCCGGCCATCCGCCGTTCGATCTGGGCGAGCAGGCCGGCGGTGTCGCGCTCGACCCCGCCTTCGGCCCATTCGATCCGGCAGCTTCCCGGCGCGAGGCCGGAATCGCCCACCACCATCAGCTTGGCGCCGAAGCCGCGGGCCGCGATCACCTGGTCCAGATGCTCGCGCACCGCGTCCACCATGTCGTCGGCGACGCGCACCACCAGCCGCGGCTCGTCGATCAGGTCGGTCAGGCAGGAGCGCACCAGCCCTTCCACCTCCAGCAGCCCGCCGCGCCGCGCCAGTTCGGGCATCAGCTTGCGGACGATGGCCAGCGCGATGTGCACGGGCTGGTCGGCCCGCTGGGCGCTGGTGGCGTAATGCTCGTTCAGCAGATGCTGCACGCCGTTGCCGATGGTTTCCAGCGCGTTGGCGGTCCGCGCCTGCACCGTCGCCTCGATCTCGACGCGGGCCTGCTCGTAGCCGTCCTTGCGGCCGGCGTTGTTGCCGTCCACGAAGCCCTTGCCGTAGCCCGTCGACTTGCCGGCGGTCTCGCCCTCGGCATAGCCTTCGGAGCGGGCGGCGGCCAGATCGGCTTCGCCGAACACCGGTGGCGGCGGCTCGGGCGGCAGTTCCGGCTCCGGTTCGGGCTCCGGTTCCGGCAGGGGGATGTTGTCGAAATAGTCGTCGTCGGCCTGATGCTGCCGGCGCGGCGGCGCGTCCACGTCGAAGGACTCGTCGAACAGGAATTTGCGGACCGAACTCATCGCGTCAGCTCTCCTGATACAGCCAGTTGCGCAGGATCGACACCGCTTCCTCCGGGTGCTTCTCGACGATCTCGCCCACCTTGCGCAGCGAGGAGGCGCGGACGCGGCCTTCGACGCGGTTAATGTCGATCATCTGCTCCAGCTCCTCGTCGGCCTGGGCGGCCTCCAGGGCGAGATCCTGGGCCAGCGCGCCGGTCGGCGCGGCCAGGGCGGCGGGCATGCCGCTCTGGTCGGCCAGCAGGCGGTCCATGTCGTCCTCCTCCTGCTGGTCGGCCTTCTCGAAGGCGCGGGTGATCAGCGGGCGGATGACCAGCAGGATGATGAGGACGGCGACGATGCCCAGCACGACCATCTCGGCGATGCGGAACAGGTCGTCCTTGGTCATGCCGAGGAACAGCTCCTCCGGCTTCTGGATGTCGTCTTCCGGCGACCAGAAGCGCATGTTGATGACTTCCAGCGTGTCGCCGCGCACGGCGTCGAGGCCGACGGCGGAGCGGACGAGCGCCTTGATGCTTTCCAGCTCCTGCTCCGGCCGCGGCTGGTAGGCCGCCGGGTTGCCGTCCTTGGGCAGGCTGTAGGTGCCGTCGACCAGCACTGCGACCGACAGGCGGCGGACCTGCCCGGATTCGCGGACGTGGTTCTTGGTCGTCCGACTGATCTCGTAGTTGATCGTCTCTTCGCTGCGGTTCTGCTTGTTCTGCGAGATCGGTCCGGCGTTGTTGCCCGACTGCGCGGTCGGCAGGTTCTGGTCCACGGTGACCGGCGACAGCGGGTCGCGGTCGTGGCTCTCGTTCGCCTCCGTCACCGTCTGGGTGGAGCGGACGACCTGGCTTTCCGGATCGAAGATTTCGGATTGCGTGGTGATGCGGTCGAAGTCGAGGTCCGCCGAGACCTCCGCCCGGACCTTGCCGTAGCCGACGGTGCGGCCCAGCAGATCCTCGATGATGCGGGCGATGCGGCTCTCGTAGGCGACCTTCTTCTCCTCCGCCGAGGCCAGCATGGCGTCCGCGCTGTCGTTGCCGGTGCCGCGGGCGAGCAGGGTGCCCTTGTCGTCGACGATGGAGATTCGGCTGGGGTCGAGGTTCGGCACCGAGGCGGCGATCAGGTGCTGGATCGCCTGGATGTTCTCGCGCGACAGCTGGGCGCCGGGGCGCAGCTTTATGAAGATGCTGGCCGTCGCCGGGTTTTGCTGACGCGCGAACAGCTCGCGCTTGGGCAGCACCAGATGGACGCGGGCGCTCTGCACCCCGTTCAGCGTTTGCACCGTGCGCGCCATCTCGCCTTCCAGGGCGCGCAGATGATTGATGTTCTGCATGAAGCTGGTGGCGCCGAAGCCTTCGCCCTTGTCGAACAGCTCGTAGCCGATCGAGCCGCCCGACGGCAGGCCGGCGGCGGCCATCCGCATGCGGGTCGGCCCCACCTGCTCGGCGGCGACCATGATCTTCGTGCCGGTCTTGTCCACCGTGAAGGGGACTTTCGCCTCCTCCAGCTTCTTGGCGATGGCCGCGGCCTCGGTGGGCTGGAGTTCGGCGTAGAGAAGCTCCATCTCCGGGGTGGAGAGGCGCGTCATTAGATAGACGAAGAATCCGATCAGGAGCAGGCCGACGCCGCCGATGGCGGCCAAGCGCGCGGGGCCCAGGTTGCGCAAGGTCTGCAGAAGGTTGTTCACGCGCTAGTCCCCGATCGGATGCCCGGGTGGATCTCCGGGAAGTTCTTGATTTCGCAGACGCAAAAAAGGAATTTGCAAAAACCGCGCCGGTCCCCGCTTTCCTGCGCATGCTGGGCTGTCTTGATGAAGAGAGTGTTAATCCGTGGGCAGAAATTGCCCAGTGCCCGGCAAATTGTGCCTACCGGTGCGCGCCTGCAACGTTCCTTTGCCGACCGGCGAGCGAGAAACGGCGAAGCGTTTCTCCACGAAAGCGCGGCCGTCCGATCATTTCCAAGGCAAGCAATTAAAAGTTACCTCGAAAGAAGGAATGATTTGCGCGCGTATACCCATTCTCTTTCTATGGTTTGTTTGGGCGTAGGTAGTAAATATTGCAACGGTGGTTGACTTTACGACCTCGGCGTCATAGCTGAGTTGCAATGGTCGCTTATCCGATACCAAAAAGATCGTGGCACAAGCGCGTTGGAATCTTTCCAACGCAAAACCGAATGTTGCTTCGCGCGATATGGGGCTTTGCCACCGTTGCCGATGGGGGAATACCGTGAAAAGACGTGGACGTGAGAAGAAGGAAGGCCTCAACGAGGTCGATGTGTTTGTTGGGCAGCGCCTGCGCGAGTTGCGCATGCTTGCCGGTTTGAGTCAGAGCGACGTCGCGTCGGCTTTGGGGCTGACCTTCCAGCAGCTTCAGAAGTACGAACGTGGCTTCAACCGGGTTTCGGCCAGCCGGCTGTTCAAGCTGGCGCAGTTCTTCCGGGTCCCGGTCTCCGTCTTCTTCGAAGGGCTGGAGGAACGCCACGCCGCCCAGGAGGCGGGCACCGCCAGTCCGCAAACGGAGGAGTCGGAGGGCACGCTGCGGTCCCGCGAGGCGCTGATGCTCGCCCGCTACTTCCAGAACATCCGGGACCCGGAGATCCGCGGGGCGATCCGGGAGTTGGCCGAACGCTGCGCCGACCAGGCCGACGGCGCTGGCGACCCGCCCCTCGGCGAGGATGTGGGAGGTGTCGATCCGCAGGCCGCGCGGGGCCGCCGCGGGCGCGGTGCCAGCCACAGCGTCGGACAGGCGTGAGGCGCGGGCGGGGTGGCCCAGGGGCACGGCTCCATGCGGCTTACCCGCCCGGTTTCCTGAGGGGTATCGCCGGCCCTGCCAAATCTATGGCAGGGTCATGGCGGGTTCTGCGTCCCGGTCGCTTCACGCCCCCTGAGAAGCGTCCAGGCTCCAAGCACGCCGGCTCCAGGCGCGGCGGTCGACGCATAAAGTCCGGCCGATGCGCCGGGCCAAAAGGAAAAAGCCAGCAACCCGTCGGGGTTGCTGGCTTCATGATGGTGGAGCCAAGGAGGATCGAACTCCTGACCTCTACAATGCCATTGTAGCGCTCTCCCAGCTGAGCTATGGCCCCACTTATGATCAGACCAACACAAGAAGTGTTGGTGCGCTTGGAGGGACTCGAACCCCCACGGCCTTTCAGCCACTAGGACCTGAACCTAGCGCGTCTACCAATTCCGCCACAAGCGCATCGTCTGCTCTTTGTCCCGCGTCCCTTGGGGCGACGCGGGAGCGCTGATATAGCCGCGCCGCCGGCGGCACTCAAGCGAAATCGTTCGGGGCAATCATTTTTCGAGGCGATCATTTTTTCGGGGCGTCCCCGCTCCCTTCGATGCACCCCGGGCACGCCGGACGCTACGACTTTCCCCCTTTCGCGCGGGGCGGGCGCCGTCGCTATGTTCTGTGTGCCCCAAGGGCGTGTGCCTCCCTGTTTTGCACCTCAAGGGCCCGCCGTTCAGCAGGACGGCGGGCCGCTTTCTTGTCCGGGCGCCCGAGCCAGCCCACAGGGGTCGGCCTATAGGGGCCAGCCCACAGGGGCCAGCCTACAGGGGGAGACGCTCGCCGGTCGCGCCGGTCACAGGCTTCGCCGACGCCGCCTGTTTCGCCATGGCGCGGTCCAGAACGCGCCGGAGCTGGCGCGGCGTCACCGGCTTGCGGACCACCTCCAGCCCGTGCGCGGCGGCGTCCATCTCGCATTCCGGGCCGGCCTCTCCGGTCAGGATCACCGCGGGCACGTCCCGTCCGGCCATGGCGCGGACGCGCACCACCGCTTCCGTGCCTACGCGCCCTTCGCGCAGGCGGTAATCGACCAGCATCACGTCGGGCAGGCGCCCGTCCGCTTCGATCTTCGCCACCGCCTCGTCGGTGGAACCGGCGATCCGCACCTCGTAGCCCCATTCGCGGAACATGTCGCGCAGCCCCAGCAGGACGATGGCGTCGTCGTCCACCAGCAGGGCGCGCAGGGCCTCTCCGCCGCCGGTGAAGGCGGAGGCGGCAACCGGCGGCGGCGCCGGCGCTGTCTCCACCGCGGCCAGCGGCACCGTGATGGCGAAGACGGACCCACGCTCCGGCTGGGATTTCACCTCCACGGGATGATCGAGGATCGCCGACAGCCGCTGCACGATGGCGAGGCCGAGGCCGAGGCCGCGCGCCCGGTCGCGTTCCGGGTTGTTGAGCTGGTGGAACTCCGCGAAGATGCGGGTCAACTGGTCGGGCGGGATGCCGATCCCGGTGTCGCCGACCTCGATCCGCACGTGGTCGCCCTGCACCCGGACGGTGATCTGCACCGCCCCGCGCTCGGTGTACTTGACGGCGTTCTCCAGCAGGTTGCGCACCATCCGGCCCAGCAGCACGCGGTCGCTGAGCACCGTCACCGCGCGGTCCTGCACGATGCGGAAGGCCAGCTTCTTGCTCTCCAGGATCGGCGCGTAGGATGCGGCGATCTCGTCCAGCAGGCTGTTGAGGGGGAAGGGCTCCACGCGCGGATCGACCGCCCCGGCGTCCAGCCGCGACACGTCCAGCAGGCTGTCGAGCAGCCCCTTCAGCGTGTCCAGGCCGCGCTCCAGCATTTCCAGGCTGCGCTGCCCCTGCTCGTCGCGGATGAAGCGGTGCAGGATGCCGGTGAACAGGAACATGGACTGCATCGGCTGGCGCAGATCGTGGCTGGCCGCGGCGAGGAATTTCGATTTGGCGCGGTTGGCCTCGTCGGCTTCCTCCTTGGCGCGCTGCAGCGCCTGCTCCATCGCCTTGCGTTCGCCGACGTCGCGCAAGGTGCAGATCGCCAGGGCCGTTCGGCCATCGGCGCCGCGGACCGGCGTGGCGCTGACCGACAGGGTCATGGCGGTGCCGTCGGGCCGGGTGTAGGGCATGTCCTCCTGCTCCACCGTCTCGCCCGTCCGCAGGGCGCGGGTCAGTGGGCAGCGTCCCTCGCCGAAGCAGGCGCCGCCGTTGCAGGTCCGCGTGCCGTCGCAGCCGCAGCCGGCGGCGGAAGGCGGCGGGCCGCCGAGGAGGCGGAGCGCCGTGTCGTTGACCCTGACGATCCGCCCGCTCGGCGCCTCGGCCACCAGCAGCCCGGAGGGCAGGTGATCCAGGATGGCCGTCAGCAGGCTGCGCTCCGCCTCAAGCTGCCGGGTCAGGAGCGTGCGTTCGTCCTCCAGGCGCCGGCGCTCCGTCGCGTCCCGGAAATAGAGGGCAAGGCCCTTGCGCGAGGGGAACGCGCGCACGGCGAACCAGACGCCGCTGCGCGGCCCCCGTGTCTCGAACTCCACCGCTTCGCGGTGCTCCATGGCCTGCTGCAGGGTCCGCCCGGATTCGCCGGCCATCAGCTCCGCAAAGGCCTGACGTCCGTTCCGGCCCACGGCGTCTCCGGAGTCGGGCAGAAGGGCCCGCGCCCGTTCGTTGACGAAGACGACCCGCCAGGACCGGTCGAGTTCGGCCACGGCGTCCGTCGTGCTCTCCAGGACCGACGCCTTTTCGACCACCGTCTCCAGCATCCGCTCGCGCACGCGCAGGAACTGGCGCATCCCCCAGGCCGCCCCCAGGCAGGTGAGCAGGAGCACCCCGCCGAACAGCGCCAGCGAAAAGGCCATGGCGTCCCGGACCGGGCGCATCGCCGCGTCGCGGTCGATCCCGATGGCGATCATCGATTCGCCGGTGCCGGTGTCCAGGGGGGCGGAGACCACCATCCGCTCCACCCCGCCGGTCTCGAAGACCGCGACCGACCGGGTCCCCCGCGCCGTGCGCATGGCCTGGAGCATGGGGGTGGGCAGGGGCTGCCCGATGGCCTCGGGCGCCTCCGGCAGGCGCGCCACCGCATGGCCCTGGCGGTCGGCGATCACCATCTCCATGCCCGGGGGCAGGGGGCGGTGGCCCAGATTCTCCTCCAGCCAGCGGGCGTCGAGAAGCACCGTCACCACGCCGCCCAGGGGCCCGTCCAAGGGGCCGCCCGGCATGCCGTCCGGCGACGGGTAGGCCAGGCGGAAGGGCAGGATGGGGCGTTGGTTGGGGTCGCGCAGCCCATACTCGCCCATCGTCAGGGCGCCGGTGGCCAGCGCGTTCTGAAAGGTGCGGATGCCACCGAGATCGACGCCCAGCGAGACCGGGTCGGTCGCGCACCACACCCGGCCCTGCCGGTCGGCCACCTCCACCGACAGATAGGCGGGATAGCGGGCGCGCAGCCGGTCCATGGTCTGCTGGCAACCCGGCGGTCCCGCCTGCGGCACGCCGGATTCGACGATGGTCGCCAGCACCTGCCGCGCCTCTGCGGCGATGCGCTGCTGCTCGGCGTCGAGCAGGTCGAGAAGGCGCAGGGTGTCGTTGCGCACCTCGTTCTCCCGATCCTGCCACAGGCTGTGCTGCGTCATGAACTGGAGCACCGCGAGCGGCACCACGGCGGCCACGATCAAGAGAAACAGACGCAGATAATGGGGCATTGCCAAGGAAATCTGATGAAGGAGGGATGGCCATTCCCCCGCCCGTGTGGGCTGAACCGGCGCGGGTGGCCGTTGCGACAGGGCCGTCGGCGGTGGATGTTCTTCAAACTCCACAGGGCGTTCATGCCACATGGGGGCGGAGATGCAACGATTAACGGCCCGCATAACTCCATTTTGCTTTGGCGCCGCGGCCCTCCTCGGCGGCGCTCTTCGGCGGCGTCCGGGACGGGAGCCAGCCCGAGCGCACGCCAATTCCAGGACGCCGGCGGCATCGCCGTGACAACCGCCGACAGGCCGCCCCGCCGTTCCGGTCGTGCCCATGCGCGCCGCACATCCCAATCCGTCCGATCCGGAACGCGGATGGTCGCGCGATGCGTCGTGACGGCGGCCGACCTAACTGTTCCGAGCAATCCAGGGTCCCGTCCGCAACGAGCAATTTTCATGGCGCCGCTCGCATTCCCGTAATATTTCTCGATTGTAATCGGAGCCCCCGCCACCGTCCTTCCGCGCGAGCCGATCATGCCGTGGAGCCGCAACCCCTCCTATCAGGCCATCACCTTGCTGCGCCGGCACAGCCGGGAATGCCGCGGGATGGAGACACGCGAGTATCTGGTCGCCGTTGAACGCCGGATGGTCGAACTCATTGATCTGGAGCGGCGGGAGGTCCGCGACGGGGCGGCGTCATCGATCCGTCAGGCGGCGGAATGACCTCGACTTTCGTCATATTTCAGAACGGTAATGTCGTAAGCCGCTCCTGAAACACAACCGACACAGAGCGGTGTTAAAGGCCAAAGCGTCCTTCATAGACACGAGGCCGCCGCGTTCATGGCTTTCCCGACCGACATGGCCGGCAACGATGGTGCCGACGGCAGGGAGGGCTGCGACGTCGCCCTTTGCACCGCCCCCGCCGAGTCCATTCACAGCCGCATCCGACGCGTTCACCAGCGCGCCACCGCAATGTTGAGCGAGGCTCTGACCGGCTTCAACCTGACGGCGCCGCAATGGGCGGCGCTGGCGGCGCTGCACCAGCACGGGCCGATGTCGCAGATCGATTTGGGGCGCAGCATCGCGATGGACCCGGCCACCATGCAGGGGGTGGTGGTGCGGCTGATCGACCGTGGCTACCTCCTGCGCAGTCCCGACAGCCTGGACCGCCGCCGCAACCTCGTCCGGCTGGCCGACAGCGGGCGTCGGGTGGTGGAGGCGGCCGGACCGGCCATCGCCCAGGCGGAGGCCGAACTGACCGGACGCCTGTCGGCGGACGAACGGAACCGGCTGGCCGATCTGCTGGCCCGCCTGTGCCTGTGAGCCCCGGCACTTCCCCGGCGTTCCCGTCGAAACGGTGGGAGGGCCAATGGTCCGGGTTAGCCCGAGTTATGCACATTCACCTGAACGGCGTCCTTGACTCTGCGAATGTTGCTTTTCTGTTTCCGCGGACTCGGTTGGAACGGTTGAAACCCGCCAAAGCCGGGCAATTCCGGCATTTCATCGGTGCCTGAAATTTAGGCAATTCGGTCAAGGTCGTGGATTCACGGCCGTGCTCACAGGTTGCCCCTGGATTCGCTCACAGAGTTACCCACAGCTTCTGGGGATATCCCGATATTGCGGATAGAGTTGCCCGCTCTCCGCTCCATCCTCAACCGATCACCCGCCATTGGCCGTCCGGGTCCAGGCAGGCCGTTCCGACGAGTGTCGCGGGGCGCCCGCCGACGACTCCCGGCATCTGGAAATCGCGGCAATAGCGCCCGCCGGGGCCGAGATAGGTGGGGGAGGTCCGGGTGGCCAATGGTGCCGCCGGAGCCGGTCGGGGGAGCGGCGCATAGACCACGGGCGGATAGACGGCGGGCGGATAGACGGCGGCGGGCGGCGGAACATAGACGGGGGGTGGAAAGCCGAAGGCCAGCGGCAGCGAAATGCTGAAGCCGAAGAAATTGCCTCCATGCCAGCCGCCGGCGAACACCGGAGCCGGAGCCATCAGAAGGACGGGCAGGAGCAGCGCGCACAGCCGCGCCGAAGCCGGGAAGGGGGTCATCGGGCACCTCCGCCGCGGCGCGGGACGGGGCGCCGCCATAAGAAAGATGGGTACGAAAAAGGCGCCGTCGAGACGGCGCCTTTTTTACGTTTGGCAATGCGTGCCCCTGCGCGGCGTCACATCGCCGTGCGGACGGCCTCGGCCCCGTTGCGCGTGTCGGCGGCGCGGGCCGGGGTGGCCGTGGAGGAGGGCTGTGCGGGCGCCGGAGCCGCCTGCGGGGCGACCGCCGGAGTCGGACGGACCGGCTTCGGCTCAACCCGGCGCGGGGCCGAGACGGTGCCCGCGGCGGCGGGGGCCTGGGTGGCCGATGGAGCGGAGGAACTGGTCGGCACGTCGTCGTAGATGCCCGGATGCACCCGTACGGTGCCGTCCGTCTCCACCGTGGAGGTCCAGTAGACGAAGCGGACCGGGACGGCGTTGGGCAGGGAGACCGTCTTGGTCTTGCCGCTGTCGAGCTGCCGCTCGATCGCCGCCGAGTCGAGCTTGGCCGGGCGCAGCAGGGTTTCCGCCACCATCCGGGCGTCGGCCAGCCGCACGCAGCCGGAGCTGGCGGCGCGCAGGTCGCGCTCGAACAGCCGGGGGTCGTTGGTGCCGTGCAGGAAGATGCCGTCGCCGTTGGTCAGGTTGAAGCGGAAGCGGCCGAGGGCGTTGTCGTCGCCGGGCTTCTGGACGATGCGGATGCGCTCCGGCGTCACCTGCCACCAGTTGATGCTTTCCGGCACCACCTCGACCCCGTCCAGATAGACGACGGCGTCCTTGATGCCGGTGTTGCCCTTCTTGCGCAGCACCGGCAGCTTGTCCTCGACCAGAACGGTCGGCGGCACGGTCCAGGTGGGGTTGATCGTCACGCTGGTGACGCGGTCCTGGAGCAACGGGGTCTGGCGCGACGGGCGGCCGACCACGGCGCGCATGGTGAAGTTCAGCTTGCCGCGCTCGATGTAGGACACGGTCTGGCTGGGCAGGTTGACCAGGATCACCGTGTCGGGAACCGACGCCTGGAAGGCGCGCATCGACGCGGTGGCGCCGCGCATCAGCTTGGCGGCCTCCTTGGGCGTGCGGTCGAGCGCCTGGCGCGTGACCTCGCCGACCTTGCCGTCCTGCATCAGCCCTTCGGAGAGCTGGAAGGCGCGGACGGCGGTTTCGAGGTTGTCGTCGAAGCTCTCCGTCCACTGCTCCTGGTTCAGGAAGCCCAGCTCGATCAGCCGGGTGGACAGGCGGCCGACGCGGTCGGCGGCGCGCGCCCGCACCTGGATGGTCAGGGCCGGCGGCGGCGGCAGCACCTCCACCACGGTGCCGGGCGTCGCCGTTCCGCTGAGCGCGTTGCCGGGCGTCGCCGACGGATCGGCCTGCGGAACCGGTTCGGCGGGCGGGGTCACCACGACCGTCGGCGCCGTACCGGCGGCGGGGGCGGTGCCCTCCGGCACATCGGAGGGGCGCACGGGGCCGGGTGCGACCACGTCGACCATGCCGCCGTCGCCCTTCTTCAGGACGGAACCATAGCCCACGCGCGTTTGCTGCACGCGGGGCATGGCTTCCAGTTCGGCGGCGCGCTGGTCGATCCGCGCGATCCAGGTTCCCACGACATCCCGGCCCGTGGAGGTGCCCGAAGCGGTGGACGGCGCGGCCTGCGCGGGCAGGGCGAGCAGCCCGGCCAGCAGGCACGCGGCCAGCCTCGATCCGAGGGCGGGCCGGGCGCAGGTGCGAATGGTCGTCAGCATAATCGAAGCATCCCACGCGGCGATGAACAGACGGCTAACGAAAGGCTCTGTTCATGCGTGAGGTCGCACGGACGACACGCGGGGACCAGCGCCCTTTCGGCATAAGACATCTGACGCCCGCGGCGGTGCGGCACAAGTGACATCGCGCCGAATGATGCTTCTGTGCCACAATGTGCACAGCAGAGTTGCCGCTGCGACACAGGCAACGGCGGAGCGGTGTCCGATCGAATGGTAAACGGTGACGCTCACGCCGGAACCGCAAAATCACACGAGGCGCCAGAGATTCGACACATTTTTTGTTAACCGCTTTCAGGGTACAGGAGGCGACCATCTCTCCATCCGGTCGCCATCATGCCGCGTTCGCCGTACGGTTTCGTCCTGCCGCTGCTTCTGTCCCTGGCCGTCGCCACACCCGTCGCCGTCAATCCCGTGGACGCCCTCGCCAAGGCGGCCCAGGAGACGGTGCACAAGCAGGCGCCCAAGCCCACCGCCAAGACGGCCGCCAAGGCTGCGCCCCAGAAGGCCGCAGCGTCCAAGACCGCGGCAAAGCCCGCCGCCGTCCGGACCGCGCACAAGGCCGCCGTCCACAAAGCGGCCACTCACAAGACTGCCGTCCGCAAGGCCGCCGTCCACCGCACCGGCAAGGCGCGCCGCGCCGGCCGGGTCGCCGCCGGGGCCGCCGCCGGCACCGTGGCGGGCGCCGCCGCCTTCCGCCCGGTCCACGCCTATGTGCTGATGGACGCGCAGTCGGGGCGGGTCCTCGATTCGGAGAACGCCGACACGCTGACCTACCCGGCGTCGCTGACCAAGATGATGACCCTGCTCCTGACCTTCGAGGCGCTGGAGCGCGGCACGCTGCGGCTGGACCAGGAACTGCCGGTGTCGCGCCACGCCACCAACCAGAAGCCGTCGCGCCTGAACCTCGCCGTCGGCTCGACCATCCGGGTGGAGGACGCGATCCTCGCCCTGACCGTGAAGTCGGCCAACGACGTCGCCGTCGTGCTCGCCGAAGCGCTGGGCGGCAGCGAGGAGCAGTTCGCCGAGATGATGACGGACAAGGCGCAGGCGCTGGGCATGACCAGCACCACCTTCCGCAACGCCTCCGGCCTGCCGCACAAGGAGCAGCGCACCACCGCCCGCGACATGGCCCGCCTGTCGCGCGCCGTGGTGTCCCGCCCCGCGCGGGAATACGCCTATTTCTCGCGCACCCGCTTCGACTGGAACGGCACGGTGGTGCCCGGCCACAACCGGCTGCTCGGCCGGGTCGAGGGCTATGACGGCATCAAGACGGGCTTCATCAACCTCAGCGGCTTCAACCTCGCCGGCAGCGCCAGCCGCAACGGCCAGCGGCTGGTCGCCGTCGTGCTGGGCGGCACCACCGCCGCCTCCCGCGACCGTGAGGTCGCCGACCTGCTGGAGCAGGGCTTCGGCGCCGCGCCGCCCAAGCAGACGGTGGCCGTCACCGACGTGAAGGCCGTCCGCTGAAATTCTGCCCTCACGGCTCCGCCGTCCGCTTGCGGTCGGCGTGGCCGAGAGGCTTATCGGGAGCGACGTGGTCGCGCACCCGCTGCTTCAGTTCGGTGATGTCGGGGAAGCGGCCTTCCTCCTTGCGCGACCAGACCACCGCCGCGCCGTGCCGCACCTCGAAGATGCCGCCCGTGCCGGGCATCAGGGTGACGCCGCCCAACTCGTCCTCGAAGGTGGTCAGGAGCTCCTGCGCCATCCAGGCGGCGCGCAGCATCCAGCGGCACTGGCGGCAATATTCGATCTGAAGGATGGGCCGGTCGGGGGCTTCGCTGGTCACGGTCCGCGCTCCTGTCGCTTGGGCTGTCGTCCTGAGGGGCCTGCCTAAGGGTGCTGCCGAACGGCTTGTCTTCCAAGCCCTTCGCGCGACTCCGTTCGAAGAGGGGGCGTTGCGGCCTCCCCACAGAGCGGTATCGCCAAAGACGCTTTGCTTCGCAGCCCCCTCCGGCGCTCTTCTGGAGCCGGAGCAACGGGGTGGAGCATGTCGGTACACACGGCCAAGCGATTGTGGAACGAGGAAACGGGCTGCGGATTCTGCATGCGGTCGGAACCCGGTGCCCTGTGGTGCCGTGGCCTGTGCCGCGACATTTCCCTGGCCGAACTGGTCCACCGCGTCCATGCGGTTCGCGACAACGCCACGCGGTTGGAGGTCTCCACCCTGCTGGTGACGAAGCCGGCGCGCCTGCACGCCATTCCCGACGACAAGGACGCCCCCGCGGCCCGCGCCGCCCAGCTCCGCGGCGCGGCGGTGGACAGCATGGTCCGCAGCCTGCACCGCCTGCGCAGGAGTGCCGACGCCGTGGCGCTCTCCGCCGACCGGCTGGAGGCCACCCGCAACGCTCTGGGCCTCGGCAAGGAGGAAACCGCGTCCGCCGATCCCTCCTCCGCGGGGCGTCCCCTTTCCCTGAGCCGTCTCAATCGGGTATGACGCTGAGAACCGTCCGGAACGGTCGCCGTCACGCGGCTGTCATGGTTCTGGCGTAAACAAGGGCCTTCGTTCGCATACCGGGGCACTCCAACGGGGCTCCGGACCGGCGGAGACGACCAGAGAGGGAAACGGGAGACATGAAGGCCAAGCGCACACACCTCGCCGCGGCGTTCGCGGCCATCGGAACGACCATCGCCGCCGCCGCCGGCGCGCTTCTGCTGGCCTTGCCCGTCCACGCCGCCCAGGCCGCGACAGACAAGCCGTCCGGGAAGCTGGTGCTCTACACCTCGCAGCTCGAAGCCGACGCGAAGCAGACGGTGGACGAGTTCAAGGCCAAGAACCCCGGCGTCGAGGTCGAGTGGGTCCGCAGCGGCACGACGGAGCTGATGAACAAGCTCCGCGCCGAGATCGCCGCGGGCAGCCCGCAGGCCGACCTGCTGCTGATCGCCGACGCCGTGACCATGGAGTCGCTGAAGGCGGAGAAGCGCCTGCTGGCCTACAAGGACGCGCCGGTCCAGGGCTACCGCCCCGGCACCCACGATCCGGACGGCACTTGGTTCGCCACCAAGCTGATCACCACCGGCATCGCCTACAACACGGCGGCGCCGATGAAGCCGTCCTCCTGGCTCGACCTGCTGAAGCCGGAGGCCAAGGGCACCACCGTGATGCCCAGCCCCCTCTATTCCGGCGCCGCCGCCATCCACATGGCCGCCGTGAAGGAGCGCGCGGACCTCGGCATGGCCTATTACGAGAAGCTCCAGGCCAACGGCGCCACGGCGGCCAAGGGCAACGGCGGCATTCTGAAGTCGGTGGCCAGCGGCGAGAAGCTGTACGGCGTCATCGTCGATTACCTGCCGATCCGCGAGCAGGCCAAGGGCGCTCCCGTCGCCTTCGTCTTCCCCAAGGAGGGCGTCAGCGCGGTGACCGAGCCGGTCGCCATCCTGAGCACCAGCAAGAATCCCGACGCCGCCAAGGCCTTCATCGCGTTCCTGCTGAGCAAGGAGGGGCAGGAGCTGGCCTCCCGCCAGGGCTTCCTGCCGGCGCTGCCGGGGGTGGCGCCGCCGGCCGGCTTCCCGGACACCTCCTTCATCTCGCTGATGCCCTATGACCCGGCCAAGGCCCTGAAGGACGACGAGGCCAACAAGAAGGACTTCGCCGACCTGTTCGGCGGCTAAGGATGAGTTTGGCAACATTCAGCGACCGGCGGCCTTTTCACGCCGCCGGTCGTTTTTCCGTTTCCGGGGCGCCGCTGCTGTTCGCGCTGGCCGGGCTGATCGTCCTGCTGCCGATCCTGCGGCTGGTGTGGGAGGTCGCCGGGCCGATGGCGACGGGCGACCTCACGGCGATGACCCGCGTACTGACGTCCAAGATGACGTGGCGCGCCACCGGGAACAGCGTCGCCATCGCGGCGGGGGCCACGGTCGTGGCGGCGGCGCTCGGCGTGCCCTTCGCGCTGCTCTGTGGCCTGACCGATCTGCGTGGCAAGACGGCGCTGGCCTTCTGCCTGATCCTGCCGCTGATGATCCCGGCGCAGATCGTCGCCCTGTCGTGGATCCACCTCGCCGGCTCGGGCAGCCCGCTGCTGAAGCCGCTGGGGCTCGCTCCGGCGCCGGGCACGCCGAACCCGGTCTATTCCTCCGCCGGGATGATTCTGGTGATGGGGATCGAGCACGCGCCGCTGGTCTTCCTGGCGCTGCGCGCCGCCCTGCGCGCCGTGCCGCGCGATCTGGTCGAGGCCGCCCAGTCGGCGGGCGCCCGGCGCGGGCGGGTGCTGCGCACCATCGTCCTGCCGCTCAGCCTGCCGGGGCTGGCCGCCGGGCTGGCCCTGTCCTTCGTCGCGGCGCTGGGCAATTTCGGGGTTCCGGCGCTGCTCGGCATCCCGGCGGGGATTCCGGTTCTGCCGACGCTGATCTACCGGCGGCTGGCCGGCTTCGGTCCGTCGGTCCTGCCGGAGGTCGCGGTGCTGGCCGTGCTGATCGGCGCCATCGCCTGCGTCGGCATCGCCGCGCAGATGGCGCTCCAGGCGCGGGTGGACGCGCGGGTGATCGGCGGTTCGGCGCCCGCGGCGGTGCTGCGGCTGGGCCGGGCGAGGCGCCCGCTGGAACTCCTCTGCTGGACGGTGGTGGCGCTGATCCTGGCGGCGCCGCTGGCGGCGCTGGCCTCGACCAGCCTGATCCGCGTCTACGGCCTGCCGCTGGGGCCGGAGACCGCGACGCTGGCGCATTACGCGACGGTGCTGGGGCTCGATCAGGTTGGGCGGGCCTTCACCAACTCCTTCGTGCTGTCGGGTGCGGCGGCGCTGCTGCTGGTCCTGCTGGCGATCCCGCTGGCCCACGCCATGGCCGGGCCGGGAAAGGGCGGGCGGCTGGTCCGCGCCGTCGGCGTGCTGATCGAGCTGCCGCACGCGGTGCCAGGCGTGGTGCTGGCGATCGGCTGCATCCTGGTCTTCCTGAAGCCGCTGCCGCTGCTGGGCGTCGGCCTGTACGGTACGCTGGGAATCATCCTGGCGGCCTATCTGGCGCGCTTCCTGTCGTTGGCCCTGCGGCCGGCCCAGGCCGCCTGCGCCGCGCTGGACCCGGCGATGGAGGAGGCGGCGCGCGCCTGCGGCGCCGGGCCGCTGCGCCGCCTGCGCACCATCGTGGCGCCCCTGGTGGCGCCCGCGGCGGCGGCGGGCGGGGTGCTGGTGTTCCTGACCGCCTTCAACGAGCTGACCGTGTCGATCCTGCTGTGGTCGCAGGGGCGGGAGACGCTGGGCGTCGTCGTCTACGCGCTGGAGGAGGGCGGCAGCCCGACGCTGGCCGCTGCGCTCAGCGTGGTGACCATTGCGGTGGTGGTGACGGTGCTGCTGGCGGTCGGCTGGCTGGGGCGGCGGCTGCCGGCGGGGATCATTCCCTGGCGGGGGTGAGACGTTCCTGAGGCGGGCCCCCACCAAACCCTCCCCCGCTACGCAGGGGAGGGCTTTAACTCCTCCCCCTGCGCAGCGGGGGGAGGTCGGGAGGGGGGCTCTACACCCTCACCTCACACCCCCTCCGGCACCACCCAGCCGTCGCGCACCGCGAGGCGCAGCGCTTCGCCCGGCGCGACCTGCGCGTCGCCGGACACCCGCAGCAGCAGGCGCACGCCCGGGGCGGCCTGCGGTTCGGCCTCCACCAGGACGAAGCCGCCCTTGTAGGCGGCGCGCACCACCGTCGCGGCGATGGGACCGCCCGCCGCCGGCTCCAGATCCTCGGGCCGCAGGCAGACCAGCGCCGGCCCCTCCGGCTGGTCGGGGCGGCAGCGCACCAAAGCCTCCGCCCCGAACAACTGCACCCGCGCGCGGCCGTCGGCCACCGGACCCGTCACCACGCCGTCCACCACCGCGCCCTGGCCGACGAAGCCGGCGACCATGCGCGTGGCCGGCTCCCGGTAGAGCGTACGGGGGGCCGCCACCTGGGCCAGCCGCCCGCGGTCGAGCACGGCGATGCGCGTCGCCAGGGCCATGGCCTCGGCCTGATCGTGGGTGACGTAGACCATGGTGGCGCCGGTCTTGGCGTGGAAGTCGGCGAACTCCTCCTCCATCGCCGCGCGCAGATGCACGTCGAGGTTGGCGAGCGGTTCGTCCAGCAGCACCAGCTCCGGGCTCATCACGAGGCAGCGGGCCAGCGCCACGCGCTGCCGCTGGCCGCCCGACAGCTCGGCGGGGTGGCGCGCGTCGAAGCCCGACAGCCCCACCGTGTCGAGCGCGGCGCGCACCCGCTGCTCCCGCTCCGCGCGGGGAACGCGGGCGGTCTCCAGCGGGTAGGCGACGTTGCCGGCCACCGTCATGTGCGGCCACAGCGCGTAGGACTGGAAGACGAGGCCGATCCGCCGCTCCTCCGGCGGGACGTGGGTGCCGGGACCGGACAGGGTGCGGCCGCCGACCGTGATGCGCCCGCCGTCCAGCCGCTCGAACCCGGCGACCATGCGCAGCAGCGTGCTTTTCCCGCAGCCGGACGGGCCGAGCAGGGCGAGGAACTCCCCCGCCGCCACGTCGATGGTCACGCCGTCCACCGCGGGGGCGGGCGTCCCGGCATAGTGGCGGGAGGCGTCGTCGATCAGGAGGGCGGGCGTCTGAGTGGTCATGGCACCGGAAGTCGCGCTATTCAGGAAGGCGGCGAGGGATAGGCACAGTGCGGAACGGGGGCGTGATGTCAAGTGACGCTGCGATGACGGGGGCGATGACGGGGCGTGGGCAGAAGGTCCGTCTGCGCGCCTTGTCGGGCCTGGGGAACAAGGGGCCGGCCTGCTTCCTGGCGATGATTGGCGGGGCGCGGCTGCTGCTCGACCTCGGCGAGGGGCCGGACGCCGGGCGCCTGCCGCCGCTGAGCGGGGCGGGGCGGGTGGACGCCATCCTGGTCACCCACACCCACGGCGACCACGCCGGCGCTCTGGGCCTGCGCCACCGGGTCGGCAACCCGCCGGTCTACGCCACGCCGCTGGCCGCCCGCCTCCTGCCGCCGACCGTCGCGGCCCTGCCGCTGCCGGTGCGCGGAACGGTGGAAATCCAGGGCGTTCCGGTGACCACCGGGCGGTCCGGCCACGCGCCGGGCGGGGTGTGGATTCATCTGGGCACGGAGGACGGCGGAATTCTCTACATGGGCGACCATTCCGACGAATCGGCCCTGTTCCCCTTCGACCCGCCGCCGCCGGCGCGGCGGGTGATCCTCGACGCCTCCTATGGCCTGGACGACACCCCGCAGGCCGAGCGGCTGGCCGCGCTGGAGCCCTTCCTTCACGCGGGCGGTGCGCTGTTCCCGGTGGCGGCGGACGGGCGCGGGCCGGAAATGGCCCTGTGGGCGCTGGATCATGGCGTCGTCCCGGCGATCGACGACGCCCACCGCGCCGCCATCGCCCACCTGCTGGCGGAGGCCGACACCGCCCTGCGCCCCGGAGCGGAGGAACGGCTGCGCCGGCTGCTCGACCGCGCCAAGGAACCGGGCGACCCGCGCGATGTCACCTTCGCCGCCGGCCCCAACGCCACCAGCGGCACCGCCGCCGAACTGGTGGAGCGCTGGGCGGGGGCGGATGGGCCGGACATCGTCTTCACCGGCTACCTCGCCGCGGGCGCGCCGTCGCGGACGCTGGTCGATGCCGGCCGGGCGCGGTATCTGCGCTGGAACGTCCATCCGACGCTGCGGCAGTTGACGGCGCTGATCGCAACGACCGGGGCGGAGCACGTGCTGCCCGCCTTCGGCGACATCCGGCACCGGGAGGGCTGGCGGTCCGCCTTCGCCCCGGCAATCCTGGAGGGGCTGGACGCTCCGGAGGGCTGACGCGCGAGAGGATCGCCGCGGGCGCCCTGTTGGCATGGCTTGTCCCTTTGCCGACGGCTGTTCATGGGCACCTTCGAGTTGTTGTCCCTCCTGCTGACCCTGGCGGCGCTGTTCAGCTTCGCCAGCCGCGGCCTGCTTGGCCTGCCGGCGACGGCGGGGGTGTTCCTGCTGGCCTTCGGCTTCGCCTTCGCGACGGCGGTGGTCGGGACGCTGGTCCCGGCCATCGACATCCGCGCTTGGGAGGAGCGGCTGGTGACCAGCGCCCACCTGCCCGAAGCGCTGCTGGAAGGGGTGCTGGCCTTCCTGCTGTTCGCCGGGGCGGTGGAGCAGGACAGCGGCACGCTGTGGCGGCGGCGCTGGGCGGTGGCGCTGCTGGCGACGCTGGGCGTGGTGATCTCCACGGGCGTCATGGGCACCGGCATGTGGCTGGTCTTCGACGCCATGGGCCAGCCGGTGCCGCTGATCTGGTGTCTGGTGCTGGGGGCGGCGCTGGCGCCGACCGACCCGGTGGCGGTGCTGGCCGTGCTGCGCAAGGCGCCGCTGCCGGAAGGGCTGCGCACCGCCATCGCGGGGGAGAGCCTGTTCAACGACGGCATGGGGGTGGTGCTGTTCGCTCTGCTGCTTGGGCTGGCCACCGGGACCGACACCGATGTGACGGTGCTGGGCGTGGCCTGGGACATCGTGAAGGAGGCGGGCGGCGGGGCCTTGCTCGGCTTGGCGACCGGCTCCCTGGCCTTCTGGGCGAAGAGCCGGGCGGACGATCCGGCGGTGGAGCTGTCGATCTCGCTCGCCCTGGCGGCGGCGACCTACAGCCTCGCCCAGCGGCTCGGCCTGTCCGGCCCGATCGCGGTCGTGGTGGCGGGGCTGCTGATCGGCAACACCGCCAAGCACCACGTCTCGTCGGAGCGGACGGGCTTCATCATGAAGGCCTTCTGGTCGATGGTCGACGCCATCCTGAACGCCATCCTGTTCATGCTGGTCGGGCTGGAGGCCGCGGTGGTGCTGTCCTGGCAGGCGCCGGTGATGGCCGCGGCGTTCCTGGCGCCTCTGCTGGCGCTGGTGGCCCGGCTGGCGAGCGTTCTGCCCGTGGTCGCCGTCCATCTGCGCAGCCAGCGCAAGGCGGCGGCGACCGCCGTCCTGACCTGGGGCGGGGTGCGCGGCGGCATCGCGGTGGCGCTGGTCCTGTCGCTGCCCGACAACCCGCACCGCGACCTGCTGCTGGTCGCCTGCTACGCCGTCGTCGCCTTCACCATCATCGCGCAGAGCCTGACGCTCGGCCGGCTGGCCCGGCGCCTGTTTCCCGAGGTCTGATGGGGAAACTCCGCGCAGGACAGGAATGCGCAGAATGGCCTTTCCTGTGGAAAGCATCCCATTATCTACTGATGCCAATCAGGCAATCGCCTTTATCAACGTACAATTTTTGTTGTTTTGGAGTGCCGGGATGACGGACACGACTCTGGGCCGGGCGGCGGGTTCGGCCACGCTGCTGCCGGGAATCGACTGGCGGGTGGTCACCGTGGCGCTGCTCGCCCTGGTGGGCGGCGGCCTGTGGATCGGCGACGCCGTGTCGGGGCGGCAGGCGGCGCTCTATCTGGTGGGCGGCGCCATGGGCCTCGTGCTTTATCACGCGCTGTTCGGCTTCACCTCCGCCTTCCGCGTCTTCATCGCGGACCGGCGCGGGGCGGGGCTGCGGGCGCAGATGGTCATGCTGGCCGTGGCCTGCGCGCTGTTCTTCCCGGTGCTGGCCGCCGGGACGCTGTTCGGCACGCCGGTGAAGGGGCTGGTGTCGCCGGTCGGCCTGTCGGTGGTGGCCGGCGCCTTCCTGTTCGGCATCGGCATGCAGCTCGGCGGCGGCTGCGCCTCGGGCACGCTGTTCACGGTGGGCGGCGGCAGCACGCGCATGGTCGTGACGCTGGCCTTCTTCATCGTCGGCTCGGTGCTGGGCGCCTATCACCTGCCCTGGTGGCAGGCGCAATGGACCGCCGCCCCGGTGTCGGTGGTCGCGGCCTGGGGCTGGCCGGTGGCGCTGGCGGTGAACCTCGCCATCTTCGCCGCGGTCTATGCCGGCACCCTCGCGCTGGAGAAGCGGCGCCACGGCCGCCTGATCGAAGGCGCCCCGGCGAAGACCGAAGGGCTGCGGCGCTTCCTGCGCGGTCCCTGGCCGCTGGTCTGGGGCGCGGTCGCGCTGGCCGTGCTGAACTTCGCGACGCTGGCGCTGGCCGGGCGTCCGTGGGGCATCACCTCGGCCTTCGCGCTGTGGGGCAGCAAGGGGCTGGCCGCGCTGGGCGTTGACGTCGCCTCCTGGCCCTTCTGGCAGGCGCCGGCCCAGGCCAGGGCGTTGCAGGAGAGCGTGCTGGCCGACGTCACCTCGGTGATGGACTTTGGCATCATCCTGGGCGCTCTGCTCGCCGCCGGGCTGGCCGGCAAGTTCGCGCCGGTGTGGACACTGCCGCTGCGGTCGCTGGTGGCGGCGGTGGTCGGCGGGCTTCTGCTCGGCTACGGCTCGCGCCTCGCCTATGGCTGCAACATCGGCGCCTATTTCAGCGGCATCGCCTCGGGCAGCCTGCACGGCTGGGTGTGGATCGTCGCGGCGCTGGCCGGCAACTATCTGGGCACCGCCCTGCGCCCGTATTTCGGCCTGGAGGTCGAGCGCACGCCGCGCCAAACCGCCTGCTGAGCGACCGCCTGCTGAACGGCGGCCTGCCGAGCGGTCAGCGGTACTCCGGCCGCCGGGCCAGCCCTTCCTTGAGATGCTGGATCAGCAGCCGCACCTTGGGCGACAGGTGGCGTTGCGGCGGGTAGACCGCCCAGACGGCGGTGTTGGGCGGGCGGTGGGCTTCCAACAGGGAGACCAGCCGCCCCGCCGTCAGATGCTCGACCACGTAGTAATCGGGAAGCTGGCACAGCCCGAAGCCGCGCAGCGCGGCGTCCAGCACCGCCGTGCCGCTGTTGCAGCGCCAGCGCCCCTGCGGCCGGAACAGCCATTCCGGGCCGTTTCCTTCTGAGGTGCCATCCTCCGGCGATCCCGCGTCGAAGGTCCAGCCGTCCGCGGTGCCGGTCAGGCAGTCGTGCTCGGCGAGGTCGGCCAGCCGGCGCGGCGTCCCGCGCCGCTCCAGATAGGACGGCGCGGCGCACAGATGCATGACCCGCGGCGCGATCCGCGTGGCGACGAGGCTGGAATCCATCAGCCGCCCCAGCCGCACCGCCAGATCCACCCCCTCATGCACCAGATCCAGCCGGCGGTTGGTCAGCTCGATCTCGACGCGGAGCTGGGGGTGGCGCTCCAGGAAATCGTTGACCAGCGGAACGACGAACCGCTCGCCGTAGGCCACGGCGCAGGTCAGGCGCAGCAGGCCCTTGGGCTCCGCCTGGAGGTCGCTGACGGCGAGCAGCGCCTCGTCCCGCTCCTCGATCAGGCGGCGGCACTGGGCGAGCAGGGAGCGGCCGGCCTCGGTCAGAGTCACGCTGCGGGTGGTGCGGTAGAACAGGCGGGCCTGCAAGCGGTCCTCCAGCCGCGCCACCTGACGGCTGACCTGCGAGGAGGAGATGCGCAGCCGCTCCGCCGCGCGGGAGAAGCCGCCGCACTCGGCGACCGCCACGAATTCGTCGATGCCATCCCAGCGGCTCACCCGTCAGACCCCCGATTCCGCGCCGATTATCCCCATACGGCAACAATCCTCTCCAACATTGCAGCGTTGTCAACGCGCGCGGAATGCTAACGTCGATCTTCAAAGAAACGCGAACGCATGGAGACGGTGGGATGGTGAAGTCACGCGCGGCGGTGGCCTGGGAAGCGAAGCGCCCCCTGGAGATCGAAGAGGTCGAGGTCGCGGCGCCCAGGCAGGGCGAGGTTCTGGTGCGCATCGTCGCCACCGGCGTCTGCCACACCGACGCCTACACCCTGTCCGGCATGGATTCGGAAGGCGTGTTCCCGGCGATCCTGGGCCATGAGGGCGCCGGCGTCGTCGAGGAGGTCGGGCCGGGCGTCACGTCCGTCCAGGTCGGCGACCATGTCATTCCGCTCTACACGCCGGAATGCGGCAAGTGCAAATTCTGCCTGTCCGGCAAGACCAACCTCTGCCAGGCGATCCGCGCCACCCAGGGCAAGGGTCTGATGCCGGACGGCACCAGCCGCTTCACGGCGAAGGGCCAGCCGGTGTTCCATTACATGGGCACCTCCACCTTCTCAGAATACACGGTGCTGCCGGAGATCGCGGTCGCCAAGATCAACAAGGCCGCCCCGCTGGAGAAGGTCTGCCTGCTCGGCTGCGGCGTGACCACCGGCATGGGCGCGGTGCGCAACACCGCGAAGGTCGAGCCGGGCTCGACGGTGGCCATCTTCGGCCTGGGCGGCATCGGCCTGTCGGCGATCATCGGCGCCGTCATGGCGAAGGCGTCGCGCATCATCGGCATCGACATCAACCCCGACAAGTTCGAGATCGCCAAGCAGCTCGGCGCCACCGACGTGGTGAACCCGAAGGACTACGACCGCCCCATCCAGGAGGTTCTGGTCGAGATGACCGACGGCGGCGTCGATTACAGCTTCGAGTGCATCGGCAACGTCAAGGTGATGCGCGCCGCGCTGGAATGCTGCCACAAGGGCTGGGGCGAGTCGGTGATCATCGGAGTCGCCGGGGCGGGGGAGGAAATCAGCACCCGCCCGTTCCAGCTGGTCACCGGGCGCGTCTGGCGCGGCTCCGCCTTCGGCGGCGTGCGCGGCCGGTCGGAGCTGCCGGATTACGTGGAGCGCTACCTGAAGGGCGAGTTCGAACTGGACACCTTCATCACCCACACCATGGGGCTGGAGGACATCAACAAGGCCTTCGACCTGATGCATGAGGGCAAGAGCATCCGTTCCGTCATCCTCTACAACCCGTGAGGACCGGATGGAGTCGCAACTGACCCAGATCGCGGCGAACCGCTGCTTCGGCGGCTGGCACAAGCGCTACCGGCACCGCTCCGCGGTGCTGGACTGCGACATGGTGTTCGCCGTCTATCTGCCGCCGCAGGCCGAATCGGGTAAAGTGCCGGTGTTCTACTGGCTGTCCGGCCTGACCTGCACGGACGAGAACTTCATGCAGAAGGCCGGCGCCATGCGGATGGCGGCGGAACTCGGCATCGCCATCGTGGCGCCGGACACCAGCCCGCGCGGCCCCGACGTGCCCGGCGACCCGGACGGCGCCTGGGACTTCGGGCTGGGCGCCGGCTTCTACGTCAACGCGACGCGGGAGCCCTGGGCGAAGCACTACCGCATGCACGACTATGTGGTGCGGGAACTGCCGGCGCTGGTCGAGGCGGAGCTGCCGGTGACCGACCGGCGCTCCATCTCCGGCCATTCCATGGGCGGGCACGGCGCGCTCGTCTGCGCGCTGCGCAACCCCGGCCGCTACCGCGCCGTGTCGGCCTTCGCGCCGATCGGCAACCCGGCCAGCGTGCCCTGGGGCGAGAAGGCGTTCGAGCGCTTCTTCGGCACCGACTACGCGGCGTGGCTGGAGTGGGACAGCTGCGCCCTGCTGGGCCGCGCCACCGAGAAACTGCCGATCCTGGTGGACCAGGGCGACGCCGACAGTTTCCTGGAGAAGCAGCTGAAGCCGGAAAACCTGCAGCGGGCGGCGGAGGCGGCGGGCCACCCGCTGACCCTGCGGATGCAGCCGGGCTACGACCACAGCTACTTCTTCATCGCCAGCTTCATCGACGACCATCTGCGCCACCACGCGGCGGCGCTGCTGGCGGACTGACGCGTTTCGTCCGCACAGACGGTCCGGAATGGGCCGTATGTGCGGACGGGACACCCATTCGTGTCGACAAGCCTCCTACCCAAAGGCATGATTTCGTTACGACGCGAAATAATTGGGAGGTTGTCGTGAAGTTCATGTCCAAGACCCGCCGTCTGGCTTTCGCCGCCGTGGCGGGCGCGGTCGCCATCGGCGCCACCGTCGCCGTGGCGCAGACCCCGGCCTTCTTCCGCATCGGCACGGGCGGCACCGCCGGCACCTACTATCCGGTGGGCGGGCTGATTGCCAACGTCATCTCCGGAACCAACGGCGGCGTGCCCGGTCTGGTCGCCACCGCTGTGGCCTCCAACGGCTCCGTCGCCAACATCAACGCGATCAACGGCGGCTCCTCCGAGTCGGGCTTCTCGCAGTCGGACGTCGCCTATTGGGCCCACACCGGGACCGGCCTGTTCGAGGGCAAGGGCAAGGTGGAGGACCTGCGCGTCATCGCCACGCTCTACCCGGAAACCATCCATCTGGTCGCCCGCAAGGACGCCAACATCAAGTCGGTCGCCGACCTGAAGGGCAAGCGGGTGTCGCTGGACGAGCCGGGCTCGGGCACGCTGGTCGACGCGCGCATCGTGCTCGGCGCCTTCGGCCTGACCGAGAAGGACGTGAAGGCGGAGTATCTGAAGCCGGGTCCGGCGGGCGACCGCCTGCGCGACGGCGCTCTGGACGCCTATTTCTTCGTCGGCGGCTACCCGACCGGCGCCATTTCCGAACTCGCGACCTCGTCGGGCATCTCGCTGGTTCCGATCACCGGGCCGGAAATCGACAAGATGTTGGGCCAGTACCAGTTCTTCGCCAAGGACACCGTTCCGGCCAACACCTACAAGGACGTGCCGGAGACCAACACCATCTCCGTCAACGCCCAGTGGCTGACCAGTGCCAAGCAGCCCGATGACCTCGTCTACGACATCGTCAAGACGCTCTACAACGAGAAGAGCCGCGCCGCGCTCGACGCCGGCCACGCCAAGGGCAAGCTCGTCACGCTGAAGAACGCCACCTCGGGCCTCGGCATCCCGCTGCATCCGGGCGCGGAGAAGTTCTACAAGGAACAGGGCGTCCTGAAGTAAGACGCACCTTCCTTGCTTTTTCTCATGCCGCATCCGACCAGTAAAACCCTCTCCCCTCCGCTCACGCGCAAACTTCGTTTGCGCTGACGCGACAGGCGGACCTTCGGTCCGCCGAAAGCGGGGAGAGGGTGGCCCGAAGGGCCGGTGAGGGGGATGCGCTTCTGCCGAACTTTCCGACACGCGCAACCCCCTCACCCTGACCCTCTCCCCAGAGGGGAGAGGGGAATGGAGCATCCATGACCGATACCCCTCGCGACCCGCCGCCCGACATCCGGCTGGAGTCCGCGTCCATGGAACTCGACGAGGCCAAGGCGCGGGAGCTGGAGGAGAAGTTCGACTCCGAGATCCGCTTCCGGCCGCTGTCGCCGCTGGCCGGGCATCTGGTCGGCGGCCTGCTGATCATTCTGTCGCTGTTCCACTACTACACCGCGGGGTTCGGCCTGCTGGGGGAGATGGAGCATCGCGGCATCCATCTGTCCTTCGTGCTGGGCCTCGTCTTCCTGGTCTTCCCCTTCACCAAGCGCGGCTACGGCGAGCCGGTGATGGGCACGCTGCTGCGCCCGCTCGGCATCGGCCTGCAGGACTGGGCGCTGGCCATCGGCGCGGTGGTCGCGGTGATGCACGTCCCGCTGATCCCGCTCGACGACCTGGCCTTTCGCGTCGGCAACCCGACCACCACCGACGTCATCCTCGGCTCTGTCCTGATCATCGTGCTGCTGGAGGCGACCCGCCGGTCGGTCGGCTGGCCGCTGCCGATCATCGCGTCGATCTTCATGCTCTACGCGATCTGGGGACCGCAGATGCCCGGGCTGCTGAAGCATCCCGGCGCCACGGTGTCGCAGCTCGTCGACCACCTGTACCTGACGACGCAGGGCATTTACGGCATCGCGCTCGGCGTGGTGGCGACCTACGTCTTCCACTTCGTGCTGTTCGGTGTCTTCGCCACGCGCATCGGCCTGGGTCAGCTCTTCCTCGACTGCGCGGCCTGGGTGGCCGGGCGCTACGCCGGCGGTCCCGCGAAGGTCGCCATCTTCGGCTCGGCGCTGTTCGGCATGATCTCCGGCTCCTCGGTCGCCAACACGGTGACGGTGGGCTCGCTGACCATCCCGGCGATGAAGCGGCTGGGCTACAAGCCGCATTTCGCCGCCGCCGTGGAGTCGACGGCCTCGACCGGCGGGCAGATCACCCCGCCGATCATGGGCGCGGCCGCCTTCCTGATGATCGAGTTCCTGGGGCTGCCCTACACGACCATCATCCTGGCGGCCATCGTTCCGGCCTTCATGCATTTCTTCGGCGTGCTGGTGCAGGTGCATCTGGAGGCCAAGCGCAACGGCCTGCGCGGCCTGCGCCCGGACGAGATGCCCGACCTGAAGGAGGCCTTCCGCCGCGACTGGCCGACGGTCATCCCGCTGGTGGTGCTGATCGGCATCCTGATCGCCGGCTACACCCCCTATCTGGCGGCCTTCTGGGGCATCACCCTGTGCATCGCGGTCGGCCTGCTGAACCCGCGCAAACGCATGACCATCCGGGAGGTTCTGGACGGGCTGCGCGACGGCGCCAAATACGCGCTGGCGGTCGGCGCCGCCGCCGCGTCCGTGGGCATCATCGTCGGCGTGGTCACGCTGACCGGCGTCGGCTTCAAGATCTCCTACATCGTCACCTCCACCGCCGGTGAGATGGCCGGGGTACTCGGCGCCTTCCTGCCGGCTTGGCTGGCCGACGTGAAGGGGCTGACGCTGCTGTTCACCCTGGTCATGACGGGCATCGTCTGCATCCTGATGGGCTGCGGCATCCCGACGACGGCCAACTACATCATCATGGCGACCATCGCCGCCCCGGCGCTGGGGCTGCTCGGGGTGGCGCCGATCGTCGCGCATTTCTTCGTCTTCTATTACGGTGTGCTGGCCGACATCACGCCGCCGGTGGCGCTGGCCGCCTACGCGGCGGCGGGCATGGCGGGGGCCGACCCCTTCAAGACCGGCAACACCGCCTTCCGGCTGGGTCTGGCGAAGGCGCTGGTGCCCTTCGTCTTCGTCTTCTCGCCGTCGCTGCTGCTGGTGGCGCCCGGCTTCACCTGGCCGGACTTCCTCATCGCCTTCTTCGGCTGCATCGTCGGCATCGTCTGTCTGGGCGCCACCCTGACCGGCTGGCTGCTGACCACCATGAAGACCTGGGAACGGGTGCTGCTGGGGCTGGCCGCCATCCTGCTGGTCGCGCCGGAGCTGTATTCGTCGCTGTTGGGGCTGGCGCTGATCGTGCCCGTCCTGCTCCGCCAGAAGTCGGCCCGCCGCCTGACGCCCGAGCCCGCCTGAAGAACAACCGGTCTCTTCGAGAGGACCCGACAAATGAACATTCCCCATCCCTACCTGATGTTCCTCGGCGACGTTCAGGACCAGCTCGGCGCCAAGACCGCGCAGGGCATCGTGGACTGGCGGCCCGACTGGTGCCTCGGCCAGATCCGGCTGGACGGCTGCAAGGCCGACCTCGGCATCCCCGACATGACCATCGCGGAGGCGGCAGGGCAGGGCGCCCGCACGCTGGTGGTCGGCGTGGTCAACGCCGGTGGCGTCCTGCCGGAGCATTGGACGAGCGTCATCGTCCAGGCCATCGAGTCCGGCATGGACGTGGCGAGCGGCCTGCACACCCGGTTGGAGAGCATCCCGGCCATCGCCGAGGCGGCGGCGCGCCACGGTCGCCAGCTCTTCAACGTACGCCATTCCGACCAGAGCTTCGCCACCGGCAAGGGCACCAAGCGGCCGGGCCGGCGGCTGCTGACGGTCGGCACCGACTGCTCCGTGGGCAAGAAGTACACGGCGCTGGCGCTTGAGAAGGAAATGCGCGCCCGTGGCATGGACGCCGATTTCCGGGCCACCGGCCAGACCGGCGTCTTCATCTCCGGGCGCGGGGTCGCCATCGACGCGGTGGTGGCGGACTTCATCTCCGGCGCGGTGGAGTGGATCGCCCCGGCGGCCGATCCGGCCCACTGGGACCTGATCGAGGGGCAGGGCTCGCTCTACCACCCGTCCTTCGCGGGGGTGTCGCTGGGGCTGCTGCACGGCGCCCAGCCCGACGCCTTCGTCGTCTGCCACGAGCCGACCCGCAGCACCATGCGCGGCGTGCAGCACCCGCTGCCGTCGATCCAGGAGGTCATCGACCTGACCATCCGCTGCGGGCAACTGACCAACCCTGGAATCCGCCCGGTCGGGATCGCCATCAACACCAAGGCCTATGGCGAGGACGAGGCGCGCGCCTGTCTGGCGGCGGCGGCCAAGGCCCATGGCCTTCCGGCCAGTGATCCTATCCGGTTTGGCGTAGGCGAAATTGTTGACCGTCTGACGGAAGAATTTGCCACTGAGTAACGTTAATAGGGGATGATCATGGTGCCGATGGGCGGCACGAAGCACAGCCGCCCATCGTCATAAGAATGATCGCCCGCCATCCCGTTCAGCCGAATTGGATCGCGGGTCCGGCCTCCCCACTTGGACATGATGAGCAACCGCACTCCCGCCACCCAATACGCCGCCCTTCCTTTCCGCCTTCGCAACGGCCGGCCGGAAATCCTTCTGGTCACGTCGCGGGAAACCAAGCGGTGGATCATTCCCAAGGGGTGGGCGGAGGAGGGCGTGAAGCCCTGCGACATGGCGGCGCGCGAGGCTTACGAGGAAGCCGGCGTGCGGGGCACCGTCGATCACCGGCCCTTCGGCAATTTCCGCTACATGAAGCGGCTGAGCGCCAACAAGTCGGTCCTGTGCGCGGTGACCGTCTTCCTTCTGGAAGTCGACGAGATGCTGGACGAATGGCCCGAGAAGGGCCAGCGCGAGCGCCGCTGGCTGACCCCGTCCCAGGCCGCCCTGGCCGTCGGGGAAAGCGGCCTCGTGGAGATGCTGCTGCGGCTGGGCATCCCGCCGGACTGAAGTCGGGCCGGGATGAGGCCGTTCGCCAAGAAAAAAGGCCCCTTCCGTGTCGGCGGAAGGGGCCTTTTCAGTGTCAGCGCCCCAGCCTCGCGGCGAGGCGGGCGAAAGTGAAGGGCTCATCCGTCAGGAAGCGGATGTCCTCGATCACCTGGGCGCGCAGTGAGCGGTCGTCGATGCTGCGGCCCCAGAAGGCGGTCTCGCCCAGATAGGCGGCGACCATCGCCTCCAGCCCCGCCGGGGTGCCGTCGTCCAGGGCGCCGATGGCGCGGACACGCTCGACGATCTCGGCGGAGTCGCGCGGCGGCAGCTTCTCGGCGCCGGGGAAGCGGCCGAGATAGAAGGCCAGCCAGGC
The DNA here is from genome assembly GCF_003349955.1 of Azospirillum brasilense. GTDB lineage: Bacteria > Pseudomonadota > Alphaproteobacteria > Azospirillales > Azospirillaceae > Azospirillum > Azospirillum brasilense_B. The sequence goes on from NZ_QLKQ01000013.1 coordinate 37,430, forward strand.
GGCCAGCGACAGGCTCATCAGCGGCGCCGGCGCGTCGAACCGCTCCCGGTAGGCGAGCAGCCGGTCCAGGTTGCGGGTCTGGTACTTGACGAGGCCGTTCAGGCTGATGTCGTACCACAGGTGCCGGATGTAGGGGTTGCGGAAGCGCCGCAGCACGGCGGCCGCGAAGTCCTCCAGCTCCGGCTTCGGCAGGGTGAGGAAGGGAATGACCTCCTCGTTGAGCAGCCGGTCGAGGAAGCGCGCCCCGGCGGGATCGCTCACCGCCTCGCCCACCGTCTCCACGCCCGCCAGCAGGGCCAGCGCGCACAGCCCGGTGTGGGCGCCGTTGAGGATGGCGACCTTGCGCGCCTTGTAGGGGGTGACGTCGGCGGTGACGACGGTGCCCTCGTCATGCTCGCCCAGCGGCAGGCGCAGCGCCGGCATCCCCTCCTTGCGCTCGATCACGAAGAGGTGGAACAGCTCCGCCGCCGCCATGAAGCCGTCGTCGTAGCCCAACTCGCGGCGCAGGTCGTCGGCCTCGGCGCGCGGGAAGCCGGGGACGATGCGGTCGACCAGCGTGTTGTAGAAGGCGTTCGCCGTCTCGATCCAGTCGATGAAGGCCGGCTCCAGCGCCCAGTCGCGGGCGTGCAGCAGGACGATGCGCTTCAGCTCCTCGCCGTTGTGGTCGATCAGCTCGCAGGCCAGCATCTGCAGGCCGGCGTCGGCCGCGCCGTCGAAGGCCTTCCAGCGCTCGTGCAGGAAGCGGGTCATCTTGCCGGGGAAGGAGACCGGCGGCTCGTCGGCGTAGGCCACCGACGGGACATAGGCGATGCCGGCGTCGGTGGTGTTGGAGACGACGACGGTGACGTTCGGGTCGCGCGCCAGCTCCAGCACCGACGCCCATTCGCCGTGCGCCGCGATCTCGTTGCGCACGCAGCCGATCAGCCGGGCCTGCGAGACCTTGGCGCCGGCCTCGTCGACGCCGCGCGACAGGACGGTGTAGACGCCCTCCTGCTCGTTCAGAGTCTGCGGGAAGCCGCCGGGGATGGGGCGGACGACGGTCACGCCCCAGTCGCCCCCCGTGGCCTCGTTCAGCCGGTCGACCTTCCAGTCGAAGAAGGCGCGCAGGAAATTGCCTTCGCCGAATTGCACGATCCGCGTCGTCGTCGGGCGCGGGCGGCCGTTGAGAAAGGATGCGTTCAGGCGCTGCATGGTCGGCGTCCTTGTCTGAGTGGGGTGGCGGGGTTCAGAGCGTGACGCCGGACTTGAAGATCACGAGGTCGTGGACGTCGTTCTCCTCGTTGCGCGCCTCTTTGCCGTTGGCAACGGCGAGGATGCTGTCGATGAAGGACGGCAGCAGGCCGTCCACCGTGGCGGTGGCCTCGGCGATGGGGCCGGCGTTGAAGTCGATCCAGTGCCGCTTCTTCTCGGCCATGGCGGTGTTGGTGGCGATCTTCATGGTCGGCACCACGCCGCCCAGCGGCGTGCCGCGGCCGGTGGTGAACAGAACGATGTGGCAGCCGGCGGCGGCCAGGGCGGTCACCGCCACGCCGTCGTTGCCCGGCGCCTCCAGCAGGGTCAGGCCCGGCTTGCGGATGCGCTCGGCGTAGCGGATGACGTCGCGCACCGGGGAAAGGCCGGCCTTCTGGGTGCAGCCCAGCGACTTCTCCTCCAGCGTGCTGATGCCGCCGGCCTTGTTGCCGGGCGACGGGTTCTCGTAGATCGGCTGGTTGTGGTCGATGAAGTATTGCTTGAAGTCGTTGATCAGGGTGACGACCCCCTCGAACACCTCGCGGCTCTCGGCGCGCTCCATCAGCAGATGCTCGGCGCCGAACATTTCCGGCACCTCGGTCAGCACGGTGGCGCCGCCGATCCCGCACAGCCAGTCGGAGAGGGCGCCGAGCAGCGGGTTGGCGGTGATGCCGGAGAAGCCGTCTGAGCCGCCGCACTTCAGGCCGATGCGCAGGCGGTCGGCGCCGACCGGCTCGCGCTTGTCCTCGCGCATCACCGCGGCCAGCTCGGTCATCGCCTCCAGCGACGCTTCAAGCTCGTCCGACACCTCCTGGGTGGTCAGGTAACGCAAGCGGCGCGGGTCGGGATGCTCGAAGCCCTGGGTGAACAGGGCGCGGGTGTTGTTCTCGCAGCCCAGCCCCATCACCAGCACGCCGCCGGCGTTGGGGTGGATGGCGAAGTCGCGCAGGATGTTGCGGGTGTTGTCGAGATCCCCGCCGAGCTGCGAACAGCCGTAGGGATGCTCCAGCACCATGACGCGGGAGCCCTCGGGCAGCAGGCCCATCTTCTCGAAGCGCTTGGCCGCGTTCTTGGCGAGGCCGTTGACGCAGCCGACCAGCGGGATGATCCACAGGTCGTTGCGCACGCCGATCTCGCCGTTGGCGCGGACGAAGGCCTGGATGGTCGGCGCCTCCCGCCTGGCCGGCGCCGCGTCGGCGTTGGCGTTGGCCGCCGGGCCGGCGTAGGCGTAGTCCTGAACGCCGCCCAGCGCGGTCCCGATGTTGTGGGTGTGGATGTGCCGCCCCACCGGGATCGCCTCCTTCGCGAGGCCGATCACGCTGCCGTACTTGATGACCCGGTCGCCCGGCTGGTGCGCGGTCACGGCGAACTTGTGGCCCTGCGGCACCTCGTCGAGCAGGACGACGCCCAGACCGTCGATCGCGGTGCCCTGGGCCAGAGGCTCCAGGGCGACGGCGACGGTGTCGCTGGAATGGATCTTCAGGTACTTCGGCATGTCAGGCCCCTTGGGGGAGAAGCGTGGGAAGCGGGAGGGCGGCAGGAGGAGTTAGCGGGACAGGGGTCAGCGGGCCAGGACCAGCGAGAGTTCCGGCACGAAGGTGACGATCATCAGAGCCACGAACAGCGCCACGAAGAGCAGGGTGGACTGCTTCATGAAGTCGGAGATCTTCACCTTGGCGAGGTTGCAGACCAGAAGCATCACCGTGCCCACCGGCGGCGTCAGACAGCCGACCGCGAGGTTCACGATCACCACGATGCCGAAATGGATCGGGTCGATGCCGAGCTGGTGCACCGTCGGCATCAGCAGCGGGACCATGACGATGAGGATCGCGTTGCCCTCGATCAGCATGCCCAGGAACAGCAGGAGCAGGTTGAGGATGAGCAGGAAGACGTACTTGTTGTCGGTCAGCGCCGTGATGTAGGTGGCGAGCTGCTGCGCCGCCTGCTCCAGCGACAGGATCCAGGCCAGCGCCGAGCAGGCCATGATGACCAGCATCACCGACGAGGTCGCCTTGAAGGTGCCGACCAGGGCGTCCACCACATGGGCGACGCGCATCTCGCGGTAGATCACGAAGCCGATCACCAGGACGATCAGCACGGCCACCGCGCCGGCTTCGGTCGGGGTGAAGATGTTGGCGCGGATGCCGCCGATGATGGCGACCAGCAGGACCAGCACCGGCCAGGCGCCGACCAGCGCGCTGGTGGTCTCCGACCGGGTCGGCCAGCTCGTGCGGGACGGCGGGTAGCCGTTGCGCTTGGAGACGATGTAGGCGGCGACCATCAGCATGGCCGCCATGACGATGCCGGGCAGGATGCCGGCCATGAACATGGCGCCGATGGAGACGTCGGCGACGAGGCCGTAGATGATCAGCGCGATGCCCGGCGGGATGATCGGCGTCACCAGCGCGCCCGACGCCGTGACGGCGGCGGCGAAGGCGCGGTTGTAGCCCTTGCGCTCCATCTCCGGCACCAGCATGCGGGTCAGCATGGCGCTGTCGGCGAGGTTGGACGCGCTGACGCCGCCCAGCAGCGTGCTCAGCATGATGTTGGTCAGCGCCATGCCGCCGGTGAACTTGCCGACCAGCAGATCGGCCACGCGCAGCAGGCGCTTCGCCACGCCGGTGTGGTCCATCAGCGTGCCGAGCAGGATGAAGAAGGGAATCGCCAGGAGGGACAGGTTCTGCGAGGCGCCGATCAGCCGCTGCACCGCGATCTGGTCCGGAACCGGGCTGAAAAACACGAAATAGACAAGAACGGATGCGAAGATGGCAATGTAGAGCCGCATGTTCAAAGCGAACAGGCAAAGCATGATGAGAATAATGACGGGCCAGCTCATGGCGCGTTCCCCTTCGCGATCACCATGATATCGATGAAGCAGCGGCGCAGAAGATAAATGATGATGCCGGCCGCGCCGACCGGAACGGCCAGATCGATCCAGAACCAGGAGATCTGGAGGATTTCCGTCAGCTTGTACTGGGCGCTTTGGGCCAGCAGATAGCCGAGCCAGCCGGCATAGCCGAGAACCACGATCGACAGGGCCGAGACGGCCAGATCGACCGCCGCCCGGATGCGGGTGGGCAGCAGGTCCACGAACAGCGGGATGTCGAGATGCTGGCCGTCACGCTCGGCGACGATGGCGCCGATCATGATGATCCAGATCATCAGAAGCCCGGACATCTCCTCGCCCCAATGCAGCGGAGCGTCGAAGATGTAACGGGCGAACACCGCCGCAATGGTCATCACCACCAGAGCGGCCAGCGCGCCTCCCGCGACGACCGATGGCAGACGCCGGATCAACTCCATGGCATACTCCTCCAAACGATCCGGGCGGAGCGGCAGCCCCGCCCGGATGTGCTTTTTTTACTTGAGGTCCTTCTGGATCTGCTCGTACAGGCCGGCCGACCACTTCGGGAACTGGGTGTAGACGACCTTGGTGGCCTCGCGGAACGGCGCCGGGTCCGGCTGGATCACGGTGACGCCGGACGCCTTCATCTTCTCGATGAACTCGGCGTCCTGCTCGGCCGCCAGCTTCTGGCTGTAGAGGCCGGCCTCGTAGCCGGTCTCGTGGACCATCTTCACGACGTCCGCCGGCAGCTTGCTGAAGAAGGCTTCGCCGCCGACCCACACCGAGGTGTTGGTCAGATAGCCGACGAGGCTCAGATACTTGGCCTGCTCATGCAGCTTGGCGCCGTACAGCACGGAGATCGGGTTCTCCACGCCGTCGATCAGGCCGGTGGTCAGAGCCGGATAGACCTCGCCCAGCGGCATCGGCGTCGCGGTGGCGCCCATCGCCTCGATCGTCTTGATCTGCATCACGTTGTTCGGGACGCGGATCTTCATGCCTTTGAGGTCCTCGGGCGTGTTGATCGGCTTCTTGGCGAGGATGTGGCGCACGCCGTACAGGTAGTTGGACATGACGATGTGCACGCCCTTCTTGCGCAGCGCCTCGTCCTTCTTCTTGAACCAGTCGCTCTCGTAGATCTTGAAGAGCTTCTGGGGGTCGTCGGTCAGGTACGGGCCGAACAGAACGCCCAGGTCCGGATCGTAATCCTGCAGGAAGCCGACGTCGGACAGGGTGATGACGTTCATCCCCATCATCGCCTGTTCCATCACGTCCTTCTTGGCGCCGAGCTGGGAGCTGGGGAACAGCTTCAGGGTGACTTCGCCCTTGCTCTTCTCCTTCAGGAGGTCGGCCCAGTGATGCATCACCCGGTCGAGCGGCTCGCCCGGGTTGTTCTCGTAGGCGACCATGATCTCGGTCTTGGCCATGGCGCCGGACGCGGCACCGATCGACAGCACACACGCGGCAAGGGCAGACGCCAGAAAGCGCTTCATTATTTCCTCCATAGTGGATGCCGGAGAGCCGGTTTTTGGACGCGGCCCAGGGACGGGTCCCGCCGACGGGGCGGCACCCGGCGGCGGGACCGGCACGCCCCGCCGTGGCAGTTCTGATGACGGCGGCGCCTTGCGGTCGCCGCGGGGAGGGTCAGCGCTCGATCATCACCTTGACGGTGGTGTCACGCTCCTTGGCCCAATAGGGCAGGGCCTTGTCGGCCTCCTCGAAGGGGAAGACCTTGGAGATCAGGTCGTCGGGGGCGTGATCGAGCGTTTCGAGATAGCGGATGACGGCCTGGAAATCCTCGGAGGTCGCGTTGCGCGACCCCATGATGTCCAGCTCCTTCAGGTTGAAGAACTGCGTCTTGTAGGACACCGGCTCCTTGGCGTAGCCGATGTAGACGACGCGTCCGGCGAAGGACACGAGGTCGATGGCCTGGGTGAAGGTGGCGGGCAGGCCGACCGCCTCGATCACCACGTCGGCGCCGTCGCCGTTGGTCAGCTCCAGGACACGGGCGGACACGTCCTCCTTGGCGGCGTCGATGGTGTGGGCGGCGCCGTAGCGGCGGGCCAGACCGGTCTTCGCCTCGCCGATGTCGACGGCGATCACCGTGGCGCCGCGATGGACGGAACCGGCGATGGCGCCCATGCCGATCATGCCGCAGCCCAGCACCAGGACGGTGTCGGCCGCCTCGACGCGGCCGCGCGCGGCGGCGTGGAAGCCGACCGACAGCGGCTCGACCAGCGCCAGATGGCGCGGCGCCAGCGTGTCGTTCAGGATCAGCTTGCCGTAGGGCAGGACGATGCGCTCGGCCAGCCCGCCGTTCTGCTGCACGCCGAGCGTGCGGTTGCTGCGGCAGGCGTTGACCCGGCCCTTGCGGCAGGACGGGCAGGTGCCGCAGGCGGTGTAGGGAATGACGATGGCGCGCCGGCCCACGGTGTAGTCGGCCGGAACGCCCTCGCCGACCGCGGCGATCTCGCCGCCGATCTCGTGGCCGGGGATGCGCGGCAGGGAAACCAGCGGGTTCAGCCCCTTGAAGGTGCTGAGGTCGCTGCCGCACAGGGCGACGTGGCGGATGGCCAGCAGCACCTCGCCGGGGCCGGGGGTCGGCTCCGCCACCTCGTGGATCGCGCAGACGTCCACGCCTTCGATCATCAGTGCTTTCACAGGGGATGTCCTTTTTCTAGGAAGCGGGCGTGGTCAGGGCGTGGGCGCGGCCGACGGCTGCGCCTCCTGGTTGAACACGCTCTCGCTGAAATGGAAATGTGCGTTGCTGGCCGCGACGGCCTTCTCGACGGAGCGCTCGCGCAGCGCTGCGATGATCTGGCGATGATAATCGACCGTGGTCGGTCCGATCACCGCGTTGCTCTTGCCGATCTCCATGTAATAGATCATCGGCTGAGACATCGCCTGATACATCTTCTGCAACATGGAGTTGCGGGAGGCGGCGACGATGGCGGCGTGGAAGCGGAAGTCCACCTCCGCCGCCTCGCGCACCGTCAACTGGTGCTCCATGTCCTCGGCCAGACGGTCGAGCCCGTCGATCTCCGCGTCGGTGATGTGCCGGACCACTTCGGGCAGCACGCCGATCTCGATGATCCGGCGGAACTGCAAGACTTCCCGGCAGGTCTTGACGCTGCGGTCGAAGCACTGGTCGAGGATGCGGAACATCGCTTCGATGTCCGGCTTGCTGGCGCGCGGGCCGCGCTGCGTCTTCTCCACCAAGCCGTAGGCTTCGAGGAAGATGATGACTTCGCGGATGGTGTTGCGGCTGACGCCGAACCGTTCGGCCAGCAGGCGTTCGTTCGGAAGCAGATCGCCGGGCTGGTAACGCTCGGGGATCTCCTTGCGAAGCTCTTCGAAGATGGCCTTGACGGTTGAGACGCCGTTCATGATCGCGCCGCTGAAGTTTGGTCCAACAATTGGACAACTGATGGCGAACGATAGCACCGCCGCTCAGGGTGGAAAACGGCAAAAGGAGTCACAAAATGTCGAAAACAGCGCTGCTAACGCATGAAGAAAAAATTTTGCGCCGCATCATCGTGCGATACGGGTCCAACTCGCGCGTTTTCCCTTGAATGTCTGCAGTTTATCGCTGTGACAAAACCATAGGATGTGTCGAGGCGCGCTCCCGACCGCCGAGTGTGCCCGGCTGGTGCATCCCGCTTGCTTATCCCCTGGGAATGCGATAACAGGGCGCGGCGCGCATGATGGGTGCGCGGGCGGGCCGGAAACGGCCGGTCGGCGGCTTGGCCGCACCCCCTAGAAAGTTGTTGCAATCCGGCGCGGCGCCGCGTAACGTCCCGCTTAGGAAAGCAAGTTAATTCAATGGGTTGGGTGTCTGTACCCGGTCCGTTGGAATGATGAAGTCGCGGTCGTGGCGGAATTGGTAGACGCGCAGCGTTGAGGTCGCTGTGGCAGAAATGCTGTGGAAGTTCGAGTCTTCTCGACCGCACCATCCTTATCGTCGGCGCATCGCCGGACGACACTGAAAATCGGGGCCTTCTCAGGCCCCTTTTTCATGCCCGCAAGAAGCGGGGGCCACCCCTCATCGCCCCGTCATTCCTCAAGCGTCCAGTTTCCGGCGGTCCGGCAGGTGCGCAGCGGCGTTCCGGCGTCCCGGCCGGCGGGGGTGGTCACGACATGGGTCAGACCGAAGCACAGGCGCCCGCGGTCCTTCGGGTCGGCGATGCGGCCCGTCACGGTGATCACCCCGGACCGCAAGCGGTCTCCCGACATCCATTCCTGGCCGACCGCGGCCCGTTCCGTGCCCGACGCGGCGAGCGCGCCGAGGAAGGCCCCGGCGACCTGCGTCTGGTCGTCCTGGTTCATGCGCAGGCGGGTGGCGTTGCTCCAGCCCGGTCCGACCAGCAGTTCCGGAGTCCGCACATTGACGGCCACCCGGTCGGCGGCGATGGCCACCGCCAGATCCAGCGGGTCCTCGGGCGCCACGCCGGGCGGCGTGTCGATCAGCCCGGTCAGGCTGGCGAGCCCGGTCCGCGTGCCTTCCCCCATCTTGCCGTCGATGGCTCCGTCGTAGCGCCCCAGCCGGGCCAGCGCCCGCTGCGCCGCCATGATCCGCTCCTCCGGGGTCAGGACGCGCGGGGCGGGCATGGGCGCGCGGCCTTCGGTGATCGCCTCGACGTCGAGCCGGTGGTTGAGGCGGCTGAAGCCCGGCCCACCGTTCCACCAGGTCAGCAGGCCGAGATGGAGCACCGCCGCGGCGGACAGCAGGACGAGCGGCCAGGATCCCTGGTCCGGCGCGCGGACCGGCCCGCCGAAGGCCGCGCCCAGCGCCCCGCGCACCACCCCGCGCACCAGCATCCACAGGCCCAGACCGGCCATGAAGGGAAGCCCGATGTCCCAGCCCAGCCGCAGCGCCGCCGGGGCGGGCTGTTCGGGCGTGGCGCCGGTCAGCAGAGCCGGAGCGTCCACCCCCGCCACCAGCAGCAGGACCAGGGCGAGCAGCCCCGCCGCGGCGATCCAACTCCGCGTCACGGCGGTGCGGCTGGTCTCGGCGAAGCGCTCCGCCAGGACGGCGGCGATGTCCATCACGAAGGCGGGGCTGACGCAGCCCTCATGGTCAGCCACGATCGCCGCGGCGTCCGGCTCCCGGCCGTCGAGCACCGCCTCGGCGACGGAGCGGGTCAGGCGGTAGGCGCCGGCCAGGGCGAAGGCGTCGGCGGGCGGCAACGCCGCGATGCGCGCCAGCACCGGGGCCAGCACGGTGTCCAGGAATGGCGGAAGGGGGGCCGAGTCGCCGTCCGACCCGACGGTTTCCACCTCGAACGGCACGCCGTCGCACTCCCAGGACAGCGCGACCACCGTCAGCGTGCCGCTGCGCTGGTAGAGAAGCTGTGTGCCGGAATGGCGCACCGTGGCGGGCGTGGGGTTGGCGAGCGCCGCGAAACCGGCGAATCCGGCCTCCTCAAGCGCCATCCGCACCGCCGCCGGGGCATCCGGCGGGGCGGTCAGGCTGGTGGAGGGGTGGGCGGTCAGGCGGGGATGATGGATGTGGGTGAACTGCCCGACCCCGCCGCAGGTCTCGCAGGCGACCACCCCCTCGCCCGTGCAGACCGGGCAGCGGTGCTGGCCGCGCCCGCCGCACTCCGGGCAATCCGGTGTCTCGGCGGTTGCGCTGTGGGTGCAGCGGATCTTGCCGCCGCGACAACCGTCGCCGCCGCAGGCCCGCACCCCTCCGCCGTTGCAGCCGGTGCAGACCTCGTGCAGGTAGTAGGGGCCGCGCAGCGAGGGCAGGGGCGGCAGCGGCTCCTCCGCCGCGGCCATCGCCTCGCTGGAGACGGCCCACCGCTCGTCGAGGGGGCCGAGCAGCGTGGCGAAGCGGTGGGCCGTCTCCAGCGAGGCCGCCTCGGCGTCCAGATCGCGGGCCAGCGTCGCGTTCAGTTCGGCGGCGTTGCGGCAATAGATGGCGAATCGCACCATCTCGGCGCCCAGCCGGACCTCCACCTCCGTCGCCCAGTCGATGCTCAGGGTCAGGTGGGCGCCGACCATCACCTCGCGCTGCTGGGCTTGGCGAAGCGTCACGCCTTCCGGTGCCGGGACGTTGCCGGAGGCCGCCCGGCGCAGCCGCCGGATCAGGGCGGTCTGCGGAACCGTGGCTGGTGGAACAGCGGCGGGCGGAACGGTGGCAGGCGGAACGGTGGCAGGCGGAACGGACGGGGTGGAGCCGGGCCGCTGCGGATCGTCGGTGCGCCGATGATTCGGCCCCAGATCGGTGGGGCCGAGATCGTTCCGGTCGAAATCGAGGCTGTCGGGCATGGGGCGTGCGTGTCCGCGAACAGGGGCGCCGGCACAGGAAGAGGCCGCGGACGCCGGAACGGAAGGTCAGGCGGCGACGTCCGGCGCGGGTCCGCCACCGGTCGGCGTCCGTTCGTCGGATTCACGGTCGCCGAAATCCTCCTCCTCGGCCGCGTCGCCGGAGGCGGGCTCCGACGTGAGGCTGTCCGGCGCGGGGGCGTGGCGGACCCAGCGGCGGCCCTCCATGGCGAATCCGTGATCGCGGAACCACAGCCGCTCCGCCTCGTCGGCGGCGCGGAACAGCACCAGGGTCCAGCCGTCGCTGTCCTGCGTCCCGTCGCCGCCGTCGTCGGGCATCGCGTAGGGCTGGAGCGAATAGGGGAAGTCGTCGCGGGTCACTGCATGCCCCCCTCAGTGGAGCCGCCGGAGCCCGATGGCCGCGCCGGGGAGGACGGGGGTTCGGACCCATCCCCCTCGATCGGTTCCAGGTCGCTTGCGGCGGCGTATTTGATGAGACGGCCGTCGGCCAGACGGATGTCGTAGGTCGGCTCACCGGCAAGGGTTCGTGCGACGACGAGGGCCTCCTGGCCCGCAAACCTCACCCGTGTTCCCAACCGCAGCATTCCGCCCCCTGACTGTGTCTTGCCCGACGGTGTCTTTATCGTCGTCGCAGGCTAAGGATTCGGCCGGGGGTGTGCTGTGTCAAAAACCGGACGCCAAAGGAGCAGGGCTGTGCTTGCGGGGTTCTCCCCTTGCGGGGCTTGGTGCTCCGGGCCCTTTGCGCTGTTGATGATGCAAAAGGACAGGTGTGGTGCAACGATGGAGGTGTTCATGCCCGCCCAGCAGGACAACGGCAACCGGAAGCCGTCCGTCATCGATCTGGTCACCGATCCCGAGAAGTTCGATCAATGGCAGCGCCAGCGGGAACGCGACGAGGCGTCGGACGGGGGGGATGGCCGGGAACCTGACCGGAATGGGGGCCGGGATGAGGGCCGGGATAGGGATCGCGGCGGGGAGCCGGACCGCGGCCGGTCGGACACCCCCAGCGGTCGCGACTGACCGTTGGGCCGGGCGTCGGGCCGAGCGTTGGGCTGGGCGTCAGGAGAGCGGCCCCGCGTCGGTCGGGCGGTTACTCGGCGGCCTCGCGGGAGGGCTGCGCCTCCGTCGGAATGCCCAGCGGAGCGCCGCAGTGGAACTGCATCAGCCGGCGCTCGACCCGGATCAGGTAGGCGCGCGCGTCCAGCCCCACGGGGCCGCGGCTGTGTTCGCGGACGAGCCTGATCGCGCGACAGGCATGACCGCATTCCGGTGTGGCAAACTGGCACAAGGGGGTCGTCCGCCTCAGGGGTGTCGGTCCCAAAGTCTTACCCCTTTCGATAGGGTTCGTCGAGCTTCGGTTGCGACTCGAATTCAATGTCACAACGCAGCGTTCGCTCGGCACGCCGGTTGGGCACGAGGCGGTAGCATACAATAGTATGTATCGCTGAATTCGATGGTCCCGCCATGGCCGTCCGAGCCATGGTTGCGGGGGGTCAGTCCGACCCCGTGCCGCTCTCGGCCTGCGCGCCGGGCTGCGCGTCTTCCAGAGCCGCGAGATACTCCAGAAGCCGCTCCAGCGTCTCGGTCGGCATCCCGACGGAGGGGACGTCGTTGCGCTTGGCGGCCTTCAGCGCGGTGCGGAGCAAGGTGCGGTCGATGTCGGTCAAACCGGCCATGATTGTGACGTGCGTGTGAAGCGACGATGCGCAACCTGTATCATCAAGACACGCAACCACGCCATGCCCAATCCGAAGGCAGGTGCATGAAACGGTAACCCCGGACCGGGGGGCTCCGACCGCTAGGCGCGGATTTCCGCAGCCGCACCGCTCTGTCACATCCTGGTGACACGCTGTGCCATACTTTTGCCGCGACACCGAAGAGTATAGGTATCCCTTTTCCCGGGTCGCCGGGGCCGCAGCCTTTCGCCAACACGAGATTTCGAACGGTGATGCAGACTCCTTCCGCTTTCCGCCGCCGGATCGGCCGGCTCCTGGCAGCCCTGATGCTGTGTGGAACGCTGGCGGCGGGCGCCGTCGCTCCATCGGCCCTGGCCCAGTCCGCCGCCCCGGCGGCGGAGGCCGCGGCGGACTTCAAGACCAGGCTGCCGCAATGGCAGAACGCCCTGGAGCGGGCGGCCAACCGCATCGCCGGCGGCGATCTGGCGAACACCGAGTACGAGACCCTGCGCGCCGATCTGGCGAAGATCCAGCACGAGGTTCGGGAGGCCGGCGCGGCGGCCGCCGCGGCCCGCGACACCGCCCAGCGCATGCTGGACGCGCTGGGCCCGCCGCCGGCCCAGGGCGCTCCGCCGGAGGAGGCCGGGATCGCCGCGGAGCGAAAGCGCCTGACCCAGACCATCGGCGAGGCGGAGGGGCGGACCAAGCAGACCGAGCTGATCGTCACCCGCGCCGACATCCTGCTGCGCACCGCCGCCGACCAGCGCATGACCCAGCTCACCGAGCAGATCGTCCGGCGTGGGCCGGTGCCTCTGCTGCCCGCCACCTGGGCCGCCCTGCCCGAGCAGACGGCCTATGTGCAGGAGCGCATGGCGCGGGCCTTCGGCATCGTGATGGGCGACGACGAGTGGCGCGGCCGCCTGTACGGCCTCGGCGCGCTGGCCGCCATCCTGTTCCTGGTCGCCTGGCCGGTGCGCCGGGTGCTGCTGCGCCGCTACGGCCACCGCGACCTGGAGGAGCGGCCGAGCTACCGCCAGCGTGTGGTGGCGATGGCGGTGGAGGCGCTGGCCCGCTGCCTGGTGCCGCTGGTGCCGACGCTGGTGCTGAGCGGCGCCCTGGTCGGGCTGCTGCGCGACGCCGCCGACGCCGGTCCGCTGACCGCCGTGGTGGTCGGGGTGTCGGGGGGCTTGACCGCCTATTTCCTGGTCACCGGCGTCGCCCGCGCCACCCTTGCGCCCGACCATCCGTCCTGGCAGCTCGCCAACCTCGACCCGGCGAGCGCGCGGCGTCTGGTCCGCCGCGTCCCGCTCGTCATGATCGGGCTGGCGCTGGCCGGCACCGGCATCGCCCTGTCGGAGGGCATGTTCACCCCGCCGGAGCTGCGCTCGATCACCGGCTTCGGCACCATGGCGCTGATCGCCGTGTCGCTGCTGTTCCTCTACCCCGACCATCTCTGGCTCGCCGCCCCGCCGCCGGAGGCGGAGGAGACCGACGATTGCGGATGCCCGGAGCCGACGCCGGCCGCCGGACTGGACGTCACGCTGCCGTCGCCGGCGTCCGCGCCCGCCGAGGCGGCGGCCGAAGACGCGCCGCCCGTCCGTCCGCGGGTCGTCGGGCTGCGTCTGCGGCTGCTGATCGGCGCGGTGGCGCTCGCCTCGCTGGTCGCCTCGGGCGCCGGCTATCTGGTGGGCGCGATCTACGCCTCGAAGCTGATGCTGACCACGCTGATCATCGGCGGCGTCCTGCTGGTGGCGCGTGGCGTCCTGCGCGAGCTGCTGTGCGTCCTGCTGGAGCGCGGCAGCGGACAGGTGGCCGAGGTGCGCGACATCGTCATCGCCACCGACCGCGGCCGGCGGATGCTGGGGCAGGCCGGGCGCACGGTGATCGACGGGCTGCTGCTGACCGTGGCGGCCTTCTTCCTGCTGCCGCTGACCGGCATGACCCTGTCGGAGATGAAGGGGCTGGCCGACGGCTTCCTCAGCGGCGTCACGGTCGGCGGCGTGCGCATCGCGCCGGGCGACATCATGTCGGCGCTGATGGTGCTTGGCGTCGTCGTCGCGGTGACCCGCTTCATCCAGCGCCAGCTCGACGAGCGCATCCTCGGCCGCGTCAACATGGACGACGGCGTGCGCAACTCCATCCGCATGGGCGTGGGCTATCTCGGCACCACCATGGCGGTGCTGATGTCGGTCGGTACGCTGGGGCTCGACCTGTCCAGCCTGGCCATGATCGCGTCGGCCCTGTCGGTCGGTATCGGCTTCGGCCTGCAGAACGTCGTCAGCAACTTCATCTCCGGCCTGATCATGCTGGTGGAGCGGCCGGTGAAGGTGGGCGACTGGGTGGTCGTCAACGGGCTGGAGGGCACCGTGCGCCGCATCAGCGTCCGCGCGACCGAGATCCAGACCTTCCAGCGCGCCTCGGTCATCATTCCGAACTCGGAATTCATCTCCAAGTCGGTGGTCAACTGGACGCTGAAGGACAAGACCACCCGCATCGAGATCAAGGTCCGCATCACCTACGACACCGACGCCCGGCAGGTCTACGCGATGCTGCTGAGGATCGGCTACGGCCACGCCCAGGTGCTGCGCAACCCGGAGCCGGTGGTGATGTTCCGCGACTTCGGGCCAAGCGGGCCGGAGTTCGAGCTGCGCTGTTTCGTCGCCAACACCGAGCACATCATCCCGGTGCGCAACGAGCTGCGCATGCGCATCCTGGAGCAGTTCCGCGAGCAGGGCATCCAGATGCCCTTCGACCAGCAGACCGTCCACATGCCGAAGGTCGAGGCGATGCTGGAGGTCCTTCTGGCCGAGCGCCGCGCCCAGGCCGGCGGCGCGCCGGAGCTTCAGGTGGTCGCCGACGGCGGCAAGGTCGTCCCGCTGGCCGACACGCTCAGCGACCGCGGGCCGCGCACCGCGACCTGACGCTCAGGGCTGCGGCTCCGCCGGCTTGCGGCGCCGCAGGGAGGTCACCTTGGGCGGGGCCGCGGCGGACTCGGGCAGGGGCTGCCAGCCGGCGATGGCGCGCACGCAGCGCAGCGCCTCCGGGTTGTTGGCGAAGACCGGAAACAGCCGGCGCAGCTCCACCACGGCGGACCATTCTCCACGCTCGTGGAAGGCTTGGCGGATCGTTTCGGCTTCGCTTTCGCTGACGGTGAACATGGCGCCAGAGTGCTCCGCGGACCGGTGGCGCGCAAGTCGTCTCGGCGCCGGAAGCAGCCCTTTGCCGTGGCCCCGATGCGCTGTCAAGGAAAGTTGTTCACAGGCGAACACATCCTTCGCTTGACTCCGGTTGCGGGGCGGGGCAGCCCACGGACCAAGGCCGGAACGGCGGGTCGGGCGCGAAAACTCCTTGATCGGCGCGGTTTTCTAATGTGAGCAAAAAATAGGCATTTCTGCCGGACCCCTTGAGGGGCCGCTCCTCCCTTCGGTTACCCCTCGATTCGCCAACAGAGTTATCCACAGAATCTGGGGATATCCGAAATATTGACATATCAGTCGAGCCGGTCAGTCGGGCTGGCCCTCTCAGGCCGGGCGGCGGATCAGCCGCACCGCCCCAACGCCCAGCAGCATGGTCAGCGCGCCGCCGAACAGGAACAGGGCGGGCAGCCCGACCTGATGGGCGACCGCCCCGTAGACCACCGGCCCGATCCCCTGCCCCAGGAAGAAGGAGGAGGCGAAGAGGGCGAGCGCCGACCCGCGCGCCGTCGCCGACAGCTCCGTCGCCTGGGTCTGCATGGTGTTGTGCAGCATGTAGAAGCCGAATCCGGCGACCAGGAACAGCAGGGACACCACCGGCCAGGGCACGGGGGCGAGCATCGCCAGATAGGCCCCGCCGGCCACGAGGCCGCCGGCCCCCATCATCCCCCATTGGCCGAGCGTGCCGAGCAGGCGCCGCACGATGAAACTGTAGACGACCCCGCCGATGGCGAAGGCGGCGAGCGTCACCCCGGCCTCGAACGCACCCTCCGCCCCGTGGCGGGCCAGCATGGGGGCGACGAAGGGGAAGACGCCGAAGATCAGCAGCCCTTCCGCCGCCACCGTCGCGAAGACCCAGACCGACACCGGATTCGCCAGGACGGAGGCGTAGCGCGCCCGGGCATCCGCGATGGACAGGCGGTGCCGCTCCTCGCGCTCGCCCTTCAGGAGCAGGGCGGCGGTCAGCGCGATCAGGCCGGTCACCAGCGCGGCCAGGGCGAAGACGGTGCGCCAGCCCGCCACCTCCGACAGGGCGCCGGCCACGGCGGAGCCGGACATCTGGCCGAGGATGACCGCCAGCAGGAAGCGGCTGATGGCGAACTGCCGCTCGGTGTAGACGACCCGGTCGCCGATCAGCGCCATGGAGGCCGGGATGATCCCCCCGGCGAAGGCGCCGGCGAGCATCCGCGAGCCCAGAACGCTGTAATAGCCGGGGGTCACCGCCGACAGCGCCACGCCGATGGTCAGCACGACCAGCGACAGGCGGATCAGCCGCGTCTTGCCGATGGCGTCGCCGACCGGCCCGAGGATGAGCTGCATCGCCGCGTAGGGCAGCGTGTAGGCGGAGGAGAGCAGGGCCGCCTCGGCCACGCCGATGCCGAGATCCGACGCGATGACGGTCAGCATCGGGTCGGTGGTGCGCAGCGAAAAGGCACTCGCGAAACCGGCGAGGCCGAGCATCAGGATGAGAAGGCGCATGGGTGGCGTCGGCCGGTCTATGGTCTGGGGCTGGCGGGGGGGACAACCCTAAAGCAGGTGCGGCCGTCCGTCGCACGGCAAGATGGCCATGGCACCCATGCGCGTGCATGATCCGACGCGCCTCGACCGCCGTATAGAGCAGGGCCCTACCGACCAGCGCCGCCGACCGGGAGACCGTCATGCCAACGATCCGCCACGCCGCCCAACGTGCCAGCCAATTCACCGCCCGATACGCCGCCCGATGCGCCGCCGGGATTTTGTCCACCGTCCTGATGCTGTCCGCACCCGGTGCGGCGGTGGCGGCCGATGCGCTCGACTGGGCGTCGCTGCCCCTGCCGGCCATCGACGGCGGCACGCTCGCCCCCGATGCCTTCCGGGGCAAGGCGGTGCTGCTGGTCAACACGGCGTCGCAATGCGGCTACACCGGCCAGTATGAGGGGCTGCAAAAGCTCTGGGCCGGGCGGCGCGACCGCGGGCTGGTCGTGCTCGGTGTGCCGAGCAACGATTTCGGAGGGCAGGAGCCCGGCAGCAACGCCCAGGTCGCGTCCTTCTGCGAACTCAACTACGGCGTCGATTTTCCCCTGATGGAGAAGCAGACCGTCACCGGACCGCAGGCCCATCCGCTCTACCGCTGGGCGGCGGCGGTTACCGGGCCGCAGGGCGTGCCGCGCTGGAACTTCCACAAGATCCTGATCGGCCGCGACGGGCGGTTGGTGGAGTGGTTCGGCAGCTCGGTCACGCCGGAGTCCGCCACCCTGACGGCGGCCGTGGACAAGGCGCTGGCCCAGCCCTCTGCGAAGCCATAAGCGCATGGACGCGCTGTCCTTCGAGGACCGCCGGACCTCGGTCGTCCGGCTGCTGTCCTACGGTGGCCTGATCCCCTTCGTCGGCGGCGCCGCGCTCATCCCGCTCGCTGCGTGACCGGTTCCCGGTGGGGCACCAGGGCCGCCGCTCTCAGCAGAACCTCCGGCCCGGCGCCGGGAAGATGGGCGTTCTCGCTGATGTGGCGGCGCCACGCGCGGGCGCCGGGCAGCCCCTGGAACAGCCCCAGCATGTGCCGGGTGATCGCCGACAGCGGCGTCCCCTGGCGCATCCGCTCCTCGGCGTAGGCCGCCATGGCCTCGACCACCGCGTAGCGGTCGGGACCGGGCTCCCCGCCGAACAGGCGACGGTCGGCATCGGCCAGGATGTGGGGCGTCTCGTAGGCGGCGCGCCCGATCATCACGCTGTCCAGCGTGGCGAGATGCCCTTCCGCCTCGTCCAGGGTGCGGATGCCGCCGTTGATGGCGATGGTGAGCTGCGGGTTCTCCTGCTTCAGCCGGTGCACGAGGTCGTAGCGCAGCGGCGGGATGTCCCGGTTTTCCTTGGGGCTGAGGCCCTTCAGCCACGCCTTGCGGGCGTGCACGATGAAGTGGGTGCAGCCGGCCGCGGACACGGTGCGGACGAACTGGTCCAGCGTCGGCCATTCCTCCATCTCGTCGATGGCGATGCGTGACTTCACGGTGACGGGGATCGACACCGCCTCGCGCATGGCGCCGACCAGCCGGGCGACCAGATCGGGCTCGGCCATCAGGCAGGCGCCGAAGCGGCCCGACTGCACGCGGTCGCTCGGGCAGCCGACGTTCAGGTTGACCTCGTCATAGCCCCACTCCTCGGCGATGCGGGCGCAGGCGGCCAGCTCCGCCGGGTCCGACCCGCCGAGCTGGAGCGCCACCGGATGCTCCGCCGCGTCGTAGCCGAGCAGCCGCTCGCGGTCGCCGTGCAGCACGGCGCCGGTGGTCACCATCTCGGTGTAGAGCAGCGTGTTCTTCGAGAGCAGGCGATGGAAGGTCCGGCAATGGCGGTCCGTTAGCTCCATCATCGGGGCGACGCTGAGGGCAATGGCGGGCATGGGCAGGAACTGTCTGTGAATCGGGAACGGCGGCGCACCAATTGGACCAAGCCGGCCCGGATGGCAAGGGGGGAGGAGGTTTTGTCGCCTTGGATTACCAGCCCTCTCCCCGGAGGGAAGAGGGGATAAAATCACGCCCGCTGGCGCCCGCGGGCGGGCTTGCCGTGGGAGGAGCGGGTGCCGGACAGCACGGCCTTCACCTTCGCCAGATGGTGGCGCGCCTCGGCGCCGAGCTTCAGCGCGACGCCGGTGGACAGCACGTCGATGATCGCCAGATGGACGAGGCGGGAGGCCATCGGCGTGTAGATCTCCGCGTCCTCGACCGGGGTGTGGCCGATGGCGACCGACGACACCGCGGCCAGCGGCGAGCCCGGCGCGGTGATCGCGATGACCGGGATGCCCAGGTCGCGGGCCATCTGCGCCAGATCCGTCACCATGATCGTGCGCCCGGTGTTGGAGATCGCCAGCAGGACGCCGCGCGCCCCCAGGTTGACCGCCAGCATGCGGACCATCATCGGGTCGGCGCTGGCCTGCGCCGCCATGCCGAAGCGCATGAACTTGTGCGCCGCGTCCTCCGCCACCACCGCCGAGGCGCCGGTGCCGATGCACAGGATGCTGGAGGCATCGGCCAGCAGTTCCACGGCGCGGGAAACCGCGGCCATGTCCAGCGCGCCGGCCGCGTCGTTCAGGGCGGCGGCGGCGGATGAAAAGATTTTTCGCGCGACGGTCGGAGTCTCGTCGTCGGGCGCCACGTCCTGGCTGACGAAGGGGGTGCCGCGGGCCTGCCCCTCGGCCAGCCGCAGCTTGAAATCGGGGAAACCGGCGCAGCCGATGCTGCGGCAGAAGCGGACGACGGTCGCCTCGCTGACCCCGGCGGCCTGGGCCAGCACGGTGATGCTCTGCCCGAGCACCTTCTGCGGCTCGACCAGCACCATCTCGGCGACCTGGGCCTCGGAACGCTTCAGCTCCGGCAGACGGCCGCGGATGTGATCGAGGATGTTCACCGGCTGGAGCATCGAAACGGACCGTCCATCCCTGAAAGCGTTCTTGGGTCCCGGCCTTCTCGGCTCCGGGCGTCGTTGGGCGGCGGGACCGTACCACCGCCGCCGCGAGCGGCATAGCGTGCCCTGCCCGCGTGGCCGGGTCGTCGCGTCGCCTTCCATGGGTCCCAAGCTATGCGGCGTGGCGTGGCTTGTGAAGATAATTTTCGTCACTATGTCGATCGTTGGGCGATTCCGGCGCCGATATGAAGAAAATCTTCTTCACTCGGTTGCGGGACTCCTCTATTTTCCGAAACAGAAAATTCAAGGTCCCGGCAAGAGACCCCGGCAAGAGACCAAGTGGGAGGAACCCCGACCCGCCGCCCGGCCCCGCTGCCGGTGCGTCGCGCCGCGCGTGCTGTCCCGCGCCGTCCCCTGCCGCCGCCCCTTCCGATCAGGTGAGCCCCGCCGCGAGGCGGGCCGAGGAGTGTGCATGAAGCGCGTGGTGGAAGCGCTGGAGATGGTCACCGAATGGATCATGGCGCTGATGCTCGCCGTGATGGTGGCGCTGGTCTTCGGCAACGTGGTCTTGCGGTACGGCTTCAACAGCGGCATCGTCGCCGCCGAGGAGCTTGCCCGCCTGATGTTCGTCTGGCTGGTCTTTTTGGGCGCGACGCTGGCGCTGCGCCGCCATCAGCATCTGGGGCTGGACATCCTCCAGGCCCGCCTGCCGGCCCGTGTCCGCCGGGCCTGCGCCGTCATCAGCCATCTGCTGATGGTCTACGCGCTGTGGCTGTTCATCCAGGGGAGCTGGTTCCAGCTTCTGATCGGGATGGAGACGCGCTCCACCGTGCTCAGCTTCCCAATGGCCTTCTACGCCGCCGCGGGCTTCTTCCCGGCGATCGCCATGGCGCTGACGATTCTTGCCAACCTCTGGAAAATCCTGTCGGGCGACGCGACGGCGCACATCCCCGGCAACGGCGACCCCCACGGCGTCACCGCCCCGCAGGGCGGCGCCATCGCCGAGCATTGATTCCGTCCGGCCTTCTGAAAGCGGAGCCCGTTCCATGGCCCTTGCGGTCTTCCTCTCCTCGCTGTTCGGCCTGATGCTGCTCGGCATGCCCATCGCCTTCGCCCTGATGCTGACGGGCGTGGCGCTGATGGTGCATCTCGACTTCTTCGACGCCCAGCTCGTCGCCCAGAACATGCTGAGCGGCGCCGACAACTACCCGCTGATGGCGGTGCCCTTCTTCATCCTGGCCGGCGAGCTGATGAACGCCGGCGGCATCTCGCAGCGGATCATCAACCTCGCGGTCAGCCTCGTCGGGCACATCCGCGGCGGGCTGGGCTACGTGACCATCGGCGCGTCGGTGATGCTGGCCAGCCTGTCCGGCTCGGCCATCGCCGACACGGCGGCGCTCGCCACGCTGCTGATCCCGATGATGCGCGACAACGGCTACCCGGTGCCGCGCTCCGCCGGCCTGATCGCGTCGGGCGGCATCATCGCCCCGATCATCCCGCCCAGCATGCCCTTCATCATCTTCGGCGTGACCACCAACACCTCGATCAGCGGCCTGTTCATGGCCGGCATCGTGCCCGGCCTGCTGATGGGCGCCGGTCTGGTCATCACCTGGATGTTCGTGGTGCGCGGCATGACTGTGAAGCTGCAGCCCAAGGCGAGCTGGGGCGAGCGCCGCACCGCGCTGGTCGAGGGCGTCTGGGCGCTGGCCCTGCCGGTCATCATCATCGGCGGCCTGCGCGGCGGCATCTTCACCCCGACCGAGGCCGCGGTGGTCGCCGCCGTCTACTCGCTGGTCGTGGCGCTGTTCGTCTACAGGCAGGTGACGCTGAAGGATCTGGTGCCGCTGCTGGTCCAGGCCGCGCGCACCACCAGCACGGTGATGTTCCTGTGCGCGGCGGCGCTGGTGTCGTCCTACATGGTGACCCTGGCCGACCTGCCGCAGCAGATGAACGAGATGCTGGCCCCGCTGCTGCACGAGCCGAAGCTGCTGATGGTCGCCATCACGCTGCTGCTGCTCGCCGTCGGCACGGTGATGGACCTGACGCCGACGATCCTGGTGCTCGGCCCCGTGCTGACCCCGCTGGCCGCGGCGGCGGGCATCGACCCGACCTATTTCGGCGTGATGTTCGTCCTGACCGGCACGCTGGGCCTGATCCATCCGCCGGTCTGCACGGTGTTGAACGTGGTGTGCGGCGTCGCCCGCATCTCGCTGGAAAGCGCCACGCGCGGCATCTGGCCGTTCCTGCTGACCTACCTGCTTCTGCTGAGCCTGCTGATCGCCGTCCCGGAGATCGTCACGGCCCCGCTGACCTTTTTCCGCCATTAATCACAACACGCTACAGGGAAGAACCGATCCATGAAGCTGCTCCGTTCCGTCCTTCTGGCGACCGGCCTCGCCGCCGCCATCCTCGCTCCCGTCGCCGCCTCCGCCCAGGACATCAAGCCGCGGCTGATCCGCTTCGGCTACGGCCTGTCGGAGAGCAGCAACCAGGGCCGCGCCGTGAAGTTCTTCGTCGAGGAGATGTCCAAACGCTCCGGCGGCAAGCTGAAGGTCAAGGGCTTCGCCGACGCCAGCCTGGGCAGCGACATCCAGATGCAGAACGCACTGATCGGCGGCGCGCAGGAGATGATGGTCGGCTCGACCGCCACGCTGGTCGGCATCGTCAAGGACTTCGCCGTCTTCGACCTGCCGTTCCTGTTCAACAACGAGCAGGAGGCCGACGCCGTGTTCGACGGCCCGTTCGGCCAGAAGCTGGCGGCCAAGCTGAACGACAAGGGCCTCGTCGGCCTCGTCTACTGGGAGAACGGCTTCCGCAACCTGACCAACAGCAAGCGCCCGGTCGAGAAGGTCGAGGACCTGAAGGGCATCAAGCTGCGCGTCATGCAGAACCCGGTCTACATCGACATGTTCAACGGCTTCGGCGCCAACGCCGTGCCGCTGTCCTTCTCCGAACTGTTCACCGCCATGGAGACGGGCACCGTGGACGGCCAGGAGAACCCGGTCACCACCATCCAGTCCTCGAAGTTCTACGAGGTCCAGAAGTACCTGACCATTTCCAAGCACGTCTACAGCCCGTGGATCGTCCTGGCCTCCAAGCGCTGGTACGACGGCCTGTCCAACGACGAGCGCAAGATCATCAACGAGGCCGCCGTCGCCTCGCGCGACTTCGAGCGCAAGGACAGCCGCGAGGCGTCGAAGCAGAGCATCGCCTACCTGAAGGACAAGGGCATGCAGATCAACGAGCTGAGCGACGCCGAGCTGGGCCGCATGCGTGAGATGGTCAAGCCGGCCATGGACAAGTTCGCCGCCGACGGCGGCGCCGACCTGCTGAACGAGCTGCAGGGCGAGATCAACAAGGTCCGCAAGTAAGCCACCAAATTCCCTCTCCCGCCTTGGGGCGGGAGAGGGTCTTTTTCACCGTCTACTTCACCCGCTCACCGGTGAACGGGTTCCAGCCCACGGCGGCCAGGACCGTCCAGGCCGTCACCGCCAGATGGGGGCGGCGGTAGTAGCGGAAATCGTCCGTGGTGCTGTCCGGCCCGATGGCGAGGCCGGTGGTGATGCTGTCCTCGCGCGTCGCCCAGACATGGCCGCCGCGGCTGACCTCCTTGCCGACCTCGGCCAGAAGCCGCTGCGCGTCGTCGGAGCGCCCCAGCAGGCGGTAGACCAGCGCGGCCTGGGCCGTGCCTTCCACCCACATGCCGTCGCGGTCGTCGTTGAAGTCGAAACCGCCGTCGACCCCGTGGGCCTTCTCCGCATAATCCAGCGCCGCCCGCCACGCCTCCGGCGCGCCGCGCAGCAGCAGCGGCCAGAGCTGGGCGTCCAGGCCGGAGGTGGCCCGGTTGACCGTCACCCCGTCCGGCGCCGTGCCGGTTGGGAAATGCCCGCCGCCGTCCGCCCACATGCGGTCGAGGAAACCGCGCGCCGCCTTCTCCGGCCCGGCCCAGTCGCCAGCCGTGCCGCTGCGCTCCAGCCAGCCGAACAGGGCGACGAGGTCGGTGTTGTGCTCCGTCGCCTTCCAGGTCAGGGGCTGCGGCTTGTCGTCGAAGCCCTGGACGCCGCCGTTGAAGCCGCCCGGCCCGCGCGGATCGGCGGTGTTCGCCACCACCCAGCGGGCCAGCTCCGCCGCACCGTTGCGGAAGCGCTCCTCGCCCGTCGCCTGGCCCAGCGTCATCAGGGCCAGCCCCGCCCAGGCGACGTTGCCGGTGGCGGAGCCCACCTGATAGGCGTCCTCGAACCAGCGGTTGGCGGTGACGTCCCACCAGCCGTTGGGCGGGATCGGCTTCTGGGTCTGGGCGCCGGCGCGGTAGGTGTTGCGCAGCCGCCCCTGGCGCCGCGCGCGGTCCAGCGTAGCGGCGGAGAGCAGCGATTCGCCGATGCGCAGCGCCGGCTCCGTCTTGCCGCAGGCGACCAGGGCGATGACGGCCAGCGCGTTGTCGTAGGTGAAGGCGGCCTCGCGCAGCGGCAGCTCCGACGTCTGGCCGACGCCGAAGCTGCTGTCGTAGCTGCGCAGGAACACCGGGCCGGAGCCGGGGATCTCCGCCACCCGCGACTCCAGCGTGCCGCAGGTCTTCCCGGCCAGCGCCGCCGCGCCATCCTCGGCCCGGGCGGAGGTGGACGCGACCCCGGAGGCCGCCAGGGTGCCGACACCGGCGGCGAGCAGCCACGCGGCCAGACGGCTCTTTCGCTTCATCGAAGATTCTCCCATTCCGGTCCCGGCGCCGCTCAGCCTTCGAAGGCGCGGACGGACTGGCGCTGCTCGCCCAGCCCCTCGACGCCCAGGCGCATGGTCTGGCCGGGCTGGAGCCAGGGATGGTTCGGCCCGCGGCCCAGCGCCACGCCCTGCGGCGTGCCGGTGGCGATGACGTCGCCCGGCAGCAGGGTCATGAAGCGGCTGATGTAGGACACGATCTCGGCGACGCCGAAGATCATGTCGGCGGTCGTGCTGTCCTGCATCGGCTGGCCGTCGACCTCCAGCCACAGGCGCAGCGCCTGCGGGTCGGGCACCTCGTCGCGGGTGACCATCCAGGGGCCGATCGGGCAGAAGCTGTCGGCGCTCTTGCCCTTGACCCACTGGCCGGTGCTTTCGGTCTGGAAGGCGCGCTCCGACACGTCGTTGAGGACGCAATAGCCGGCGATGTGGTCGAAGGCGTCGGCCTGTTCGACGTAGCGGGCGGTGCGGCCGATGACGATGCCGAGTTCGACCTCCCAGTCGAGCTTGGTGGCGCCCCGCGGCATCTGGACGGGGTCGTTCGGACCGCAGATGGAGGTGGTCGCCTTCATGAACAGCACCGGCTCCGCCGGTTCGGGCAGGCCGGATTCGGCGGCGTGGGCGCGGTAGTTCAGCCCGACGCAGACCACCTTGGACACGCCGGTGACGCACGGGCCGAGCCGGGTCCCGTCCGGCACCTGGGCCAGCCGGTCGGTGTCGAGCGTGCGCAGATGGGCCAGCCCATCCTCCGTCAGGGTGGACGGACCGATGTCCGACACTACGCCCGACAGGTCGCGGATCACGCCGTTGCGGTCCAGAAGGCCCGGACGCTCATGGCCCGGCGGGCCGAATCGCAGAAGTTTCATCAGGCTAAACCCTTCCCGTTCCCGAAGGTTGAGCCGCGCCTCTCCTCCGGTGAGTGCTGTCCGGTCCCGGCCGAAGCCGGAAAGGGGCTGTTCCGTCGCGGTCCGGTCTGGTGTACCCTTTTTTCAGCCCATGGGGAAACCAGACGGGAGGCGGATATGCCGGTGTGGCGCCGTTACCTCGTGAAGGAGCCGACCGGGCGGCTGGTCGAGCTGCCGAGCCGCCAGTACGACCGCGCCGACGACGGCACGGCGCCGATCCCCGACTACGCCGGCCGCTGCGTTGAACTGGTGTCGGCGGTGCTGGTCGGCAAGCAGGGCGCCGCGCCCACGGTGACCGAGGTCGCCTTCACCAAGCTGTATTTCGACCAGTCGGGCTTCGTCGACGCCGCCAAGCGGGAGCGGATGATCCGCCTGATGCTGGAAAGCTGCGCCGACCGGCGTTGCCGCAGGCCGGCCCGGCGGGCGGGGGGCGCGGACTGCAACGCCCTGGCGGAGCGCGCCGATGCCGCCCGCAGCGAGTTGATCCGGGACTTCGAATGGGCGCCGGCCCCGGCCGAGGTGACCGCCGCGCTGTTCGTGCTGGGACCGCCCGGCCGCGGCATGGCGTTGCATTGACGCACCCCCCTTTTTTCGCGGTCTCCCCCGAAAAGTCACATCCTCCGGCCTCTTCCCCCGTGTCAGGACGCCCCCATATGGCTGCTGGCACAGGAGGAGGAGTCCCGATGCATCGTCGTGCCGCCATCCCCCGTTCGTTGCTCACCCGGCCCACGCTTGCCCGCGTCCGGCAACTCGCGCTGATCGGCACCGGGTGGAGCCTGATCGGCCTGGGCGCCCTGATGTCGCCCTTGCCGGGGCCGTTCGGCTTCCCGGTGGCGCTTGCCGGCGGGGTGATCCTGCTGCGCAACTCCGCGGGTGCCCGCCGCCTGTTCGTGCGGCTGAAGCGCCGCCATCCCCGCCTGCTCAGCCCCGTCGAGCGCATCCGCGTCAAGCTGCGCCACCGCCGCCATGCCGCCAGGGCCAAGGCCACCGCCGCCGCCTGACCGCGAAACCTCCGCCATCGCTGCCGGGCCGGTCTGCGGACGGGGCGCTGGACAGCGCAGCCCGGCTGCGGCATTCCTGTCCGCCTCGGTGTTCAGGAGGCTCAAGGTGAAGTCCGGCAACGCAATCCTGTCGAGCTACGGCACGACGATCTTCGAGGTGATGTCCCGCCTGTCGGACGAGCACAAGGCGATCAATCTCGGCCAGGGCTTTCCCGACGAGCGCGGCCCCGCCGACGTGCTGGACGTGGCGGCCAAGGCCATCCTGGAGGGATGGAACCAGTACCCGCCGATGATGGGCACGCCGGAGTTGCGGCAGGCGGTGGCCGCGCACGGCAAGCGCTTCTACGGGCTGGACATCGACTGGAAGACCGAGGTGATGGTGACCTCCGGCGCCACCGAGGCGCTGACCGCCAGCCTGCTCGGCCTGATCAACCCGGGCGACGAGGTCGTGCTGTTCCAGCCCATGTACGACAGCTACCTGCCGATCGTCCGGCTGGCCGGCGGCGTGCCGCGCTTCGTCAGTCTGAAGGCCCCGGACTGGAGCTTCACGCGCGCCGACCTGGAGGCGGTGTTCTCGCCCAAGACCAAGCTCGTCCTCATCAACGACCCGCTGAATCCCGCCGCCAAGGTCTTCACCCGCGCGGAGCTGGAACTGCTGGCGGAGTTCGTCCAGCGCTTCGACGCCTTCGCCGTCTGCGACGAGGTGTACGAACACATCGTCTTCGACGGGCTTGCGCACATCCCGCTGATGACCCTGCCGGGCATGCGCGACCGCTGCCTGAAGATCGGCTCCGCCGGCAAGACCTTCTCGCTGACCGGCTGGAAGGTCGGCTACGTCACCGGCGCGCCGCACCTGCTCCAGCCCGTCGTCAAGGCGCACCAGTACATCACCTTCACCACGCCGCCCAACCTCCAGGCGGCGGTCGCCTATGGGCTGGGCAAGGACGACGCCTACTTCACCGGGCTGGCCACGGGGCTGCAGGCCAAGCGCGACCGGCTGGCCGACGGGCTGCGCGCCGTGGGGTTCGAGGTGCTGCCGTCCGCCGGCACCTATTTCGTGGTCGCCGACGTGTCGCCCTTCGGCTTCGACGGCAACGACGAGGATTTCTGCCGCCACCTGACCGCTGCGGCCGGGGTGACGGCCATTCCCGTGGGGGCCTTCTTCGTCCAGGACGCGCCGCGCAGCTTCATCCGCTTCTGCTTTTCCAAGAGGGACGAGATCCTCGACGGAGCGGTTGAGCGGCTGAGGTCCTATTTCTCGCAGAAATGATGTGAGGGGCGCTGCCGTCAACGCCCAATGGAGAGGCTTGCTGGGACATTCTGTGACGTGATACCCCTTGTGACGTAGGGTCGATACCGGGCCGGAACGGATCGTCGTCCGTGACCGCCCCGGTGGACCGCCTGTGGAAAGACCGGGATGCGCCTGCCGATCTCGTTCCGCTGGTGTGTGTTCGCCATCGCCGCCGTCGCGATCACGGTGGTCTGGGGAGCCCACGCGCAGGTGGTGCGCGAACTGCTCGACGGCCAGACGCGGGAGGCGGTGGCGAAGGCCGAGATCATGGTCCGGGCCTTCGCCAAGAGCACCCACCGCGCGGTGCACGAGGTGGACATCACGCTGCGCTCCCTGGCGCTGGAGTTCGGGGAGAACGGACTGCCCGGCGTCCGCAACTTCCTCGACCAGACGCTCTACGATCCGACGCTGATCCATCACTTCACCGTGCTCGACGCCGACGGGACCGTGCTGTTGCGCAGCGAAGGGCCGGGCGGGCGGGCGAACGAGCGGGACGAGACCGCCTTCGCCTTTCACCAGGGCACCGGCCGCGACCTGATGCACATCGGCACGCCCTTTCCCGGGACGACCGGAGGCGGGCCGCTCCTGCGCCTCAGCCGGCGGTTGACCGACGGGGACGGCGGCTTCGCCGGGCTCGTGATCGCCAACATCGACCCCGACATCCTGGGGGAGTTCTACCAGCAGGCCAATCTGGGGCCGCAGGGCGCGGTGACCCTGATCGGGATGGATCAGGTGATCCGCGCCCGAGGCTCGTCGCGGGGCGTCGAGGCGGTCGGGCTCGCCATCCCCCAGTCCCGCCTGTGGGAAGAGCTGGGCCGCTCGCTCGCCGGCGTCTATTGGCAGGAGTCGCAGACCGACGGCGTCCTGCGCGCCTTCGCCTACCGCGTGGTGGAGAACTATCCGCTGGTTGCCACCGTCGGCGTCGCTCAGGTGGACATCGAGGCGGCGGTGGCCGACCTGCGCAACACGCTGTTCCTGCTGGCGGCGATCCTGACCGCGTCCATCCTGTTGGTGACGCTGTTCCTTCTGGTGCAGCACCGCACGGCGGAGCGGCTGCGCGCCGCGCTGGCCCTGAACCGCAAATTCCTGGCCCGCGTCAGCCACGAGCTGCGCACGCCGCTGAACGCCATCCTCGGCTTCTCGGAGGTCATCCGCGACCAGATGCTCGGGCCGCAGGCCGGCGGACGCTACGCCGACTATGCCGGCGACATCCACGAATCGGGGCGGCACCTGCTGGGGCTGATCAACGACATCATGGATCTGTCGCGGCTCCAGGCCGGGACATTGCCGCTGCACCCCGAAGACCTCGACGTCGCCCCGATCGTGGAATGGGTGTTCCGCATGGTGGCGCCGCAGGCCGACGCCAAGCGCATCCGGCTCGACATGAACGTCGAGCCGGGACACCACAGCGTCTCGGCGGACGAGCGCGCCCTGAAGCAGATGCTCCTGAACCTGCTGGCCAACGCCATCACCTTCACGCCGGACGGCGGGCGAATCCTGGTCACGGTCGGCGGCGGATCGGGCAGCGGCGGACCGGGCGGCGGGTGCCGCGTCCGGGTGACGGACAACGGGATCGGCATGACGCCGGAACAGCTCCATCAGGCCGCGGAGCCCTTCGGTCAGGCCGAGGTGCATGTGACACTGCCGGGGCAGGGCAGCGGGCTGGGCCTGTCCATCGTCAAGTCCCTGATGGAGGCCCATGGCGGGCGCCTGCGCATCGACAGCCGGCCCGGCGAGGGCAGCCAGTTCACGCTGGAATTCGCCGGCTGATCCACACGCCGTCCGCAGCCGGATCCACCTTGCGGGATTTTCCGGGCTGGGCCGCAAAGCCGTGGCGAAACCAGGGGCGCTTCGGCATACTCCGCGCCGGTTTGCCGAAAACGGTGTTTTCGCAGGCTCGGAGTTTTCGCATAGGCCCGCGCGCGCCGCGCCGGGCGGCTGGTCCAGGGAAGATCGAATGTTGCGTGCAGTGGCGCGTGTCTGTGCCGTCCTCGTCGCGTCCTCAACCCCCGTCATCGCCGCCGACGCGCCGCCCGAGCCGGTGCCTTTCGGCGTCTCCTCCGCCGAGGTGGTGGCGGAGCGCGACGTGCCGCAGGCTTGCTTCACCTTCACCGACCGGCTGGAGAAGTCGCGCGCGGTGAACTACCGCGACTATGTGGAGGTGACGCCCGCCGGCAATGGGGCGGCCGGCGGCGGGGCGGCCTTCGACGGGACCGCCGTCGCCCGCGACCGCACGCTCTGCGTCGAGGGTCTGAAGCACGGGCAAAGCTACCGCATCACCCTGCGCGACGGGCTGCCGGGCAGCGACGGGAAGCGCCTGCCCAACCCCGACGCGCGCGACATCGAGGTGCCGAACCGCAAGCCGGCGCTGGCCTTCCGCGGGGCGGGCTACATCCTGCCGCGCATCGGCGCCGACGGGTTGCCGCTGCGCTCCATCAACCTCGACCGGGCGAAGCTCCAGGTGCTGCGGATCAACGACCGCAGCCTGGTGGAGAAGATCTATTTCGGCCGCATCGGCCAGCAGATGTCCGACCACGAGGTCGGCGAGATTCTCGACCGTTCCGGCCAGGAGGTGTGGCGCGGCGAGATGGCGATCAGCAACAGCCGCAACCAGGCGGTGGTGACGCCCTTTCCCATCGACGCCGTGCTGGGCCGGCTGGAGCCCGGCGTCTACATCGCCGTGGCCAGCACCGAGGACATCAAGCCCGGCGGCTGGGACCACAAGGCGACCCAGTGGTTCGTCGTCTCCGACCTCGGCCTGAACGCCATCACCGGCGAGGACGCGCTGGTCGTCTTCGCCCGCTCCGTCAAGGGGGCGACGCCGGAGGCCGGCGTGGAGCTGCGCCTGCTCGCCCGCAACAACGAGGAGCTGGGCAAGGCGCTGACCGGTGCGGACGGGCTGGCGCGCTTCGACCTCACCGCCCTGCGCGCCGCCGGCCGCGAGCCGGTGCAGGCGCTGTTCGCCTACCGCGGGGCGGGGGATTTCGGCTTCCTCGACCTCGTCACGCCGACGCTGGCCAACGCGCCGCCGCCGGGCGGGGCGCCGAACGCGGCGCCGGGCGGCGTTGCGGCGGCGGTTCCGGCGCGCCCGGTGCCCGGCCAGCCCGACGCCTTCCTCTACACCGAACGCGGCATCTACCGCCCCGGCGAGACGGTGCATCTGGCGGCGCTGCTGCGCGACGCCGACGCCAAGCCGGTCACCGGCCGTCCCGTCACGCTGAAGATCCAGCGCCCGGACGGTTTCGAGGTGGACCGCCGTCCGCTCGCCGAATCCGGCGGCGGCAGCTTCGCCGCCCGCGTCGAGATCCCGGCCAATGCCATGACCGGCACCTGGGCGGTCACCGCCCACGGCGAGCCCGAGGCGGGCAGCCAGCCGAACACGATGGGTCCGGTGCTGGGCCGGGCCGAGTTCCTGGTCGAGGACTTCGTGCCGCCGCGCCTCGAGGTCGCGCTGGCCGCCGAGGCGGCGGAGCTTCCGGCGGACGGCAAGACGACCCTGACCGTCGACGGGCATTTCCTCTACGGCGCCCCGGCGGCGGGCCTGCCGGGCGAACTGGCGGTGACGCTGCGCGCCGCGGCGAATCCCTACCCGAACCTGCCCGGCTACCGCTTCGGCCTCACGCAGGAGGAGGTGAAGCCGCTGCGCAGCGACCTGCCGGGCTTCACCACCAACCGCAACGGGCAGGCCAAGGCCGACCTCGCGCTGCCCAAGGCGCCGGAAAGCACCAAGCCGCTGGAGGCGGTGGTCCGCGCCACCCTGCTGGACATCGGGGGCCGCTCGGTCAGCCGCGATCTGGTCCTGCCGGTGCGCCACCAGCCCTTCGCCGTCGGCATCCGCCCGCGTTTCGAAGGCGACGGGGTGCCCGAGGGCGCCACCGCCGGATTCGACGTGGTGGCGGTCGGGCCGGACGGGCAGCCGATGGACAAGGAGGACCTGTCCTACGAGCTGTTCGAGGAGGAGTACGACTACGCTTGGTTCGAGGCGAACGGGCGCTGGGACTACAAGGTCACGGTGCGCGACCAGCGGGTGACCGGCGGCACGCTCGCTGTCCAGGCCGCCAAGCCGGGGGCGGTGGAGGCCCCGGTGGGCGCCGGCCGCTATCGGCTGGAGGTGTTCGATCCCAAGACCGGCGTGGCGAGCAGCCTGCGCTTCGCCGCCGGCTGGTGGATGACCCCGACCGCGGGCGAGCGTCCCGATCAGGTGGACGTGACCGTCATGCTGCCCGCCTACAAGGGCGGCGACACCGCCTGGGTCTACGTCAAGCCGCCCTACGACAGCGAGGTGCTGATCACCGTCGCCGACCGCAAGATCCGCCACGCCTCGACCCGCCGGATCGGGCCGGAGGGGGCCTTCCTGGAAATCCCCGTCGATCCGACCTGGACCGGCGGCGTTTATGTGCTGGCGACCGCCTTCGGCGCGCCGGACGCCGCGGGCGGCCCGTCGAAGGGCATGGCGCGCCGCGCCGTCGGCCTGTCCTGGCTGGCGGTGGACGGGGACGAACGGGCGCTGGACGTGCGCGTCGCCGCCCCGGCGCAGACCGAGCCCCGCCGCGCCGTCACCGCCGAGGTGGTGGTGGAGGGCGCGCCGGAGGGCCAGCCGGCCTATGTGACGGTCGCCGCGGTGGACGACGCCGTGCTCCAGCTCACCGACCAGCATTCGCCGAACCCGATCGACCATTATCTGGGCAAGCGCCGCCTGGGCGTGGAGCTGCGCGATTCCTTCGGGCGGCTGATCGATCCGGCGGTCCTGGACGCCACCCGGACCCGCCCCGGCGCGGCGCCGCGGCTGCGTCAGGTCGGCGTCACCGTTCCGCAGAAGTCGGAGCGCGTCGTCTCGCTGTTCTCCGGCGTGCTGACCGTGGGGCCGGAGGGCAAGGTGGCGGTGCCGCTGGACATCCCCGATTTCCAAGGGCGGCTGCGCCTGATGGCGGTGGCCTGGAGCGGGGACAAGCTGGGCCGCTCCGAATCCTCCATGCTGGTCGCCGATCCGGTGCTGGCCGATCTCGGCCTGCCGCGCTTCCTGGCGCCGGGGGACCGGGCGGTGGTCCCGGTGACGCTCGACAACGTCGCCGGCCCGGCGGGCGCCTACAGCATCTCTCTGATCGCCAGCGGCGCCGTGTCGCTGAGCGAGGGCAGCATCGCCGTGCCGGAGCTGGGCCGGGGCAAGCGGGCCACCGCCGGGCGGGTCCTGACCGCCAACGGCGTCGGCACGGGCCACCTCGCGCTGGACGTGACCGGGCCGGACGGCCTGCGCATCACGCGCCAGTGGGAAATCCCGGTGCGCCCGGCGTCGCCGCTGGTCACCCGCCGCACCGCCGCCATGCTGGCCCCGGAGCGCAGCGTCGAGCTGCCCGCCGACCTGCTGAACGGCCTGCGCCCGGAGACCGCGACGGCGGCCCTGTCGCTCGGCAACCTGCCGGACCTCGACGTGCCCGGCCTGCTGACCGCGCTGGAGCGCGGCGGCCCCGGCGGGCTGGAGATGACCGCCAGCCGCGCGCTGCCCCTGCTGTCGCTGGGCGACGTGGCGGTGGCGCTGGGCGTCGCCTCGGACGAGCGGGTCAAGGCGCGGGTGCAGCGGTCGGTCGACCGCGTGCTGACCTTCCAACGGATGGACGGCGCCTTCGCCGCCTGGTCGCCGAAGGGCGAGGCCGATTCCTGGCTGACCGCCTACGCGCTGGACTTCCTGGGCCGCGCCAAGGCCGCCGGCTACCGCGTGCCGGAGGGTCCCTACCGCAAGGGGCTGGACGGGCTGCGCGGCGCGCTCGACAACGCCTGGGTGGAGGCCGACGAGCAGCCGGCCCGCGCCTACGCGCTCTATGTGCTGGCCCGCGCCAAGATGATCGACGCCGGTGCGGTCCGCTACTTCCAGGAGACCTTCTGGGACAAGCTGCAGACCGACTTCGCCCGCGCCCAGGTCGCCACGGCCATCGCCGCGCTGGGCGACAAGGACCGCGCCGCGGAAGCCTTCGGGCGGCTGTCCGGCGCCCGCGTCGTGTCGGCCAGCCTGCGCGACTACGGATCGTCCCTGCGCGACGAGGCCGGGGTGGTGGCGCTGATGGGCGAGAGCGGCGTGGTCGAGCGCGACCGCCTGACCCAGGCGACCGAGCGCCTGTCCAAGACCTACGCCGCCGTCCGCACCACCGGCGCGCAGGAGCAGGCGTGGCTTCTCCAGGCCGCCAAGGCCCTGATCGACCGGGCGCCGGCGATGAAGATCGCCCAGAAGGACCAGCAAGGGGCCGATCAGGTCGCCGAAGGCGTCAAGCCGCTGTTCCAGCGCATCGACCCGGCGGCCCCGCCGGCCATCCGCAACGCCGGGGGCGAGCCGCTGCGCCAGATCCTCTCGGTGTCCGGAATCGCCGAGGCGGCGCCGGGGGCGGAGGAGCAGGGCATGACCGTGACCCGCGGCCTGTTCGACATGACCGGCCGCCCCGCCGATCCGGGCGCCGTCCGCCCGAACGACCGGCTGGTGGTGATCCTGGAGGGCAGCGCCTCCGATCCGGTGGACCGGCAGGTTCTGGTGTCCGATCCGCTGCCCGCCGGCTTCGAGATCGAGGCCGCCCGTTTCGCCGGGGGCGGGGCGCCGCTGGGCGACCTGTCCTGGCTGGGCGAACTGACCGCGCCGCGCGCCGTCGATTACCGCGACGATCGCTTCGTTGCCGCGCTCGACATGACCAAGCAGGCGCCGCGCTTCCGGCTGGTCTATCTGGTGCGCGCGGTGACGCCCGGCGACTACGCCCAGCCCGGCGCGACGGTGGAGGACCTCTACCGCCCGCACCAGTCGGCCCGCACCGCCGCGTCACGCCTGCGCGTTCTGCCGGAGTAAGCGGACCGAACGGAAAAAGCCCCGTCGCCCGCCGCGCGCGGGCGGTGGGGCTTTTGCTTTTACCGGACCGGTTTTTCTGGCCCCGCTGGTCTCAGACGATCTTTTTGTGCTCGTCGTCGCGCTGGCGGGTGACCAGCATCAGGACGGCCACCACGACCGCGAAGAAGGCGGTCAGCGCCACGTAGAACAGCAACGCGACCCCGACCGTCAAGGTGCCGATCAGCACCATGGCGAGTATCCAGACGCCCAGCGATACGATGGCGCGCGACGACATCGGCTGTCCCAACCCTGTTTGCCGTGACTCCGGTTTGTCCTGCCCTGTGACCGGCCGTTGCGTCCGGCCTTCATGGCCCGGGTTCGCCGGCGGCTTTTTGTTGAATGCCCCGAGCCTGCCATAGCTGGGTAGGCGCACCGCCCGTGGCATGCTGTCACAGCGCGCCCGCGCCGCACCCCCGCCTTGGACATCGGAAAGAGAGCGGGCTGCCCGCTTGACAGCAAATGGCAAGCACCTTACCTTTACGTAAACGTCAACCCGTGACAAAACAGGGCAATGACGATCAAGGGAAGGGTGGGAGGATGTCGCAACCCGCAAGGTTGATGGGGCTGGGCGCGCGCCCCGCTATCGGGCTGGACGCCGGACTCGACCCCGGCGCGGACGGCGCCGGACGCTCCTTCGCCATCGGGGAGCTGGCCGACGAGTTCGGGCTGACCCACCGCACCATCCGCCATTACGAGGACGAAGGGCTGTTGGCGCCGCAGCGCGACGGCACCGCCCGCGTTTACGGCCACCGCGACCGCGCGCGCCTCGCGCTGATCTGCCGGGGCAAGCGGCTGGGCTTCAGCCTCGCCGAGATCAAGGAATTCCTCACCCTCTACGACGCGGACGAGATCCAGAAGGAGCAGATGCGCTTCATGCAGCGCATCGCCCGCCGCCGCATCGCCGACCTGGAACGGCAGCTTCAGGACGTCCAGCAGACGCTGGGCGAGCTGCGCATCATCGACACCCAGATCTCCGACCATTTCCGCAAGAACGGAATCACGGA
The DNA here is from genome assembly GCF_003349955.1 of Azospirillum brasilense. Classification (GTDB taxonomy): domain Bacteria; phylum Pseudomonadota; class Alphaproteobacteria; order Azospirillales; family Azospirillaceae; genus Azospirillum; species Azospirillum brasilense_B. Next base: position 72,810 of record NZ_QLKQ01000013.1, read on the forward strand.
GACGCACACCCCGGAGGACACGCAACCATGACCTCGGCGCCTTTGACCACGCCCGCCAATCCGGTCGTCATCGCCGGCTACACCCGTTCCCCCTTCGCCTTCGCCAACAAGGGCGAACTGGCGAAGGTCCGCCCCGACGACCTGCTGGCCCATGTCGTCGCGGCGCTGGTCGAGCGCACGGGCGTCAACCCCCAGGACATCGAGGATGTGGTCGTCGGCTGCGCCTTCCCCGAGGGCGAGCAGGGCATGAACATCGCCCGCACCGTGTCCTTCCTGGCGAAGCTGCCGCTGACCGCCGGGGCCACCACGATCAACCGCTATTGCGGCTCCTCCATGCAGGCGATCCATCAGGCGGCCGGCGCCATCCAGATGGGGGCGGGCGAGGTCTTCCTGTGCGGCGGCATCGAGTCGATGAGCCGCGTCCCGATGATGGGCTACAACCCGCTGCCCCACCCGGGCCTGAAGGACCACTATCCGGAGGCCTACTGCTCGATGGGCGTCACGGCGGAGAACGTCGCCCGCCGCTACGGGATTTCCCGCGCCGACCAGGAGGCGATGGCCGCCGAGTCCCACGCCAAGGCCGCCGCGGCCCAGCAGGCCGGGCGCCTCGCCGAGGAGATCGTCGCCATCCAGACCGCCGCCGGGCTCGTGGAGCGCGACGGCTGCATCCGCCCCGGCACCAGCGGCGAGACGCTGAGCGGCCTGAAGCCCGCCTTCCTGGCCGACGGCTCGGTCACCGCCGGCACCTCCTCCCCGCTGACGGACGGCGCCTCGGCGGTGCTGGTGACGACGGAGGCCTACGCCAAGGCCAACGGCCTGCCGATCCTCGCCCGCATCCGCTCGGTCGCGGTGGCCGGCTGCGCGCCGGAGGTGATGGGCCTCGGCCCGGTCCCGGCGGCGCAGAAGGCTCTGGCGCGCGCCGGCCTGTCCATCCGCGACATCGACGTGATCGAGCTGAACGAGGCCTTCGCCGCCCAGGCCATCGCCTGCATGCGCGACCTCGACATCGACCCGGCCAAGGTGAATCTGGACGGCGGCGCCATCGCGCTCGGCCACCCGCTCGGCGCCACCGGCGCCCGCATCACCGGCAAGGCCGCGGCCCTGCTGAAGCGCGAGGGCAAGCAATTCGCGCTCGCCACCCAGTGCATCGGCGGCGGGCAGGGCATCGCCACGGTTCTGGAAGCGGTCTGACGGCGGCGGCACAGGGAGGCACCAACCATGCAGATCAAACGCGCCGCCGTGATCGGCTCCGGCGTGATGGGCAGCGGCATCGCCGCCCATTTCGCCAACGCCGGCATCCCCGTCGTCCTGCTCGACATCCCCGCCAAGGAGGGTGACGACCGCAGCGCCATCGCCAAGGGGGCCGTCCAGAGGCTTCTGAAGACCGACCCCGCGCCCTTCATGCACCCGAAGAACGCCAAGCTGGTGACTCCGGGCAATCTGGAGGACGACCTCGCCCTGCTGGCCGATGTGGATTGGATCGTCGAGGCCATCGTCGAGAATCCGGCGGTCAAGGCCGACCTCTACCGCCGCATCGACCCGGTGCGCAAGGACGGCTCCGTGGTGTCGTCCAACACCTCGACCATCCCTCTGGGCGTGCTGGTCGAAGGGCAGTCGGACGCCTTCAAGCGCGACTTCCTGATCACCCACTTCTTCAACCCGCCGCGCTACATGCGGCTGCTGGAGATCGTCGGCGGCGAGGCCACCCGGCCCGATGCGCTGGCCGCCGTCGCCGACGTCTGCGACCGCGCGCTGGGCAAGGGCGTGGTGCGCTGCAAGGACACGCCGGGCTTCATCGCCAACCGCATCGGCGTCTACTGGATCCAGACGGCGATCAACGCCGCCGTCGATCTCGGCCTGACGGTGGAGGCGGCCGACGCCATCGTCGGCCGCCCGATGGGCATCCCGAAGACCGGCGTGTTCGGTCTGGTCGACCTCGTCGGCCTCGACCTGATGCCGCACATCGCGAAGAGCCTGCTGGCGACCCTGCCGGGGAACGACCCCTACCGCGCCGCCTTCCGCGAGCACCCGGTCATCACCAAAATGATCGCGGAGGGCTACACGGGCCGCAAGGGCAAGGGCGGCTTCTACCGCCTGAACCGCGACGGCGGCGTCAAGGTCAAGGAGGCCATCGACCTGTCCACCGGCGTCTACCGCCGCTCGGACAAGCCGAAGCTGGAGAGCGTGTCGGCCGCCGGGCGCGACCTGCGGGCGCTGGCCGACTTCCCCGACAGGACCGGGCAATACGCCCGCCGGGTGCTGGCCCACACGCTGGCTTATGCCGCGTCGCTGGTGCCGGAGATCGCCGACAGCATCGTCGCGGTCGATGAGGGCATGCGGCTCGGCTACAACTGGAAGCAGGGCCCGTTCGAGCTGATCGACCGGCTGGGCACCGCCTGGTTCGCCGAGCTGTGCCGCAGCGAGGGCATCCCCGTCCCGCCGCTGGTCGAGCAGGCCGCCGGGCGGCCCTTCTACCGGGTGGAGGACGGCAGGCTCCAGCATCTGACCACCGCCGGCCTCTACGACACCGTGGTGCGTCCCGACGGCGTTCTGCTGCTGTCCGACATCAAGCGGGCGTCGAAGCCGGTGTGGAAGAACGGCTCGGCCAGTCTGTGGGACATCGGCGACGGCGTGCTGTGCGTCGAGTTCACCAGCAAGATGAACGCGCTGGACGGCGACGTCATGGCCGCCTACGGCAAGGCGATGACGCTGATCGGCGACGGACCAAACAACAATAAGGGGGGCGACTGGAAGGCGCTGGTCATCCACAACGAGGCCGACAACTTCTCGGTCGGCGCCAACCTCGGCCTCGCCCTGTTCGCCCTGAACGTCGGGCTGTGGCCGCAGATCGAGGAGCTGGTGGAGGGCGGGCAGCGCGCCTACCGCGCCCTGAAACACGCCCCCTTCCCGGTGGTGTCGGCGCCCAGCGGCATGGCGCTCGGCGGCGGCTGCGAGATCCTGCTGCACTCCGACCATGTGCAGGCCCACGCCGAGACCTACATGGGGCTGGTCGAGGTCGGCGTCGGGCTGATCCCCGGCTGGGGCGGCTGCACGGAAATGCTGGCCCGCCACGCCGCCAACCCGCGGACCCCGAAGGGGCCGATGCCGCCGATCGCCGGAGCCTTCGAGACCATCAGCCTCGCCAAGGTCGCCAAGTCGGCGGCGGAGGCCAAGGACCTGCTGTATCTGCGTGCGAGCGACGGCATCACCATGAACCGCGACCGCCTGCTCGCCGACGCCAAGGCCAAGGCGCTGGAGCTGGCCGCGAACTACACCCCGCCCGAGAAAGTCACCTACACGCTCCCCGGTCCCAACGGGCGGGCCGCGCTGGAGCTGTTCCTCGAAGGCTTCGCGCTGCAGGGCAAGGCGACGCCGCACGACATGGTCGTCTGCGGCAAGCTGGCCGGCATCCTGACCGGCGGGCCGAAGGCCGACGTCACCCAGCCGGTGACCGAGGAGCAGATGCTGGCGCTGGAGCGCCGGGCCTTCATGGAGCTGGTGCGCACCGAGGGCACCATCGACCGGGTGGAGCACATGCTGACCACCGGCAAGCCGCTGCGGAACTGATGGGGGAGGACTGAGCAATGCCGATCTACAAGGCTCCGCTGGAGGATGTCCGCTTCGTCCTCGACGAGATCGTCGGGGCGGGGAAGCTGGCCGAACTGCCGGGTTACGAGGACGCCACCCCCGACCTGATCGCCCAGGTCCTGGAGGAGGGCGCCAAGCTGTGCGAGGAGGTGCTGTTCCCGCTGAACCAATCGGGTGATGGCGAGGGCTGCAGCTTCGAGAACGGCGTGGTGCGCACGCCCAAGGGCTTCAAGGAGGCGTACGGCACGTACATCGAGGCGGGCTGGCAGGGTCTGTCCTGCGACCCGGCCTATGGCGGGCAGGGGCTGCCCAAGCTGGTCAACACCATGCTGGAGGAGTTCATCTGCTCCGCCAACCTCAGCTTCGGCATGTATCCCGGCCTGTCGCTGGGCGCCTACAACGCGCTGTCGACCTATGGGTCGGAGGCGTTGAAGCAGCGCTTCCTCGGCCGGCTGGTCGACGGCACCTGGGCGGGCACCATGTGCCTGACCGAGCCGCATTGCGGCACCGACCTGGGGCTGATCCGCACCAAGGCCGTCCCGCAGGAGGACGGCAGCCATAAAATCACCGGCACGAAGATCTTCATCTCCGCCGGCGAGCATGACCTGACCGAGAACATCCTGCATCTGGTGCTGGCGCGCCTGCCCGACGCGCCGGCCGGGACGCGCGGCATCAGCCTGTTCCTGGTGCCGAAGTTCCTGCCCAACGAGGATGGCGGCGTCGGGCCGCGCAACGGCGTCGCCTGCGGCTCCATCGAGCACAAGATGGGCATCAAGGCCTCGGCGACCTGCGTCATGAACTTCGAGGACGCCACCGGCTGGCTGGTCGGCGAGCCGCACAAGGGCATGCGGGCGATGTTCGTGATGATGAACGCGGCCCGCCTCGCCGTCGGCATCCAAGGGCTGGGGGTGGCCGAGGTCAGCTATCAGAACGCGGTGGCCTACGCCAAAGAGCGGCTCCAGGGCCGCTCGCTGAAGGGCACGGCGCACCCGGACAAGCCCGCCGACCCGATCATCGTGCATCCCGACGTGCGGCGGAACCTGCTGACCGCCCGCGCCTACACCGAGGGGGCGCGCGCGCTCGGCGCCTTGGTCGGCTACAAGCTGGACGTGGCGGAGAAGCACGCGGACGACAAGACGCGCCAGGAGGCGGACGAGTTCGTCCAGCTCATGACGCCGATCGTCAAGGCGCTGTTCACCGACATCGGCTTCGAGTCGGCCAACATCGCGGTGCAGGTGCATGGCGGGCACGGCTTCATCTGGGAAACCGGTGTCGAGCAGTATGTCCGCGACGCCCGCATCTGCCAGATCTATGAGGGCACCAACGGCATCCAGGCGCTGGACCTCGTGGGGCGCAAGCTGCCGCAGGACATGGGCCGGCTGCTGCGCCGCTTCTTCCACCCCGTCGGCGCCGAGATCGAGGCCGACATGGAGACGGAGGAGCTGGCCGAGTTCGTCCTGCCGCTTGCCAAGGCCTTCGCCAAGCTTCAGCAGGCGACCGCCATCATCGCGCAGAAGGGACTCAAGGACCCCGAAGAGGCGGGGGCCGCGGCGACCGACTATCTGCGGCTGTTCGGTCTGGTGGCGCTCGGCTGGATGTGGCTGAGGATGGTCAAGGCGGCCCGGTCCAAATTGGCGGCGGGGGAGGGCAACACGGCCTTCCTTGAGGCCAAGATCAGGACGGCCCGTTTCTACACGGCGAAACTGCTGCCGCAGACCAACGCGCTGTTCATCACCATCATGGCCGGGTCCAAACCCCTGATGGAGATGGACGAGGCCGCCTTCTGAGGATCAGCCTTACGGGGTCTATGCCTTTGGGCCGGGATCGGTGTATCCTTCACCGGTTCCGGCCTTTCGTGTCGAAAGATGCGAAAGATAGAAAGTACGAAAATGACGGTTCTTTGTGATGAGCGAGCCTAAGGCTTGATACATTCGTGCTCACTTTCGTCATGTGTGAACGATGCGCGAAATGGATATTGCTGTAGCGCAGCAATGCCATTGCTCGGAGCCTTCCATGAGACAAAAGTTAAATTCGGGTTGTCCAGCCCCACCGAATCGTGGTACATCTGATGTGACATTACCCTGCATAAGGACTTTCTATACCTTTTGGAATTGGGTCATATGATGCTTGAAAATGACCTGCATTTTTTCCGAAACTGAAGGTCGGAACACTGGCCTTGTGTCAGGGCTGTACGTTCGGACCATTGAAAGCACTGAGTACGGGGGCACCACCAGATGAAAATCCTGATCGGAGACGACCATGTGCTTTTCCGGGAGGGATTGCGCAGGCTGCTGGAGCAGCTGAAGGAGGGTGCCAGCTTTGAGGAAGCCAGCAACTTTGATGAGCTTCTGGAAAAGGCTGGCAAGGGTGAGACCTACGATCTCGTCCTGACCGATCTGCGCATGCCCGGTTGGCCCGGCTTCTCCGGCATCCAAGACCTGCGGGGAAAGCAGCCCGACTCCAAGGTCGTGGTCGTCTCTGCGTCCGAAGCGCATCACGACGTCCGCGACGCGCTGGAGCACGGCGCCGCAGGCTACATTCCGAAATCTTCCAGCGTGAAGATCATGCTCAGCGCGCTGGATCTCATCTTCTCCGGCGGCGTCTATGTGCCGCCGACCGTGCTGCGTGAATCCGGGGAGGCCGAGGTGCGCGTCGGCGCCATCCCGCCCAGCGACCCGCAGCTCGACCATCTGCTGACCCAGCGTCAGCGCGAGGTTCTGGACCGCCTGCGCGAAGGCAAGTCCAACAAGCAGATCGCCCATGAGCTGGGCCTGTCGGAAGGCACGGTGAAGATTCACATGACGGCGATCTTCAAGTCGCTGGGTGTGCGCAACCGCACCCAGGCCGCCATGGCCTTCCCGCAGTCGCACTCCGCCTGATCGTCAAATCTGGCCGTCCGGCTGCCCTGCCTTTGAAAACGCCCGCGGGACCGTCCGCGGGCGTTTTCGTTTACAGGACGGGCTCAGCCCATCCCGGCGACGTAACCGCGCAGGGACTCGACCTCCAGTTCCGCGTCGTCCAGCCGCGCCTTCACGATGTCGCCGATGCTGACCAGCCCGACAAGGTCACCGTCTTCCAGGATCGGCAGGTGGCGGATGCGGCGCTGCGTCATCACGCCCATGATCTGGGACACCGTGTCGGCCGGGCTTCCGGTGACGAGGTCGCGGGTCATCAACTCGCCGACGGGCCGTTCCAGGGCGGCGGCGCCGTCCGCGGCCACGGCGCGGACGATGTCGCGTTCCGACAGGATTCCGGCGGGGCGGCCGTCGTCCCTCATCACCAGGACGGCGCCGATTTTGTGATGGGCGAGCTTGCGGGCGACCGCGTCGATCCGGTCGTCCGGATTGGCGGTGATGATCTCCGTGCCCTTCCTCTTCAAGACGGCGGCAATGTGCATGGTTGTGCTTCCTCCCGCGCGGATTCACGAAAGGGAATGCTCACCCACGGACGCTTCTCTAGGAAGTCGCAAAAAGGAACAGGCCGGATACCCCTTTCGGAGTAGCCGGCCTGAATTCCGTGACCTCGCAGGGCCTCCCTTGCGGGAAGGCCCCAGAGCAACCGATTAGAAGCGGTAGCCGACGCCGATGCCGACCAGCCACGGATCGAGGGTGACCTTGGACGTAACCGGCAGCGCGCCGTTCACGGTGGCGCTGACGTCGGTCTTGAGGAAGATCTTCTTGACGTCGAGGTTCAGCGACCAGTTGCCGGTCAGGGCGACGTCGACACCGGCCTGCAGAGCCCAGCCGAAGGCGTTGTCGTACTTGACGTCCGTGACGCGCAGGCCGGCGCCATTGGCCTTGTTGGCGGCATCTTCACGGTAGAACAGCGTCCAGTTGATGCCGGCGCCGACATAGGGGCTGACACGCTCCTTCGTGAAGAAGTGGTACTGCGCGGTCAGGGTCGGCGGCAGGAGCGAAACCTTGCCGATGTCGATGCTGTCGCCCAGGCCGTTCAGCGAGCCCTTGACGTTGTGGCGGCTGGTGCCGGCGATGAGCTCCAGAGCGATGTTGTCGGTCACGAAGTAGGAGAAATCGAGCTCCGGAATGTAGTCGTTGCCGACCCGGGCCTCGCCGATCTTGGTGTTGCCGTTCAGCAGCAGGTTGCCATCCTCCTGCGGGATCACGGCCAGGGCGCGCGCGCGCACCAGGATGTCACCGGCGGACTTGCCCTTGAAATCCTGGGCCAGCGACGGGGAGGAAACGGCGGCGAGAGCCGTGGTCGCCAGCAGGGCGGCGGCGGCGCGCTTCAGGAAAGTCATGGGATTCGCTCCAGGGCAGAATTAGCTGATGTCGTTTTTTTGGCTTGATGCCTGGAGATGTATTACCAGAGTTTTTGTGGGGTTGCTATGCCGCCTCAACCAAAACGTCATAGTGAGGCGGCTTTGCAACAGCGACGAGTTGTCGCATGGACTGGAACTCTTAACGCGCTGGGGCCATGGAGGGTTGTGGGGACTGTGAGGGGACTTGCGCCAGGCAGTTTTGTACAATCGCGTAGCACTGGCCGAGTCGGCTGCCGCCGCTGGACGACCCGCCATAGACGACGCGTTCCACCACGCCGTTGTGCAGGGTGAAGGTCGCCTCGCAATCGACGCTGGTCACGTCGGAGCCGTAGCCGCCCCAGCCGCCGTAGGGATAGCCCCAGTAGCCGCCGTAACCGCCCCAGGACGGGTAGGAGATCAATCGGTTGCTGCGGTAGGTGAAGAACTCGCGGTCCCCGGCGGCGGCCTGCCGTTCCGGAACACCGGCGCAGGACAGCAGCGTCTGCTTCGGCATGCCGACCAGCGCGTTCTGCGCCACCATCGCCTGATCGGCGGCCGGGTTGGCGCAGCCCGCCAGCAGGCCGCCGACCAGAAGACCGGCGGTCAGAAGAACCGCATCGAAACCGTTTTTCGTCATCGTTCCGCGCATCGCCGTATCTCCCGTCAGGGGCGCCGCAGCCGGGCGGGCGCCAGATCCTCCGCACGCACACCGAGCGCCGCGACCTCCGGCGGCAGGCCCCGTCCGGTCGCCAGCGCCGCGGCGGTGCGGCCCATGGCCGGCGCCGTCTGAATGCCATAGCCGCCCTGGCCGGCCAGCCAGAAGAAGCCGTCCGCGGACTCGTCGTAGCCCACCACCATCACCTTGTCGGCGACGAAACTGCGCAGGCCCGCCCATTTGTGCGTGATGCGTCGAACGGAGAAGCGGACCGCCTGTTCCATGCGGTCGATGGCGACGGCGATGTCCATCTCCTCCGGTTGCACGTCGCAGGGCTCCACCGGCGTCTCGTCGGCGGGGGAAAGCAGCAGCCGGCCCGATTCCGGCTTCATGTAGAACTGTTCGTCCACATCGATGGTCATCGGCCAGCCGGCGAGCCCAGCCGCGTCCGCCGAATCCGTGAACACCGGATCGAAGGTGATGGCGGTGCGCCGCTTCGGCACCAGCCCGACGGAGCGTACCCCGGCCATTCCCGCCAGACCGTCGGCCCAGGCGCCCGCGGCGTTGACCAGCACCGGGGCGGCGAAGATGCCCGCCGGGGTGGTGGCGACCCACAGCCCGTCGCGCCGCTCCAGCGCCGTCACCCCGGCGTCGGTCACCAGCCGCCCGCCGCGCGCCTTCAGCCCGCGCAGGTAGCCGCCGTGGATGGCGTGGACGTCCATGTCCATCGCCTCCGGCTCCCACACCGCGCCGTCCACGTAGTCGGGGTTCAGGAAGGGCGCGCGGGCGAGGGTCTGGGCGCGGTCGAGGCGCTCGACGGTCGGGGTCAGCCGGCGGCCTTCGGTGAAGTCGCGGTCCAGAGCGGCGGTCTGGTCGCTCCGCCCGATCAGCAGGACGCCGCGCGGCGTGAGAAGCGGGTGCTCCGAAAAGCCCTGCGGCGGGTTGGTGTAGAAATCCCAGCTCGCCACGGTCAGCGCGCGGACCACCGGATGCCCGTAGGTCTGGGTGTAGAGCGCCGCCGAGCGGCCGGTGGAGTGGTAGCCGGGCTGGCTCTCGCGCTCCAGCACGATGACGCCGCCGTGCGCCGCCAGCTCATAGGCCGCCGAGGCGCCGGCCATGCCGCCGCCGACGATCAGGAAATCCACCCGTTCCACGTCCACTTCTCCCTTGCCGGTGCCCCTTGCCGGTGCCTGTACCGGCCCCAGGGTGATCGCATTTAAAATTCCCTCTCCCCTCTGGGGAGAGGGTTAGGGTGAGAGGGTTGCGCTTGTGCCGAACGCACCGCCACGCGCAACCCCCTCACCGGCCCTGCGGGCCACCCTCTCCCCGGAGGGGAGAGGGCTATAAAGGTCAAATGCGATTGCCTTGGTGCCGGCCCGATGGGCCGACCCGCATCTTAGGCGTTGGGAAAAGCCGAATGAAGCCGTGAAAGCGGCATGGCTGAGGCAACGGAGCCCGTCAGGCCGCCCCGCGCAGTTCCTCGGCCTTCTGGAGGTCCACGCTGACCAGCTGCGACACGCCCCGTTCCACCATGGTCACGCCGAACAGCCGGTCAACCCGGGCCATGGTCAGTCGATGATGGGTGATGATGAGGAAGCGGGTGCTGCCCTCCCGCGCGATGTCCTCCACCAGATCGCAGAAGCGCCCGACGTTGGCCTCGTCGAGCGGAGCGTCCACCTCGTCCAGCACGCAGATCGGGGCGGGGTTGGAGCGGAAGACGGCGAACAGCAGCGACAGCGCGGTCAGGGCCTGCTCGCCGCCGGACAGCAGCGACAGCACCTGAAGCTTCTTGCCCGGCGGGCTGGCGTAGATCTCCAGCCCGGCCTGCAGCGGATCCTCGGCGTTGACCAGCTCCAGATGCGCCTTGCCGCCGCCGAACAGGCGGATGAACAGCTCCTGGAAATTGCGGTTCACCGTGTCGAAGGAGGCGACCAGACGCTCCCGCGCCTCGCGGTTCAGGCTGGCGATGCCCTGGCGCAGGCGGGCGATGGCGCTGACCAGATCCTCGCGCTCGGTTTGCAGCGTGCCGATCTGCGTTTCGAGTTCGGCGGCCTCGATCTCGGCGCGCAGGTTGACCGGCCCCATGTTCTCGCGCTCGCGGGTCAGCTTGTCGAGACGCGATTCCACGACCGTCACGTCGGGCATCGCCTCGTCGGGGGACAGGTCGGCGGCGGCGCGGGCCTGCTCGGGGCGGCAGTTCAGCCGCTCGGCGATGCGCTCGGTCAGGGTCTGGCCGTTCTGCACCGCGGCGGAGACGGCGGCCTCGGCGTGGGCGCGGGCCTCTCGGGCGTCGGCCAGACCGGATTCGGCCTGCTTCAGCAGCTTCTCGGTCTCGGCCAGCCGGTTCTCCGCTTCGGCCAGGGCGTCGGCGGCGCGCTTGCGGGCGCGCTCGGCCTCGCTGATCCGGCCGAGCAAGGCCTGCCGGTCGGCCTCGATCGCCGCCGGGCGGCTTTGCAATTGGGCGAGGTCGGTTTCGGCGGCGGCGGCGCGCTCCCTCAACTCGGCCACGCGCCCGCCCGCTCCGGCGGAGCGGGTGCCCCAGGAGGCGACGTCCTGCTGGATGGCGGCCAAGCGCTGGCGGCGGGACTGCGCCTCGCGGGTCAGGCGGTCCAGCGCGTTCTGCTTCTCGGCGAGGACGGCGCGGTGCTCGGCGAGGGTGGCGCGGCGGTCGTTGACGGCGTCGCGGCCTTCGCGCGGGTCGGGCAGGGCGTCCAGCAACTCCCGCGCCTCCTCCAGGGCGGCCTCGGCCTCCTGCCGGTCGGTCTCCAGCCGCGCGATGCCATCGACCAGCGCCGCCAGCTTCGAGGCGGCGGCGTCGGCCTCGCGGGCCAGCTTGGCGTGGCGGTCGCGGGCGGCGGTCACCCCGGCGAAGGCCTCGCGCACCGCGTCGCGGGCGCGCCGGTCGGCCTGGGCGGCCTCCTCGACGGCGCGCTTCGCTTCGTCCAGGGCGTCGCGGGCGACCTCCAGCCGCTCGTCGGCGAGGTCCAGCTCGCCGCGCAGCTCGTTCAGGCGGTTGCGCTGCTTCAGGCGGACGGCGGCGGCGGTCGGCGCGCCGGCCTGCACGGTCAGCCCGTCCCAGCGCCACGCCCCGCCGTCGCGGCTGACCAGGGTCTGGCCGGGGGCGAGGCCGGCGGCCAGGGCGGCACCCGCCGCGTCGTCGACCACCACGCCAATGTGCGACAGGGCGCGGGCGGCGGCCTGCGGTCCCTGGACGCGGTCGGCCAGCGGCTCGGCCCCGGCGGGCAGGGGGGCGGCGTCGGTGTAGGGCGGCAGGGGGCGCCAGTGGACCGGGGCGGCCTCGTCCAGCGGGGCGGTCAGCGCGTCGCCCAGCGCCGCCGCCAGGGCGCCCTCGTAGCCGGGGGCGACGGTGACCGCGTCGACCAGCGGCGGGAACAGGTCGCCCGCCCCGGCGGAGAGCAGCTCGGCCAGCGCCTTTTCCTCCGCCTTCAGCTTGGCGCGGGCGGATTCGGCGGTTTGCAGGGCTTCGCGGGCGCGGGCCTGGGCGGGTTCGGCGTCGGTCTTGGCGCGCTCGGCCCGCTCGGCGGCCTCGCGGGCGTCCTCCAGCCGCTGTTCGGCCAGCTCGACCGCCAGCTCGGACTCGGCCACGTCGGCGCGGGCGGCGATCTCGCGCTCCAGCGCGTCGCGCTGCGTCTGCTGTTCGGTGAGGCGCCGGACGAGCCCGGAGGCCCGTGTTTCGAAATCAGCGACCTGCCGCTGGGTGGCGGCGCGGCGGGCCTCGTCGGCGGCGGTCTGCTCGGTCAGGCGGGTCAGCTCGCGGTCGAGCGCGTCCACCGCCTCCCGCGCGGCGGCCAGCGCCTCGCGCGCGGCCTCCTCCAGCATCTCCTCGTCGGCCTGGGCTTCCAGCAGGCGGTCGCGTTCGGCCTCCAGCCGGGCCAGGGCGTCGCCGGCGTCGGCGGCCAGTGCCTCCTCGCGGCCGAGGTCGCCGGCGATCTGCTGCAGGCGGGAGAGCAGGGCGCGCTGCTGCTCGGCGACCCGCTTCTCCTCGGCGTCGAGCTGTTCCTTGGCGATGACCAGCCGTTGCAGGCCGGCGGCGGCCGCCGCTTCGGCCTGACGCTTTTCCGGCAGCCCGGCGGCGTCATCGGTGCGGCGGGTGGTCAACTGGGTGACCGCCAGCATCAGCTCCCGCACCGCGCCCTCGGCCTTGGCGAAGGCGCCGCGGGCGCGCGCCAGCTCGCCTTCATGGGCGATCCAGCGCAGGTGCCAGAGCACGGCCTCCGCCTTGCGGATCTGTTCGGAGAGGTTGCGGTAGCGGGCGGCCTGCCGCGCCTGCTTCTTCAGGCTCTGAAGCTGGGTGTCCATGGCCCCGATCACGTCGTCGAGGCGCATGAGGTTGGCTTCGGCCGCCTTCAGCCGCAGCTCCGCCTCGTGCCGGCGGGAGTGCAGGCCGGTGATGCCCGCCGCTTCCTCCAGCAGCATGCGGCGGTCCTGCGGCTTGGCGTTGATGATCTGGCCGACCTTGCCCTGGCTGACCAGCGCCGGGGACGCGGCGCCCGAGGCGTTGTCGGCGAAGAGGAGCTGGACGTCGCGGGCGCGCACCAGCTTGCCGTTGATGCGGTAGTCGGAGCCGTTGCCCCGTTCGATCCGCCGCGTCACCTCCAGCTCGTCGTGCTCGTTGAAGCCGGCGGGGGCGGTGCGCGTGCGGTTGTCGATGAGGAGGGCGACCTCGCCGAGATTGCGCGCCGGACGATTGGCCGTGCCGCCGAAGATGACGTCGTCCATGTCGTCGCCGCGCATGCGCTTGGCGGAGGTTTCCCCCATCACCCAGCGCAGCGCCTCCACCAGATTCGACTTGCCGCAGCCGTTGGGGCCGACGATGCCGGTCATGCCCGGCTCGATCACCAGATCGGTGGCGTCGACGAACGACTTGAAGCCGGACAGGCGGAGGCGCGTGAAGTGCACGGGATCGAAGCCTTCTGCCCGGTCCTTACTTCACCAGCTTGTCGATGGCCGCGGCGAAGGTCTCGAAGGACTGCGCGCCGCTGATGGTGGCCGCGCCCTCGTTGAGGACGAAGGTCGGGGTGGCCTCCACCTTGTACTTGTCCTGGCCGACCAGCCGGCTCTGCAGGATGCCGTCGGCCAGCGCCTGGTTGGCCATGCAGGCGTTGATGACCTGCTCGCTCATGCCGGCGAGCTTGCCGTACTGGGCCAGCGCCTTGACCGGGTCGGCGGCGCGGCTCCACTGGCCCTGGCTCTTGAACAGCACGTCGAGCAGCGGGTAGTAGCGCTCCGCCGGGGCGCAGCGGGCCAGCATGGAGGCGCGCAGCGCCGCCTGATCGAAGGGGAAGTCGCGGAAGATCAGCTTGGCCTTGCCGGTGTCGATGTAGGCTTCCTTGATCTTCGGCAGCGTCTCGGTGTGGAAGGCGGCGCAGTGCGGGCAGGTCATCGACGAATAGTCGAGGATCGTCACCGGCGCGTTGGGGTTGCCGAGCACCCGGTCCGCCAGCAGATCGGCGGTCGAGGGCGCCGAAGCCTGCGCCATTTGCACGGGCGGCTGCACCGGCAGAGTCTGCCCGTTCGACGGCCGGGAGCCGGCGACGGCGAGCCCGATGATCAGCGTCATGCCGACCGCGATCAGAGCAACGATGCCCAAAAGGTTGCGGTTCACTTTGGCCTCATCCCTACCAGATGTTGATGGTATAATCGAAACTCCCCTTTTGCGGCAAGAGTATGGCCCAGCCCGAGCCGGCTCCCGCCCCAGGGGTATGGCGCAATGCTCAGCGGCGTCGCGGCGCCGGACGCGGGCGGGCCAGCAGCGACCGCCCGAAGCGCTCCAGCGTGGCCCGCAATTCCTCGTCCTCCACCGTCGCGGCGGTGGTCATCACCGACAGCTCCTCGTCCATGGTCAGGTCGCGCGGGCGCGCCACCGGCTTCTGGACGGTCAGCGGGGCGGCGTGGATCAGCTTGATCTTGGCCACCGCGCGGTAGCCGAAGAAGCTGTTGATCCGCTCGACGATCTGCGGTTCCAGATGCTGAAGCTCCAGCGCGATGGCGCCCATGGCGCGGATGTGCAGGACGGCGTCCTCCCGCTTGCCGCGGGGAAAGCTCAGCTTGTCGGGGGCGGTGCGCAGGCTCAACTGGTGGCCGACGATGGACGGCCAGTCGTTGATGAGCGAGCCGAAGGCCAGCCCGCGCTTGCCCAGCGCCTTGCCGGCCACCTCGGGGACGGTCTGGCCGATACGCCGCGGTCCGTTCATGTCAAGGCTTCCTGGTCGGGGCTTCCTGGTGATCGTCCGCGCACCCTAGCGCAAGCGGACGGGACTTCGCCAGCGCCCCCGCGGGTGCCCCTTTCTCGGCAGGCCTTTCTTGGCGGCCCTTTATCGGAGTCCGGGTTCGCCCTATGTCTTGCCGCCATGACGACGCCTCTCCACACCGCCTCCAAGCACGCCCCCAGCGACGCCGCCCCCCGGCTGCTCTCCTGGTACGATCACAACCGCCGCGACCTGCCCTGGCGCGCCAAGCCGGGGGAGGTCGCCGACCCCTACCGGGTCTGGCTGTCGGAGATCATGCTGCAGCAGACCACGGTGCCCGCCGCCGCACCCTATTTCCGCGCTTTCACCGAACGCTGGCCGACGGTGCGCGACCTCGCGGCGGCGCCGCTGGACGACGTGCTGGTGGCCTGGGCCGGGCTCGGCTACTACGCGCGGGCGCGCAACCTGCACAAATGCGCTCAGGTGGTGGCGACGGAGCGGGCGGGGCGCTTTCCCGACAAGGAGGTGGCTCTGCTGGAGTTGCCGGGCATCGGCGCCTACACCGCGGCGGCGATCACCGCCATCGCCTTCGGCCACAAGGCGACGGTGGTGGACGGCAACGTGGAGCGGGTGGTCTCCCGCGTGTTCGCCGTCGAGGAGCCGCTTCCCGGCGTGAAGCCCAAGCTGCGCGCTCTGGCTGCCATCCTGACGCCGGACGAACGGCCCGGCGACTACGCCCAGGCGATGATGGACCTCGGCGCCACGGTCTGCACGCCGCGCAAGCCCAAATGCATGCTCTGTCCCTGGTCGGACTGGTGCGCCGCCCGCGCCGCCGGCATCCAGGAGCAGCTTCCCCGCAAGGCCGCCAAGGCGGACAAGCCGACCCGGCGCGGCGTCGCCTTCTGGCTGCTGAATCCGGAGGGCGCCGTGCTGCTGCGCCGCCGGGCGGAGGAGGGATTGCTGGGCGGCATGACTGAGGTGCCCTCCACCCCCTGGGCCGGGCACGCGCCGACCGATGCCGAGATCGCGGCGGCGGCCCCGCTGGATCGCTCCTGGCGCCGGCTGCCGGGCGTGGTCCGCCATACTTTCAGCCATTTTCACCTCGACCTTGAGGTCGTCGCGGCCAAGGCCGGCGACAACTGGCGGATGGCCGAGGGGCTGTGGGTTCCGGTGGACCGGCTGGGCGGGCAGGCTCTTCCCTCCGTCATGATGAAAGTCGTGCGTCACGCCCTGGCTCACGCATAGACGGGGCGCACGCGTAAACGGCACTCGAAAACGGACGATGGACGGAGCGAGATGAGGCGGCGGACGATCCTGGCCCTGCCGGCCTTCCTGGCCGGCGCGTGGCTTGCCGGGCCCCTGCGGGCGGAGCCGCCTCAGCGGGCGGAGGCCAAGGCAAAGAAGGGGCCGGCGCCCGCCGGGCGTCGCGTCGCCCTGGAACTCGTTCTGGCGGTGGACGGGTCGGCGTCGATCACCGATGGGGATCTGGAGTTCCAGTTGCAGGGCCATGCCGCGGCCTTCCGCGATCCGGACGTCCGCGACGCGGTGACCGCGGGGGGCGTGGCGGCGACCCTGGTGGTCTTTTCCGGCCCGCACAGCCTGCGTGTCCTGGTGCCCTGGACTCCGCTGACCAACGCGGAGGAGGTGGCCGCCTTCGCGGCCCGGATCGACAAGGCGCCGCGCGGTTTCCAGGGCGACTCCACGGCGCTGGGCAGCGCCATCGAGGAATCGGCAAAGCTGTTCGCCGGCAACGGATTCGACGCCGGGCGCAAGGTCATCGACATCGTGTCGAACGGTTTCTCCAACAGCGGCCCCGACCCCGCGGGAGTCCGCGACCGGGTCGAGCGGCAGGGGATCACCATCAACGCCCTGGCCATCCTCGACGAGTTTCCCTGGCTGGAAGAGTATTACCAGGAGAATGTGGTCGGCGGCATGAATGGCTTCGTAAAGACGGCGATGGACCGCAGCAGTTTCGTCGAAGCGCTCCGGCAAAAGCTCATCCAGGAAATCGCCGCTCTTCCGGCGTCGCGCTCGATTATCACAGCGGCTAACTTCTGAGCGACGGGCGCGCAGTCTCTTAGAATTTCGGAAAATCGTCTGGAGGATCGAGTCGGATCGGGTTACCTTACCCTTGCGTGCGGAACATTTGGATTGCGCATCTCCTGGTATGTTTCCGGGCGGGTGCCGCGCCGTGGCTGGTGCGCTGGAACGGTGGAATGGACGATCGCAAGCCGGTGCAGCCGGGTGACATCGCGGTAGCGGACATCGTGGCGGCGGCCGGCGCGGCGGTTTCCGGGAAGGCCGTCGCCCATGGCGCGGCTCCGCCACCCGAAGCCGGAGGGGCCGCCGGCTCCGGGCGGAAGCCCCGTCTGCAGACCGTGGCGACGGCGTTGGCCGTCGCCATCGCCCTGCTGCTGGGAGCGCTGGCGGCGGCGGTCGGATCGGCCGGTCTCGGCATCGTCGAACTCGCGGAGGAGGCGCGCACCGTCGGCGTGCCGCGCGTCGGCGCCCAGCACCGCGATGCCCTGACGGTCGCCGAGCTGGGGCGGCTGGCCGAAGTGATCCTGAACGGGCGCGACCGCACCCGCCGCGCCGCCGCCCTCGACGAGGCCGAAGCGCTTGCCGGCACCCTCGCCCAGGGGGCGGGCGCCAGCGCGCGCGACCAGCTCGATCAGGCGCTGAGCGCCCTGCGGCGGGGCAACCACCATGCCGACCTGCTCGACGCGCTGTCCGTCGGCATCGGCGAGCAGCTGGGCGGGGTGGATGACGCGCTGGCCGACGCGACGGCGCTGCTGGCGGAGCCGGACAAGGCGGTCCAGGACTATGCCTTTCTCAGCAACCTGTACCACCTGCGCCGGCTTTACGGACGGGCGGCGGCCAGCGATACGGCGGAGCGGCTGACGCTGGTGGACAGCGACATCATGGGGCTGCTGCGCAACCAGCAAACCCTGCTCGACAGCCTGTCCAGCATGAGGACGGGGCCGGCGGCGCAGCCCAACCGCCTCGCCATCGTTCTGGACCGCTTCGCATCGGCGCGCGCGGTGACCGACCTGCAGCGGGGCCGCCTGTCCGTGCTGGCCCAGGTTCGGGCGGACGGCGATCTCGCCTATCGGCGGCTGGAAGCGCTGGCCGCCAGCCTGCCGAGCGACGGCACCGCCGGCGCGATCGGCACGATGGACCGCATGGTGGCCGATGGCCGGCGCGGACTGTGGGTCGGGCTGGCGGGGGGAGCGGCGGTCATCCTCCTGCTGGGCGGCGTGACGGTGTTGCTGCGCCGCCATGTTGTGGCTCCGCTCCGGCGTCTCGGCGACACGCTGGACGGCTTGAGCGGGAACCCACCACAAACAGCAGGACCGCGCGCCTCGCTGGAGGAGTTCGACCGCATCGGCGCCGCGGTGGAGCGGGTGGCCGGGACGATGAAGGCGCTGCACCGCCAGACCGCCGCGTTGCGGGCGAGCGAGGAGCGGTTGAACGCCATCCTGCAATC
This sequence comes from Azospirillum brasilense, assembly GCF_003349955.1. GTDB lineage: Bacteria > Pseudomonadota > Alphaproteobacteria > Azospirillales > Azospirillaceae > Azospirillum > Azospirillum brasilense_B. Next base: position 91,007 of record NZ_QLKQ01000013.1, read on the forward strand.
CTCGCCCTTTCCCATCGTCATCGCGCGGCGCGGCGACGGGCGCATCCTGGTCGCCAGCGCCTCCGCCGCCGACCTTCTGGAGACCACCGGCGCCGCCCTGCTGGAGCGCGCCTTGCCGGATTTCTTGGAAACGACCGGCGATTGGGAGGGGCTGGCCGACAGCGTGCACCGGCGCGGGCGGTTGCCGGAGGTCGAAACGCGGCTGCGGACCGCGGAAAGGCGCCCCTTCTGGGGCGTGCTGTCGGCGATGGCGATGGATCACGACGGCGTTGAAGCGATGTTCGTGGCTCTGCGCGACATTTCCGCGCGCAGATACGCTGAAAAGGCGAGGGTCCTCGCGACGGAGGCGACGGAGCGCGCGTTGCACGACCTTCGGCAGACCCGAAGCAGCCTCGTGCAGGCGGAGAAGCTGGCGTCGCTGGGGGCGCTGGTGGCCGGGGTGGCGCACGAGATCAGCACGCCCGTGGGCATCGGCGTGACCGCCGCCAGCCATCTGTCCGAACAGGCGCGGCAGTTCAAGGCCGGCGTGGCGGACGGCCATCTTCGCCGTCGCGACCTGGACGAGTTCGTGAACCGGGTCGATGAGGGGGCTTCCATCATCCTGGGCAATCTGGAGCGCGCCTGCACGCTGGTGCAGAGCGTCAAGCAGGTGGCCGTGGACCAGACGTCGGAGGCGCGCCGAACCTTCGAGCTGCGCGGCTATCTGGACAGTGTTCTGAACAGCCTGGCCCCGCGTCTGAAGGGCACCGGGCATCGGGTGACGCTGGATTGTCCGGACGGGCTGGTCATGGACAGCTATCCGGGAGCTTTGTCGCAGGTCGTGTCGAATCTCGTCATCAACGCGCTGCTGCACGCCTTCCAGCCCGACATGGCGGGCACCATCGCCATCGCCGTGCGTGCCGACCCTTCACCCTCCGCCGGCGCGGCGGGCGCCGTGCCGGTGGGCGTCGTGCCGGCGGGCGTCGTGCTGGACATCATCGACGACGGCCGCGGCGTTCCGCCGGACCAGATCGAGCGCATCTTCGAGCCCTTCTTCACCACGCGCCGCGCCGAAGGCGGCAGCGGGCTCGGCCTGCACATCGTCCACAACATCGTCACGGGGATTCTCGGCGGGCGCATCGCCGTGGCGTCGCCGCCGGGGGGCGGCTGCCGCTTCACCATCCATCTGCCGCTGACCGCGTCACCCACGGCGCCGCCCGCGGCCACGGCCGGCCGGGTCGCGGCGGTGCAGAAGGAGCCCGCCTGGTGATTCAGGCCCGGGCGCGTTCGATCTCGACGCCGACGCTGGCGGCGTCCGGGAACACGTCGAGCTTCTCCACCCGCACCTTGACGCTGGCGATCCGCTCGTCGGACAGGCAGCGCTCGGCGATCCGCTCCGCCAGCGTTTCGATCAGGGTGACGTGGCCCTGGCTGACCAGCCCCTTCACCACCGCCGCCATGTCCTCGCCGGTGACGCCGGGGGCGACGACCTCCAGGTCGAGGCTCAGGCGGATGCGCTGCGGCTTGATGCGTTCGTGGGCGTAGACGCCGATCAGCGCATCCATGACCAGATCGCGCACGAAGCAACGGGTGGAAAGCGCCGCCGGGGCCGAACGGGGCGCCGGAGCCGTGACAGTGGCGAAGAGCTTGTTCATGGCGCACACGCCTATCACGCCGTCCCCGTCCTGCCAAGGCATGCGGGCGGCAATCGGTGAAGGGCTCCAATGCCGAACTTGCGGGAACGGGGCGGCACGGAGGGCCACCCCGACTCACGTCCGGCGCCGGAGTTCAGGCGGAGGCTTCGGAGCGGATGCGCTCCCGCAGCACGTCGATGGGACGGAGGTCGCCGCCATCCTCATAGTGCCAGAAGGTCCAGCCGTTGCAGGCCGGAAGCCCGGCCATGGCGGCGCCCACCTGATGGATGGACCCGCGATGTTCGCCACGCGGGCCGGCCCCGATCAGCGTGCCGTCGGCGCGCACGCGGGCGACCACGCGGCGGCGCAGGTCGAACAGCGAGGTGCCGGGGCGCAGCAGGCCGCGCTCCACCACCCAGCCGAAGGGAATGCGCGGGGCCGACCGCTTCGGCGGCGTGTCCAGGACGGCGGCGTCGGGGGCCTCCTCCACCGCCTCGATGCGGGCGGTGGCCGCCTTGGCGTAGGTCGGGTCGCGCTCCAGCCCGATCCAGTTGCGGCCCAGCCGCTTCGCCACGGCGCCCGTGGTGCCGGTGCCGAAGAAGGGGTCGAGAACCGTGTCGCCGGGGCGGGAGGAGGACAGGATGACGCGGTAGAGAAGCGATTCCGGCTTCTGCGTCGGGTGGGCCTTGCGGCCGTCCTCGTCGCGCAGGCGCTCCGCGCCGTTGCAGATCGGCAGCAGCCAGTCGCTGCGCATCTGCAGATCGTCGTTCAGCGCCTTCATGGCGTCGTAGTTGAAGCGGTAGCGGGCGTCCTTCTCGCGCGAGGCCCAGATCATGGTCTCATGCGCGTTGGCGAAGCGCGTGCCGCGGAAGTTCGGCATCGGGTTGGTCTTGCGCCACACGATGTCGTTCAGAATCCAGAATCCCAGATTCTGCAGCGTGGCGCCGACACGGAAGATGTTGTGGTAGCTGCCGATCACCCACAACGATCCCTCGGGCTTCAGGATGCGGCGGGCCGCGGCGAGCCAGTCCCGCGTGAAGCGGTCGTAGGTCTCGAAATCCTCGAACTTGTCCCAGTCCTCTTCCACTCCGTCAACACGCGAGTGGTTCGGGCGCAAGAGTTCGCCCCCCAGCTGGAGGTTATAAGGCGGATCGGCAAAGACAAGGTCCACCGATTCAGCCGGCATTTCATTCATGAGGGCGATGCAATCGCCCACGAGAATTTTGTTCAGGGGGAGCATTGACGAAACCAAAACAGCGAATCAGTCGTTGGGACAATGATTCGCCGCCGAGTCGCCGTCAACTGATTTCTTGTCCCGGAATCGCGGGGGTCAGCCGGCCCGCTCGATTTGGGCGCGGACTGGTGCAAAAGTGACTCGGTGGTGGGGCGTCACGCCGTGGCGGCGCAGCGCCTCCAGATGCTCCGGCGTCGGGTAGCCGGCGTTGCGGTCCCAGCCGTATTCCGGGTGAAGCTCCGCCAGCCGCATCATCTCGCGGTCGCGCGCCACCTTGGCGACGATCGAGGCCGCGGCGATCGACTGGCTGCGCCCGTCGCCCTTGACGATGGCTTCCATCAGGCAGGACAGGTCGGGCTTGAACTTGCCGTCGATCAGCGCGACGGCGGGCGGCTCGCCGGGCAGCGCCTCGTAGGCGCGCTTCATGGCCAGCAGCGTGGCCTTGTGGATGTTGAGTTTGTCGATCTCCTCCGCCGACGCCTCGGCCAGCGCGACGGCCAGGGCGTGGGCGCGGATCTCCGGCTCCAGCGCCTCGCGGGCGCACAGGCTCAGCGCCTTGCTGTCGTTGATGGCGCGGGCCAGCGCGTCGGGCAGCCCGCCCGCCGGCAGCACCACGGCGGCGGTGACCACCGGGCCGGCGAGCGGGCCGCGCCCCACCTCGTCGATGCCGCAGACCAGCCGCCCCCGGCCCAAGGCGATTTCGAAGGACAGATCGGGCTGCGGGCGGGGGACTTTGACGCGGACGGCTTTGGTGGTGGTCTTGGACGTCATGGGGAGTCGGTTCTTGCGGGTTCGGCGTGGTGGGGCAGCAGGCGTCCGCCGGACAGCTGTTCGATGTAGATGCGCGTCAGCGAGCGCAGGATGGGCGGCATCGTCTCGATCGCTTTGGCGAACTGGTCCTTGCGGATGATTTCGCAGACCGTGGCCTCCAGCGCAACGACGGTGGCGGCGCGCGGCCGGTTGGCGAGGAGGGCCAACTCCCCGAAGATGCGCCCCGGCCCCAGCACGCCGAGGTCGGCCCCGTCGCGCCGAACGCCGACCGAGCCGGACTGGATCAGGTAGGCCGCCGTTCCCTCGTCCCCTTGGCGGAAGAAGCTGTGGCCGTTGCGGAACATGCGGCGGTCCGCCACCGTGGCGAAGGAATCGGAGGAGCGGATGCCGGCGCCGCCCCCCTGCCGCTCGGGCTGGGACAGGCCGTAGCTGCGGCGGATCGCGGCGACGAGGCTTTCCAGCAGGTAGGAGGCCAGCGGCGGGCAGCGGCCGCGCAGCGTGCGGAAGGTCTCGCGCGACAGTTCCACCGCCTCGACGGCGGTGAGGGCGCGCACCGTGGCGCTGCGCAGCCCGTCGTCCAGCAGGGCCATCTCTCCAACGATGGCGTTGGCGCCGACGGTGCCCAGGCGGCGCGGGCCGTCCGAACCGTCCAGCAGAACCTCCAACTCGCCCGACTGGATCAGCCACGCGCGGTCCCCGGCCTCGCCCTGGCGGATCAGCACGGTGTCGGCGGCGATGCGCCGCGTGGGAAGGTCGGGTCCGATTCTGGTCATCACCGGTTCCATGGCTCCGGGCGCTCCGGGCGGGCCGGCCGCGTTCCATGGAGTTTAGCGCGAATGCCGATCCGCTTCAGGCGAATTTGCCGTGGCCGGCGTGTGGCGGCCGTGAGGCTTGGCGGAGCGCGTCGGCTGCGCTATGCATGGCGCCCTCAAATCGAGAGGCCGGAAGTCATGACCACCACCGCCACCACCGAATGCCCCTGCCGTTCCGGCAAGCCCCTGGACGCCTGCTGCGGCCCCTATCTGGACGGCAGCGCGCCGGCGCCGACCGCCGAAGCGCTGATGCGGTCGCGCTATTCGGCCTTCGCCTGCGGGAAGATCGACTATCTGCAGGAGACGCTGCTGCCGGAGACCCGCGAGGACTTCGACCGCAAGGAGATCGAGACCTGGGCCGCCAACAGCCAGTGGACCGGCCTTGAGGTTCGCAGCACCGAGGCCGGCGGGGCGCAGGACGAGGACGGCGTGGTCGAGTTCGTCGCCCACTTCACCATGAACGGCAAGCCGCAGAAGCACCACGAGACCAGCCGCTTCACCCGGCGGGACGGCCGCTGGTACTATGTGGACGGCACGCTGGGCGCCCGCCCGCGCAGCGGCCCCAAGGTCGGCCGGAACGATCCCTGCCCCTGCGGCAGCGGCAAGAAGCACAAGAAGTGCTGCGGGGCGGCCTGACCGTCCGAACTTGGCCGGCATTCCGCCGATTCTCGCAGCAATTGCGATATTTTTGGTCGCCCGGTGACCGCCGGGCGGCCTTCGGCCGTGTTTGGGGCGAATCTTTCTTTCCGGCGCGCGCGATCTCAATTGAAAAGCGCGGCGGAACGGATCATCTTCGGGGGGCCATGTTCCGCCGGTTGGGGCATGGCCTATCACGACAGATGAGACCACGTATGTTCGACCGTCCGCAGCGCAACAGCTTCCGCGCTCCCGAGATCACCCAGCGCAACATCCGCGCCACCGTCAAGTGGTTCAACGCGACCAAGGGCTTCGGCTTCGTCACGCCCGAAGACGGTTCGCCGGATGCCTTCCTGCATTCCACGGTTCTGCAGTTCTGCGGACACGACAGCCTGCCCGAGGGTGCCACCATCACCTGTGACCTGTCCCGCGGCCCGAAGGGCCCGCAGGTCGCCACCATCCACGACGTCGACACCTCGACCGCCAGCGAGTCCCCGCGCCCGGCGGCGCGCGCTCCGCGCGGCGACAGCTACGGCGGCGGCTACGGCGGTGGCAGCAGCTACGGCGGCGGCGCCGAGGAGACGGTCGACGGCACCGTGAAGTGGTTCAACGTGTCGAAGGGCTTCGGCTTCATCGCCCCGTCGACCGGCGGCAAGGACATCTTCGTCCACATCCGCGCTCTGGAGCGTTCGGGCCTCGACGTGCTCGCCGACGGCGAGCAGGTGCGGGTGACCGTCCGCCAGGGCGTCAAGGGTCCGGAAGCGCAGCGCGTCGAAGTGGTCTGACGTCGAACAGCCGGGTGTGAGGGGGCGGGGCGGACCCATCCCCGCACGCCCGGTCGCGGAAGCAGCACCATTCCCATCACCGTCGCGATCCTCATAGGACGCGCGACGGTGCGCGGGGCACAAAGAAAAAGCCCGCCGTTCCATTGGAGCGGCGGGCTTTTTTGTTTGGTTTTGTTCCTTGGTCGGCTTTGTTCAGGGGGCGGCTCGTTACGGCCGCCCGATCAGCGTGCCCATCAGGCGGGTGCGGATGGCTGCGACGGCGCAGTCCAGCGGACGGTCGGCGTCCGGCTTCGACGGGGCGGCGGCGACATCCGGGCACAGATCCTCAATCCGCCAGGCGCGCGGCGGCGGCGGCGGGGTGGCGTGCGGGTCGCAGGTCGCCGGGTCGGGATGGGTTTCCTCGCCGTTGTCGTTGGCCGGCTTGATCTCCAGGTTCGGCGACACGCCGAAGCAGTCGACCAGCCCGCCCGACGGGCGGAAGTAGCGCGCGGTGGTCAGGCGGATGCCGATGTCGCCGGACAGCGACGAGATGGTCTGCACCGACCCCTTGCCGTAGCTGCGCGTGCCGAACAGCAGCGCCCGGCTGTGGTCCTGCAGGGCGCCGGCGACGATCTCCGAGGCCGAGGCCGACCCGCTGTTGATCAGCAGGACGATGGGCAGCCCGGCCAGCAGGTCGCCCGGCGTGCCGGTGTAGCGGCGGTTCTCGTCCGGGTCGCGGCCGCGCACCGACACGATGTCCACCGCCTCCAGGAAGCGGTCGGCGACGTTCACCGCCTGGTCGAGCAGGCCGCCGGGATTGTTGCGCAGGTCCAGCACCGCGCCGGCCAGCCGGCCATGGGCCTGCCGGCGCATCTCCTCCACCGCGTCATCGAGAGCGTGGGAGGTCTGCTGGTTGAAGGCGGCGATGCGGATGTAGGCGACGTCCCCCTCCAGCCGGTAGCGCACGGGCTGGATCTTCACGATGGCGCGGGTCAGCGACACGCGGAACGGCGCGTCGGGACCACTGTTCCCGCCGCTCCCGCTGTTGCCGCCATTGCGCCGCATGGTCAGGGCGACGGAGGTGCCGACCGGGCCACGCATGCGGGCGACGGCGTCGCGCAGATTCATGCCCTTGACCTGGGCCTCGTCGATGCGGGCGATCAGGTCGCCGGTGCGCAGTCCGGCGCGGGCGGCGGGGGAGCCGTCGATGGGGGACACGACGCGGATCAGGCCGCTGTCCTCGTCCATCGTCACCTCGATGCCCAGCCCGCCGAACTCGCCCTGGGTCTGCTCCCGCATGTAGCGGAAATGCTCCGAGTCGAGGAAGGCCGAGTAGGGGTCGAGGGAGGTCAGCATGGCGTCCAGAGCCGCCTCGGTCAGGGCCCGGTCGGTCGCCCCCGGCTCCTCCTTCTTTTTCTTCTGGAGACCGGCGACGGCCTTCTCGACCAGCGCCTGCGGCGTGCCCGGCTTCACATGCTCGGCCAGCACGCGGCGCAGGACGTCGGAGAAGAGAAGGTAGTTGCGGTCCGCCGGGGAGGGGAGGGAGGAGGTGCCCTTGGCCTTCGCGAACTCCTGCCGGTAATGGTCCAGCGCGATGCTGGTGTCGGCGCGGGACGCGGGAACCACCGCGCAGGCGGGTCCCATCGCCACCATCAGCAGCAACAGCGCCGCCAGCAGTTTCGCCATCCTGCGCCCCTCTTGACTGACCGGCCCGGCCGGCGGAATCAAAGCCATCAACGCGACTGCAAGCCTTATTGTACCAGGGGTTTCGCCTGCCGGACGCCCAAGGCCGGTGCATGTGTGCGTCTGTGCAGCGGAACACGGCCTTGCGGACGGTCCCACCGGTCGTCCATTCGCAACCTAGCACGTTGACCGGGCAATCTCAAATCCTGCCCCCTGGTGCCGCGTGACCCGTCGCCTCGCGCTGGATAGGATATATGTCTCCACCCGTCGCGCCGCCACTCTCCGGGCGGGGGAGAGGGCCGGCGCGGGGATTCTACGCCTTAATAGGCACCTTTTCCGCTGAGCATCACGCCGACCGTGCGCAGCAGGATGCGGATGTCGCCCCACAGGCTCCAGCCCAGCAGATAGGCGGTGTCGAGCTGGACGCGCTGGCCGTAATCGACGTCGTTGCGGCCGCTGACCTGCCACAACCCGGTCAATCCGGGGCGGCAGCGCATGTAGAAGGGGAAGCAGACGTGATAGCGCGCCACCTCCTCCTGCACGATGGGGCGCGGGCCGACCAGACTCATGTCGCCGGTCAGGACGTTGAAGAGCTGCGGCAGCTCGTCCAGGCTGGTCCGGCGCAGGAAGCGGCCGATCCAGGTGATGCGGGGATCGTTGCGCAGCTTGCGCGTGGCCTCCCACTCGGCGCGGGCCTCCGGATCGGACTCGATGTGCTTCTCGAAGACCTCCGGCGCGTTGACGACCATCGAGCGGAATTTCAAGCAGGTGAAGTCCCGGCCCTCGGTCCCGATGCGCCGGTGGCCGAACACCGCGGGGCCGCCGTCCAAGGTGATGAGAAGACCGACGATCAGCATCAGCGGCCCGAAGAACAGAATCAGCCCGACCGCCCCCACAAGGTCGAAGGCCCGTTTCACCCGGTTGCGGTGCAGCGGTTCCATGGCCGGCAAGCGCGCGACCAGCTCCGCGGCGGACGCCGTGCCGGCGAGCGTCGCCGGCTCCAGCGGTGCAGCACCCAACTGGATGGACTGCGGAATACCCATCGATCCCCCGTACTCACAATTCGGCTGGCGGAAACACGACCGCCTTCCGTGGGAGGCAACGCGCAAGGCGCGTCCGGGGTCCCCCGGCCGGGATGATCCGCCGCAGTTCCATCGCGGTAAGCCGGTCGGCGATAGTGGGGCCAACGGGGTGCCACTTCCGGTGGAAGCGCGGGCTCAGCAGATGCGGGGAAGCTGCTCGCCGGACAGCCAATCGACGATGCGCGTGCCGCCGAAGCGCGTTTCCATCTGCACGAAACGGTGCGAGTCCTCGACCACGGTCCCGATGATGGCGGCCTCGGCGCCCAGCGGATGGGCGCGCATGGCCGCCAGAAGGCGGTCCGCGTCCTCCGCCGCGCAGATGGCGATCAACTTGCCCTCGTTGGCGACGTAGAGCGGGTCGAGTCCGAGCAGTTCGCAGGCCGCCGCAACCTCCGCCTTCAGCGGGATGTCGGCCTCGCGCAGCAGCATGCCGACGCCCGACTGGTGGGCGATCTCGTTCAGCGTCGTCGCCAGACCGCCGCGGGTCGGGTCGCGCAGCGCATGCACGTCCGGCACCGCCGCGACCATGCCGGCGACCAGCCCGTGCAGCGCGGCGCTGTCCGAGCGGATGTCGGTCTCGAAGCTGAGATTCTCGCGGGTCGACATGATGGCGACGCCGTGGTCGCCCAGGGTGCCGCTGACCAGGATCGCGTCGCCGGGCCGCGCCCGTTCACCGGACGGGGCGACTCCGGGCGGCACCACCCCGATGCCGGTGGTGGTGATGAAGACGCCGTCGCCCTTGCCGCGCTCCACCACCTTGGTGTCGCCGGTGACGATGGACACGCCGGCGTCGCGCGCGGCCTGGGCCATGCTGTCCACCAGCCGCTTCAGGTCGGCCAGCGGGAAGCCTTCCTCCAGGATGAATCCGGCGGTCAGGTAGAGCGGCACCGCCCCGGCCATGGCGACGTCGTTCACCGTGCCGTGCACGGCCAACGACCCGATGTCGCCGCCGGGAAAGAACAGCGGCGAGACGACGAAGCCGTCGGTCGTCACCACCATGCGCCCGGCGGGCGGGTCGAAGGCCGCCTGATCGTTGCCCTGGTCGAGCAGCGGGTTGGCGAAGGCGGCGGCGAACAGGTCCCGCACCAGCTGGGCCATGGCCTTGCCGCCCGACCCGTGGCTCATGTCCACGGTGCCGCGGGCGAGGTCGAGCTTGCGGGTGAAGAGGCGGCGGTCGGTCATGGCGGGGTCCACACGGTCAGGCAGCGGGTCGGTCGGCGGATCAGGCGGCGGGAGTCAGGGTGCCGGTTTCGGCGAGCAGGGCGAGCGTGCGCTCCGCCTCCTCCGGGTCGAGCTTGGACAGGGCGTAGCCGACATGCACGATGACGTAGTCGCCCACCGCCACCCCCTCGACCAGCGCCAGGGAGCAGGCGACCTTCACCCCGCCCAGGCTGACGGTGGCGCGGTCGTCCTCCAGAAGCTCGATCACGCGGGCGGGAACGGCGAGGCACATGGGGGCGGTCCTTCCTGAAGCAAACTCTGCATGGTGACCCAGGCCTGTCCCAGGGCGAGCCCGCCGTCGTTGGCCGGCGCCCGGCGCGGCGGCAGCGCGGCGATACCGCGCGCCGCGAAGCCGGCGCTCAGCGCCTCCGCCAGAACGGCGTTCATCAGGCAGCCGCCGGACAGGATGACGCGGTCGAGGCCGCGCGCCGCCAGCTCCGGCATGGCCCAATCGACCAGCGCCGCGGCCAGGGTTCCATGGAACCGCTCCGCCCCCTCCTGCGCATTGATCTGCAACAAACTTTCCAGCAGGGGCGTGAGGTCCAGCACGCTGCCGTCGATCCTCCAGCCGCCTTGCAGCACCGTTGGACGGCGGACCAGCGATTCCAGGGCCATCGGCGCCTCGCCCTCGAAGCCGGCGCCCTTGAGGCTGAAGGCACGGACTCCGAGCAGGCCGCAGGCCGCGTCGAACCAGCGCCCGCAGGAACTGGTGGGCGGCGCGTTGACGCCGGCTTCGATCATCCGCCGCACGCCGTCCGCCGGGCCACAGGCGGCGAAGCGCCCGGCGATCTCCGCGCCGCGCCCCATGCGGGCCAGCGCCGCCGCCGCCATGCGCCAGGGCTGGCGCGCCGCCACGTCGCCACCGGGCTGGGCCAGCGGCGCGAGATGGCCGAGGCGGGTGAAGCCGGCGCCCTCCACCAGAAGCATTTCCCCGCCCCAGGACCCGCCGTCCGCCCCCAGCCCGAAGCCGTCCAGCGCCAGCCCGAGCGCCGGACCGCCCTCGCCGTGTTCGGCCAGCACCGCGGCGATGTGGGCGTGATGATGCTGCACCGGCAGTGTCGGCAGGCCGAGCGATTCGGCGAATCGTGTGCTCTGGAAATCGGGGTGAAGGTCGTGGGCGACGGCCACCGGCTCCACCGCCAGGATGCGGCGCAGATGGGCGACGCTTTCCTCCAGGAACGCCAGGGTCGCGGCGTTGTCGAGGTCGCCGATGTGCTGGCTGAGAAAGGCTTCGTCGTCGCGGGTCAGGCAGACGGTGGTTTTCTGGTGCCCGCCGACCGCCAGCACCGGCGGTCCGGAGCGGGGCAGGCGGATGGGCGCCGGCGCATGGCCGCGCCCCCGCCGCAGGAAAGCCGGCGCGCCCGCCACCACCCGCATCACGCTGTCGTCGGCGCGGACCAGGATGTCGCGGTCATGGTCGACGATCAGGTCGGCGATACCCTCCAGGCGATGTCGCGCCTCGCCGTTGCCGATGGCGAGCGGCTCGCCGCCGGGGTTGGCGGAGGTCATGACCAGGGCGAGGTCCTGTGGCCGCTCCAGCCACGCCGTGCCGTCGGGGCGCCCGGCGGCCTCGTGGAACAGCAGATGATGGATCGGCGTGTAGGGCAGCATGATCCCAAGCCAGGCGAGGCCGGGGGCGATGGCGTCGGGAAGTGTCGAACAGGATGACGCTTGCCCCCTCCCTAACCCTCCCCCGCTTCGCAGGGGAGGGGATTCGAGTCCCCCTCCTGCGAAGCGGGGGAGG
>NZ_QLKQ01000130.1 GCF_003349955.1 Azospirillum brasilense
CGGCGGCGCGGGGGCCGGCGGGCTCGGTTTGGCCTCGGGGACCGGCGGCTTGGGCGCCGACGGTTTGGGCTCGCCCTTGTCGACGCGCGCGGCCTGGGTCACCTCGCCCATGTCCACGATCTCGATCGGGATGGACTCGGGGATGTCCAGCTTGCGATCGCTGGGCGGCATGCCGAGCACGAACAGCGCGACCAGCGCGACGTGCAGCGTTGCCGAGGCGATCAGGGGTTTGCGCATGGGTCAGCCTTCAACTCGCCGTGGCGTCTCAGCGCTGCGCCGAGCCGCCGACGCGCGGCCCGGTGGCGCCCGGCCCGCTGGGCATCTCGGCGACCAGCCCGACCTTCTTGAAGCCGGCGGCGCTCATGGTGCCCATCACCTCCAGCATCTTGCCGTAGGCGATCTTCGCGTCGCCGCGCACCAGGATGCGGGCGTCTGGGTTGTTGTTGGTGACGGCGATCAGCAGCGGCACCATGTTGGCCGTCTCCACCGCCGTCTCCTGCACATAGACCCGGCCGTCGGACTGGACGGTCACGAACAGCGGGTCCTTCTGCGCCTCCAGCGGGGCGGCGTTGGTCTTCGGCAGATCCACCGGCACGCCGACGGTCAGCAGCGGTGCGGCGACCATGAAGACGATCAGCAGCACCAGCATGACGTCGATGAAGGGCGTCATGTTGATGTCGGCCATCGCACGGTATCCGCGGCGGCGGCCCCGTCCGTGGCCGCCCTTTCCTGCGAGCTGGGCTCCCATGTCAGGCGGCTCCCCGCTCCTCGAGGTGGCGCGACAGGATCGCCGAGAACTCGCCCGAGAAGGTCTCCAGCCGGTCGGCGTAGCGGCCGAGGTCGGTGGTGAACTTGTTGTACGAGATCACGGCGGGAATGGCGGCCACGAGACCCAGCGCCGTGGCGAACAGCGCCTCGGCGATGCCGGGGGCGACGACGGCGAGGCTGGTGTTGCCCGAGGCGGCGATGGAGGTGAAGGAGTTCATGATGCCCCACACCGTGCCGAACAGGCCGATGAAGGGCGCCGTCGAACCGACCGAGGCCAGGAAGGTCATGTAGCGCTCGGCGCGCAGCATCTCGCGCCCGATGGTCACCGACATGACGCGCTCGACCCGCTGCTGCAGCGAGCCCTTCATGGAGCCGATGCCGCGGTCGGCGGCGTGGCGCCACTCGCGCATGCCGGCGGCGAAGGTCGCCGACATCGGGTCGGCCGGGTTCTGGCCGATGCGGTCGTACAGCGCGTCCAGCGAGCCGCCGGACCAGAAGCTCTCCTCGAAGGCGTCCGCCTGCGCGTTCAGGCGGCGGATGCGCATCAGCTTCTCGATGATGATGGCCCAGCACCACACCGAGGCAACCAGCAGCATCAGCATCACGACCTTGACGATCATGTCGGCCTGCCAGAACAGGCCCCACATCGTGATGTCGTGAGCCTTCGCCGCGGCCCCGACCACCTGGGCGGAATTCAGATCCATCGCAGTCAGTCTCGCTTCTGCCTTTTGTACAAATCGATGAGCGCCTCGCGGACCGGCGCCGGAAGGCGCGCGGGACGTCCGGCCCGGTTACCGGCCAAATTGATCATCGCCAGCTGAATCTCCGCCCGCGCGAGGTCACGGCCGTCGCGACGGGCAAGTTGTGCAACTGCGAAGGAGGCACCGCCGGTATCGGTGATTCGCGTCACCACTTCAAGCGTATCCTCGAGCTTTGCGGGAGCGACAAAATCGATCTCCGCCCGTCGTACCGCAAATGACACACCGTCGCTTTCGGCCAGTCCGGCGTTGGTGAATCCGGTCAGCCGCAGCATCTCGGTGCGCGCCCGCTCGAAGAAGCGCAGGTAGTTGGCGTGATAGACCAGACCCCCGGCGTCCGTGTCCTCGTAGTAGACCCGCAGGCGCAGCCTGTGCTGCGCGTTCTCGTCAAACCAGCCCGAGAGATTCGCCGCCCCAAGACCGTCAGGCATCGCCGTCCTCCGGGTCCGGGTTGGCCTCCGACAGCCGGTCCAGCAGGTCGAACTGGCGGGTCGGCGCCGAGGGCGGGTTGAGGCCCAGATAGCGGAAGCCCTGGTCGGTCAACATGCGCCCGCGCGGCGTGCGCTGCAGGAAGCCCTGCTGGATCAGGTAGGGCTCCACCACCTCCTCCAGCACGTCGCGCTGCTCGCCGAGCGCGGCGCCCAGCGTGTCCACGCCCACCGGGCCGCCGTTGTAGTTGTTGGCGATGATGCCGAGATAGCGCCGGTCCATGCTGTCGAGGCCGAGCCGGTCGACCTCCAGCCGGGTCAGGGCGGCGTCGGCGATGCGCGCGTCCACCTCCGCCACGCCGGCCACCGAGGCGAAGTCGCGCACCCGGCGCAGCAGCCGCCCCGACACGCGCGGCGTCCCGCGCGAGCGGTTGGCGATCTCCCGCGCCCCTTCCGGCGTGATGAGCATGTTGAACACGGCCGCGGCGCGGCGGACGATCAGCTCCAGCTCGTCCGGCTCGTAGAATTGCAGCCGCACGGGAATGCCGAACCGCTCGCGCAGGGGGCGCGTGATCAGGCCCGAGCGCGTGGTCGCGCCGACCAGCGTGAAGGGCGGCAGGTCGATCCGGATGGACCGCGCCGACGGGCCTTCGCCGATGATGAGGTCGAGCTGGAAATCCTCCATGGCGGGATAGAGCACCTCTTCCACGGCGGGATTAAGGCGATGAATCTCGTCGATGAAGAGGACGTCGTGCGGCTGCAGGTTGGTCAGCAGAGCGGCGAGGTCGCCGGCCCGCGCGATGACCGGACCGGAGGTCGCGCGGAAGCCCACTCCCAGCTCACGCGAAACGATCTGGGCCAGCGTCGTCTTGCCCAGGCCCGGCGGGCCGAACAGCAGCACATGGTCCAACGCCTCGCCACGCGCGCGGGCGGCTTGGATGAAGATCGACAGGTTCTCGCGCGCCTGCCGCTGGCCTATGAACTCGGCGAGCGAGAGCGGACGGATCGAGGCTTCGCCGGAGTCGCCGGCACCCCGCCCCGGCTGCACCAGCCGGTCGGGATCGGAGCCGTTCTGGTCGGCGGTCATTGGCTGAGTTCCTTAAGGCCATGGCGGATCAGCTCCGACACGCCCGCCCCGTCGCCCAGCTTGCGTCCGGCGGCCACGACGGCGCCGAACGCCTCCGACCGCCCGTAGCCGAGGTTGACGAGGGCCGAGACGGCGTCCGCCATGACCATGTTGTCGGGGCCGCCCGCCGCCGGCGCCGCCTTGCCACCCGCCGCCGGAGCGGCGGCGGCCGAGGCGCCGAGGGTGAGGTTGCCCACCTTGTCCTTCAACTCGTTGACGATGCGCGCGGCCACCTTCGGCCCCACGCCGTCGGCGCGGGTGAGCGCCGTCTTGTCCTGCGCGGCGATGGCGCGGGTGAGCTGGTCCGGGTCGAGCACGCCGAGAATCGACAAAGCGAGGCGCGAGCCGACGCCCTGGATGGTGGTCAGCAGCCGGAACCAGTCGCGCTCGCCGGAATCGGCGAAGCCGTAGAGGGTGATCCGGTCGTCGCGGATGAAGGTCTCGACGACCAGCGCCCGCCGCTCCCCCACCGCCATGCGCGACAGCGTGCGGTTGGAGCAGGCGACCTGATAGCCGACCCCGTTGACGTCCACCACCACCCAGTCGGTCCCGACCGAATCCACGACACCGGTGAGTTTGGCGATCATGGGGAATTCTCCTTGTCCCTCAAACGCTGGAGGGGATCACGGCGCAACACGGTGGTCGCGGAAAGCGCCGTGCGGATGGTTTCGAGAACGCCTTCCAGATTGTCGTTCACGTCGTTGTTCCAGAAGCGCAGCACACGGAAACCGGCCTGTTCCAACATGCGCGTCCGGCGCTCGTCATAGGGCGCCTGATCGGCGTGCTGTCCGCCGTCCAGTTCGATCACCAACCGATGGTCGTGCGCGACGAAATCCACGATGAAGCCGACAATGGGTTCCTGCCGACGGAATTTGGCTCCCATCTGCGCGTTCCGCAAACGTTGCCATATGATCTTTTCCACTTCCGTGGAATCGCGCCGCATCTGAACGGCGCGATTGGTGTGCAAAGGCGCCGGCTTGTCCTTCGCAACCGGCAGCAACACCCCCTCTCCCCTCTGGGGAGAGGGTTGGGGTGAGGGGGGTGTGCGTGTGCCGAACCCACCGCCACGCGCATCCCCCTCACCCGGCCCTACGGGCCACCCTCTCCCCGGAGGGGAGAGGGACACGCCATCGTCCCGCCGCCACATTTGCCAGCTGGCGCGGTGATGCGCGTGGCAGATCGCCACGGCCAGGGCGTCCGCGGCGTCCGGCGTGGTGATGGCGCAGCCGGGAAGCAACAGGCGCACCATGGCCTGGACCTGCGTCTTGTCGGCCCGGCCCTGCCCCACCACGGCCTTCTTCACCATGTTGTTGGCGTATTCCGCCACCGACAGACCCGCCAGCGCCGGGACCAGCAGGGCCACCGCGCGCGCCTGCCCCAGCTTCAGCGTGGAGACCGCGTTGTTGTTGACGAAGGTCTCCTCCACCGCCGCCTCGTCGGGGCGGTAGCGCTCCAGCACCTGGGTCAGCGCGTCGTGGATCTGGCACAGCCGTTCGGCCAGCGGACGGTCGCCGTCGGAATGGACGGCGCCGTCCGCCACATGGGTCAGCCGGTTGCCGGACACGTCGATGACGCCCCAGCCGGTGTGGCGGAGGCCGGGGTCCAGCCCCAACAGGCGTACGGGCGGCTGTTGCGCCGCCCCGTTCCTTCCGGCCTGCCCAAGCACCCCGGTTCCCTCCGCTCCGCGGCCTGAAATCAGGCCGTCAGCTTCTGCATCAGCTCGTCGGAGATGTCGAAGTTGCCTTCGACGGTCTGGACGTCGTCGTTGTCCTCCAGCACGTCCAGCAGCTTCATCAGGCTGGCGGCGGCGTCCTCGGACGGGGCGACGGTGTTCAGCGGCTTCCAGGTCAGGCGCGCGCTCTCCGCACCGCCGAACTTGGCCTCCAGCGCGTCGCGCACGATCGCGAAATTCTCCACCGTGGTGGTGACCTCGTGACCGTTGTCGTCGGACGCCACGTCCTCGGCGCCGGCCTCAAGGGCCACCTCGAACACGGCGTCCGCGGCCGCGGCCGCGGCCGGGTAGTAGATCGCGCCGACGCGGCTGAACATGAAGCTGACCGAGTTCGTCTCGCCCAGCGAGCCGCCGTACTTGGTGAAGGCCGAGCGCACTTCCGACGCCGTGCGGTTGCGGTTGTCGGTCAGCGCCTCGACGATCAGCGCGACGCCGCCGGGGCCGTAGCCCTCGTACCGCACCTCGTCGTAGTTCGCGTCGTCGCCACCGCCGGGCGTGCCCTGCTTGATCGCGCGGTCGATGCGGTCGCGCGGCATGTTCTGCACGCGGGCCGCGGTGATCGCGGCGCGCAGGCGCGGGTTGGCCGCCGGGTCGGGCAGGCCGCCCTTGGCCGCCACGGTGATCTCGCGGGCGAGCTTGTTGAAGATCTTCGACCGCTTGGCGTCCTGCGCGCCTTTGCGGTGCATGATGTTCTTGAATTGGCTATGACCGGCCATGCGTCGAACGAGCCCCAGATGGATTCAAAGAGACAAAGGTCTTGTGAAACAGCTTGGAAAGCGGTGGGACACATGTACCAGCCTTTGTGCGCCACCGCACGCCTTCGGCGCCGGAGACGACACCTACCCATATAGAAAGTCAATATGGCAGTATTGGGGCGCCCCTTTTGCGCCCCGCGAAGCCGGAAGCGGTGGCGCCGCTCAGCCCCGGACCGGCATGGACTGGCTCAGCCGCCCGCCCAGCCGAACCGGCTGGATGCTGGTGGCGAGGCCGGTGCGGTCGTCCGTCTCGACGTAGCAGCCGCAAACGGTGCCCTCGCCCTCCGCCGGGCTCAGCCGCTCGGTCGGCAGCTTGCGGATCAGCTTGGCCATGGCGACCTCCTTCTTCATGCCGATGGCGCTGTCGTAGTCGCCGCACATGCCGGCGTCGGTGAGATAGGCGGTGCCGCCCTTCATCACCACATGGTCCGCCGTCGGGACGTGGCTGTGCGTGCCGACCACCAGCGAGGCGCGGCCGTCGCAGAAATGGCCCATGATCATCTTCTCGCTGGTCGCCTCGCCATGGACGTCAACCAGGATGGCGTCGGCGCCGTTGGGGCCCAGCCGGTGGGCGCGCAGCACCCGGTCCACCGCGGCGAAGGGATCGTCCATCGGGTCCATGAACAGGCGCAGCATCACGTTCATGACCAGCACCTTGCGCCCGCCCCGCGCCTGCAGCAGCACGAAGCCGCGCCCCGGCGTGCCTTCCGGATAGTTCAGCGGACGGATGATGCGCGGCTGCTGGTCGATCGCCGCGACCAGTTCCTTCTGGTCCCAGCTGTGGTTGCCCAGCGTCACCACGTCCACGCCGGCGGCGAAGAACTCCTCGGCGATCTTCACGGTGATGCCGAAGCCGCCGGCGGCGTTCTCGCCGTTGACCACGGTCAGGTCGGGGTCCAACCGGTCGCGCAACATCGGCATGTGCGCGATCACCGCGTCGCGTCCCGACCGCCCCACCACATCACCGAGAAACAAAAGCCGCATCGTCCCCAACCTTCACTGCGTAAAGCGGAGCGTCTCGCGCTCCGTCAGAATCCAATCGAGCCGCTCGTCGTGCGCCCCGCAGGGCACCGCGTCCATCTCCTGCGCGGCGAAGGCCATGCCGACCGCCAGCACCGGGCGAACAGCCCGAAGGGCGTCCAGCGTCCGGTCGTAGTAGCCGGCGCCGTAGCCCAGCCGGTGCCCGCTGCGGTCGAAGGCCAGCATCGGCACCAGCAGCACCGCCGGCACCACCTCGGGCCGGTCGGCGCCCGGTTCCTGGATGCCGTAGCGGCCGGCGGCCAGAGGCTGCGCCGGGTCCCAGTCGCGAAAGGTCAGCGCCTGCCCGCGCGGCCCGGACACCGGAAGCGCGATGGAGCGCCCGTCTGTCTTATGGCCGCCCGTCCTAAGCCCACCCGCCTTAAGATGGAGCAGCAGCGGCCGCACGTCGAGTTCCGAACCGAGCGGCCAGTAGCCGGCGACCGGACCGTCGGGGAGTAACCCCGGCCGGACCAGCTCCTCCAGGAAGCGGTCGCGCAGGGCGTCCGCGGCAAAAGCGCGCATCCGGTCGTCGCTGAGGGAATCGCGCCGGGCGCGCGCCTGGGCTCGGGCGGCGTCCTTGGCCGCGCGCGGGTCGGTCATCGTCGCCTGGAAAGGTCGGAGAATTTCGGGGGAGAGGCGGAAGGTGCCGCCTTGGCCGTTGGCATTGCTTATCCTCCATGACCTGCAGAGCAGGTGGGCGCCGTGTAACCGGACCAGGGTCCGGACAGGGACAGCTCCCGAGAGTCTAAGATTATCGGCCCTGGGGATTATTGCGACCTGACGAACCAGGCAGCGACCTTCCGTTCACTAACTTAAGCGCGCTCGAGCCGCGCGGCAACCTCTTCGATGCGCAAAGCGACATTGTCCACGGCGGCGGCCACTTCGGCCTCGTTGATCGTGGACAGCGGGGCGAGGCCGCGGCCGGCCATCACGTCCTGCATCTCGTCGGCCATGACGATGGCGGTCAGGACGAGCATCTGCGCCTCCGACCCGGATTTTCCGCCGCCGGTCACCTGCTTCAGCTTGGCGTCCACGAAGGCGGCCAGCTCACGCAGGCGGGCCTCCTGGCCGTCCTGGCAGAAGACGCGGTAGGCCCGCCCGTTCACCTCGATGTCCACCTGGGCCATGGCTCAGTTCTCCAAAACCGCTTCGAGACGGCCGATGGCCGCCTCCAGACGCTTCGACACGGTTTCCGCGTTCTCCTGGGCCCGCGCCTGCTCGATGCGGGCCTCGCGCAGGGACTCGCTCAGCTCCTGCTCGCGCTTGGCCACCCGTTCCTCGCGGGCGCACGCGGCATGCTCCAGGCGATCCACGGCCTTGCCGAGGCGGTCGAGCGAGGCTTTCAGGGAATCCATGGGCGGGGAACCTTGACGGACGGATGGACGGCGGGCGGGCAGCAGTTCGCACATGCATAAAATGCCGAGCGCTACAGTTGGGCCGGCCACGCCGCCCCGTCAACCGGAATTACGCCGCAGTTCACGGTGGAAATGGCGCCGTCACAATGCGCCGGAAGCCGGACCGCCATCCCCATTCCCGTGTTGACCTGCGCACACGGGTTCTGCATGGTGCGCGCGTCCTGCGGGAAGCCTTGTTTCCCGCCCAATCGGTGTTGCCCGACGCCATTCGGCCCACACCGCTCGCTGCCCGCCTGCCCACGGGACCATTCTTCAGGAACCCTGCCCGATGTCCGCTGCTTCCGCCGCCACCCCGCCCGCCCCCATCACCACCATGGCGAACGCCATCCGCGCGCTGTCCATGGACGCGGTGGAGGCCGCGAAGTCCGGCCACCCCGGCATGCCGATGGGCATGGCCGACGTGGCCACGGTGCTGTTCACGCGCTTCCTGAAGTTCAACCCGAAGCAGCCGGCCTGGGCCGACCGCGACCGCTTCATCCTGTCGGCCGGCCACGGCTCGATGCTGATCTACTCGCTGGGCTACCTGACCGGCTATGAGCGGATGACCATCGACGAGCTGAAGCGCTTCCGCCAGCTCGGCAGCCTGACGCCGGGCCACCCGGAAGTCGATCCGTCGCTCGGCATCGAGATGACCACCGGCCCGCTCGGCCAGGGCGTCTCCACCGCCGTCGGTTTCGCCCTGGCGGAGCGCATCACCAACGCCCGCTTCGGCGACGACCTGATCAACCACTTCACCTACGTCATCGCCTCGGACGGCGACCTGATGGAGGGCGTCAGCCACGAGGCCTGCTCGCTGGCCGGCCATCTCGGGCTGAACCGCCTGATCGTGCTGTGGGACGACAACCACATCTCCATCGACGGCTCGACCGACCTCAGCTTCACCGACGACACGCCGGCCCGCTTCCGCTCCTACGGCTGGAACACGGCGACCGTCGACGGCCACGATCCGGAGGCCGTCGCCAAGGCCATCGAGGCCGCGCAGACCTCCGACAAGCCGACGCTGATCGCCTGCCGCACCATCATCGGCAAGGGCGCCCCGAACAAGGCCAACACCCACGGCTGCCACGGCTCGCCGCTGGGCGCCGACGAGGTGGCCGCCACCCGTGAGAATCTCGGCTGGCCGCACGAGGCCTTCGTCGTCCCGCAGGACGTGCTGGACGCCTGGCGTGCCGCCGGCACCCGCGCCGACGCCGCCTACGCCGACTGGGCGCAGCGCGTCGCGGCGATGGACCCGTCCGCCCGCAAGGCCTTCGAGGCGGCCATGGACCGCGGCGTTCCCGCCGGTCTGGACGAGCTGATCGCCGCCTTCAAGAAGAAGGTGTCGGAGGACAAGCCGAGCTGGGCGACCCGCGTCGCCTCGGGCAACGTGCTCGACATCCTGGTCCCGGCGGTGCCGGAGATGATCGGCGGCTCCGCCGACCTGACCCCGTCGAACAACACCAAGGCGAAGAACACCGCCGACGTGAAGGGCCGTGGCGAGTTCAATGGCCGCTACGTCCGCTACGGCGTGCGCGAGCACGGCATGGCCACCGTCATGAACGGCATGGCGCTGCACGGCGGCATCATCCCCTACGGCGGCACCTTCATGCAGTTCGCCGATTACTGCCGCCCGTCGATCCGTCTCGCCGCGCTGATGAAGCAGCGTTCGATCTTCGTGATGACCCACGACTCGATCGGCCTCGGCGAGGACGGCCCGACCCACCAGCCGGTGGAGCATCTGGCCGCCCTGCGCGCCATCCCGAACCTGCTGACCCTGCGCCCGGCCGACGCCGTGGAGACCGCGGAGTGCTGGCAGATCGCGCTGGAGCGCGTCAACGGCCCGTCCGTCCTGGCGCTGACCCGCCAGAACGTGCCGACCCTGCGCACCGAACACGCCGCCGAGAACCGTTCCGCCCGCGGCGGCTACGTGATCCTGGAGGCCGAGGGCGAGCGCAAGGTGACTCTGCTCGCCACCGGCTCGGAAGTCTCGCTGGCCGCCGAGGCCCGCAAGGCGCTGCAGGCCGAGGGCATCGGCGCCGCCGTGGTGTCGATCCCGAGCTTCGAGCTGTTCGAGGCGCAGGACGACGCCTACAAGGCGTCCGTTCTGGGCAGCGGCGTCCGCGTCGCGGTCGAGGCGGCCATCCGTCAGGGCTGGGACCGCTGGCTCGGCTATCCGGGCGCCACGGCCACCGCCTTCGTCGGCATGAGCGGCTTCGGCGAGTCGGCTCCCTATCAGGAACTCTACAAGCACTTCGGCATCACCGCCGAGGCCGTGGTCGCCGCGGCGAAGGCTCGCCTGTAAAAGAGCGGGCGTTCGCGGGATCGGGCTCCGGGCCGACGGTCCGGGGCTGACAATTGCCGCCCCGGACCACACATCCGGGGCTGGGAGTTACCGCCCCTGGCCGGATGGCTCGGGGTCGGGGAATGCCAGACTGGAGGAAAAACAATGGCTGTTCGGGTAGCGATCAACGGTTTTGGCCGCATCGGCCGTCTGGTTCTGCGGGCCATCTAC
>NZ_QLKQ01000131.1 GCF_003349955.1 Azospirillum brasilense
GTGCGGTGGGGGTGCTGTGCGGCATGGAGGCGGTCCGGAGCGTCGGTTGCAAACTAAATTGAGAATAGTTCGCATTTGCAAATCGGCTCAACGGCGCTTCGCTTAATTTCGCTTAATGGAGAAGGACGGTGATGGCGCCGGGAACGGCGGGGGCAGGGGAGGGGACCGGGCGGCCCCGGCGTTCCAGCCGGACCACCGCGCGCAGGCCCGGCCCGTTGTCCTCCAGCAGCAAGGCCCCGCCGTGCAGCCGGGCGATGGCGTCCACGATGGCGAGGCCGAGCCCATGGCCGGGCACCCGGTCCGACGGGTCGAGCCGGCAGAAGCGCTGCACCGCGAGCGCGCGTTGGCCGGGCGCCAGCCCCCGGCCGCGGTCGGCGACGGTGATCTCGTTCCAGCCGTCGCGCCGTCCGGCCGAGAGGTGCAGCGCCTCGCCCGGCGCGTATTTCAGGGCGTTGTCCACCAGATTGGCGATGGTCTGGAACAGCAGCGTGCGGTCGCCGCGCAGATCGAGGTCGCGCTCCACGGCGACGGTGATGACGGTGCCGGTGCCCTCGGCCAGCGGCAGATAGGATTCAGCCACCTCATCCAGCAGCGCCTTGGCGTCCAGCGGCTCCACCGCCAGGGTGCAGCGCCCGGTCTCGATCTCGCCCAGCCGCATGATGGCGCGGAACAGGTGCTGGATGCGCCGCGTCTCCTCGATCCCCTCCTCCAACTCGCGGCGCAGGGCGTCGTCGTGGCAGGTCTCGGCGATGGTGACCAGACGGTTGTGCAGGTGGGTCAACGGCGTGCGCATCTCGTGCGCGATGCTGCTCGACACGCTGGAGACCTCCTCGACCAGCCGGGTCACGCGGTCGAGCGTGCGGTTGACCTCGCGGCCGAGGCGGGCGAACTCGTCGTCCGGCCCGGCGATGGCGACGCGGCGGTCGCGGTCGCCCGCCGCGTAGGCGGTCAGCGCCATGGTGATGGCCGACACCCGGCGCAGCGTGCCGGCGCTGAAGCGGAGGCCGAAGGCAACGCTGGTCAGCAGGAACACCAGCACGCCGCAGCCCGCCGCCAGCGGCACGGCGCGGAGCTGGTCGAGCATGGGCTGGAGGTCGTAGGCGTTGACGTAGCGCCCGCCGTCGCCCAGCCGCACCACCGTCCCGCGCACCTTCCAGCCGTCGCCGCGCTGGTCGATCCGGCCGGTCTCGCACGCGGCCGGGCCGCCGCAGGCGATGACGGCGAGCAGCCGTTGCGCCATCGCCTCGTCGCCGTAGAGCACGCGCCCGTCGCGGTCGATCACGATGCGCCGCCGCGTGCCTTCCGGCGCGAAGCGCTCGCGGCGGCGCAGCTCCGCGACCAGGGCGGCGGCGTCGCCGAAGCCGCCGTGCAGACGCTGCGTTTCCTGGTCGCGCTCCAGCAGGTCGACGACATGCTCGTTGACCAGCTCCACCAGCAGGGCGCGGCTCCACAGCACGGCGGCGCCGGCCACCACCAGGAAGACCGCACCGATGGCCATGGCCTGACGGAAGCTGCGCGTGTCGAGATGGCGGCGGACCCTCCGGACCCAGGCCGGGCCGACTTCGCGCGGCTTAGCCCAGGACATAGCCGATGGCCCGCACGGTCTTCAGAAGCGGCGGGTCGAAATCCTTGTCGATCTTCGCCCGCAGCTTGAAGACATGGACCTCCACCAGATTGGTCGGCGGGTTGAAGCCGTAGCCCCAGGCCTTCTCCAGCAGCATGCTGCGCGTCACGGTGCGGCCGGGGTTGCTCATCAGGATGTGCAGGAGCTTGAATTCCTTGTCGGTCAGCTCGATGGGCACGCCGCGCCGGGTCACTTGCCGGTGGGTGACGTCCATCGCCAGATCGGCGACTTCCAGCACGTCGCCGGCCCCCGCCAGGGCGGAGCGGCGGGTCGCCAGATGCTCCAGCCGGACCAGCAGCTCGGCGAAGTCGAAGGGCTTGCCCAGATAGTCGTCGGCCCCGGCGCGCAGCCCGGCCACCCGCTCCGTCGTCTCGTCCAGGGCGGACAGCACCAGGACCGGCGGGTGGCGGGTGCCCTGAAGACGCTTCAGCACCTCCATGCCGTCCAGCTTGGGCAGCATGCGGTCCAGCACCACCACGTCGAACGCCTCCTCGCGCAGCAGGCGCAGCGCGTCCTCGCCATCGCCGGCGAAGCGGCAGGAATGGCCGGAGCCGCCGAGCTTCGCCCCGATCCAGTAGCTGACCGCCGCGTCGTCCTCAACGACCAGAACACGCACCGTCCCCTCCCTCCAACGCCTTTTTGGGGCGCCTCTTCGGGGCGCCCCGTCTCGTTCCCTATTTGATATTAATAATCATTCGCAAATCATTTTTCCAGACGCCGCGGCGCGTCCCGTGGCGGCGTAGACCACGCCCTCCGCCTCGGGCAGGTCGAGCCGGACGAAGGCCGTGCCGAAGACGCGCTCCAGCACCGGCACCGGCAGGCCGGACATGGACCCGGCCCAGGCGACGCGCCCGCCCGCCAGCAGCAGCCCGTCGTCGGCGTAGCGCGCGGCCAGCGTCAGGTCGTGCAGGATCACCGCGCAGCCGCCGCCGGTCCGCTCCACCCAGTCGCGCGCCGCCCGCAGCAGATGGTGCTGGTGGGCGGGGTCGAGGCTGGCCGTCGGCTCGTCCAGCAGCAGGTAGGACGGCCCCGCCACGTCGTGCCCGTGCCGACCGGCGGCCAACTGGGCGAGCGCGCGGGCGAAGGCGACGCGCTGGCGCTCGCCGCCGGAGAGCTGGGGCATCAGCCGACCGGCCAGCCCGCCGGCCCCGGCCCGGATCAGGCAATCGGCGATCAGCGCCCGCCGGTCGCCGGGGCGGATCAGCCAGGGTTCGGTCGCCAGCTCCATCACCTCCTCCACCGAGAAGGCGAAGGCGACCGCTTGGTGCTGCGCCACCAGGGCGCGGCGGACGGCCAGCCGCGGCGCCGGGATGGCCGACATCGCCACCCCGTCGAGCAGGACGCGGCCGGCGGTCGGCCGCCGCTCCCCGGAGAGGAGGGAAAGCAACGTGGATTTGCCGGCCCCGTTGGGACCCAGGATGGCCAGCACCCGGCCCGGCCGCACCGCGGCGGTCACGCCGTCGAGCAGGCGGGCGCGGCCGATGGTCAGGCCGGCGTCGATCGCTTCCAGCATGGTCAGGCCCCTCCCAGGCCGCCGGAGCGGCGGCGCAGAAGCCACAGGAAGAAGGGACCGCCGACGGCGCCCAGCAGCAGGCCGGCCGGCACGTCGGCCGGGGCGGCGATGGTGCGGGCCACCGTGTCGGCCAGGACCAGCAGGACCGCCGCCGCCAGCGCCGTCGCCGGCATCAGCCGGCTGTGCACCGGCCCCAGCAGAATCCGCATGACGTGCGGCACGATCAGCCCGACGAAGCCGATCAGGCCGGACACCGCCACCGCCGCCCCGACGCCCAGCGCCACCAGAAGCACCGTGCGCACGGCGAAGCGGTGCGGGTCGAGGCCCTGGAGGAAGGCCTCCCGCTCGCCCATGGCGAACAGGTCGAGCCGCCGCGCCCCGGCCAGCAGCCCGGCGGTCGCCAGCCCCATCAGGAGCATCGCCGGCCCGATCTGCGCCCAGCCCGACCCGCCGAAGCCGCCCATCATCCAGAAGGTCATCTGGCGCAACGCCAGATCGTCGCCGAGGTAGCTGAACAGCCCGATGCCGGCCCCGCCCATGGCGTTCACCGCGATGCCGGCCAGCAGCATGGTGGCGGGTGCGTTGCGCCCGTCGCGGCGGGAGATCGCCAGGATCAGGACGGTGGCGGCCAGCGCGCCGAGGAAGGCGGCCAGCGGCAGCACGGTGGCGAGCGACAGGCCGCTGCGCGCCAGCCCCAGCCCCGACACCCCCAGCACCATGGCGGCGGAGCCGGCCAGCGCCGCGCCGCTCGACACCCCGACCAGTCCGGGATCGGCCAGCGGGTTGCGGAAGACGGCCTGAAGCGCCACCCCCGCCACGCCCAGCGTCACCCCGACCGCGGCGGCCAGGACGATGCGCGGCAGGCGCAGCATGGTCAGCACCATCCAGTCGCGTTCGGACAGCGGCGTTCCGGGCAGGCCGA
Source organism: Azospirillum brasilense (assembly GCF_003349955.1). Classification (GTDB taxonomy): domain Bacteria; phylum Pseudomonadota; class Alphaproteobacteria; order Azospirillales; family Azospirillaceae; genus Azospirillum; species Azospirillum brasilense_B. The sequence goes on from NZ_QLKQ01000131.1 coordinate 4,060, forward strand.
GCAGGGACGCGAGGTGGGACAGGCTGCGGTCGAGCGGGACGGACACGCCGCCCGTCGCGATGGCCATCAGCACGGCCAGCGCCAGCGCCACGGCCAGCGCCGCCAGCACCGGGACGAGGGGCGGGCGCCGGAAGGACGGCGCCGCCCCGTCCCCTTTCCGGGAGGACGGCATGGACAAGGTCAGGCTCATGGTTGCCCTTGGGGAGAGGTGCCCTGGACGCGGGTGAGTTCGGCGACCGCCTCGGCCGTGCGGGGGCCGAGCCCCATCAGCAGCGCGCCGTCCACCACCGCCACCCGCCGGGCCTTGGCCGCCGGGGTCAGGGCGAGTTGCGGCGTCGCCAGCAATTGGTCGAGCCCGCCCGAGCGGTCGACCAGCGACCGGCTGACCAGCAGGATGTCGGGCGCTGCGGCCAGGACGGACTCCGACGACATCGGCACATAGTCGCGCTCCACATCCAGGGCGTTGCGCGCGCCGGCCATGGCGATCAGAGCGGCGGGGACGGAGCGGCTGCCCGCCGCCATCAGACCGCCGGGCCCGCCGCCGACCACGCCGAGCACGACCGGCGCGCCGTCCTTCGTTCCGGACGTGGCGTCGGACGTGGCGTCGGACTTGGCGGCGACGGCGGCCAGCGCGGCGAGGTCGCGATTCAGCGAGTCTGCCAGCCGCCGCCCCTCCGCCTCCCGGCCGAGCAGGCGGGCGACCCGCTCCACCTTGTCGAGCAGCCCGGCCAGCGTCGGCGTTTCCGGCACGACCTCCACCGTGACGCCGAGCGCCCGCAGCTGGTCGAGCGTCGTCTCCGGGCCGGCGCCCTGGATCGCCAGGACGTGGGTCGGGGCGAGCGACATCACCCCCTCCGCCGAGAGGGCGCGCATGTAGCCGACGTCGGGCAGGCCGTTCACCGGCGGCGGGTAATGGCTGCTGGTGTCGCGCCCGACCACCGAGCCGCCGTCGCCGAGCGCGTGGACCAGCTCGGTCACCGGCGGGCCGACGGTGACGATCCGCCGCTCCGCCGCCCCGGCCAGGGGGGCGGCGGTGAGCGCGAGGGCGGCGGCGATCGCCGCGGGGAGAAAGCGCAGGCGCCTCATCGGCCGGTCCCCGCCCGTCACAGGGACGCGGCGAGCGCCGGCAACTCGGCGGCGAGCGCGCGCCACTCCGCCCGCTCCGGCTTGTCCTCGTCGCGCTGGCCGCACAGGATCGCCGCGTTGTCGCCCCGGTCGTCGTACAGCTCGACGGTGGTGATGCCGCCCTTGTCGGTCGGCTTGTGGACGACCCAGGCGCTGGACAGCCGGGCCTGGATAGCGCGCAGGGTGAAGCCGGGGTCGTCGATGCGCAGCAGCCCGTCGGCGGCGGCCGGGTGGTCCACCGTGCCGGTGTGGATCTGGATGCAGCCGGCGTTGCCGACGAAGATCATGATCTCCAGCCGGCGGTCGCGCGCCGCCTCCAGCAGCGGCAGGACGGCGGCGGCGGGCAGTTCCCGCGCGAAGTCCGGCCCGGCGAGGCGCAGCGCCTGCCGGCGCCCGACCCCGAAAGTCCTCAGCATGCCGAAGAACTCGTGCACGTCGGTCATCGCGCTCCAGGCGGCGCGCAGCCCCTCCACGTCGATCTCGGCGTCGGGCCGCTCGGCGGCGGGGGCGGGCAGCGGCTCCAGGGCCGGCGCGTCCTGGTCGGCGGCGCGGTGCAGGATGAGGAAAGCGTCCCAGGCGGCGGCGTTGGTCTCGGCGGTGCGGTGGATGGTGTGGACGGCGCGGCCGTGCCGGTCGAAGACGCGGATGGCCTCGGCCTCGCCGTCCGCTTCCGGCGTGTGGACGGTGATGGTCCAGTGGCGCGGGAAGACGCGCAGGTCAACCTCGCGGTTCAGCACGATCAGGGCCGGGCCGTTGCCGTCGACGTTGCCGAAGCGCCCGGTCTTCCCGTGGGTGATGCTGCGGTTGCCGGTGACGACCCGGACCGTCCCCAGGACGTCCAGCTTCCTGAGGGCGTCGGTCCAGTCCACCTCCAGCCGCGTCGGGCGGGCGGCACCGTTTTCCCAGGCGGGGAGGGTGGACAGGATGGGATCGGCGGTGAGCAGGTGGGTGTCGGGCATCGAGGGCTTCCCTTGACAAAATGCGGCGTGGTCGGCCCGTCCGGACAGGGCCAAATCTCCCGCAAATGATCATGAGAAGCATTATCAGTTACAAGGCGCCGATCATTAACCGGCATTAATCGCCGCGCGGGCCAGAGCAATCGCATTTGACCTTTATAGCCCTCTCCCCTCTGGGGAGAGGGTGGCCCGCAGGGCCGGTGAGGGGGTTGCGCGTGGCATCACGTCCGGCAAAAGCGCAACCCCCTCACCCTAACCCGGCCGCTCGCAAGGCTCGCGCCCCCTCTCCGCCTTTGATCGCCTTCGGCGCTCAACCGGCCTTCGGCCGGCGGCTCCGAGCCCCAGAGGGGAGAGGGAATTTTAAACGCGATCACCCTGCCCGTCAGGCCGCTTCTTCGACCGTCTCGTTGCGCTCCGGAAGGGTGGCCTCGCGCACCGTGGCGACCGGCGCGCGCGGGGTCTCGTCGACGCGCATGCTGAACAGGTCCGGCCGTGCGTAATGGCCCACCGGGTCGAAATCGAGCTTGGCGCCGACCAGATCCTCGACGTCCACCTCGGCGGTCAGGATGCCCTCCGCGTCGACCAGCGGGCCGGCCAGGATCTCGCCGAGCGGCCCGACGATGACCGAGCGGCCGTGCATCATCCACTCGTCCGGCCCGGCGTCGATGCGGCTGGCGTAGTCCTCCGGGAAGTCGGAGCGGCGCATCACCTGGCAGGCGCCGATCACGAAGCAGCGCCCCTCCATGGCGACGTGGCGCATGGTGGCGATCCAGCTTTCACGGTCGTCCGCCGTCGGCGCCGCCCAGAGCTGGACGCCCTTGGCGTAGTAGGCCGCGCGCATCAGCGGCATGTAATGCTCCCAGCAGATGGCGCCGCCGACACGGCCGAACGGCGTGTCCATGACGGTGAGGGTCGACCCGTCTCCGAACCCCCAGACCAGCCGCTCCGATCCGGTCGGCATCACCTTGCGGTGCTTGCCCATCTGGCCGTCCGGCGACAGGTAGAGCACCGTGCAGTAGAGCGTTCCGCCGTCGCGCTCGATGACGCCGACGACCGCATGGATGCCGTGCCGCGCGCAGGCCGCCGACAGCGTCTCGGTCTCCGGTCCCGGCACCGTGATCGCGCCGCGGACGTAGCGGGCGAAGTCGGCGCGCCCCTCCGGCGTGCGCCGGCCGATCGAGCAGCCGAAGTCGAGCCCCTTCGGGTAGCCGCCGATGAAGGCTTCCGGGAAGACGGCGAGCGACGCGCCGGTGGACGCCGCCTCGGCGATCAGGTCGACCGTGCGGGCGGTCGCCGCGGCGGCGTCGAACGGCACCGTCGCCGCCTGCACCGCGGCCACTTTAACCTTGGTCATGCTTGTCGTTCCTTGCAGTGTGTGTCGGTGGGTCGAGGCGCGGTGTCGGCCCAGACCGGCCGGACCAGATCGAAGACGTCGCGGGTGCGCAGATAGGCCGAGGGGCCGTGCATGCGGGCGACGAGGTCGAGCGCCTCATGGTCGATGCGGGGGCGGTCGGGGTTGCCGGTGAGGACGCGCGTCGCGACATGGGCGTGCAGCACCTCGCCCACGAACAGCCACTGTCCGGGACCGCTTTCGAACTCGTGGATCAGACGGCATTCGAAGGCGACCGGCGATGCGGCGATGCGCGGCGGCCGGACCGCGACGCTCGGCAGGGTGGCGAGGCCGGCGAGCCGGGTTTCGTCCACCTCGGGCGGCGCCTCGACGCAGGTGAGGTTCATCGCCTCCGCGAGATCGAAGGGGACGAGGTTGATCACGAACTCCCGCGTCTCCCGGATGTTGACCGCCGTGTCCTTCGGCCGGTCCGGGCGCGCCAGCACGCCGAGACAGACCACCGGCCGGTCGGAGCCGAAGACGTTGAAGAAGGAGTAGGGGGCCGCGTTCACCCGGCCCTCGGCCGAGCGGGTGACCGCCCAGGCGATCGGCCGTGGCAGGACCGCGGCGGTCAGAAGGCGGTAGCGATCGGGTGCCGGCAGCGTGGCGAAGTCGAAATGGCGCGTTGGAGGGGCGGGGGGGTCGTCAAGTCGTAAGGTCATGAAGTCTCCTTCGGCGCGGCCCGGCACGGCCGCCGCCCCGTCCTGCGCGATGCGTTGGGATCGCCGGCCGCTCAGCCGACGATCTTGACCGCCTTCGGATCGAAGTTCTGGGCGGCGAAGGCGGCGTCCACCTTGCCGGCGATGGTCGTGTCGACGAACTTCGAGACGTCCGGCAGGCGCGGCAGCAGCTTTGCCTCCACGCCCCATTCGGCGAGCTGGTTCAGCTTTTTGATCTGCTCTTCCGACAGCGCCGCCTTGATGTCGGTGGGCGCCTTGGCGTTCCAGGCGGGGTCGTAGCCCGACGCCTTTTCCAGCACGGCCTCCGGGATGTTCTTCGCCGGCTCCAGCGAGCGGAACCAGCCGTTGACGAGGTCGTGGTTCTGGCTGGCGAAGTACAGCGCCTGGGAGTTGGCGAGCAGGAAGCGCTCCGCCACCTCGGGCCGGTCCTTGAAGAAGCGGTTGTTCGCGGTCAGAACGATGACGGGAGTCAGATTCTCCGAGATCACCTGGGCGAAGCCCGCGTTCTCGAAGAAGCTCACGAACGGGTCGTAGGTGAAGAAGGCGTCGATCCGCTGCGCGCCTACCGCGTCGGCCAGCTCCGCCGGCCCGACATTGACGAAGGTCATGTCGCGGCCGGGGGTGAGGCCGGCCTTGATCATCGCCTCCTGGGCGTTCTGGAAGGCGGTGATGCCGAAGGTGCCGTAGACCTGCTTGCCCTTCAGCCCGGCGACGTCGGTGATCCCCGACTTCTTGGTCACCAGCACCGCCGAGCGGAAGCGCGCCTGCGAGGCGATGGTGGTGACCGGCGCCCCGACCGCCATGGTGGTGACGGCGGCGAAGTCGGACAGCGTGCCGACATCGGCCGCGTTCGACACGATCGCCTCGTTCACCGCCGGCGAGGCGTTGAGCTGGATCATGTTCATGCGCAGGCCGTTGCGGGCCGCGATGTCGGTGCGCATCAGCACATGGGCGATCTGGGCCGAGACGGTGGTGGTGTTGAACCAGCCCATCTTGACGACGTCCGCGCCCTGCGCGCGGAGGATCGCCGGCTTGGCGAGGGTTGCGGCGGCGGCGATGCCGGCGGCGAGCTGGCCGAAGCGACGGCGCGAGAGTGTCGAGGTCACGTTCATTCCCCTTTTTGCCATTCGGGTTTCAGGGTCTCCCACAGGTCGTTGACCGTGGAGACGAACCAGGGATCGGAGCGCATCTCGGCCGTGCGGGGCCGCGGCAGCGGCACGGCGACCTCCTCGCGCACCCGGCCGGGCCGCGGGCTCATCACCACCACGCGGTCGGCCAGGAACACCGCCTCGTCGATGCCGTGGGTGACGAAGATCACCGTCTTGCCGGCCTCGGACGAAATACGGGCGATTTCCTCCTGCAGCAGCACGCGGGTCTGCGCGTCCAGCGCGCCGAACGGCTCGTCCATCAGCAGGATGTCGGGGTCCGGGGCGAGCGCGCGGGCGATGGCCGCCCGCTGCTTCATGCCGCCGGAGATCTGGTGCGGGTACTTCTCCTCGAAGCCGGTCAGCCGGACCATGTCGATCAGCGAGCGGGCGATCTCCGCGCGCTGCTTCTTCGCCATGCCCTTGGCCTTCAGGCCGAACTCCACGTTCTCCTGCACGGTCATCCAGCCGAACAGCGCGTAGTCCTGGAAGACCACCGTGCGCGAGGGGTCCGGCCGGACGATGGGGCGGCCGTTCTGCAGGAGCGTCCCGCTCGACGCCGACTGGAAGCCGGCGACGATGCCGAGCAGAGTCGACTTTCCGCAGCCCGAGGGGCCGAGCAGCGAGATGAACTCGCCGCGGCGGATGCGCAGATCGACCCCATCGAGCGCGACCACCATGTTGTCGGACGAGGTCCCGCCGTAGACCTTGCCCAGATTCCGGATGTCGATCTGGATGTCGGCCGGCTGGGCCTGGGGTGTGCCGGGGGGTGTGCCGGGG
>NZ_QLKQ01000132.1 GCF_003349955.1 Azospirillum brasilense
GCGGGGGAGGGAAGGGGCCCGCGGCGAAGCCGTGGGAAGGGTGGGGGCAACACCCCGCCCAAAACGAAAAGGCCGGACACATGGCCCGGCCTTCCGTTTTTCGACCCCTCAACCGCGTCCGCTCACTCGGCGGCGGCCATGTAGCCGGGCAGCCAGGCCTCGTTGGCCGCCTTCAGGCGGGCGATGGTGATCGCCTCGCCGCCGCGGCCGGTCAGGGCCGTGCCGTTGGTCTTGCCGAGCACGCTCACCGGCACGCCGGCGGCCTTGGCCTTCTCCTGGACGGCAGCGGCCTTGTCGGCGCGGACGGCCAGGACGTAGCGGCCCTGATCCTCGCCGAACAGGGTGCCGGCGTCCGCACCGTCGAGGCCCGACAGGTTGGCGCCGATGCCGCCGGCCATGGCCATCTCGGCCACGGTGACCAGCAGGCCGCCGTCCTGGATGTCGTGGCTCGACACCACCAGTCCCTCGGCGATCAGGCCGCGGACGAACTCGCCGTTGCGGCGCTCCACCGCCAGATCGACCGGCGGCGGCGGGCCGTCCTCGCGCCCCAGGATCTCCCGCAGGTAGAGCGACTGGCCGAGATGGCCCGTGCCCTCGCCGACGAGCAGGATGGTGTCGCCCTCGTTCTTGAAGGCGATGCCGACGGCGATCATGGCGTCGGGCAGCAGGCCGACGGCGCCGATGGCCGGGGTCGGCAGGATCGCCTCGCCGTTGGTCTCGTTGTAGAGCGACACGTTGCCCGACACGACCGGGAAGTCCAGCGCGCGGCAGGCGTCGGCCATGCCCTGGATGGCGCCGACGAACTGGCCCATGATCCGCGGCTTCTCGGGGTTGCCGAAGTTCATGTTGTCGGTGACGGCCAGCGGCAGGGCGCCGACGGCGGACAGGTTGCGGTACGCCTCGGCCACCGCCTGGGCGCCGCCGCGCACCGGGTCGGCGAGGCAGTAGCGCGGGGTGCAGTCGGTGGTGACCGCAATGCCCTTGCTCTGGCCGGGCAGCCGCACCACGCCCGCGTCGGCCTGACCGGACATGAAGCGGGTGTCGCCGTTCACGAGGCTGTCATACTGCTCCCAGATCCAGCGCTTGGACGCCTGATCGGGGCAGGACATGATCTTTTCCAGGATGTCGCCCAGCGTCTTGTCGGCCGGCAGGGCGCGCACGGCGTCCTCCAGCTCCGCGGCGGCCGGGGTCGGCTCCCACGGGCGGTCGTAGAGCGGCGAGGCGTTGGACACCGGCGCGATCGGCATGTCGCACCAGGTCTGGCCGTGCATCTTGATGACCAGCTTGCCGGTGTCGGTCAGCGTGCCGATCACGGCGAAGTCCAGCTCCCACTTGTCGAAGATCGCCTTGGCGACGTCCTCGCGGCCGGGCTTCAGGATGATCAGCATGCGCTCCTGGCTTTCGGAGAGCATGATCTCGTAGGGGGTCATCCCCTCCTCGCGCATCGGCACGTCGTCGAGCACCAGCTCGATGCCGAGCCCGCCCTTGCCGGCCATCTCGACCGAGGAGGAGGTGAGGCCCGCCGCACCCATGTCCTGGATGGCGACGATGGCGTCCGTCTCCATCAGCTCCAGGCAGGCCTCGATCAGCAGCTTCTCGGTGAAGGGGTCGCCGACCTGCACGGTCGGGCGCTTCTCCTCCGAATCCTCGCTGAACTCGGCCGACGCCATGGTGGCGCCGTGGATGCCGTCGCGGCCCGTCTTGGAGCCGACATAGACCACCGGGTTGCCGACGCCGGCAGCCGCCGAATAGAAGATCCGGTCGGCCTTGGCGACGCCCACGGTCATCGCGTTGACCAGGATGTTGCCGTTGTAGGCCGGGTGGAAGTTGGTCTCGCCACCGACCGTCGGCACGCCGACGCAGTTGCCGTAATGGGCGATGCCGGCGACCACGCCCGACACCAGATGGCGGGTCTTGGGATGCTCGGGCGCGCCGAAGCGCAGCGCGTTCATGTTGGCGATGGGCCGGGCGCCCATGGTGAACACGTCGCGCAGGATGCCGCCCACGCCCGTCGCAGCACCCTGGAAGGGCTCGATGTAGGACGGGTGGTTGTGGCTCTCCATCTTGAAGATGATGGCGTCGCCGTCGCCGGCATCGACCACGCCGGCGTTCTCGCCGGGGCCGCAGATGACCTGCGGGCCGGTGGTCGGCAGCGTCATCAGCCACTTCTTCGACGACTTGTAGGAGCAATGCTCCGACCACATCACCGAGATGATGCCCAGCTCCGTGTAGGTCGGCTGGCGCCCCAGGATCTCCAGGGCGTTGTTGTATTCCCCTTCGGACAGGCCGAACTCGCGGGCCATCTCCAGGGAGACTGCGGGCTGCTGCGCGGTGGTCACGACAGGGCCTCCACCAGACCATCGAACATGGGCTTGCCGTCGGTGTTGCCGTGGAAGGCGGACACCGCGTCCTCGGGGTGCGGCATCAGGCCGAGCACGGTGCGCTTGGCGTTGAAGATGCCGGCGATGTTGTCCAGCGAACCGTTCGGGTTCCAGTCGTTCCGGTTCCAGCGCGGGGCGGCGTCGCCCTCGTCGCTGACGTAGCGGAAGGCCACCTGGCCCTCGCCGTCCAGCCGCTTCACCGTCTCGGCGTCGGTCCAGTAGTTGCCGTCGCCGTGCGCCACGGGATAGCGGACGATCTGGCCCTTGCGGTACTTGGCCGTGAAGGGGCTGTCCGTGTTCTCCACGCGCAGATGCACGGTGCGGCAGATGAACTTCAGCTTGGCGTTGCGCATCAGCGCGCCGGGCAGCAGCCCCGCCTCGGTGATGATCTGGAAGCCGTTGCAGATGCCGAGCACCCGCACGCCCTGATCGGCCCGCGCCTTGACCTCGCGCATGATCGGCGAGTGCGCCGCCATGGCGCCGGAGCGCAGATAGTCGCCATAGGAGAAGCCGCCCGGCACGAGGATGAGATCGACCTTGGGCAGTTCGGTGTCGCGGTGCCAGACCAGATGCGGCTTGGTTCCGCTGGCGGCCTCCAGCGCGGCGACGGCGTCGCGTTCGCGGTTGGAGCCGGGGAAAACGATGACGGCGGCCTTCATGGGGCTTGGAAAATCCGGCGTCGTGGGGGGAACGGTTCGAGGCCGGACACTAAAGGCCCCGCCCCGCCAAAGCAAGGGCAAGGACCCATTCCGCAAAGCGAAACCCCTCTCCCGCCCCGGGAGAGGGAGGGGCCCGCCGCTTGCGGCGGGAGGGTGAGGGTTCGGCAACGGGCGGACAAATCGATCCTCGCACGACCCTCACCCGCCTGCTTCGCAGGCACCCTCTCCCGGGGCGGGAGAGGGATTGGCGGACGTCATGGCCTGTTCGCGCAGCCAATCGGGGAAGGCCGGCGCCTCGGTGTGGCCGCGCTGGCGGCTTTCCAGCAGGTAATAATGACCGGACACCACCCCCTCGGCCCCCAGCGGCGCGGTCAGCCGGCCGGTCTCCAGCGGGCGTTCCACGAACAGCCGCGGCACGATGGCGACGCCCAGCCCGTCCTCCGCCGCCTGGATGGCGAAGTAGGTGTGGTCGACCTCCATCCGGTTGCGGAAGGCGTCCAGCTCCAGCCCGTGCGCCGCGCTCCAGGCCGGCAGCAGGTCGGCGCGGGCGCGGATGGTGATGACCGTCCGGCGGGTCAGGTCGGCGGGGCTGCGCAGCGTCTCCAGCCCCGGCAGGGACGGGCTGCACACCGGCACGCAATGCTCGCGCATCAGCGGCAGCGGCTTCAGCCCGGCGAAATGGGCGGGGTCGCGGCGGATGGCGTAGTCGAAGGGCCGTCCGGTGTCGATCGGGCCGGGGGCGGTGGACAGCGACACCGCCAGATCCGGGAAGCGCTGCTGGAACAGGGGCAGGCGCGGCAGCAGCCAGTGCATGGCGAAGGTCGGTATGCAGTCCACCCGCAGCGTCCGCCGCCCGTCGCCGTCGAGCAGCGTGTCGGTCGCCTGCTGGATCTCGGTGAACAGGTCGGCGATGCGGGTGAAGTAGCGCGCCCCGGCCTCGGTCAGCCGGACCTGCCGCTGGCTGCGGTCGAACAGCGGAACGCCGAGGAAGAGTTCCAGGCTGCGGATCTGGCGGCTGACCGCGCCGGGGGTGACGTTCAGCTCCTCCGCGGCGAGGCGGAAGCTGGAATGGCGGGCGGCGGCGACGAAGGCGCGCAGGGCGTTCAGCGGCGGAAGGCGGGAGGGCATCCGTTGAGTTTTTCTCACCGGTCGGCGGAAGACAAGTCGTTTGTCGGCGCCCGACCGGCTGGCTAGGGTGCCTGCCGCTTTCCGTCGCCTCCTGGTCCGTCATGTCGCACATCACCCGCCGGCTGGTCTGGTTCCTTGGCGTCTCGCAGCTTCTGTGCTGGGGGATTTCCTATTACCTGATCGCCATCTTCGGGAATCCCATGGCCGCCGACCTGGGCCTGAGCCTGCCGGTGGCCTTTGGCGGCTTCACGGCGGCGCTGCTGGTCATGGGGGTGGTGTCGGGCAGCGTCGGGCGGGCCATTGACCGCTGGGGCGGGCGCCCGGTGATGGTCATCGGCTCGCTGCTGACGGCGGCGGGGTGCCTGGGGCTGGCCTCCTCGACGGGGCTGGTGAGCTATTACGCGTCCTGGCTGGTGCTGGGTCTGGCGATGCGGGCGAGCCTGTACGAGGCGGCCTTCGCCGCCCTGGCCCGACTGGGCGGCCCGCTGGCGCGGGTGCCGATCTCGCAGATCACGCTGCTGGGCGGGCTGGCCTCGACGGTGCTGTGGCCGGTGGGGCAGGCGATGGCCGACGCCTGGGGCTGGCGCGGCGCCTTGGTCGCCTACGCCGTCATCGCGCTTCTGACGGTCCCGCTGCACGCCGCCATCCCGTCCGACCGCTACGTGCGCCCGCCGGTGCCGGCCGGGACGGAGCCCGCCGGACCCGTGGACCCGCGACGGCGGGCCTGGGTGGCGCCTGTGTTCTACATGGTGATGACCACGGCGGTCGGCGTGCTGACCTCGGCGATGTCGGCGCACATGATCGGCATCCTGGTCGGGCTGGGGGCGGCGCCCGCCGCGGCGGTGTGGATTTCCACGGTGCGCGGCGTCGGCCAATCATCGGCCCGGCTGTGCGAGGTGCTGTCCGGTGGGCGCCTGCATCCCACCGTCCTGGCGCTGCTCGCCTGCGGGCTGCTGCTGCCCGGCTTTATCATCGGCTTGTGGAGCGGCGCGGTGCTGGCCGCCGGCGTCGCCTTCTCCCTGCTGTTCGGGGCGGGGGCCGGGCTGGCGACCATCGTGCGCGGCACGCTGCCGCTGGTGCTGTTCGACCCGCAGAGCTACGGCCGGACGGTCGGGCGTCTGCTGGTGCCGAGCTTCTACGCCGCCGCCCTGGCGCCGATGGGCTATGCGGTGATCATCGAGCGGGCCGGGGAGACGGCGGCGCTTCTGCTCTCCGCCGTCCTGGCGCTGGTGGCGGTGGGAGCGGCGGGCGTGCTGTGGGCGACCGCCCGCCGCTGATGGCAAAAATTGACATAAGCTTTCATTGATGCGGACACTATGCGCGTCCTGTTTGAATGTGCTCATTGTGAAATGCGTGATCGGTCAATAAATGATTTTGTTTGCAAAAGAAGGTTTTTAAGTTCGTCGAATTTATCAGGGCCATGAAGGAAAATAGACACTGAACCAGATGATATAGATGCCGCAACAGTACCGTTTCTTTGGATAAATGATGTAAATGAGAGGCCTTTGACCGTAGAAAATTCTGCTTGAGTTGAGGAGAATTTCGATATTCCTGGGTTTATTAGTTTTAACCTGTCGAGCGCTGCGCAAATACGGTCAATCTCATCGTATTCTATGACGGAGCTATCGCTCCTTTCGTACTGCTCATTTGATTTTAATTCAATAACAGCAAAATAATTCGCGTGTCTATTATCAACGTCTATCAATTCTCTCGCTGTAATTTTCAATTTTCCCAATCCAGACATTTGCCCAGATTCGTGGAAGCTATTGATCTTTATCCCGAGAGGGCCGCTATCATTGATGAATTCATCATAGTTTCCGTTGGAAAGATTGTTGCTTATGATCTGTCCCATTGCATACTCCTATAAGAATATTTGTTTGCAGTGTAGCGCTCAAAGTCTCCGATGATGTGCCATGGTCGTTTGGCTATTGAATTAGTCAAGTGAAAATTGAGAGTGAAGCATAGATATCCCTGGAGATAATTGTTCTCCAAGTGTTTGGGGCTAGTTACCGTTTAGTCGCTTCGACCAATCCTCGACGCCCTGGGTCAGCCGGCGCTCGGCCAGCGTGCGCCAGCTCTGGGCCAGCACGGGCAGGGCGGCCATCTCGGCGAGCGCCTCGCGGTTCTGCGTGTCCACATAGAGGACGTGGAGCAGCCGGGCGAGCGTCCAGTGCGGGTAGGGCCGCTCGACCAGGGCCAGCCGGTCGCCGGGGCCGATCTGGCCGGGTTCCGGCACGCGGTAGTACCAGCCGGTGCGCCCGGTGGTCTGGACGCGCTTGGCCATGTCGGGCACGGCGAAGCGGTGGTTGAGCTTCCAACAGGGCTGGCGGGCCTGGGCGACCTCCAGCAGGGCGGTGCCGGCGCGGAAGCGGTCGCCGACGCAGACGTCGGCCTCGGTCAGGCCCAGCGTCGCGAGGTTCTCGCCGAAGGCGCCGGGCTGGCCGAGCAGCGGCACGTCCCCGCCCAGCTCGTCCCGCCACGCCGGATGGTGGTCCAGCGGGTAGTGGTGGATGGCCTTGTCCGGCCCGCCATGGACGCGGCGGTCGGCCTGCTCGTCGTCCAGGAAGCCTTCGGGGCCGACCGCGCGCGGGCCGTCCACCGGGGACTTGGCGATGGCGCTGGTCCGCCCCGGCGGGCCGAAGGGGGCGGCCTTGCCGACAAGGACGGCGGTGATGGTGGTCTCGGTCACGGTGTCGTCTTTCCTTTGGGCGTCTTCTTGATCTTGACCGGCTTGAGGGCCCTGGCCTGCTCCTGCAGGGCCACGTAATGGTGCCACACCAGCTTGGCGGCGAGGCTGCGGTGCGGGCGCCAGGGCTCGGCGACGGCGAGGAGCTGCGCCGGGGTCGGCTTCTCCGCCCAGCCCTTCAGCCGCTGCACGCCGAGTTGGATGGCGAGATCGCCGACCGGCCAGATGTCGGGGCGGTCCATCGCCATCATCAGGTAGATTTCGGCGGTCCAGCGCCCGATGCCCTTCAGCGCGACCAGGGCGGCGATGGCCTCCTCGTCGTCCATCCTGTGAATGGCGTCGAAGTCCAGCCGCCCCTCCGCGACGGTCTGGGCCAGCCCGCGGGCGTAGCCGATCTTCTGGCGCGACAGGCCGCAGGCCCGCAGATCCTCGTCGGGCAGGGCCAGGATGGCATCCGGCGTCACCACCCCGACCATGCCCTGGAGCTTGGCCCACAGCGCCGCGGCGACCGTGGTGGAGAGCTGCTGCTCGATGATCAGGCAGAGCAGGCCGGAAAAGCCGTCCGGGCGGCGGAAGTCGCGCACCGTCGGACCGCCGACGCGCAGGGACTCGGCGAAGATGGGATCGAGCGCGGAGAGATGGTCGATGGACATGATCGAACGAAAATGGGGGATGCGCAGCGGTTGCGCATCCCCCATTTTCCGACAGGCAGGATTGAGCCGAGGAAGCCTCAGGCCATCAACCCCTCAGGCCACCAGCTCGATCGCGTAGTCTTCGATCACGGTGTTGGCCAGCAGCTTGGCACACATGGCCTCGACCTCCTTGCGGGCGGCGGCCTCGTCGGTGCTCTTGAGCTGAAGCTCGATGACCTTGCCGGCGCGGACGTCCTCGACGCCGTCGAAGCCCAGCGTGTGCAACGCGTGCGCGATGGCCTTGCCCTGGGGGTCGAGAACGCCGCGCTTGAGGGTGACGTGAACCTTCGCCTTCATCGGATGTCCGCTCGCTTGATGGTGCTGATGGGTTGGGGATAAGGGGATTACTGAACGGTCTTGGGGCCCTTGACGTCCACCGGGCCGCCTTCGGGCAGGATGCCGAGGCGCCGGGCGACCTCCTGGTAGGCCTCCTCGACCTGACCGAGGTCCTGGCGGAAGCGGTCCTTGTCCAGCTTCTCGTTGGTCTTGATGTCCCACAGGCGGCAGTTGTCGGGGCTGATCTCGTCGGCCAGGACGATGCGCATCTCCTCGTTCTCCCACAGCCGGCCGAACTCCAGCTTGAAGTCCACCAGCCGCAGGCCGATGCCAAGGAAGAGGCCCGACAGATAGTCGTTCACGCGGAGCGACAGGGCCACCATGTCGTCGAGGTCCTGCGGAGCCGCCCAGCCGAAGGCCGTGATGTGCTCCTCGGTGACCATGGGATTGTTCAGCTCGTCGGACTTGTAATAATACTCGATGATCGAGCGCGGCAGCGGGGTCCCCTCGGGGATGCCGAAGCGCTTGGACAGCGAGCCGGCGGCGGTGTTGCGCACGACCAGCTCGATGGGGATGATCTCGACCTCGCGAACCAGCTGCTCGCGCATGTTCAGACGGCGCACGAAGTGCGTCGGCACGCCGATTTCCGACAAACGGCTCATCAGGTATTCGGAGATGCGGTTGTTCAGCACCCCCTTGCCGGTGATGATGCCCTTCTTCTGGTTGTTGAAGGCGGTCGCGTCGTCCTTGAAGTACTGCACCAGCGTGCCCGGCTCCGGACCTTCGAACAGGACCTTCGCCTTGCCTTCGTAGATGCGCCGACGTCGTGTCATGAGAGATCGTCCAAAAACGTGTAGCCCGGGCCGACGGGTGACCGGTCCAGGGGATATGCACGAGTGATATAGCAAGCTGGCCCAGGGAACACAATGCGCGGGGTCCGCCGCCACACCTACCCCAACGAGACGGGCTGCCATGGCGCCTCGTGAGGACGGCCGGCGGCGAAGTGCCAGACGGGGTCGAGGTCCGGGCGCTCCACGGCGGGCAGGGCGATCAGCGCGCTCGACACCGTGCCGAATCCGCTGGGCAGCAGGAAGTTCATCGCCCCGCGCTCGCCGCGCTCGCCGTCGTCCCAGATTCGGCTCGCCAGCAGCTCCGGCCAGCCGCCCCACAGGCCCTCGGCGTCGCCCCGTTCCGGGTCGGGCGGCGCGGCGTGGCGGAAGAGGGGGAGATACTGGGCCTGCCGCGGGTCCTCCGCCACATCGTCGAGGTCGCTGGCGGTGACCATGTGCACGCCTGCGGGGATCTCGATCATCTCCGGGCGGTTGCGCGGGGAGGGGCCGCGGTGGACCAGCAGCCGGGCGTCGCGGTTGTCGGCGATCAGCAGGTTGAAGGGGCGGTAGGCCCGCGTGTCGAGCTGCGCCATGGCCAGCGCCGCCTCCGCCGCGTCGGCGAAGTCCAGCGCGTCCAGAACCAGCTCCCCGCGCGAGCGCTTGCCGGCCTCCGGCCCCAGCGTGCCCATGCGGTTCAGCACGGCGGCGATGACGCCCTCGTCGTTCAGGCCCAGCCAGGAGCCGCCGGCCAGCGCGTCCAGCCCGGCGACGACGTTGGGGCGGTCGGGCCAGTGGCGCGCCGGGGCCGTCCAGGGCCGCCCCGCCATTTCGTCGCGGTTGGCGCCCAGGATCAGGGGCCATGTTGCGTCCGGTCGTCGCAGGAGGATCACGCTGCACATGGGGAATCTTGCCTTCCGCTTCCCTCTTGGGTATGTCGCCGCACGCCGGATTCGCCGATTGGCCGGTGAGTGGGGGCGATGACGATGCCCGTTCCACCGGCTATATAGTCTTGTATCTGGGAGCGCAAAACCAATCCAAGGAGCCGGGTCCCATGACGACCTTCGACGAGCGCGAGAGGGCCTTCGAGAACAAGTTCCAGCACGACCAGGACCTGCTCTTCAGGATTCGCGCGCGCCGCGACCGGCTGGCGGGACTCTGGGCGGCGGGCCTGCTGGGCCTGACGGGGGGCGAGGCCGACGCCTACGCCCGCCAGATCATCGACGCCGACATTGCGGCCACCGGTCCGCACGACGTCCGCGACCGCCTGGCCGCCGACCTGCACGCCCGGGGCGTCGACATCTCCGACCACCGGGTCGAGAAGGAGCTTGCCCTGCTGCTGGACGTCGCCCGCCAGCAGGTGCACGCGGAGTAGAGGGCCTTGCCCCCTCCCTGACCCTCCCCCGCTGTCGCAGGGGAGGGGATGAAGCTCCCTCTCCTGCGAAGCGGGGGAGGGAAGGGGCCCACGGCGAAGCCGTGGG
>NZ_QLKQ01000133.1 GCF_003349955.1 Azospirillum brasilense
AGGTGGGCGTAGTCGGTGTAGCGCGGCGCCATGGCCGGGCGAGGGCAGGAGCGGTAGGGGGTGGCGGGGTCGTCGAAATGGCGGATCAGTTCCTCCAGACCGGCGCGGGCCTCGGCGGCCAGAGTCGCCGGGTCGCCCTTCACCGCCTTCTCCTCGCCCGGCGGGTCGCCGCCGGACAGGCGCCAGAAGGCCAGCTCGGCCACCCGGTTCTTCGCGACCCCGGCGAAGCCGCCGGCCTCGGCCATGGCGGCCTCCAGCGGCAGCTGCGGCGCGAAGCCCAGCTCGATCTCACGGGTCGAGGGCGGGGTGCCGGTCTTGTAGTCGATCAGGACCAAGCCCAAGCCGCCCGAATCGATGCGGTCGGCCTTGGCGGTCAGCAGGAAGGGGCCGGCGGGGCCGCTCAGCGCCAGCTCGCCCGACACCTCGGTGGCAAGCGGCTTCAGGGTGCGGCGGCGGTCGCGCTCCAGCCCGACGAACCACTCGGCGATGCGCTCGAAGCGCGGCCACCAGAAGGCCCAGACGTCGGGATGGCTGTGCAGCAGCGGGCCGAAGGACTCGCGGCCCATCGCCAGCAGCCGGTGCAGCGCGTCGTCGGGCAACGGACCGGGATGGGCCTTCACGAAGGCGTCGAGGGCCGCGTGGATGAACTGGCCGCGGTCGGCGGCGCCGGGGTCGGCGGCGATGGGGTCGAGCTTGCGGAGTTTCAGCACATGTTCGGCGTAGATGGCGTAGGGGTCGCGCATCCACTTCTCGATCTTGGTGACCGACAGCTTGCGCGGGCGGGCGGACACCGGCGGGCGCGGCTCCGGCGGGGCGACGGGGCGCACGGCGTCCGGCTCGTCCAGACCGCGCGCCCAGGCCAGCCAGGGCTCCCCGGCCAGTTCGATCCGCCCGTCCAGACCCAGCGCGCGCAGCACCGTCTCCAGCCGCAGCAGCCAGCGCGACGGGACGGTCGGCGTGCCGTCCACCCGCTCCGCGCGGGTCAACACGACCTCCTCCGCACCGCAGGCGTGGGTAAAGTCGTGGGCGGACAGGCCGACCATGCGCTCCGGGCTGGGCAGGCCGAAATCCCGGCGCATCGGGCGCGACATCCAGGGATCGGCGTCGGGGTCGGGCGGCCAGGTCCCCTCGTTCAGCCCGCCGAGGACCAGCAGGTCGAAATGCTGAAGGCGCGCTTCCATGGGGCCGAGGATGTAGAGGCGCGGGTGCAGGCCGAAGCGCGGACGCACCGGGCGCATCGCCATCAGCGCGTCGAGCAGCGCCGGATAATCCTTGCCGGGAACGGCGGGGAAGCCGTCCGCGGCCTCCAGCAGCTCATGGACGAAGGTCGCGGCCTCCTCGCCGTCGTCCTGCCGCCACAGGAATTCCGACCCCGGCGCGTCGGTGCGCGAGGCCAGCGCCTCGGCGAAGGCGACGTGCGCGCGGACGAGGTCGCTGAGCGGGGCCTCGCTGAACAGCGCCTCCATGAAGGGGGCGGCGAGCGTTTCCAGATTTTCCAGCCAGCCGAGCAGGGCGGCCTGCTGGTCCGGGTGGTCGAAGCGGTCGGCGGCCTTCAGCGCGGCGATCAGCCCGGCGAAACCCTCCGCCGGGCGGGGGCCGCGCAGGACGGTGCGTTCCAGCGCGCGGGCGGAGCGGCGGAATTCCGCCGGGTCGTGGCCGCCGGCGGCCAGCGGGTGCTTGGCGAGCGCCAGCAGGGCCAGCGGGTGGGCGCGGCTGGCGGCCAGCTCGGCGGTCAACCGCAGATAGGTGCCGACGGCGGTGTGGACCAGCGGCTGGCCCGCCGAGTCGTTGACCGCGATGCCCCAGCGGGTCAGCGCCATGGCGACCCGGCGCGCGAGGTTGCGGTCAGGGGAGACCAGCGCCGCCGTCTTGCCCGGCGTCTCCAGCGCGTGGCGCAGCAGCAGGGCGATGACCGACGCCTCCTCCTCCGCGGTCGGGGCGTCGATGCGGGTCAGCCCGTCCAGGGCCGTGGCGTCCAGCCCCTCCAGCTCCCGCCAGCTTTCCGTGGTGGCGGCGGGGCGCATGGCCTCGGCCAGCAGGCGGGCGCGGGCGGCGCGAGGCTCCTCCGCGTCGTTCCAGCGGCGCACGGCGGCGCGGCCGACCGACAGCCGGTCGAGCAGGTGGGCGAGGCCGTGCTGCGGGTGCGCCTCGTCGGCGCGGATGGCGTCCCAGCTCGCCTCGTCGGCCTCCAGGTCGAGGCCGGGCAGAACGACAGCCCCCTGCGGCAGGGCGGCGACCACCGCCAGCAAGTCGGCCGACGCCGGGATGGAGCCGGTGGAGCCGGCGGCGATGACCAGCCCCTGCGGCGGCTCCGCCCGCCACAGCGCGGCCTGGGTCTGGAGCACGAGGTTGCGGCGCTGCGCCGGGTCGGTCTGCGCGCTGGCGCCGAGGATGGCCGGCCAGTGCTCGGTGACGATCTTCAGGAACTCCAGCGTCACCTGCCAGTGCTGGGCGTAATCCTCCGGCACCAGCGAGGCCAGCCGGTCGAAGGCAACGTCCTCCGTCCACACCGCGTCGATCAGCCGTCCCAGATCGGCGCCCAGCCGCACCGCCTGCGCGGTGGTGGCCGACACGCCGGTCGCCTGGAGGATCAGCCGGGCCAGCATCATCTGGCGCTTCAGCCCGCTGATCGGGTCGGGCAGCTCCAGCGGCACGCCGGGCAGCTCCTCCGCCGAGGTCAGGCTGAGCGAGGCGGCGTCCAGCTCGCCCAGCGGGCTCATCCGCGGCAGCAGCATCGGCTGCCCGCCGGAGCGGCGCAGGAAGGCCTCGCGCAGCGAGCGGCAGGAGCGGCGCGTCGGCAGCAGGACGGTCACCCCGGCCAGCGCCAGCGGGTCGTTCCCCACACGGTCCAGGATGCCCGCGGCGAGCTGGTCCACGAAGGACACGCCGGTGGGAATCGAATAGACCTTGGGCTCCGCCCTGCCGCTCATGCCTGCCCCGGAAGCTGTATCGTCAGACGCGCGAGGATACTAGATGTGGGGCAATGACACCACAAAGCGTCAAGGAATACAAAAATTCTCACAAAGGGACAGTCGGGCGTCCGTCCGGTGGCCGGTCAGGTGGTGACCACCGAGACGTCGCTCATCGACAGCATCTCCTCCGTCTCGGCCAGCGCGTCGGGGGTGCCGATGTGGAACCACAACCCGTCATGGGCGAGGCCAAAGAGGCGCCCGGCCTCCTGCGCGCGGTCCCAGACGCGGTTGGTGGAGAAGGCGCCGTCGGGGGTGTCCTGCCCGAACAGCTCCGGCTTCACGATCTGGACGCCGGCGTAGACGAAGGGAGCGATCTCCATCTCGCCGCGCCGGGTCAGCCGGCCCAGCGGGTCCATGTGGTAGTCGCCGCGCCCCTCGTAGCCCACCGCCTTGGTGGTCGCCATCAGCAGCAGGAGCGCGTCCATCTCCTCCGGGTTCCAATGGCGGGCCAGCCGCGCCAGCGTGGGGGAGGGGCCGTCGAGCCACAGGATGTCGGCGTTGACCACATAGACCGGGTCGGCGCCCAGAAGCGGCAGGGCCTTCTTCACGCCGCCGCCGGTCTCCAGCAGCGTGTCCTCCGGCGACAGGGTGATGGCCGGGCTGGTCCGTCCGGCCAGATGGGCGGCGATCATCGCGCCCTTGTAATGGCTGTTGACCACGGCATCGGTCACGCCGGCCTCCTCCAGCCGGTCGAGCGCGTGGTCGAGCATCGGCTTGCCCATCACCGGGATCAGAGGCTTCGGGCGCTCCAGGGTCAGCGGGCGCATCCGCAGGCCCATCCCGGCGGCCATCACCATGGCCTTGGCGGGGGCGGTCGCCACAGGCGGCGTCTTGGGCGGCATCTTGGGGCGGGTCTTCTTCGAGACAGGCGACATAATCAATCCGGCTCCGGAACGACAAGCTCCGCGCGGGTACCCGGCGGCAGGTGGCGGGCGAACCAGTCGGCGACCGGGGCCAGTTCGGGCTTGGCGAGCTGGCCTTCCAGAAGCCGCCAGACGCGCGGCAGGTGAAGGAGATAGCCGCGTCGGCGCTGCAACGCCAGACGCACGAAGATGGCGACGATGCGGGTGTGACGGATCGCCCCCAGCACCGCGTAGGAGCGGCGGAAGGCACCCCAGTCGCGATCCGGGAAGGCGGCCCGGTAGCGGTCCAGCAGCACGCCCTCCAGCCCGGCGGGCAGGTCGCGGCGGGCATCCTCCAGCAGCGACACCAGATCGTAGGCGACGGGGCCGAGCCCGGCGCTCTGGTAGTCGATCAGCCCGGCCGCCCGCAGGCCGGGCCGGGGCAGCCGCATCACGTTGTCCACATGGTAGTCGCGCAGCAGCAGCGACTGCGGCCCGGCGCAGGCCCCCGGCACCACGGCGGCCCAGGCCGCGTCGAAGGCGGACCGGGCCTCGTCCGACAGGGGCTTTCCCGTCGCCGCGGGCAGGTAGACGTCGGCGAACAGCGCCACCTGCTGCGTGAACAGGGCGGCGTCGTAGAGCGGCAGGTTCAGGCAGGCCGCCTCCTCCACCGGGAAACGGCGGTGCAGCTCGATCAGAACGTCGGTCGCCAGCTCGTAAAGCGGGCGCGGCTCCTCCCCCGCGTTCAGCAGGCGGGTCAGGGTGCCGTCGCCGAAATCCTCCTGGATGGCGAGCCCCGCCTCGACCTCCGCCGCCAGGATGGCGGGGACCGAGAAGCCCAGCCGGTCCAGCGTCGCGCCGATGGCGATGAAGGGCGCCAGCTCCTCGGCCGGGACGGGGGTGTCGACCAGGATCAGCGTGCCGCCGTCCGGAGTCGTCAGCCGCTCGTAGCGGCGCGCCGAGGCGTCGCCGGCCAGCGGTTCGCGTTTGGCCCCCTCCAGCCCGTGGCGGGCGAGGAAGGCGGCGATCTGCGACGCGCGGTCGGTCACGGGCGCTCCAGTGCGGAAAGGTCGAGTGCGTCCAGTCGCGATTCCCAGGCGCCGTGGCCGGTCAGGGTGGCGCGGCGCTCGGTCGGCCCGGCGAAGCTCATCGCGACGTCGAGGCGGTCGGCGGGCAGCAGCGGACCCAGCCGGTCCGGCCATTCCACCAGCAGGACGGCCTCGGCGCGGGCCTCGTCCCAGCCCAGCTCGGTCACCTCGTCGGGGCCGGACAGGCGGTAGAGGTCGAAATGCCAGACCGGGCCGATGTCGGTGTCGTAGGTCTGCACCAGCGTGAAGGTGGGGGACGGCACCTCCGCGTCCTCCTCGGTCACGGCGCGGATCAGGGCGCGGCACAGGGCGGACTTGCCGGCGCCCAGGTCGCCGCGCAGGGCCACGAGGTCGCCGGGCGCCAGCGCCGCGGCCAGGCGGCGGGCCAGCGCGGCGGTCGCGTCCTCGCTCGGCAGCGAGACGGCGCGCGCGTTGGGGGGGGATTCGGTTCGGGTCATCGTGCCAAACAGGGTCGGATCAACGTCGGGAGGCGGCCTTGCGCGGCACCGGGGGAGGGGCGGGGGGCGGCTCCGACGCCTCGCTGCGCTCTTCCACCAGACGCGGCGGCTTCTTGAAGTTCATGGTGATCATCAGCGTCAGGGCGCCGTTGATCAGGTGGATCATCTTGTCGGACTCGACCGGCAGGGGGATCTTGCGCCCCATGCAATAGGACACCAGCGCCGCCGCGACCTCGGACTCGTGCAGGGTCAGGCTGCGGTCGTCGCCCTCGTCCCCGGTGACCTGGATCAGCGTCTCCACCCCGCCGCCGCCGGGCTGGCCGGGGCGGTAGGTGACCTTGCCGACCGTGCCGCTGGGCAGCGGCTCCTTCATCCGGCGGCGGCGGTCGAGCACGGCCTTCACGACCTCCTGGTCGGTGAACACGAGGCAGCGCAGCTCCTTCATCGCCAGTCCTTCATCGCGGGCGCTCCGGCACGGGGAAAACGGGCAAATCCTACCCCACCGCGACCGCACGCCCAGAAGGAAATCGGCGGGACCGCACCCATTTTGCGCGCGCCGTTCGCCCTCCCCGTGCAGGGTACTGGTGACGGCGGGGTTGACCGGGGGCGCGAAACCGGACAATTGAAGGCGTCATCGTTCCCCCGTTTGCACAAGGCAGCGCGTCCCATGTCGCACACCGTCCATCGCACCGACGTCGTCATCGTCGGCGCCGGCCCCGTCGGTCTCTTCGCCGTGTTCGAATGCGGCATGCTGAAGATGCGATGCCATGTGGTGGACGCGCTGGACATGGTGGGCGGGCAGTGCACCGCGCTGTACCCGGAAAAGCCGATCTACGACATCCCGGCCCACCCGGCCATCGAGGCCGCCGACCTGATCGACCGGCTGGCGGAGCAGGCCGCCCCCTTCAGCCCGACCTATCATCTGGGCCAGCAGGTCGAGAAGCTGACCCGGACGGACGAAGGGCGCTGGCTGGTGGAGACCAGCATCGGCACGCGCATCGACACCCAGGCGGTGATCATCGCCGCCGGCAGCGGCGCCTTCGGCCCCAACCGCCCGCCGCTGGACGGGCTGGAGCAGTATGAGGGCACGTCGGTCTTCTACATGGTCCGCCGCAAGCAGGACTTCGCCGGCAAGCGCGTGGTCATCGCCGGCGGCGGCGACTCCGCCGTGGACTGGACGCTGTCGCTGGCCGACGTGGCGGAGAAGGTCTATGTCGTCCACCGCCGGCCCAAGTTCCGCGCCGCCCCGGAGAGCGTCGCCCGCATGGACGTCCTGGTCCGCGAGGGCAAGGTGGAGATGGTGGTGCCCTACCAGCTCTCCGGTCTGGTCGGCGGGAACGGCCAGCTCTCGGCCGTGCGCGTCGCCACGCTGGACGGCGAGGAGAAGGACCTGCCGGCCGACGCGCTGCTCGCCTTCTTCGGCCTGTCGATGAATCTGGGGCCGATCGCCGAGTGGGGCCTGAACCTGGAGCGCAGCCACATCGGCGTCAGCCTGCCCGGCTGCGCCACCAGCGCCCCCGGCGTCTACGCCATCGGCGACATCGCGACCTATCCCGGCAAGCTGAAGCTGATCCTCTGCGGCTTCTCCGAGGCGGCGCAGGCGGCCCACGCCATCCACCCGCTGGTCCATCCGGGCGAGGCGCTGCACTTCGAATATTCGACCTCCAAGGGCGTTCCCGGCGCCGAGTAAGAACGGAAACGGGCCGCCGGGAGTACCGGCGGCCCGCTCCGTCAACGGCTGACGGGAGGCAAGGGATCAGCCGCCGCGGGGGCCCTTGTCGGGACCCGGACCGGGGCCATGGCCGTCGTGCATGGGGCCGGGGCCGTGATGGCGCGGGCCGGGACCGCCCATGCCGGCGCCCATCATGCCGTGACCGGCGCGGCTCAGGAAACGGTCGGCCTGCTTCTGCTGGTCGGGGGTGAGCTGGGCGTAGAGGTCGGTCGCCGCCGGGCGCACCTGCTGGAGCTGGGCGAGGCGGGCCGACATCATGGCCTCCATCCGCTCGAGCCGGGCCGGCGCCGCGGCGGGCATCGGCTGGTCCTTGTACTTGGCGCAGAGGTCCTGGGTGGGCTTCTGGCTCGCCTTCGCGGCGTCGGCGAACTTGGTCCAGGCGGCGCGCTGCTGGTCGGTGATGTTCAGCTTCTTCTCGGCGTAGGCCAGCATGCCGGCCAGCCGGGCGTCCTGATCCTCGCACATCCGGGAGAAATGCCGGCCGCCGTCCGGACCGGGGCCAGGGCCGGCGCCGGGACCCGGCTGCTGCTGGGCGAACACCGGCACGGCGAGGCCGAGGCCGAGAACCAGCGCGGCGGTGGTCATCATAGCGCGTTTCATGGGGATGCTCCTTGTTATCGACGGGGTCTTGCGTTCCCGATGACCCCGATGATGGGCCGGCAACGTATCCGCTTGATGTCCGTCCTTCCGTGAATTGGTAACGCTGTGTAACAGCCGGCCTCCCCGTAACGTGGCGTTACACATTTCTTCTTCACCCCGGCGCCCGCGCGTCGGATCATGCGTTCCATGGACCGCACCCCTCACCTGCTGGTGGTCGACGACGACCGCGAAATCCGCACCCTCCTGTCGCAGTTCCTGACGCGGCACGGCTTCCGCGTCACCGGGGCCAAGGACGGGGTGGAGATGATGCGCACGCTGGTCAGCGCGCGCGTGGACCTGATCGTGCTCGACCTGATGATGCCGGGGGAGGACGGGCTGAGCCTGTGCCGCCGCCTGCGCGCCGCCCCCGAGACGGCGCAGACGCCGGTCATCATGCTGACCGCGATGGGCGAGGAGACGGACCGCATCGTCGGGCTGGAGATGGGGGCCGACGACTATCTGGCGAAGCCCTTCAGCCCGCGCGAGCTTCTGGCCCGCGTCAAGGCCGTGCTGCGCCGCGCCTCCGGCCCGCCGGTGTCCGGCGGCGCCACGGGCAAGACGCTGGGCTTCGAGGGCTGGACGCTCGACCTCGCCAAGCGGGAGCTGCGCTCGCCCGACGGGGTGCTGGTGCAGCTCTCCGCCGGGGAATACGACCTGCTGGTCGCCTTCGTGGAGCATCCGCAGCGGGTGCTGACCCGCGACCAGCTGCTCGATCTGGCGCGCGGACGGTCGGCGGTGCCCTTCGACCGCTCCATCGACGTGCAGGTCAGCCGGCTGCGCCGCAAGATCGAACCCGACCCCGCCGACCCCACCATGATCAAGACGGTGCGCGGCGGCGGCTATCTGTTCACCCCGGCGGTGACGGGGGCCTGAGATGGAAACCTCCCGCAGGAGCCGCCTGCTGGTGGCCCGGCGCTGGCTGCCGGACAGCATCGCCTCGCGGCTGGTGCTGACCGTGGTGCTGGCGCTGCTGCTGACCCAGGCGGTCAGCGCGCTGGTCTATCTCACCGACCGTCCTCCGGGACCGCCGGCCCACAGCATGCGCGTCCTCGTCCAGCGCGTCACCGCCATCGTCCAGCTCGTGGAGAGCACCCCACCGCCGGAGCGGCGGCGGCTGGTCAAGGCGATCGACGATCCCGTGCTGCGGGTGGACTGGAACCCCGAGACGCCGCGCTTCGCCAACCAGCGCGAGGGCTTTCCCTTCGACCGGCTGCGCCGCGCCATCCGCGGCGAGCTGGACGATCCCGACCGCGCCGTGGTGGTCGAGGTCCGGCGGGAGCGTCCCATGCCCGGCCCCTTCCCGGTGGACGAACACCGCTGGGGCGCCGACGTCCGGCTGTCGGTGGGGCTGAAGGACGGGTCCTGGCTGACCTTCGTCGGCGGCGACCCGCTGGAGGGGCCGTTCCGGCTGCTGCGCTTCGCGCTGTGGATGGCCGGCATCGTCGGGGCGGTGGCCCTGGTGTCGGTCTGGACGGCGCGCCGCATGACCGCCCCCATCGCGCGCTTCGCCGACGCGGCGGAGCGGCTGGGCGTGGACGGCGAGGCGCCGCCCCTGCCCGAGGCCGGCCCCCAGGAACTGCGCGCCGCCACCCGCGCCTTCAACCGGATGCAGGCGCGTCTGGCCCGCTTCGTCGCCGACCGCACGCAGATGCTGGCGGCGATGAGCCACGACCTGCGCACGCCGCTGACCCGGCTGCGCCTGCGCGCCGAGCTGGTCGAGGACCCGGAGATGCAGCGCAAGATGCTCGCCGACCTCGACGAGATGGCGGCGATGATCAACGCCACGCTGGCCTTCGCCCGCGACGACGCCAAGCACGAGCCGCGCGGCCCGCTCGACCTCGCCGACCTGCTGCAGAGCCTGTGCGACGACCGCGTGGACGCCGGCCACGAGGCCGCCTACGAGGGGCCGGCGCACGCGACGGTGGACGGGCGCCCGGTGGCCCTGCGCCGCGCCTTCGCCAACCTGATGGACAACGCCATCGCCTATGGCGGCGGTTTCACCGTGCGCCTGCGGCCCGTGGACGGGGAATTGCGGGTGGAGATCGAGGACGGCGGTCCCGGCATCCCGGAGGCGGAGTTCGAGAAGGTCTTCGCCCCCTTCTACCGGCTGGAGCGCTCGCGCTCGCGCGACACCGGCGGGGTGGGGCTGGGGCTGGCCACCGCCCGCACGGTGGTGCGCGGCCACGGCGGCGACATCGCGCTGGCGAACCGCCCGGAGGGCGGGCTGCGGGTGACGGTGACCCTGCCGCGGTGAGCGCTCTGGATCTCGCACAGGCATCAACTTCGGTGGCTTTGCCCCCACCCTAACCCTCCCCCGCTTTCGCAGGGGAGGGGATAAGCTCCCTCTCCTGCGAAGCGGGGGAGGGAAGGGGCCCA
>NZ_QLKQ01000134.1 GCF_003349955.1 Azospirillum brasilense
CCATGCCGAGCTGACGGCCGAGCGCGTCGGCGATCAGGGGGTTCGGTTCAACCAGAACAGCACGCATGGGGTTCTCCGCAACATCGAATCGGCCAGGGCGATTGATTTGCTTTTTAGGAAAAGTCTTCTTCGCGCCTGCAAACATCATTCAAAAAACCAATCGAAATCCGTACTGTCAATCGTTGGTGTTAATACCTTGGCGAGAGGCGGGAGTCGGCGTTAAAGCGGTTTTAAAACCTGTTAACAGACCTGATTTTGCAAAATTTGCCGGCGAAATTCGTAAAAATGCGAGATGAATTCTCGTCGGCGCTTCCGCCGACCGTTTCCCGGCCTTGGCCTATGGAAAAAGGTTCCTGTGCGTGGCGCGCCGGACGCGCTACTGTGGCGCTGCAGGCCCGACTGTCAGGATAAGCCGCGATGACCGAGATGATGCCGCTCTCCAACGCCGAGGACACGCCGCCTCCGCCCGCGGCACCGGCCAAGCGGGCCACGCGTCAACGCGCGCCAAAGGCGCCCCTGGGGGCGCCGTCGGAGGAAACCACGCAACTCCTGCGCGTCTACGGGGATCAGGTCGCCACTCTGGGCGAACAGATCGCCAAGGCGGAGGCCGCGGCGGACAGCGAACGGGCGGAGCGGCTGCGGGTGATCGCCGAGCACGCCTCCGAGCGCGAACGCTGGCGCGAGGCCATCGGGCAGGTGGAGCGGGCACGCTCCGGGGACGTCGGGAGCCTCCAGGGCGACCGCGAGGCGGAGCGCGACCGCATCAACCAACTGGTCGAGACGCTGATCGCCGAGACCTCGGCGCGCGAGCAGGGCATGGCCCGCGCGCTTCAGGACGCGGAGGACCGGCTGTCCGCGGTGAACGCGGAGATCGCCGCCCTGCGCCTGTCCCACGCGGTGGCGCTGGACCGGCTCCAGGCCGACCGCGAGGCCGAGCGCAAGCGCATCGGCGACCTCGTGGAACGGCTGATCGCCGACACGGAGACGCGGGAGCGCGGCTTCCGCCAGCGCATCGAGGCGGCGGAACGCCGCAGCGAGGAGGCGCAAACGGCTTTGGAGCAGGAGCGCCGCACCGGCGCGGAGCTGGAAAAGCGGCTGGAGCGGCTGACCGGCACGCTGGACGGCCTGCGCCGCGACCGCGAAGCCGAGGTCGCCGCCTACGAGGCGATGCGCGACCAGTGCCGCATCCTGGTGACCGAGCTGGCGCGGCGGCAGACCCCCTGGTGGCGCCGCCTGTTCCGGAGGTGAGCGTCCGGCGCTGAGCGTCATTCGTCCTTTTTGTCGTCGCCGCCGCGGAAGGGCGCGGTCGCCACGTGGGCCGTCGCCGACACCACGTCGCCAGCGACGCTGACCGCGGACCCGGCGACGCTGGCCGCCGTGTCCACCGTGGCGACCACCACGCCGCAACCGGTCAGAAGCAAGGCCGCCGGAAGAAGCAGGACGGCGGCGGAGAAGGTGGGGCGGCGCATGGTCTTCGGCCTTCGAAAGGGGTATGCCGCTCCACTATGCCCCGGACGCGCGATGGCGCGCCTGTGACCAAACGGCGGCGCTCATGCTGGCACGCCGCCGTATCGCTGCCAAGTGGCCAACCGCCAAGCGATCCGTGCTTACGGCAGCTTCTTGAAGGCCATACGCCGCATCGGCTGGTCGAAGGCGGTCATGCCCTCCGCGTCGATCCGCCCGCTGGCGGCGAAGCGGCGGCGGACCTCGGCCTCCACCGGGGGCAGGCGCTCGCGCCGCGCCGGGTCCACGGCGGTGACGTGGGTCAGGTAATGATCGGCGTCGCGGTAGCGCACCACTGTGCCATAGACCGTCTCGTCCACCGCCTGCAACGGCAGCGGCGGGTGCTTCAGCGTGTCGTAGGCGGCGGCGCGCACCTCGGTTTCGTCCTCGATGGGCAGGATGACCTCGAAATAGGCGCCCTCGGCGATCGGCTCGACCACCACCAGCGTGCCGCCGGGCTTCAGCACCCGCGCCGCCTCGGCCATCGCGTCGGCCATGACCGCCAGCGGCAGGTGGTGGAAGCTGTTGGAGTAGACCACGGCGTCCACCGACGCGTCCTCCAGCGGCAGGGCCTCCCCCTTGCCGACGCGGTAGTCGGCGCCGGCAACCGGTTCCGCCTTGCGGGCGCGGGCGAGCTGGCCCTCGCTGATCTCGATGCCGATGGCCCGGGCGCCGAGGCCCGCGAAATGGCGGGTCAACGCCCCGTCGCCGCAGCCGACATCCACCACGGTCCGGTCCCGCGGGTCCAGAATCTCGGCCAGGGCTTCCTTCAGGGTCATCGTCGTCATGGTGCGTTTCCGTTTTTCTTGATGGTTGGCAAGTGTTGGGGCAGGTCCGGCCCCGGCGGGTCAGGGTGCGGCGTTGAGCGTCCGCCGGAAATAGTCGAGGACCTCGTCGTTCAGCCGCGCGTGGAAGGCGGCGCGGTCGAATCCCGGCGGGTCCTCCACCGTCGCGCCGAAGCGGGCGGCGGCGCTGGCCGGAACCGGCGTCAGGAAGGCGTAATGGCCGGCGCCGGGGACGAGGTCGTACTCCGGTGGCCGGGGCAGCAGGCCGCGCACCCGCGCCACCTGGAGAGCGCCGCTCTCGTCGCCCTTCTCCGCCTCGTAGAGCCGGACCGGAACGGTGACGCGGGACAGCGCGCCGTCCGCGAACAGCGCGCCGACCGGGTCCATCAGCAGCAGCGAGCGGATGCGGGGGTCGGTGGCGGCCTCCAGCCGCTTGGGAGCGGTCGCGGCGGCGGTCTTGGCGCCCGCCGGGCAGAGGGTCCGGTCGTCGGGATGGGTGGCGCAGATCTGGGCCAGCCGCCCCGGATCGGCGACCCCGCCCGCCGCCGCCAGCGCCGCGTGGCCGCCCGCCGCGTAGCCGAGCACGCCGATGCGCTGCCGGTCCACCCGGAAGCCCATGGGCGAGGAGTCGAGCACGGCGTCCAGCGCCGCGCGAAGCTGCAGCGGCAACTCCGGCCACAGCGGCACGGTGCCGGTCCGGTCGCCTTTGGCTGTCCTGGGGTCCGCGCCCGGTTCCGGGCCGCCGAGATGGGTCACGATGGCGGTCATCATCCCGCGCCGCGCCAGGAACAGGCCGACGCTGACCATCGCCAGCCCGTTGCGCGCCGGTCCCTGGGTCATCATCACCAGCGGCACGGAATCCAGAGCCGGCCCACCCTCCGGGGCGACGTTCAGGTGATAAGGGCCCCGGCGGAGCGGCTGGACATGGTCGCGCGTCGGGTAGAGCAGCAGGATCGGCACCGTCTTGCCTGTGCCCGGATCGGCGTAGGCGATCTGCGACACCGCCGCCCGGAACTGGGCCGGCGTCTCTCCCCGCGCGGGCAGGGCCGCCGGAAGCAGCCCGGTCATCGCAAGTGCCAAAACCCACCGCCGTGTCCGCGGACCCATCGCAACCCCTCCGGCATCACGTCACCAGGCCTTCCCCGCCGGGCCTTCCGTTGGGGGAGTGTGGCCGTCTTGCCGGTCGGACAGCAAGCACGGTGTTTCCTGCCTGAACAATGGGGTTCGCAAATCATGGCGCCTTGCCAAGAAACGGGCCGGCCTGTACCACGGCGGTGCGCCCCGCCAACCGCCAAGGCACAGGTCGGCCCGTCCCATGTTCGACAGCTTCCTTCTCGCCTTCACGGCGCTGTTCTCGATCGTCAACCCCGTCGCCATGGCGCTGATCTTCAGCCAAGTGACGGCGGAGCGCAGCCCGAAGGAGCGGGCGCAGCTCGCCACACGGGTCGCCGTCTATTCGGCCATCGTCATGCTGACGGCCCTGTGGGCGGGGTCCTACGTGCTGAACTTCTTCGGCATCTCGCTGGCGGCGCTGCGGATCGCCGGCGGCTTCGTGGTGGCCGAGCGCGCCTGGGCGCTGCTGAGCGCGCCGGAAGCCCACGAGGCCCGCAAGCAGGAACAGGCCGCGCCGGCGGAGGAGGCCGGGAACTCCGATGTGGGGGAATCGGCCTTCTTCCCGCTGACCATCCCCTTCACCACCGGCCCCGGCACCATCTCCGTCGCCATCGCGCTCGGCGCCACCCGCCCCCGGGGCAGCGAGGGGCTCACCGAATTCTTCATCGGGGTGTCGGCGGCGGCGCTGGCCATCGCGCTGCTGATCTGGCTGTCCTACCGCTCCGCCGACCGGCTGGTGGCGCTGCTCGGTCACACCCGCGCCCGCGTGCTGACGCGGCTGTTCGCCTTCCTGCTGTTCTGCGTCGGCGTCCAGATCCTGCTGACCGGTCTTCTGGACGCCTTCCCCGTGCTGGCCTCGGGGCGCTGAGCCTGATTCAGCGCGCGCGCCCCACGCGCTGGCGGGCCATGCGGTCGGCCACGGCGGCGGTCGGCTTGCGCTCCATGTCGGCGCGCGCGAAGATTTCCGTCAACGTGTCGGCGATCCGCTCGATGTGGGTCATCACGCGGCCATGATCGTAACCGGCGCGCTCGTAATAAACGTCGATCACCCCGCCGGCGTTGATGACGTAATCGGGGGCGTAGAGGATGCCGCGGTCGGCCAGCGCCTGCCCGTGCCGGGCCTCGGCGAGCTGGTTGTTGGCGGCACCCGCGACGACCGGGCAGGTCAGCCGCGGGATCGTGCCGTCGTTGAGGACGGCGCCCAGCGCGCAGGGGGCGAAAACATCCACCTCCAGATCGAAGATGGCGTCGGCGGGCACGGGCGTGGCGCCGACGCGGTCGGCCACGCGGCGGGCCTGCGCCTCGTCGATGTCGGCGACCCACAGCCGCGCTCCGGCCTCGGCCAGATAGCGGGCGAGGTGCCCGCCCACGCTGCCCACGCCCTGGATGGCGACGGTCAACCCCTCCAGATCGGTGCGGTGCAGGCGGTGGAGCACCGCCGCGCGAAGCCCGACGAAGACGCCGTAGGCGGTTGAGGGGGAAGGGTCGCCGCTGCGCGTGCCGCCGCTCGCGGTCGCCTTCTCGACCACGCCGGAGACGTGGGCGGTCTCCAGCGCCATGGTCTTGATGTCGGGAACGCCGGTGCCGGAATCCTCGGCGACGATGTAGCGTCCGCCCAGACGTTCGACATGGCGGCCCATGGCGCGCAGCAGCGCCTCGCTCTTGTCGGTGCGCGGGTTGCCGATGATGACCGACTTGCCGCCGCCCAGCGGCAGGCCGGCCAGGGCCGACTTGTAGGTCATGCCGCGCGACAGGCGCAGCGCATCGCGCAGGGCCTCCTCGTCGCTGGCGTAGGGCCACATGCGGCAGCCGCCCAGCGCCGGGCCGAGTGTCGTGTCGTGGATGGCGACGATGGCGCGCAGGCCGGACGCGGCGTCGGAGCAGAAGACCACCTGTTCATGGTCGTCGAAATCGGGATGGTCGAACAGCGGCACGGTTTCCTCCTGATCTTTTTCTTTTTGAAAAAGCGGAGATCACCGTGGCGCAAAGCTCGGGCGTTGCGCGCGGCAGGGTTCCGCGCGCCGTGCGATGGTTCGGCGTGTCCGCTTTTCCTTGCCCTGTGCTTCACCCCTTCTTGATCGGTCGGTGGAGCGACGGGACCTTCTCTTGAAGGAAACTAGATGTGCATGAAAATGCTGGCAAGGCGGACGGTTGGTCGGCCTGCAAAAAGCAAGGAGATGAGCGCGGGAACGGTTCCGCGTCGGAAAAGTGTCGCGGAGGGGGCCGCGAACGATCATTTCCGGTCTGCTCTCAAGACGGAGAGGGAGGCCGGGGACCGGCCGGGCGGTGGGGGGAGGCCGCCCGGCCGGTCCCCGCGGGGATCAGAACTCCTCGTCCCCGCCGAAGCCGCCCCACGAATCGTCTTCGCTGGGGATCTCCTCGGCCACCTGATCGACGGCGCCCTGGGCCTCCTGGGCGATGGCCTCGCCGCCGCCGGAGAAGGCGCTGGACAGCGCGCTGCCGATCAGCATGCCGCCGGCCACGCCCATGGCGGTCTGCATGGCGCCGGCCATGAAGCCGCCGCCGGCCCGCTGCGGCTGCTGGGCGTAGGCGGCGACGCGCGGATCGCCGTAGGCCGGGGCGGCGCCGGGCGCCTGACCCCAGGGCGAGCCGCCGGGGCGCTGCTGCGGGGCCGGGGCCGGGGCCGGCTTGGCGCCGCCACCGAACAGGCCGCCGAAGATGCCGCCGCCGCCGGCCGCCGCGGCCGGGCGCTCCTGAAGCTGGCGCTCCAGCTCCTGGTTCTGGTTCTGCGAGGCGGCCAGCGCCTGCTCCAGCATGACGATGGCCTGGGCCATCAGATACGGCGCGCCCGGCTGGCGGGCGATGGTGTCGCGGATGTGGGCTTCGGCCTGCGGGTCGCGCGGGCCGGACTGGGCCTCGGCCTGACGCAGCTTGGCGAAGAGGTCGTCAATGATCTGGCGTTCGGTCTGGTCCATGGCGGTGCTCGTGCTCTCGGTGGTTTGAGGGATGGTCCGGGCGTGCCCCGGCGCGTCGCCCATTGGGTGGGCGTCGTCGTCCGGAGGGGGCCGGAAGGAGGTGGGGAGTGTGGGAGAGGTCCGGGGATCGCGGGTCCATGGGAGCATTCAGTCCCTCCAAGTGCGGTCACGCCCGTCGGCGCAAGAGCAGGTGAAGAGATCCGACATCGCGACCACGTCTAAGTCGCCAGAGGGGCCCGGATCACAGGTCCCGGAGACGTGGGGAGGGCCGGGAACCCTGTCAAGAGAGGGGGGCGCCAGAAAAGCAACGGAAAAACAGCGCTGCGTTACTCGGGCCGGGTGCGCGCCTCGAAGCGCCGGCGGTCGCTCTTGTCGCTCAGCACGAAGGCGAAGGGGCGCAGCGCGTCGATGTGGCTGAGCGCGATGGCGATCAGGACGGTCATCGGCACGGCCAGCACGGTCCCGGCGGCCCCCCACAGCCAGCTCCACAGCAGCAGCGAACTGACGATCACCAGGGGCGAGATGGCCAGTTGCTTGCCCTCCAGCCGCGGGCCGATGAAGTTGCCCATCACCTGCTCGATCACCAGCAGCCCGCCCGCGACCATCAGGGCGGTGGTCGATCCGCCCTGGGCCAGCGCCATCAGCACGGGCAGCATGGCCGCCCCCACCGACCCGATCACCGGGATGTAGTTCAGCAGGAAGGCCAGGAAGCCCCACAGGAACAGGAAGTCGATTCCGAACAGCGACAGCCAGCCGATGTAGAGCGCCCCGGTAATCAGGCCCAACGTCGTGCTGACCAGCAGGAAGCGGCGGAACTGCTGGGCGATGGCGGTGACCGCGGTGACGGTGGTGGCGCAGCGCTCCGGCCCCAGCGTCTTGACGATCTTCTCCCGCCAGACCGGCGCCTCGACCAGCATCAGCAAGGCGAGGAACAGCACGATGACCAGCGTCGAGACGGCCTCCCGCGCCGCCGTCAGCACCGACGCGACGAGCCCGGACAGCGCCTCCGCTCCACCGCCTCCGGAATCGGAGCCGCCGCCCGAATCGCCAAGAAATTGCGCGCGCAGCCCGTCGATCCAGCCGTTCGCCTGCCCCCACAGCCGTTGCAGCTCCTCGGCGTGGCGCGGCACCTCGCCGGCCACGCGCTGGCCAATGAACCACAGGCTCCCGGCGAAGACGGCCAGAACCAGCAGCACCGTCAGCATGGCGGCGAGCGGGCCGAGCAGGGCCAGCCGCGGCGGCACCCGGTCGCGCATCCAGCGCCCGATCGGCGCCACGGCGACCGCCACGAAGAAGGCCCCGGCCAGCGGGATGAGGACGGGTGAGGCGGCGCTCACGACCCACAGGACGGCGACGGCGGCCAGCAGGCCGACCAGCCAGAGGCCGAGCGTCATCCGGTCGATGGACCAGCCGCGCTCCATGTCCGCGTCCTCACGCTGTGCCAAGGCCGTCCGCTCCCCGCCGTTGCGCCGCGCTGCCAGTTGGGCAGCATGAGCTTGACGCGAAACCGGCCGCGAAGTTCCGCGACGCCCCGGTCCCGGCGGGAGCGCAGAATTGCCACCGGGGGGACGTTGCGGCGCAGCGGAGCTGCCACCAACTCACTGGGGCCGGCTCCGCCGGAGCGGGATTCAAGCCTGGGGACTCATGCCATGGACCGCATCAACACGGCTTTCCTGTTCGACCTCGACGGCACGCTGATCGACAGCGTCTACCAGCATGTGCTGGCCTGGCAGGAGGCGCTGGACCATGAGGGGATCGAGCTGTCGGTGTGGCGCATCCACCGCAAGATCGGCATGAGCGGCGGCCTGTTCGCCAACATGCTGCTGCGCGAGACCGGCCTCGCCATCAGCCCGGAGCTTCTGGAGCGGTTGCGACGCCGCCACGCCGAGGCGTTCCGCGGTCTGGCCGGGCGCGTCCGCCCGCTGCCCGGCGCGCAGGAGCTGCTGTCCCACCTGACGGCGGCGGGCATCCCCTGGGCCATCGCCACCAGCGGCCGGATCGAGACGGCGCGCTCCGGGCTGGAGGCTCTGGGCGTCGACCCGGACGAGGTGCCGGTGGTCACGCGCGATCAGGTGAAATACGCCAAGCCCGACCCCGACCTGTTCCTGGCCGCGGCGGAGCGGCTGGGTGTTCCCATCGAAACGGCCATCGTGGTCGGCGACAGCGTGTGGGACATCCTCGCCGCGCGGCGCGCCCGCGCGCTCAGCATCGGGCTGCTGTCCGGCGGCTACGGGCAGGACGAGCTGGAGCGGGCCGGCGCCTTCCGCGTCTACGAGGACCCGGCCAGCCTGCTGGAGCATCTGGACGAGGTGGGAGGCCGGCGCTGAGCGCCGACCGGTGCCGCGCGCTGCTGATCATCAACGGGAAGGCCCGCCAGGGGCGGCGCGCGCTCGACGATATCCGGGAGGAGGCCACGAGGGCGGGCGTCACCCTGATCCGCGCCGAGTGCCGCGAGCGGGAGGACATCGCCGAGGCGATCCGCGACCATGCCGACTCGGTGGACATGGTCATCATCGGGGGCGGCGACGGCACCCTGAACGCCGCCGCCCCGGCGCTGGCCGACACCGGCCTGCCGCTGGCCATCCTGCCCATGGGCACGGCGAACGATCTGGCGCGCACGCTGGGAATCCCGCTGGACCTGCGGGAGGCGGCGAAGCTGGCGGTCAGCGGCCCGATTCGCCGGATCGACCTGGGCGAAGTCAACGGCGTGGCCTTCTTCAACGTCGCCAGCATCGGCCTGAGCGTCGAGCTGGCCCGCGAACTGACGCGCGAGATGAAGCGGCGCTGGGGCGTCTTCGGCTACGCCGTGGCGGCGTTCCGCGTGGCGCGGCGCATGGCGCCCTTTCGCGCCGAGATCCGCATCAACGGGGTGCGGCACCGCGTCAAGTCGGTGCAGATCGGCGTCGGCAACGGGCGCCATTACGGCGGCGGCATGACCGTGCAGGAGAACGCCGCCCCCGACGACGGGCAGCTGGACGTCTACAGCATCGACCTGCGCGGCTGGTGGGAGTGGCCCCTGCTGTACCCGGACTTCCGCCGCGGCCGGCATGGGCACTGGAAGAACGTTCACGCCTGGTACGGGCAGGAGGTGGAGATCACCACCCGCCACCGCCGCCCAGTCAACACCGACGGCGACATCACCACCCACACCCCGGCGCGCTTTCGCGTGCGGCCGGGAGCCGTCGCGGTCATAGCACCACCGCGGTGAGGCCTTGCCCCCACCCCGGCCCTCCCCCGCTGCGCAGGGGAGGGAGATGACGTCCGTCCCCTCCCCTGCGACAGCGGGGGAGGGTTAGGGTGGGGGCCCGTCTTCTCCACGACTCGCCACAACCCCGGCGCGACATTCCCCCTCCGTTCCAAGTCCGCTCGTGAAACAGTTCGCTGAGCGAACATAATCGCTTGCGGGCTAGTGGTATCTGGTATACCGTATCACCAATCCAAGCCGCTTCCCTTCTCCGGGGCAACGAAACCGCGGCTCAAACCCCTTCAGCCGGGGGCCCTCCCACGCGAGGGGCAAGAAGAGTCAGGGACGGGAACAGCCATGCAGACGATGAGTTTCTCGGTCGCGCCCCTGGATCAGGGGATGAGCTTCAAGGCGAAGGCCTACCAGTCGCTGCGCCAGG